>DASXJR010000073.1:0-1550 GCA_036497285.1 Jatrophihabitans sp.
AACTCGAGCCGGTAGCTTAGTTCGTGGTGCATGCACATCGGCTGGTTCGGTGGCCACTTCGACGAGGAGTACACGCCCTCGGAGTAGATCTGCCGCTCCGCGAACGCCTCCCTCTCGATCATCAGGCCGGCGGCGGCCAGCCCGCGGAACACGGCAGCGACCTCGGCCGCGTCGCGCAGCCCGAGACCGCGGACCAGGACTGTACCGTGCTCGGCGACGACGGCACGCACGGCATCGCGGTGCGCGGCCGCCCAGCTCGGTCCGTCGCCGACGGCATCGGCTTGCAGCATCGGCATCCTGCCGGGCAGCAACGTTGATGAGGACGACATCCCGGTCTCCTTTCAGTTCCCGCCAGAGGAGGTCAGCAGTTCGGGGGCGTGCTCTCCGTGCAGCAACTCGGCCATATCCGCGAGGATCGGGTGCTCGGCGATGTCCTCGAGGGACACCGCTCGGTGAAGGGCGATCGCGAGCTTCACCGCCGAGAGCGACGTGCCACCCAGGTCGAAGAAGTGGTCCCGCCGGCCGATCTGGTCCTCACGCATGCCGAGCACCTGCGCCCATGTGGCCGCAAGGCGCTGCTCGATGGGTGTGCTCGGCGCCTCGGAACCTACATCGACCGCGTCGAGCTCTGCGGCGAGCGTGGTAAGCGCCTTCCGATCGATCTTGCTGTTCGCGGTCAGCGGGAGGCCGTCCCGCCAGTGGAATGCCGGCGGAACCATGTACTCTGGCAGCGACGCAGCCATCCGGTTCCGCAAGACGTCGACCTCGACCGGCCGCTCGCAGCTGTAGAAGGCCACCAGGTGCTTGCCCTGGCCGGCCCGTTCGGCGACCACCACCGCCCCGTCGCGGACACCCGGGACGCGCAACAGCGCGTTCTCGATCTCGCCGATCTCAATCCGGAAGCCACGGATCTTGACCTGGGTATCCCGGCGGCCGAGGAACTCCAGCTTGCCCCCGGCCAACCAGCGGCCATGGTCGCCGCCGCGATAGAGCCGCTGGCCCGGCCGGTGCGGGTCGGCCATGAAGGCTCGCCGGGTGCGCTCGGGATCGTTGACGTAACCGCGGCCGACACAGACGCCGGAGAAGACGATCTCGCCAGGGGCACCGAGGGGCACCGGCGACAGGTGCTCGTCGACAACGTAGACGTGCACGTTGCGGATAGGAGGACCAAGCGGGATCCGGTCGGACTCGGGCACCCGCGTCATGATCTCGTGATTGGTGTCGTCGGAGGTCTCGGTCAGCCCGTATGCGTTGACCAGCCTGATCTCGGGGTGCAACCCGAACCAGCGCTGCACGACCTCCTTCTTCAACGCCTCTCCGGTAGCCGACACGCACTGCAGGTCTGGAAGCTTCCGGGGATACTGCTCGAGATAGGTCAGCACGACCTCGAGATAGGACGGGACGACCTGCAGGACGCCGACCCGGCCGCGGACGATCGTGTCGACGTACCGCCCGACGTCGAGGATGACCGCCTGCTCGACGATCAGGGTTCGCCCCCCGACCAGGAGCGCCGACACCAGTTGCCACAGCGAGATGTCGAAGTACTGCGG
>DASXJR010000074.1:0-12798 GCA_036497285.1 Jatrophihabitans sp.
GATGTCGTCGAGCGCCTCGCGGATGTCGTACGGCGCCGCGAGCGGGTCGGGCCCGCCGTGCCAGGCGCCGTAGTGGTATCGCGGCTTCGCCACGCGAGCACCCCCGTCCGCGTCGTTCGTGTCTCGCTGCGTACGAGCCTAGCCACGCGGTGGTGAACCGCGGGGAACGCCGACGTTATGGTCCTGTAGTGCCGGATGCGCGAGTGCCTGCTCGTCGTGCTCGACGAGGAGTGGCACCACCGTCAGTTCGCCGAACGCGATCTCGCTGCCCTCGAGCTCCGTCAGAGCAGCCGCTCGAGTACGGGCGCGAGTTCGTCGATGTCGCCGAGCAGGACGGACGTGATGGCCAGCTCCTCGCGTAGTTGGAGGAACTTCTCGACCAAGCGGTCGATGGATCCGATGAACACGTGCGGCGAGTCGATGATGTCCTGCTCGCTGAGTTCGACGCCCGTGCGCGACCTGATGTGATCGCTCACCCGACGGGCCTCGCCGTGCAGGTCGTCGGTGAGCGTCACCGGCCATCCGGACGGGTAGATGTTGAACTCGATCTCATCGAATCGTTCGCCTGCGGCCGCGCGCACCCACTCGATCTTTTCGCGGGTGCCCTCGAGGGTGAGGGAATGCGGGTCGACCTTCGCGCCGGGTCGCACTCTCGGCGCGAGTCCGACGATGTCGGCCTCCCGTCCGGCGAGCGTGAGCGTGCGTCGGCCACCGCCGCCGATGAAGAACGGCGGATTCGGGCGCTGCAGCGGTACGGGCTGCCCGGTGTAGTCGGTGATCGTGTAGTGCTCGCCGGCGAAGCTGAACGGTTCGCCGCTGAACGCGCCTTTGAGCACGGTGATCGACTCGGCCAGCCGCGCCTGGCGCACCGGCGTGGGGTCGAAGGTCATCCCGATCGCGTCGTACTCGGGCTTGTTCCAGCCGGCGCCGATCGCGATGTCGATGCGGCCGCCGGAGAGGACGTCGATGCTCGCGAGGTCCTGGGCGAGGACGGCCGGATGCCGTAGGTCGTTGTTGAGCACAAAGGCTGACATCCGCAGCGTCGACGTGGCGGCCGCGACCGTGGCCATGGCGACGACCGGGGACAGCTGTCCGAGCAGGTGATCCGGGACGACCACGGCGTGGTAGCCCATCTGCTCTGCGCGCTCGGCGCGAGCAGCCAATTCGGGGCCGGTGACGATCTCGCTGACGTCGGCGAGGAAGTGGAACGGACGCATCGCGTCAGTATGGATCGCGTGATCGCTCGAGGCGGAGTCGGGCTCGGGCGTTGTCTTGTGGTTGGCCGCGGCGCCGCCCCCACAGTGGTCAGTTGAGCCCACAGTGGTTAGTTACAACTGACCACTGTGGCCGGAACTGACCACTGTCGGGTACGCCGGCGTATCACCGCAGCACGAAGCCGGGCACCAAAGGATCATGCGGATCGATCGAGAACTCGTGCGTGCCCGTGCGGTAGGCCATTCCGGTGACCTGCGGCAGCACCGCGCGGCGTCCGTCGACATCGAGCCGATCGAGCACCGTGCCAACGAACGTGCTGCCGACGATCGAGTCGTGGCGCAGCACGGTCCCGGAAGGCAGGCGACCGAGGTCGTCGAGCACCGCGAGCCGGGCACAGGTGCCCGAACCGCACGGCGACCGGTCGACCTCGCCGTCGGCGAAGATCGTGACATTGCGCTGGTGCACTTCGTGGTCGCGAGCAGCGAGGTCGTCGTACCAAATGGTGCCGTAGATGCCGTTGAGTCGTTCGTCGTCGGGATGCATGGCGTGCACGGAATCGTTCAACGCCCGCTTGATCTCACGACCCAACTTGATCAGGTCGTCGAGGCGCTCCGGCGTGACCGAGAGTCCGATGGCTGACGCAGGCAGGGTTGCGTAGATCGCTCCGCCGTAAGCGACAGTGACGGCGACCTCACCGCGCGACGTCAGCACCGGCACCTCGGTCGCGATCACCCAGCTCGCAACGTTGACGAAGTCAACCGCGACGGTACGGCCGCGCGACCGATGCACACGGGCCGTGACCCGGCCGGACGGCACGTCGATCACCACGTCCACGGTTCCCGTCGACGGAGCGCTCACCCGCCCGCTGTCGACCGCCCACACGCCGAGCGCGATCGTCCCGTGTCCGCAGGCGGTCGAGAAGCCGTCCTTGTGCCAGAACAACACGCCGAGGTCGGCGCCGTCGTCGTCGGGCGACACGATCAGCCCGCCGTACATGTCGGCGTGCCCGCGCGGCTCCGAGCACAGCACTGCGCGCAGCCACTGCACGTCGGGATCGTCTATCGCTCGCGCGCGCCGGTCGGCCACGCCTACACCCGGGATGGGGACAGGCGGCTCGGCCACGATCCGGAACGGTTCGCCGGCCGTGGTAGTCCGTCGTCGCGATCGTGGAGGGGAGCACGACGGCACCTTCCCACACCGAGAACCTGAGTGTGGGGTTTTGATCAGATCCGAACGCGCCCCGACTGCTTCCGCGGAACATAACCGCGTAAATTCGTTATTGTGTGTTTTGCCGGACATCGGTACGTTCTCTCATGTCCGACTTTGGGGATTCATGGGTGATTCCTTCCCCTTGGCCAGAAGGGACCCAGCCATGCCTCGCCTCGCTCGCGCGGCGCGCGCCGCCACCGCCCTCGCCCTCGGTCTGCTCGCAGTCACGCTCGTGCGCGCGCCGGCAGGCGCGCCCGCCGGTTCGCAAGCGGCCCCGGCCGCGACCACGAGCGCGGGGCAGGCCCACACCGTCAGCTTCGACGGGTACTCCTTCATGGTCGACGGGAAGCGCACCTATCTCTGGTCGGGCGAGTTCCACTACTTCCGGCTGCCGAGCCCCGATCTGTGGCTCGACATCTTCCAGAAGATGAAGGCGGCCGGGTTCAACGCCACCTCGCTGTACTTCGACTGGGGCTACCACTCGCCCAGTCCGGGCGTCTACGACTTCACCGGCGTCCGCGACGTCGACAAGGTGCTCGACATGGCCGCCGAGGCCGGGCTCTACGTCATCGCCCGTCCCGCCCCGTACATCAACGCGGAGGTCGACAGCGGCGGCCTCGCCGACTGGCTGACCACCAAGGACGAGCAGAACCGCAGCGCCGATCCGAACTTCCTGAAGTACGCCGACGAGTGGCTGACCCAGATCGATCGCATCATCGCCCGGCACCAGCTCACCAACGGCACCGGCTCGGTGATCGCGTACCAGGTCGAGAACGAGTACTACAACGGCTCCGCTGCGGGCCGGCAGTACATGCAGCATCTCGAGGACAAGGCGCGCGCCGACGGGATCACCGTCCCGCTGACCGGCAACAACAACGGCACGTTCAACGACGGTGTCGGCAAGCTCGACGTCGATGGGCCCGACTCGTACCCCCAGGGGTTCAACTGCTCGAACCCCACGCGGTGGAACGGTGTGCCGGACATCAGCTACGACCACCCGTCCGGCCGTCCGCTCTACTCACCGGAGTTCCAGGGTGGTGCGTTCGATCCGTGGGGCGGCCCGGGTTACGACAAGTGCGCACAGCTGATCAACGACCAGTTCGCAAACGTCTTCTACAAGCAGAACATCGCGGTCGGTGCCACCGCGCAGAGCTTCTACATGACCTACGGCGGGACGAACTGGGGCTGGCTCGGCATGCCCGAGAACTACACGTCCTACGACTACGGCGCAGCGATCCGCGAAACGAGGCAGCTCGACCCGAAATACTACGAGGACAAGCTGATCGGCTACTTGACGCAGTCGGTCGCTCCGCTCACCAAGACCGATCGCATCGCGAGCACGCCACCGGACAACAGCGCGATCGTCGACACGGCGCG
This sequence comes from Jatrophihabitans sp., assembly GCA_036497285.1. GTDB lineage: Bacteria > Actinomycetota > Actinomycetes > Mycobacteriales > Jatrophihabitantaceae > RYN-133. The sequence goes on from DASXJR010000074.1 coordinate 3,802, forward strand.
CATGAACCCGGACACGAAGACGCAGTTCCACGTGCTGCGGCACGCGAACTCGACCTCGACGTCGAACGACACGACACACATCGCGATCGACCTCAACGCCGTTCCGATCAAGGACGTGTCGTACACCTACGACGACACCGACCCCGCGCTGCAGTACACGGGCACCTGGTCACACGTGGCGAACCAGAGCTACACCGGCGGCGACTACAAGAACACCGAATCGTTCTCGAAGATCGCCGGCGACTCGCTCACCGTGCCGTTCTCCGGAACGGCCGTGCGCTGGATCGGCCCGCGCACCAACAATCACGGCCTTGCCGACGTGTACGTCGACGGCGTCAAGCAGGCCACGGTCGACGACTCCGGCAGCCAGAACCAGGCCGTGATCTTCCAGAAGACCGGACTCGCCGACGGCCGGCACACGCTGAAGATCGTCGTGGACGGTGCGCACGGATCGGGCTCGACCGACAACTACGTGTCGATCGACGCGGTCGACGTGCCGACCGACTCGCAGACGTCGGCGCCGACCTACCCGACGGTGCCGCAGCAGCCGGGCACGGCGATCAGCCTCAACGGCCGCGACTCGCACATCATCGTCGCCGACTACAAACTCGGTGACTCGCAGTTGCAGTACTCGACGTCGGAGATCATGACGCAGGCGCAGATCGGCGGACGCGAGGTCGCGGTGCTCTACGGCAACGCCGGCAGCGACGGTGAGACGGTGCTGAACTACGCGTCGAAGCCCGACGTTTCCGCGCCGGCCGGAGTCACCACGACGTGGGACGCGTCCACCGGTGATCTGCGGTTGAACTACACGCACGACGGGCTGCAGCGAGTCAACATCAGCGGCGGCGGCTCGGGTCCGCTGCTGCTCCTGCTGGCCGACAAGGACACCGCCAAGCAGTTCTGGCGGCAGGACACAGCTGCCGGTCCCGTGCTCGTACGCGGCACCCACCTCCTGCGCACCGCGACGAGCAGCGACGGCGGATCGACGGTCGCGCTGACCGGCGACAACGGCAACGACCCGAACATCGAGATCTTCAGCGGCGCGAACCAGGTCTCGTGGAACGGCAAGCTGCTGCACACCGCGCGCACCGCAACAGGCTCGCTCACCGCCACGATCCCGATCGCGCAACCGATCACGCTGCCCGCGCTCACCACGTGGAAGCACAAAGCCGAGTCGCCGGAGGCACAGCGCGGCTTCGACGACTCGCGCTGGGCCGTCGCAGACAATATGTCGACGCACAGCATCAGCGACACGGGCACCCGGCCCGTGCTGTTCGCCGACGACTACGGGTTCCACACCGGCAACACCTGGTACCGCGGCCGATTCCGCAGTGACGGCTCGGCCTCGGGAGTCCATCTCGAATCAGACTCCGGTGGAGGCGCCCAGGCGTTCTCGGCGTGGCTGAACGGGACGTTCCTGGGCAGCTCCACCTCGGGCCGGGCGGACTTCTCGTTCCCCGAGGGCGCGCTGAAGACGAGCGGGGACAACATCCTGTCTGTCCTCACGGTCAACATGGGCCACGAGGAGGACTACAACTCGACCAACGGCAACAAAGCCGCGCGCGGGTTGAAGGCAGCGTCCATCAGCGGTAGCCCGCTGACGTCGGTCACCTGGCGGGTGCAGGGCGTGCGCGGCGGTGAGAACGAGATCGACCCGGTGCGCGGTCCGCTGTCGACGGGCGGTCTCTACGGCGAGCGTGCGGGCTGGTCCTTGCCCGGATACCCCGATGCTGATTGGTCGACGGTCACGTTGCCCAGGTCCAGCACGCGTCCCGGTGTGGAATGGTACCGCACGAACGTTGCGCTCGATCTGCCGAAGAACCAGGACACGTCCCTCGGCCTGACCTTCACCGACGACCCGTCGCGTAAGTACCGTGCCACGGTGTTCGTCAACGGCTGGCAGGTCGGCAACTATGTGAACTACCTCGGCCCGCAGCATTCGTTCCCGGTGCCGAACGGAATTCTGAATCCGAACGGCAGCAACAGCATTGCGATCGCAGTGTGGAACTTGGACGGATCCTCCGGCGGTCTTGGCAAGGTCGAGTTGACCAACTACGGCAGTTGGACGTCACCGTTGCAGGTCGCGCAGAACGACAGCCCGCGCTACGACGCGGCGAAGTACGTGATGCCGGCCGCGCCGCGTGCGTCCGTCGCGCTCGACGTGCCGGACGGCGTGCAGCCGGGTCAGAGCTTCACAGCGAAGGCGACGTTCACCGTCGACCCGTCGGCGTCGCCGGCGAATGCGGTCACGCCGACCCTGCACGTACCTTCCGGCTGGACCGCGAGTGCGGCGACACCGCTCTCGGTCGCGCGGGTCAGCCCGGGGGAGCAGTCGACCTTCGAGTGGTCGGTCACCGCGCCGGAAACATTGCCGCAGGCTTCGCCGCTCAGTGTTGACGTCGCCTATCAACAGCCCAATACCGATCACAGCGTGTCGGACGAGCGGATCGTGCGCTCTGTGCCGCCGGCGCCTGCGCCGGGCACGCACGACGTGAGCGATCTGCCGTTCCTGTCGGCGAGCAACGGTTGGGGTCCGGTCGAGCGCGACACCAGCAACGGTGAGCAGGCGGCCGGCGACGGGCATCCGATCACCATTGACGGCGTGCACTACGCGAAGGGACTCGGCACGAACTCGGTGAGCGACGTCGAGATCTACCTGGGTGGCAAGTGCTCGCATTTCACGTCCGACGTCGGCGTGGACGACGAGACCAACGGCGGCGGTACGGTGACGTTCAGCGTCGCGGCCGACGGGAAGACGCTGGCGACCTCACCCACGTTGCGCGGGAAGCAGGCTGCCGGGCATCTGGACGTGTCCGTTGCCGGCGCGCAGGTGCTCGACCTGGTCGTCGGCGATGCGGGTGACGGCAACGGCCTCGACCACGGTGACTGGGCGATCCCCGTCCTCACTTGCGGGTGAGTTGGCTGGCCGCGGCGATGATCGCGGCGCCGGTCATGTCGAGCGCAGGCTCGTCGGTCTGCCACGCGCGCACGTCGTCGAGATAGATGCTGCCCGATCCGTTGAAGCGGCGCGGTCCGGCCGCACAGTGCACCATGCCGTCCTGGAAACCGCCGAGGCCGCCCTGGAACTGCCCGGCCCCGTTCGGTCCGTTGACCACCGCACCGAGCGCGAGCGGCGGCTTGCCGTTCGTGCTGCCGACCAGATTCGCCACCTGGTGCTGCATGCAGTGCGGGAACCTGGTGCCGATGCCGACCATGAAGCTCGTGCCCCACGCGTTGCGGCCGAACACCCAACCGCGCAGGCGGGCGGCCAGTGCGTCGAAGCTGTGATCACCCGTCACGTTCGTGTACCAGCCTTCGGTGGCCACGAGCCCGAGCGTGTGCGAATCGACGTCGAACTCCGTGTCGTCGACGCCCGCGCCGAACGGGTCGCGGGCCGCACGTCGCTGCGCACCTGCGAGTTGACGGTGCAGGTCGGCGATGAGCGCTCGCCGGGAGATCGCCAGGTGCCGGTCTCCCATCGACCGAAGCATGTCGCGATGCGCGAGCGCGCTCACGTCGTAGAGGTTGAAGGTGTCGCCGGTGTCCGACCGCACGTAGTCGTGCGCCCACCGTGCGGCTTGCGCGAGGTAGCGCGCAGCGCGCAGGTGCAGCAGCCGCGACGCCCGGACGATCTCGACCGCGCCGAGTTCCATGTCGTCGTGCCACGTCGACTCGGGATAGAAAGCGTTCGGCAGCGCCGTGACGAGCGGGCGTGGCGGCGAGGCAGTATCGGCCATTGCGTAAAGGGATCGGGCCAGCGCGAGCTCGCGATGGGCCCGCCGAGGGTTGCGCGCATCGGTTTGCGCCGCCAGCGCGAAAGCCGCACTCGTGCGCCCCACCAGGTTCGGGCTGATCTTGTGTCCCGGCGCGGCCGCACGGAACACCGGCCGGTGCGCGACGTAGCGCCAGGCATGAGCGTGGTTGCCGTCGTCGCGCTGCGGCAACCGCCAACCGTCGTGGTCGCCGTAGAACGTGCCGCCCGCATTGCCCGAGCCGATGCCGACCTGCAACAGCAGCGTCTTGTGCTTCGCCCGCCACATCTTGGTCAGCCAGGCAAGGCCGTGGCGGGCTTCGGGGGCGAGGGCCGCTGGCGCGGCCCGACCGAGATCCCGCATTGCGGTGAACAGCAGAACGTCCGCATATGCCGTCGAATGCGTGAACTTGAGGTAGTCGCCGGCGTCGAACCAGCCACCGGCCACGTCGACCGGGCCGCCGATCTTCTTCAGCCCGCGGCCGATGATCACGTCGGAGCCGCGCTGGAAGCGTGGCCGGGCATACACCGACGCGTGCGCGTCGTTCAGATGCGACGGCTTGCGACGCAGCACGCTACCGATGACGTGCTTGCCGTCGCGCTGCACCTGGTCGAACCGAACGCCGTAGTGCAGCACCCGCGTCCAGATGCCGGCCGCCGACGTGACCGCGAATCGCGGCGAGCGCACCCCGGTGCCCGCTAGCGCGAGGCGGTAGTGACCGCTACGGGTAAGCGCCGAGAACGTCGCTTGGTAGATGTACGGGTAGGCCTTGCTCCACGCCGAGCGCCGCGTGAGTCTGGCGGTCGCCACCCGGTGGCCGGCACCGTCCAGCACCCTCACCACCGCATGCGGCCGCGCGGTCCGTGACATGAGCACCGCGTACTTGGTGTCGTGCGCGAGGTAACCCGACTGGTCGACGCGCAACGCGGCAGCCGGTCGCGACACCGTGTGCGGCGCGGGGACGGCCGCCCGCGCGCCTGTCGGGTATGCCACGCCCAGCACGGACGCGACGCCAAGGGTGAGCAAGCGCTTCGATGCGGTCACAAACCCAGTTCTAGCCGGTCATCGGACCGACGTGAACCCCCGACCGATCAGTTGCCGTAGATCGTACGGGCGCCGTCGGAGTCCTTGGCCAGCCGCTTGTTCAAATGCAGCCCCTCCATGGCGAACTCCAGGGCGGCCGCCGCGATGCCGATCGCGGCCGGCCCTTCGCCGATCCCGTCCGCCTCGAGCCGCTCGAGCAGCGCCGCCAGAACCGGGACGGGCCCGAGCTGGGCGAGCAACGATTCCGCACCGATAGCGTCGCCGGTCTCGACTGTGAGGCCCTGGTCGAAGCGCTCCTGGAGCGGGCGCAGGTCGAGTCCCGCCAGCCGCGACCGGTACGTCTCGACGAGCGAGCGGCGCATGAGATGTTCGAGCACCTCGAACTCGCGACCCTCGTCCGCGTCGTCGAATTCGACCTTGCCGCGCGATGCTGGAATCACCGACGGCAGATCGGCCACGCGCGCCACGGCGATCGGTTCGCCGGTCGACGCGGCCCGGCGCACGGCCGACGCGGCGACCGTCTCGACGGCCGCGATGGCGAACCGCGCTGACACTCCCGAACGCTGGTCGACCTGCGGAGCGTCGCGGACGTTGCGGGCGAAGCGCCCGATGACCTCGAGCAGATGCCCGGGCACGACCGGCGCGGCGAAGTCGGCATCGCTCCAGAGCACCGCCGCCTCCTGCGCGATCAGCGCCAGTTCGTCGGAGAGCTCCAGCGGGTAGTGCGTACGCACCTCGGCGCCGAATCGGTCCTTGAGCGGCGTGATGATGCGACCCCGGTTCGTGTAGTCCTCGGGGTTGGCGCTGGCCACGAGCAACAGATCGAGATCCATCCGCAGCTGGTAGCCGCGCACCTGGATGTCGCGTTCCTCCAACACGTTCAGCAGCGCGACCTGGATTCGCTCGGCGAGATCCGGCAGCTCGTTGACGGCGATAATGCCGCGATTGGTGCGCGGGACGAGGCCGAAGTGGATCGTCTCGGGATCGCCGAGCGTGCGTCCCTGCGCCACCTTGATCGGGTCGACGTCACCGATCAGGTCGCCCACCGAGGTGTCCGGCGTCGCAAGCTTCTCGCCGTAACGCTCGCTGCGGTGCTTCCACGAGATCGGCAAGAGGTCGCCGTCGCTCTCGAGCATCGCCCGGCACCGCACACACACCGGGGCGTACGGGTGGTCGTTGATCTCGCAGCCCGCGATGACCGGCGTCCATTCGTCGAGCAGACCGACGAGCGTGCGGATCAGCCGGGTCTTCCCCTGCCCGCGCTCGCCCAGCAGCACCATGTCGTGGCCGGCGAGCAACGCGCGTTCGAGCTCGGGAATCACGGTCTCGTCGAATCCGACGATGCCCGGCATCGACGGCTCGCCCGCAGCGAGCCGGTTGATCAGATTCTGCCGGATCTCGGTCTTGACGCTGCGGTGCACGTGTCCCGACTCGCGCAGGTCACCAAGAGTCTCGATGGTTGGAGCGCTCACCCGACCGACGCTACGTCGTGGGTGGTGACGCCGCCACGAACTCGCCCGGGACGCCATGTCCGATTCCCGCCAGCACGCGCGCCGGCAGCTCGCAACGCTGGAGTCATGACCAAGACGAAGACCTTCACTGTCCACGCCATCGCACCGGAACGGGTCGCCGGGATCCGGGCCGCCCGCGCCGACGGACACGGCAACGAGCTGGTCCCGTTCCAGGCCGGCGGCGGCGAGCCGCTGCGGTGCTGCCTGCGCACGGCCGACGCCGGCGAGTCGATCGCGCTCATCTCCTACGCGCCCTTCGAGACACCCTCGCCGTGGCGCGAGGTCGGGCCGGTCTACATCCACACCGACGAATGCGCCGGACACGACGATGACGACCTGCCCGTGGACCTGCGCACCGGACCGAGACTACTGCGTACGTACCGGGCCGACGGGACGATGAACTACGCGCACAACACCCTCGTCGCCGACGGTGAGGACATCGAGGCGACGGTGACCGCACTGCTCGCCGAATCGGATGTCGCCCGCGTGCACGTACGCACCGTGTTGCCGCAGTGCTTCCTCTACGAGATCACCGAATGAGTCATACGCGCAGGAAGATGTCCTGCGCCATGCGTACGAGCGGCGGGTCGTTGTCGGGCGTGTGACCGTCGAGGTACCACGCTTCGACAACGGTGACGCTGTTGTCCTGTGCCAGCGCACTGAACGCATTGGGGAACGGGACGGACGAGGGCCCGCTCGGCAATCGGTAGCCCTCACGCAGCAGGTCGTTGAGATTTCCGGTCCCGTTCTGCGTGACCAACTCACGGAATCTGCCGGCCACCCGGTAACTGCGCACGCCGCCGCGGAAGCCGATCGAGCGCTGCGCGAAAGCGACCGGCCGTCCGTCCACGGTCGTGGTGGCGAGCACCTGCCGCATGCCGGAGCACGGGTGCGTCCGCAGGAACCGGACGATCGGGCCGTAGGCGTGCGCCGCGCAGTCGTGCACCTCGGTTTCCGCCCAGAGCTTCACGACATAGGTCGTACCGCCCTGGGCGGGGACGGTGATCGTGCGCAGCGGCGCCGACGGCACGGGGTGAGTTCCCGACGACGCCGACGAACTCTTGCCCGGCGTGCTGCCTGTCGATGCGGACGGGGCACGCGACGACGCGGCCGAGGAATTGCGCCCGGCGTTGCGCGGCCCGGCGCCCGTCCCGGTTCCGGAGACGTTCGATGCGCACGCTGACAAGGTGCCGGCCGCAAGCGCGACCAGGATCACGTGGCGAACGCGCACGGATCAGCCCGTATAAGGCTTAGCGCTGACCAGCGTGACCTTCATCGTCTTGCCATTGGGGGTTTCGTACTCGACCGTGTCGCCCTCGCGGGCACCGGTGAGGGCCTTGCCGAGCGGGGAGGCCGCCGAGTACACCTCGACCGCGGCCGTCTCGGCTTCCTCGCGCGATCCGATCAGAAAGGTCTCGACTTCGTCGTCACCGTCGAAGCGGACTTCGACGACCATGCCGGGACCGGCGACGCCGTCGCTGACCGGGGCCTCGCCCACCTTGGCGCTGCGCAGCAGTTCCTGCAACTGCAAGATGCGGCCCTCTTGCTTGCCCTGCTCCTCGCGTGCGGCGTGATACCCACCGTTCTCGCGAAGATCGCCCTCTTCCCGACGGTCGTTGATCTCCTTCGACATCGTGGGACGATTGGCGATGAGATCGTCGAGCTCGTGCGAGAGGCGGTCGTACGCCTCCTGCGTCAGAAAGGTGACGGCGTCGTCGGTCGAGGACACGTCGGTACTCCAAATCAAGGTTGCTGGACTCGTATTGCACTCATCGGGCCGCCGAAGCTGCCCGATGCGAAGCCTCGAACCTAACACCGCGGCGGTCGACCAGGCGAAAATATGGCTGTCGCAGGTATCAGGAACAATGAAGGCGTGAGTTCCGAGCAGTTGCGTCTGATGGCCGTCCACGCCCACCCTGACGACGAGTCGAGCAAGGGCGCGGCCACGATGGCCCGCTACGTCGACGAGGGCGTCGACGTGCTGGTCGTCACATGCACGGGCGGTGAACGGGGCAGCATTCTGAACCCGGCGCTGCAGGGCCGCGAGGACATCGAGGCGAACATCGCCGAGATCCGCCGTGACGAGATGGCCCGCGCCCGGGCCATCCTGGGCGTGCGCCAGCACTGGCTCGGCTTCGTCGACTCCGGATTGCCGGAGGGTGATCCGCTGCCGCCGCTCCCGGACGGTTGCTTCGCCCTCGCCCCGCTCGACGAGGCCACCCGCCGCCTCGTCCGCGAGATCAGGGACTTCAAGCCGCACGTGATCACCACCTACGACGAGAACGGCGGGTATCCGCACCCCGATCACATCCGCACCCACGAGGTGTCGGTGGCGGCGTTCGAGGCGGCCGCCGACCCGGACGCATTCCCCGACGACGGCGAGCCGTGGCAGCCGTTGAAGCTGTACTACGACGTCGGGTTCAGCCCGGAGCGGTTCACCGCGCTGCACGAGGCGATGGTCGCAAAGGGCCTCGAGTCGCCGTACGAGGAGCGCATGCGCCAGTGGCGCGAGAATGTCGAGAACAACCAGCGCACCTGGCGCGCGCCCAAGGTCACCACGCGGGTGCGGTGGCCGACTGGTTCGAACGCCGGGATGCCGCCCTGCTCGCGCATGCGACCCAGGTCGACCCGGACGGGTGGTTCTTCAAGGTGCCGCTCGCAATCCAGCGTGTCGCCTGGCCCACCGA
>DASXJR010000075.1:0-3961 GCA_036497285.1 Jatrophihabitans sp.
CTCGCCCAGCGCCTCGGCGGCGTGGATCGTGCCGCGCGGGAGGTAGAGCGCATCGCCCGGTTCGAGCACGGTGTCCAGCACCGGCGGTTCCTCGGCCCGCCGCGCGACCTCCGCGCGCGACTTCTCCCAGTTCTGGTTGTCCAGCGGCGCCGCCACCACGGGCTCGTGCAGGCGCCACCTCTTGCGGCCGGACACCTGCAGCACGAACACGTCGTGCACGTCGTAGTGCGGGGCGAACCCGCGGTTCTCGGACGGCGTGATGTACGCGTTGATCTGGACGGGATGGCCGAGGTCGTCGGCCAGCTTGGCGCCGAAATCGACCACCGGCGGCCACATCCGGTGCAGCCCCTGCAGCACGAGCGTGGCGCCCTCGGCCATGAGCGCCAGCACGCGGTCGTCCGCGCTCTGGTCGACGATGCCGGCTCCGGCGCCGCCGCCACGGGTGAACTGCTTGGACGGCAGCACGGTGCCGTCCTTGGCCATGCGCAAGAACGGCGTGCGCAGCCCGCGTCGCGACACCAGTTCGTCGACGGCGTCCGGACCGATCAGGTCGGTGAAGTCTCGGCCGAGTTCGCCGGCCCGGGTGAGCAGGGGCGCACGGCCCCAGACCCGAGCCGCGAACTCGTCCGACGACAAGGCGGTGCAGCGTCGCAGCGCCGCACCGCCTTCCCTGTTGTCGCTCATCGATCCGCGCCTGGCGGCGCGGGCGATTTCATTGGTTCGCTCGGCAAGCGTCGCTCACTCAGGACGAACCGTCCGAGCCGCCGTCGCTGCCCGGTGAATCGGCGTGGCCGTCGGCCGAGGCATCCGCACCACCATCGGCGCCACCGTCCTTGTCAGCCTGCGCGTCAGCGCCACCGTCGGCACCGCTGTCCTTGTCGGCCTGTGCATCGGCGCCACCGTCGGCGCCGCCGTCCTCGTCGAAGGTGCCCGAGGTCATGTCGTCCATGTGCCACTCCTTCGCTGCCCGGCCCGGATGGCCGTTCCGTTCGGCTCCTACCCGGCGTTTCAGGGCAGGTAACCGCTTCCAATTCTGCGCTCGGCGACGTGCAATGCAACGATGCCGCCGGTGAGATTGCGGTAGCGCACCTCGTCCCACCCGCATTCGGCGACGGTGCGGGCAAGCTCGTCCTGCGCCGGCCAGGCGCGGATCGACTCGGCGAGATAGACGTACGCCTCGGAGTTGGTCGCGACCCGGCGGGCGATCCACGGCAACGTGCGCATCAGGTAGTTCAAATAGACGAACCGCCACGGGCGGAGCGTCGGCCGGCTGAACTCGCACACGACCAGGCGCCCGCCCGGACGTACCACGCGGGCCAGCTCGCGCAGCGCGATCTCGGGATCGGCCACGTTGCGCAGGCCGAACGCGATCGTCGCCGCGTCGAAGGTGGCGTCGGCGAACGGCAGGTGCATGCCGTCGCCGGCGACGAACGGCACATTCCGGCGGTTACGGGTCGCCTTGCCCGCACGCAGCATCCCCAGCGAGAAGTCGCACGCCACCGCGATGGCGCCGCTGCGCCGCAGCTCGGCTGTCGAGACGCCCGTCCCGGCTGCCAGATCGAGCACGCGTTGCCCGGGCCGCAGTTCCAGGCACTGCCGCGTGCGCTTGCGCCAGCGCCGGTCGAGCCCGGCGGACAGGACGGTGTTGGTGAGGTCGTAACGACGGGCAACTCCGTCGAACATGGCCGCAACTTCCTGCGGCGCCTTGTCGAGGGTCGCCTTCACCCCGTCATTCTGACAGCCGGTCCGCGGGCTGTGCGGTATTCGTCCCGTCCTGGTGGTTCGCGACGGTGTCCTGCGCGAGCCGGACCGCGCCGAGGGTGACCACGGCGAGGCACAGCGCGTACCCGATGAGGTGCCAGACCGACAGCGGAATGTGCTCGTGCAGCAAGATCGCCCCGAGCAGCACGGCCGTGAACGGGTCGGTGGCGATGTTCGCCGGCAGCGTCGCGCCGAGCTTGCCGACCTGGAAGGACACCTGCGTGAGCACAATGCCTGCGACGCCGAGCAGCGCGATCCCGATGAGCGGGATCACGCCCCGTCCCGTCGAGACCAGCGCGAAGTAGCCCCGGTGGCTGACCACGTCGGACAACCCGTCGACGAACACGCCGAGCGTGCCGAAGTAGATCCCGGCGGCAGCGCCGTACACCGCACCGCGTACGACCGCGCTACGCCCGCGCACCGACATGCACAGCACGGCACCGACCCCGAGCACGATGAGGACGGTCAGCGCGAACCATCGCGCGCGGGGCGCATGCCCCTCCCCTGGCGTGCCGATCACCACCAGGAACGCGGACAGCCCACCGACGATGGCCAGACAGCTGAGGTAATCGATCCAGGGCGGACGCGGCCCACCCATGAGCCACCCGACGACCAGCGCGACCGGCAGCATGAGCACCACAAGCGGCTGGATCACCACGACCGGGCCGGCGGTGAGCGCCGCGGCATTGAGCATGAAGCCGACGAAGTCGCCGAGCACCGCGGCCACCCACATGGGCTGCCGGAGCAGGCCGAGCAGGTGCCGGCCGCTCTCCTCGCCGGCGGTGTGCGACTCCCGGTGCTGGAAGACGATGCTGGTGCCGTAGACGAGCGCGGATCCGACGCCGAGCGGAATGGCGACGGCGAGCGACACTCGGCGAGACTAACTCGCGCTGCCGCTGGACCCCTTCACAGTCTTATTTGTCCCTCGCGTCGACGGGTCAGCTCGCGCTGGCCACGGGTAGCACGGGGAGCGCGGTCGAACTGAAGTGCGAGTGCACTCGCGCGTCGACCGGGTCGTCGGCGGGGTCGCGGTGCACCACGAGGTGGCGATAGAGCGTGTTGCGCTGCGCCGGGATGCGGCCGGCGCCGCGGATGAGCTCGATCAGCTCCGTGCGGTTGGAGCGGTGCCGCGCGCCGGCGGAGGAGACGACGTTCTCCTCGAGCATCACCGAGCCGAGGTCGTCCGCGCCGAAGTGCAGGGTGAGTTGGCCGATGTCCTTCCCGGTGGTGAGCCACGAGCCCTGCAAGTGGTTGATGTTGTCGAAGAACAGCCGCGCGACGGCGATCATCCGCAGGTATTCGAGCGAGGTCGCTTGGGTGCGCCCGCGCAGGTGGTTGTTCTCGGGCTGGTACGTCCACGGAATGAAGCTGCGGAAGCCGCCGGTGCGGTCTTGGACGTCGCGGATCATGCGCAAGTGCTCGATGCGCTCGGCATTCGTCTCGCCGGTCCCCATCATGAACGTTGCGGTGGACTCGACGCCGAGCCGATGCGCGGTCTCCATCACCGCCAGCCAGGTCTCGCCGTCCTCCTTCAACGGCGCGATCGCGGTGCGCGGCCGCTTGACCAGGATCTCGGCACCCGCGCCGGCGAACGAGTCAAGGCCGGCGGCGTTGAGCCGACTGATCACCGTCGCGAAGTCGATGTCCGAGGTGCGGCTGATGTGCACGACCTCGGAGGCTCCGAGGCTGTGCAGCGTCAGCTGCGGGTAGGACGACTTGATCGCCGCAAAGGTGCGCTCGTACCACTCGATGCCGAGATCCGGCGAGTGGCCGCCCTGCAGCATGATCTGCGTGGCGCCCAGCTCGATGGCCTCACCGCACCGGCGCAGGATCTCGGCGAGGTCGTGCGTCCAGCCCTCTTCGTGGTTGGGGGCGCGGTAGAACGCGCAGAACTTGCAGGCCGTCACGCAGACGTTGGTGTAGTTGATGTTGCGGTCGATGATGTACGTGGCGATGTTGTCCGGGTAGCGCCGGCGGCGTACCGCGTCGGCGGCCTCGCCCAGCGCGTGCAGCGGCGCGTCGGTGTAGAGCAGCAGCGCCTCGTCGGGCGTGATGCGACCACCGTCCCCGGCGTGGGCGAGTAGCGCTGAGATGTCGGCGATCGTCACGGGTTCAGCGTAGATGGCACCCCCGCAGGGTGCGCGGTCAGCCGACCGTCGGCCCGTCCGGAGCGCCGGCGTCGGTTCGGCGCGCCGTCCCG
>DASXJR010000076.1:0-80178 GCA_036497285.1 Jatrophihabitans sp.
CGGCCTGTTCAACGTGCACGTCGACTGGCTGTCCGGCCGCAGCATCGTGGTCATCCTCGGGCTCGTGTACGGCTACGTGCCGTACATGATCCTGCCGCTGTACGCCGGCCTCGACCGGCTTCCGCAGTCGATGCTCGAAGCAGCGCGCGATCTCGGCGCCAACCGTCCACGCGCGTTCGTCCGGGTCGTGTTGCCGATGTGCCGGCCGACCATCATCGCCGGCGTCCTGCTCACCTCATTGCCGATGCTCGGCGACTACTACACGAACGACCTGCTGTCCGGATCACCGAGTACGGCAATGGCGGGCAACCTCATCGACCAGACGGTGCTCACCCCTGGCGAGACCGGGTACGCCGGCGCCTTCGTGCTGCTCGTACTCGTCGTTGCGCTCATCCCGATGCTGTACTACGTGCGGTCGGTGTCGAAGAGTGAGTTGACGGCGACATGACCACCGAGACCAGGGTGCGCAGCATCAGAGGCCCCGTCGCCTGGTGGCGCGACCCGTGGCGCAAGCCGCGGATCCTCGCCCTGGTCACGGTCGGCTACCTGTTGTGGTCGCTGCTGCCGGTCGGTGTCGCGGTGCTGTTCTCGTTCAACAACGGCCGCTCGCGCACAAGTTGGCAGGGCTTCTCCATGCGCTGGTACTGGGGCGATCCGCTGCGCTCGGTGTGGCACGACGCCAGCCTGCACACCGCGGTAGTGCAGACGCTGAAGCTCGGCGTGTTGACCACGGCCATCACGATCCCGCTCGGCGTCCTTTTCGCCATCGGCATCGATCGCTGGCACGGACGGCTGCCCGAGGGCGCCAACGGCCTGATGCTGCTGTCATTCGTGATCCCGGAAACGCTGCTCGCGGTCGCGCTGCTGTTCCTTATCACCATCATCGCCGTGCCGTTCTACCTCGGCACGACCGCGCAGGTGATCGGACTCGTGACGTTCCAGATCTCCTATCCGGCCGTGCTGGTCCGAGCCCGTCTGGCGACGATCGGACGGCACTACGAGGAAGCCGCGCAGGACCTCGGCGCCTCACCGCTCGGCTCGCTGCGCCGCGTGATCCTGCCGATGCTCGCGCCGGCCATCTTTGCCAGCACCGTGCTCGTGTTCGCCGACGTCATCGACGACTTCGTCATCGTGCGATACCTGTCCGGTGACGCGTCGACCGAGCCGGCGTCGGTGAAGATCTACAACACCGCACGCGCCGCTCCCACGCCCGCGCTCAACGCGCTGGCCACGATCCTGCTGCTCACCGCATTGCTCGCCGTGGCGCTCGGCTACGGCATCTACCGGCTGCTCAGTCGCGGCGCGTCCAAAGCCGACCGCGGCGTCGGCGCCTTCGCCGGCGAGACCTGAGCACCCTCGGCATCTAGCGCGGCGGGCGCGGCGGTTCTAGGCTGACTGTATGTTCAATCAGGACGTCGCACCCGTGCCGGCGGACGACTTGGCGGCCTCGCTGGCTCCGTTCGGGCACTCGCGCATGCTCCCCCGGACCGCGTACGTCGACCCGGAGGTCTTCGCCTGGGAGCGGCGGCACATCTTCTCGTCCTGGATGTGCGTGGGCTACTCGGCCGACCTGCCCGAACCCGGCTCGCAACGCGCCGTCGCGGTCGGCAACGGTGGGGTGCTGCTCATTCGCGACGAGGACGGGCGGATCCGCGCGTTCGCGAACACCTGCCGGCACCGCGGGCACGAACTGCTCGGCTGCGGCCAGTCGGCCAAACGCCACAGCATCGTCTGCCCGTACCACTCCTGGTCGTACAAGCTCGACGGCGAACTGCGCAACGCCCCCAGCCTGCGCAACGACCCCGAGTTCGACGCCTCGCAGTTCGGCCTGTTCGCGCTCCAAGCCGTCGATTGGCACGGCTGGATCTTCGTCGATCCCAGCGGCACGTCGGGCCCGTTCGCCGAGCACGTGGCAGGCACCGAGGACATCATCGGCAGCTACCGACCCGAGGATCTGGTCATCGTTGCCCGCCACGAGTACGAGCTGGCGTGCAACTGGAAGGTCATCGCCGAGAACTACCAGGAGTGCTACCACTGCTCGACCATCCATCCCGAGTTGTCCCGGATCAGCCCCCCGGCCAGCGGCGACAACCTCTCCCTCGCGGGCAAGTGGATGGGCGGCTCGATGGACCTCATTCCGGAAGCCGAAACCATGTCGCTGGACGGCCTCAGCCGCGGCACCGCGATCGCCGGGCTGTCCGCGGTCGAACTGCGCACCGTGATGTACCTCGTGGGCTACCCGAACCTGCTCGTGAGCCTGCACCCCGACTACGTCATGACGCACCTGATGACTCCGCTTGCAGTCGATCGCACCCACGTCGAGTGCGCCTGGGCATTCCCGCGAGCGGTCGCCGAAGCGCCCGACTTCGACCCGTCCTACGCGATCGACTTCTGGGATCTCACCAACCGCCAGGACTGGGCCGCCTGCGAGTCGGTGCAGCGCGGACTGACCTCGCCGCACGCACGTCCCGGCCCACTGGCGAAAGAGGAGGACGGCGTGTACCAGTTCGTCACCCGGGTTGCCCGCGCGTACCAGAACGGCGCGGCGTCATGAACGCGATCGCCGACCGACTCGGCAAGGTGGGCCTGCCCACCCCGGTGTCCGATCTCGCGGCCAGACAATGGGACGTCATCGTCGTCGGCGGCGGACACAACGGACTCACCTGTGCCGCCTACCTCGCGCGAGCAGGAAAGAGTGTTCTCGTGCTCGAGGCCCGCGACCGGCTGGGCGGCGCATGCACGCTGGAACAACCCTTCGGCGACGAGCGGTACGTGATCAGCCCGTGTGCCTACGTCATCGGCCTGCTGGACGAGGACGTGATCCGCGAACTGCAACTGCCCAAGCGAGGGCTCGAGATCTACGTGGCCGACCCACAACTGTGGGTTCCGTTCGACGACGGCACGGCCTTCGGCCAGTGGATGAACCACGAGCAGACCGTCGCCGGGCTCAAGGGCATCGGCCTGGCCGACAAGGAGATCGACGGCTACGTCGCCTACGAGAAGTTCTTCGACGACATGCGGCTCAAGCTGCGAAAGGGACCGCGCGACACCTGGGTGGGCACGTCCCCGTCCCGCGCGGAACTCGAGGAGATCCTCGGCGACCGGCTGATGATCGACGCGTTGTTCGAGGCGTCGATCGCAGACATCCTCGACGAATTCGTCACCGACCAGAGGCTGAAGGACGCACTGTTCGGCCAAGGCGTCATCGGTACGTTCGCCGGCCCCCGCGATCCGGGCACGGCGTCGGTGAAGCTGATGCACTACCAGGGCGACCTGCTCGACGAGGGCCCGATCTGGGGCTACGTACGCGGCGGCATGGGCATGGTCAGCTTCGCGATCGCGGACGCCGCACAAGAGGCCGGGGCCGTGCTCGCCTGCGGTGTGCCCGTCGGTCAGATCGTGCCGGGCGAGGGAGTGCACCTCGAGGACGGCACGTTCCTCCACGCGGCCACCGTCGTCAGCAATGCCGATCCCAAGCGCGTACTCGACATGGTCGCCGCCGATGCGATGCCGGCCGACTACCGCGCGCGCCTGGAGGAGTGGGACATCCGCAGCCCGGTGGTGAAGTTCAACGCCGCGCTGTCCCGCTTGCCGTCGTGGACGGCCGCGCCCGGTGAGACGTTCATGGCGCGCGGGACGGTCGACGTCACGACCGGCCTGGACGACGCGCAGGCCGCCTTCGAGCGGTGCGCCGCCGGTGAGGCCGCGGTCGGTTTCGGCGAGATCTACGTGCAGACCCTGCACGACCCGTCCCCCGCACCCCCCGGCAAGCACTTGATGAGCGTGTTCGGCCAGTACGCGCCGTACGACCTGACCGGCGGCTGGGATGCCCGCCGCGACGAGGTGGCGCGCCAGTTCATCGACCTGATCGGCCGGTTCGCTCCCGACATCGAGGACTGCCTCGAACACTTCGAGGTGCTCGGCGCCCCGGACATCGAGCAACGGGTCGGGCTCACCGGCGGGCACATCTTCCAGGGCGAGGTCCGTCCCGACCAGATGTGGGAGAACCGGCTGACCCCGCGTACGCCGATCCTGGGCGTCTATCTGTGCGGAGCGGCCACCCATCCGGCCGGCAGCGTCATCGCCACCAACGGCAAGAACGCGGCCTCAGCAGTACTCGCCGACCTCGACCGGCACTGACCGCGGCGCCGGTCGGCGCACCCACACGCGCTCGGTGTCGAACACAGCGAGGAACACCTGGGCGAGCGGTCCGATGGCGAGCGCGTACGCGACCGTGCCGATGCCCACCGTGCCCCCGAGCGCCCAGCCGGCTACCAGCACGGTCACCTCGAGACAGGTACGGACGAGGCGGATCGAGCGACCGGTGCGGCGCGCCAGTCCGGTCATCAACCCGTCCCGCGGACCCGGCCCGTAGTGCGCGCCGATGTACATGCCCGTGGCCACACCCCCGAGCACGATGCCCAGCGAGAGCGTTGCGATCCGCAGCCACATGGTGTGCACATCCGGCAGCCACTCCAGCGACACGTTGAGCGCGACGCCGATCAGCACGACGTTGGACACCGTGCCCGGACCGGGACGCTGCCGCAGCGGGATCCAGAGCAGCAGGACGAGCGCACCGACGATGATCAGGACGGTCCCGATCGCCAGGCCCAGGTGCCGCGCGCCGCCCTGATGGAAGACGTCCCACGGGTCCAGCCCCAGCCCGGCGCGCACCTGCAGCGCCGCGCCGAACCCGTAGAGCCACAGGCCGACGTACAGCTGCACCAGGCGGCGGGCATGCCGCTTCCGGACCATACGGCGATTATTGCGGGCCATCCACGCCGAAATCTCCGGCCAATTCAAGCCCAATGGCTTGTCGGGCAGGCCATTCGCGCGGAGAATCGAAAGATGGCTTCTGTGTCGCGAATCGGCGGCCGCGCGCTCGCCGCCCTGCTGCCCGACCTGCGTGCCCAGCGCGGCCCCGTCTACGCGGCCCTGCGTGAGGCGATCACCGCGCTCGTGCTCGACGGGCGGATTGCGACCGAGACCCGGCTGCCGTCCGAACGCGAACTCGCCGCCGCGCTGCAGATCAGCCGCGCGACCGTCACCGCCGCCTACGACGCACTGCGCGCGGGCGGGTACCTGACCAGCCGCACCGGCTCAGGCAGCTACATCACCGTTCCCGCGGGGTCCCGGCCCGGCCCGTCCCTGGCTCGCTGGCGTCCGGGACCCGACACCGAGGACCTGATCGATCTGTCCTGCGCGGCGCTGGCCGCACCGCCCGGAGTGCTGCAGAACGCGCTGCCCGCGGCCGCTGCCGCGCTGCCGCGTTACGCCGCCACCGAGGGCTACGAGCCGGCCGGACTGCCCGTGCTGCGTGCGGCGATCGCCGATCGGTTCACCGCCCGGGGCGTGCCGACCGGCCCCGAGCACGTGCTGGTGAGCAACGGCGCGATGCACGCCTTCGACCTGCTCCTGCAACTGCTCATCGGCCCGGGCGATCGCGTGCTCACCGAATTGCCCACCTACCCCGGCGCCATCGACGGGATCCGCCGGATCGGCGCGCGAACGGTCTCCGCACCCATGGCCGCAGGCGGCGGCTGGGACGTCGCCAACCTGCGCTCGACGCTGCGCCAGACCGCGCCACGGCTGGCCTACCTGATCCCGGACTTCCACAACCCGACCGGCGCGCTCGTCGACGAGGATGCCCGGCGGGACGTGCTGCGCGCGGCCCGGCAGACCGGCACCACCGTCGTCGTCGACGAATCCTTCGTGGAACTCGGGTTCAGCGACAGCGTGCGCAGCGCGGCCGCCATCGACCCGTCGGTGATCGTGGTCGGATCGCTGTCCAAGCCGGTGTGGGGCGGCCTGCGGATCGGCTGGATCCGCGCCTCGACCGAGCTTATCCAGCGGCTGGCCGCCCTCCGGGCGTCGATCGACATGGGCGGTGCGGTGCTCGACCAGCTCGTCGCCGCCGAGATCGTCCCGCAGCTCACCGCGTTGATGCCGGAGCGGATCGCACTGCTGCGTGATCGCCGTGACGTGCTCGCGGCAGCGCTGCAGCGCGAACTGCCGGAATGGCGATTCGCCCTACCGCAGGGCGGAATCTCGCTCTGGGCCGAACTCGACGCGCCGCTGTCGACCTCGCTGACCATGCTTGCCGCGCCGGCCGGAGTCATCGTCGTGCCCGGATCGCGCTTCGGCGTCGACGGCACCCTCGAACGGTTCTTGCGCGTGCCGTTCTCGTTGCCCGCGGAGCAACTGGAACTGGCGGTCGACCGACTCGCCGTCGTGTGGCGCGGCCTCGACCGCACCGTCGACCGCACCGGCGTCGCGGCCCGTCAGCTCGTGGTTGCCTAGGTTCGTCGGGTGGCTAAGCCGATGCCACCGGTTCGCGTGCCACACCGTCGATCGATGCCTGAGCTGCGACGGCCGCGGCGACCGCAGGCGTGACCCTGGGATCGAACGGTGTGGGGACGATGTGATCCGGGCGCAGCTCGTCGACCACGACATCGCCGAGCGCGGCCGCCGCGGCCAGCTTCATCCCCTCGGTGATCGCCCGCGCCTCCGCGTCGAACGCGCCGGCGAACACCCCGGGGAACGCCAGCACGTTGTTGATCTGGTTCGGATAGTCGCTCCGTCCGGTGGCCACGATCGCGGCATGGCGATGCGCGACGGACGGGTGCACTTCGGGTGTCGGGTTCGCCAGCGCGAAGATGATCGCGTTCCGGGTCATGCGCGCAACGGATTCTTCATCGACCGCGCCCGCACTGAGGCCCAGGAAGACATCGGCGCCGGCCAGCGCGTCGTTGAGGGAACCTGTCAGTCCGGCGCGGTTGGTGTCGTGCGCGATTGATGCCTTGACCGTAGTCAGTCCGTCGCGTCCGGGGTGCAGGATGCCACGCGAGTCGGCGATGGCGATGTCTCCGATGCCGGCCGCGAGCAGGATGCGCGTGCAGGCCACACCGGCCGCGCCTGCCCCGCTGACGACGACGCGGAGGTCTGACAACTCGCGCCCGGTAACCAGCGCGGCGTTGCGCAACGCGGCAAGCACGACGATCGCGGTGCCGTGCTGGTCGTCATGGAACACCGGGATCGACAGCCGGTCACGCAGGCGCTGCTCGATGTCGAAGCAGCGTGGCGCGGAGATGTCCTCGAGATTGATCCCGCCGAACGACGGCGCGATGCGTTCGACGGTCTCTACGATCTCGTCCGCATCGGTGGTGGAAACCACGATGGGGACGGCGTTGAGGCCGGCGAACTCGCTGAACAACGCGGCCTTGCCCTCCATCACCGGCAGTGCCGCGGCCGGCCCTATGTTGCCCAGGCCGAGGACGGCCGTACCGTCCGACACGACCGCCACGAGGCGCGACCGCCAGGTGTAGGAACGGGCCAGTCGCTCGTCCTCATGGATGGCGGTGCAAACCTCTGCGACACCGGGCGTGTACGCGAGCGACAGCGCCTCACGGTCGACCAGCGGCAGTGTGCTGCGCAATGACAACTTGCCGTTCTCATGCACGCGGAAGACCGCGCTGTCAGGGTCGAAACCCACTTCGAAGCGCCCCCTGGTCGATTCACTGCGGTGCAGCCAGGTTACGGCCGCGAGCTGTCGTTAGTCGGGGGTCGCCCAAACGTTGCGACCACTGTCTCACAACGCGCTGTCCGGTAATGCCCGCACCTGCGCCTCGCCGCGCGCCGGCTTCGCTGCCTGGCTCGCCCGCGTCGTCACCGACTGCACCGGACGCCCGGTGGCTCACAAGATCGGGACGGGCCGACCGGGCTCGGTACGCCTAACGGGACGGGCAGCTTCTGACGGGTTGCATGACGAAGGCCCCGGCCGAACGACCTGTTCGCCAGTAGGTGTTGGCTCCGGGGCAACGATGCGACGGCCCCTTGGGACCGGCTACGCCGCGTGCGCGCCGCGCGGGCTGACGTGGATGGTCGCCGCGGTCAGCCCTGGCACATACACCAGCAGATGCTCCTCGGCATGATGGGCAAGCTCGTGCGCGGCGGCGACCGTCAGCGTCGGATCCACGGTCACGTCCGCCTCAGCGCGCAGCGTGTGCCCGACCCAGCGCAGGTGCAGTTCGCGCACCCCGTCGATGCCCTCCACCGAGCAGATCGCCGCCGTCGCCCGGTCCACCACACCCGGGTCCACCGCATCCATCAGCCGGTCACCAACCTGCCGGACCGCCGAACGCAGCACCCCGACGATGGCGACGGTGATGGCCAGCCCGACGACCGGGTCGGCCCAGCGCCAGCCGAGCGCGACGCCGCCGGCGCCGACCAGCACCGCGAGGCTGGTGAACCCGTCGGTGCGCGCGTGCAGCCCATCGGCGACCAGTGCCGCCGACCCGATGCGCCGTCCGACGGAGATCCGGTATCGGGCCACGGTCTCGTTGCCGGCGAACCCGATGAGTGCCGCGGCGGCCACCGCCCACAGGTGATTGACCGGCTCCGGGTGCAGCAGCCGGTCGATCGATACGACCGCGGCCAGCACCGCCGACAGGGCAATCATGGCGACGACGAACAGCCCGCCGAGGTCTTCGGCGCGGCCGTAGCCGTAGGTATGCCGCTTGGTCGGCGCCCGTCGGGCCAGTCGGAACGCGACCAGCAACGGCACCGCGGTCAGTGCGTCGGCAAAGTTGTGGAGCGTGTCGCCCAGCAGCGCCACCGACCCGGAGACCACGACGACGACAGCCTGCAACACCGCGGTCGCCGCCAACCCGGCCAGGCTGATGATCAGCGCGCGGGCCCGGCCCGATCGGCCTCGAGCGCCGCGTCGACCTGGTCGGCCGGGTCGTGGCTGTGCGCGCCGAACATCTCCGACAGCCCGTGCCGCAGCCGCGCGCCGAGTCCCGTGCCGTGATCGTGACCGTGCGGGTGGTCATGGCCGTGTTCGTCGCCGGGCGGGCGCCCGTCGGAGTCGTCGTGGCCGTGACTGTGCGGCGCAGTCCTGTGGGACATGGTGACCTTCACCGTAGGCGGCTGCGCGCCGGTCGCAGAATGCGAGCGGCATTGATGCAAACGGGTGGCGACAACGCGTGGCTGGGGTCCCTCGTTGTCATCCGCACGAGTTTCAGCCCTGGTCGCCGGGATTTCCCGGATCTCCTCCGCCGTGGTCTCCGGGTGCCCCGTGCCGGCCGTGGTGAGGCGAGCCGTGGCGCTTGCTGGTGGGTGGGGTCGTGTGCGGGCCGGGGGCGTGCGACCCGGCGGTCGGTGCCGCAGTCACCGCAGGCGCCTGCGTCGGCTTCGTGGTGGGTGCCGCAGCGACGGTGCTCGACGTCAGTCCGGCCCGCTCCGACGACGATCGAGCGACCGGGGTCAGTGGTGCCGTCTGCGCCGTCGGCGCCGTCTGCGCCGTCGGCGTCTGCGTCGTCGTTCGTGCAATGACCGGCGTGCGTGTCGCGAGCCGCCGGGTTCCGCCCGGCCCGGAGGTCGTACTCGCTGCGACGCTGCGCTCCGAGCGTGGGACGGCCGCGGCAGCTCGCGGGTGGCCGGCCACGCCACGGGATGGCCCAGGCTCTGTGCTGCCGATGCACAGGCTGAGCACTGCGCCACCCAACGCACACACGCCGAGGGCGGCGAGGCCTCGGTAGACGCGTCGCGAACGGCGGTTCTCAGTGCCACCGACGACGACGACTGCGTGTCGCGGTGCGCCGCGGGGGGTTCGGCGGTGCATGCCCCAATTGCACCACGCTCGTCAGGCAGGGTGCGGGCGGTGGGGCACGCGGCGTCCGGTTGGCAGCACCCACACAGCCCGGGCCTCGACGTCCGCGACGCCGTGGATACCGCTGTCGCCGCCGGCGAATTCGTTGTCCGAAACGAGCCACCAGCCTCCGTCCGCCTCGCGCACAGCACGCTTGAGTACCGGCCGCTGGGGCATCGTCCGGAACCGGGCGAGCACGACGTCACCGGCACGGATCCGCGCACCGTGCCGAACGACGACGCAGTCGCCGTGGCGCAGCGTCGGCACCATCGAAGCGCCGCTGACACGGACCAGTTGCCAGGGAAGAAGCGCTCGTTGCACGGGTTGATAGTCCCCTCAGTTGGGCAGGAATGCGGGAGTAGGGTCGATCACAGGAACAGCCACAGCCCTACCGAAATCTCGAACAGAGAGGTCAACGGCATGCGTTTCTTCCGTTCCACCACGACTGCACACGCACATTGCGATCTTCCGTGCGGCGTGTACGACCCGGCACAGGCTCGTATCGAGGCCGAGTCGGTCAAGGCGATCATGGAGAAGTACCAGGGCAACGACGACCCGGTGTTCCGCACCCGCGCACTGATCATCAAGGAGCAGCGGTCGGAGCTGGTCAAGCACCACCTGTGGGTGCTCTGGACCGACTACTTCAAGCCACCGCACTTCGAGAAGTACCCGCAGCTGCACGAGCTGTTCAACAAGGCGACCAAGGCAGCGGGCGCGTCGGGCGGCAAGGGCGAGGTCGACCCCGCCAAGGGCGATGAGCTGCTCGAGCTGATCAAGGAGATCGACACGATCTTCTGGGAGACGAAGAAGGCCGCCTGACGACGGTGGCAATGTCAGCAGACGCGAAGGCCGGCTCCGAGGCGGGGCCGGCCTTCGTGATGCCCCACGAAGTCGGCGACGGCGACGAGCTGTGGCTGGTCCGCCACGGCCAGACGGAGTGGAGCCGCGACGGCAGGCACACCGGGCGCACCGACATCCCGCTGACCCCGCTGGGCGAGCAACAGGCGCGGGCGCTGGCGGGGATGATGGCGCGGGTCAAGCCCGCACTCGTCTTGTGCAGCCCGCGCGAACGCGCCCGTCGCACCGCAGAACTCGCCGGGCTCGAGATCGACGAGCTCACCGAGGATCTGAGCGAGTGGGACTACGGCGACTACGAGGGCAGGACGAGCGCCGAGATCCACGAGACCGATCCGGGTTGGACGATCTTCAAGGACGGCGCCCCGGGCGGCGAGACCCACGAACAGGTGCGCACTCGTGCCGACCGGGTGCTCGCCCGCGCCGCCGCAACGCTGCCCGACGGGCCCGTCGTGCTGGTGGCCCACGGCCACATCAGCCGCGTCCTCGGCGCCAGGTGGATCGGGCTGCCGGTCTCGGACGGCGCGAACCTGCTGTTGAATGAGGCAGCGCCGAGTCTGCTCGGAGCCGAGAAGGGCGTTCCCGTGATCGCCCACTGGAACCGACCCAACCCCACGTCCGAGGAGGACTTCGGTGAGTGATCCCGACAACGACGTCATCGGCTATGTGATCGACAACGACGTCGTTGACATCGAGGTTCCGGCCAGCAGCACCTACGTCGCGACGCTGCGGCTCACTGCGACCAGCCTGGCGGCCCGCTGCGAGCTCACCGTAGACGACATCGACGACCTGGGGCTCGCGGTCGACGAGGCCTGCTCGCTGTTGCTGCCGCATGCCGAGGCCCACTCCGCCATTCGCGCGCGCTTCCTGCTGGTGACGGGCGCGTTGACGGTCACCACGTCCGTCCACGCCCCGGACGCGTCGGCCGCCACGCCTGACCGCAGTGGCTTCGCGTGGAGCGTGCTGTCGGCGCTCGCCTCCCATGTCGAGGTCACCGGCGAGGGCGACGACCTGACGATCACCGTGACCAAGCGTCGAGAGAACGCACCGGCGTGACCGGCCCTACGGATTCCGAGGAGCGGGAAGGTCCACCGGCGAGCGAGTTGCTGGCCGAGCTGCACTCGCTGCCCGCCGACGACGCCCGCCGCAAGCGGCTGCGCGATCAGCTCGTCGAGCAACACATGCCGCTGGTCGTGTACCTGGCGCGGCGCTTCTCGGGGCGCAACGAGCCCATGAACGATCTCGTGCAGGTGGGCTCGATCGGACTGATCAAGGCGATCGACCGGTTCGATCCGTCGCGCGGTCTGGAGTTCTCCACCTACGCGACCCCGACGATCCTGGGCGAGCTCAAGCGGCACTTCCGTGACACCGGGTGGCTCATCCATGTCCCGCGACGCGCGCAGGAACTGCAGACGACCCTCAACGCCGCACGCGCGGACCTCTCGCAGGAACTCGGGCGTGCCCCCACGGTGCGCGAACTGGCGCAGCGCATCGACGCTCCCGAGGACGCGGTGATCGAGGCCCTCGACGCGGCCCGCGCGTACTCCGGGGTGCCGCTGGACATCCTGGCGCCGCCGGGCGAGACCGTGCCCGAGCACCCCATGCTCGGCGTCAACGACGAGGGCTACGAACAGGTCGAGCAACGTGCTGTGTTGCGCGACGTGATCAGTCAGCTGCCCGAGGCCGAGCGCGAGATCCTGCTGCTGCGCTTTGTGGCGAACAAGACCCAGACCGAGATCGCCGCACTCGTCGGTGTGTCGCAGATGCAGGTGTCGCGGCTCGTGGCCCGAGGGCTGAAGAAGATGCGCGCCAGCCTGGGCGCACCCGAACCCGACCCGAAGAAGTAAGGGCTCGGCCCCCTCAGCGGGTCACCTCGCGGTCCAGCGCGGCGCGGGCGGGCGGCGTGAACAGCAGGAAGAGCACGGCCAGCGCAGCGATCATGATCGGGGCACCGTAGCCGACTCGTCCGGCCTGGAACCACAAGCTGTACGAGACCGGCAGGGCCAGCAGTTGCAGCACCACGATCGGCGAGCGCGCCGCCGGACGCAGCCGCTGCAGCGCCCGGGCGCCGAACGCCAGCGCGGCCGCGCCCGCCACGGCGAGCGCGGCGCCCAGCAGGGCGCGCCAGATGTCGTTCGGGTCGCCGGTGATGGTCTTGACGACGAGTACGACCGCGGCCGCGACCAGCGCGAGCGCCTCGACCACGATGAGGACCACCGCGGCGCGGATCGGGCCCGGCGGCCGATCGGTCGTCGTCGGCTCGTCCACCGCCCTAACGCTAAGCCATAGGTATTGTTCGGGGTCGTGCGCATCCTCGTCGTCTCGAACCCGCGGGCCACGGCGACGACTGCCCGTGAACGCAACGTGCTCACCCATGCGCTGGGCAGCGACGCCGAGCTCGAACTGGCCGAGACCGCCAACCGCGGACACGCGGCGGCACTGGCCTGCCGGGCCATGCGCAACGGCACGGACGTCGTCGTGGCCTTCGGCGGTGACGGCACGGTCAACGAGGTCGTCAACGGGCTGCTCACCGACGGTGTGCACGACCGCATCCCGGCGCTGGGCGTGGTGCCGGCCGGTTCGACGAACGTCTTCGCCCGGGCCCTCGGCCTGCCGCAGACCCCGATCGATGCCACCGCGCTCATCCTCGAGGCCGTCCGCACCGGAAACCACCGCAGCGTCAGCATGGGCCGCGTCACGTTGGGGGCCGAGGAACGCTATTTCGTCTTCGCCGCCGGCATGGGCTTCGACGCAGCAATCGTCGCGGGGGTCGAAAGGGAGCGCCGCAAGGGCAAGGTCTCGACGCACCGGCTGTACACGAAGGTCGGCGTCAAGGAGTTCTTCAAATCCGAGCGCCGCCGCCCCCGATTGCACGTCGAGCTGTCCGACGGCACCCGCCACGACGACATCTTCTTCGCCCTGGTCACGAACACCGATCCGTGGACCTATGTCGGCAACCGGCCGCTGCGGCCGACGCCGCAGACCGACTTCGAGACCGGCCTGGGCCTGTATGCACGCCGTCGGATGAGCACCGCGGGGCTGCTGTTCAGCATGGCTCGGCTGTCGGGCAAGCACGCACGCGTGGGCCGCCGCGGCGCCTACCTGGTGCACGATCTGGACGGGTTGACCGTGCTCGCCGACGAACCCATGCCGGTTCAGGTCGACGGAGACTATCTGGGACCTCAAGAAAAGCTCGTTTTCCGTTCCGCCCCAAACGCCGTCAAGGTGTTGGTTTAACGCTATCGCAACCGTCGGTTTGCCCGAATTTATCCGATTTGAGGGCTCGACCTGGACGGGTTTGACGCGTACGTTTACCCGGTCAAGGTCGACACGAGAGATCGCGAAAAGTGCACAGAAGGGCCCAGCAAAACCCCCGTTGTGCCTGAAACTGGCACTTGCCGCCCGGGCATAATTCGGCAAGGGTGAGATCTCGGTAGCGCGATCGGGTAGAACGGCCGTCAATGGCCAACGCTGCTCGTGACCGCAGAGTGAGAGCTGGCTTGCATCTCGGGACGACTTGCTTGAACCTTGAGCACGCTCGTGAAAGGATTCACAAGCGTGACTGGGGACGGCGTCGAGCCCTCCCGCTACGACCAAGTGAGGAGAAAGACGACATGGATTGGCGTCACCGCGCGATCTGCCGTGACGAGGACCCGGAGCTGTTCTTCCCCATCGGGAACACCGGGCCTGCGTTGCTCCAGATCGAGCAGGCCAAGGCCGTGTGCCGGCGCTGTCCGGTGATCTCGCAGTGCCTCGCCTGGGCGCTTGAAAGCGGCCAGGACGCCGGTGTGTGGGGCGGCTTGTCCGAGGACGAGCGCCGGGCACTCAAGCGCCGCAACGCTCGGGCACGCGCACGACTGGCCTGACCCCCGAAAAAAGCCTCGCCGGTGCCGGTCGCGATCGCGACCGGCACCGGCGTTTTTTTGTGCGCTGTCCGCCGACCTAGCCGCCCACCCGAGCCCGCCGACCCAACGGCATCAGCACCACCGCACTCGTGCCCGGCCGCGGCTCACGTGGGCGTAGTTCGACCGTCCCGTCCAGCTCACCGGCGACCAGGGTCCGCACGATCTGCAGGCCCAGCTCGCCGGAACTGGCCCGGAACCCTTCCGGAAGGCCGACGCCGTCGTCGTCGATGCGCAGCTCCAGCTGCCCCCGCGAGCGCGTCGCCCGTACCGTTACCGCGCCCCGTCTCTCGTCCGGGAAGGCGTGCTCGAGGGCGTTCTGCACCAGCTCCGTCAGTACCAGCACCAGCGCCGTGGCCACCTCCGCAGGGAGTTCGCCGAACGATCCGTCGCGATGCGCGTCGACGCGTCCGGTCGAGCCCATGACGTCGGAGAGCATCCCGAGCAGCCGGTCCACGACCTGATCGAAGTCCACCTCCTCGTCGACCGAGACGGACAGCGTCTCGTGCACGAGGGCGATCGAGGCGACCCGCCGCATCGACTCCTCGAGCGCGACCCGGGCGGCCGGGACGGCGACCCGACGTGCCTGCAGCCGCAACAGCGCCGCCACCGTCTGCAGGTTGTTCTTCACCCGATGGTGGATCTCGCGGATCGTCGCGTCCTTGCTCATCAGCGCGCGGTCACGGCGGCGCAGCTCGGTGACGTCCTGCATCAGCAGCAATGCGCCCAGCGTCTCGCCGCGCGGGCGCAGCGGGATCGCCCGGAACAGCACGGTGGCTCCGCCGCCTTCGACCTCGATGCTGGCCGGCTGCCCGCCGTCGATGGCCGCCTCGACGGCATAGCCGAGGTCGCTGGCGTCGAACGGATCGTCGGCCACGCCGCTGGTCAGTTCGTGCAGCGGCTCGCCCACCACCTGCCCGGCGATGCCCAGCCGGCTGAACGCCGACAACGCGTTGGGGCTCGCGTAGATGATCGTGCCGTCCGGTTCGAGGCGCATCACGCCGTCGCCGACCCGCGGCCCGGACCCCTCCTCCTCACTGGCGTCCGGATTGGGGAACGTGCCGTCGACCACCATCGCCGACAGGTCCGCGGCCGTCTGCAGGTAGACCAACTCCAGCTGCGACGGGGTCCGCACGCTCGCCAGATTGGCGTCCTTGCCGAGGACGGCGAACACCTCCCGGCCGGGGCCGCCGTCCCGGATCGGGATCGCCTCGCGACGGATCGGCAGGTCGCCGTCCCAGTCCGGCTCGGTCTCGCGGAACAGGCGGGCCTCGCGGAAGGCGGTGCGCATCGGCACCGCGCGGTCGCCACGGCTGATGACGCCGACCTGGTCGTGCTGGTAGGCGGTGGGGCCGGTCGTCGGCCGGCACTGGGCCGCGCACAGGAAGGCTCCGGTCGTGCCGGCCTCGCCGTCGTGGATCTGGATCGGGACCCACAGCAGCAGGTCCGCGAAGGCGAGATCGGACAGCAACTGCCACTCGCCGACGAGCCGCTGCAGGTGGTCGATCTGCTCGTCGTCGAGAGTTGTTCGCGAGGACAGCAACTCCGACAGCGCCGACACAGGTCAACCTTGCCATGACCCGCGGAGGAGACGATCACCCGGCATTGCACAAATCTGACGTTCGGGACGATATGGTCTGCCTACAACTCTCTCCCCCGGGAGGCGGACCATGTACGACGACGAGCCGCAAGACGAACCGGCGGCCAGACCGCTCTCAGCCGGCACGAAACTCATCGCGGGGGTGCTGCTCGCGATTCCGCTCATCGCGCTGGCACTCGTACCGACGTACTCGTACGAGACGCCCAAGCTGTGGGGATTCCCGTTCTTCTACTGGTACTTGCTGCTCTGGGTCCTGCTCACCCCTGCCTTCACCTGGGGCGCCCACCTTGTGATCACCCGGGCGCGAGGTGAGCGTCCGTGAGCGCGCTCGCGTCCGGCACCGACGTCAACGGCGTCGAACTGGGCGTCGTCATCTTCTTCTTCGCGGTGGTCACCGTGGGTGGCTTCTGGGCCGCTCGCTGGCGCCGCGGCACGACCGTGCACAGCCTGGACGAGTGGGGGCTGGGCGGTCGCGGCTTCGGCACCGTCATCACATGGTTCCTGCTCGGCGGTGACCTCTATACCGCGTATACGTTCGTCGCGGTGCCGGCGGCCATGTATGCCACCGGCGCCGTCAGCGGCTTCTTCGCCGTGCCGTACACGATCGTCGCGTACCCGATCATTTTCATCTTCATGCCCAGGCTGTGGAGCGTGGCGCACCGCAAGGGCTACGTCACCCCGGCCGACTTCGTTCGCGGCCGCTACGACAGCCGCGGCCTGGCCCTCGCCGTCGCGGTCACCGGCATCCTGGCGACGATGCCCTACATCGCGCTGCAGCTGGTCGGTATTCAAGCAATCCTCGAGACGATGGGCCTCGGTGGCTCGAGCAACACGTTCGTCAAGGATCTGCCGCTGATCATCGCGTTCGCTGTGCTCGCCGCGTATACGTACTCGTCCGGGCTGCGTGCGCCGGCGCTGATCGCGTTCGTCAAGGACACGTTGATCTACATCGTCATCGTGGTCGCGATCATCTACGTCGCGACGAAGATCGGCTTCACCGACATGTTCGCTGCCGCGAAGACGAAGATGACGACCGTCTCCCCCACCACCAAGTTGCCGACCGGGACGTTCATTACGAGTGACACGACGTATTGGGCGTTCGGCACCCTGGCGTTCGGCTCGGCGCTCGCGCTGTTCATGTACCCGCACTCGATGACGGCGGTGCTGTCGGGCCGCAGCCGCAAGGTGATCCGGCGCAACGCTGCGATCCTGCCGCTCTACTCGCTCATGCTCGCTCTGCTGGCGCTGCTCGGCTATGCGGCGATCGCCAAGAACACGAACGTGTTCGGGCTCGACGGCTACGCCAACCCGCAACTGGCCGTGCCGCGGTTGTTCGACCAGGTGTTCCCGGACTGGTTCGCAGGTGTCTGCTTCGCCGCGATCGGCATCGGCGCGCTCGTCCCGGCCGCGATCATGTCGATCGCGGCGGCGAACCTGTTCACCCGCAACGTGTACCGCGAGTTCATCAAGCGCGACGCGTCGCCGAAGCACGAGACACGAGTGGCCAAGATCGTCTCGCTCGTGGTGAAGTTCGGCGCATTGCTGTTCGTGATCGCCCTCGACCGGCAGAACGCGATCAACTTCCAGCTGCTCGGCGGGGTGTGGATCCTGCAGACGATCGTGGCCGTCGTGGCCGGGCTCTACACCCGGTGGTTCCACCGCTGGGCACTGCTGCTCGGCTGGGCCGTCGGAATGGTCTACGGCACCGTAGTGGCGTATCAGCAGGAGGTGCCCAACGCCAAGGTGAATCTGGTAAACGGAGCGCCCAACACCGTCGTCGACGGCACCCGGCATTTCGGCTCACCGCTGGCGAACTTTCCCTTCACCGACCAGAAGGTCTATATCGCGGCGACCGCGCTGCTGCTCAATCTGATCGTCGCGGTCGTGGCGACGCTCGTCCTGCGCGCGGTCAAGGCACCCGCTGGCACCGATGACACGCAGCCCGGCGACTACTACTCCGACGCGCCGGACGCCAAGGTGCTCGCCTCGTCCGAGCCGGCCGCGGCCGGCGCCGAGGTCGGCGCCAGGTAGTCACCCCGACGACCAGCCCTCAGATGTGCGGCCCGACGAGTGTGATCGCGCGCTCGTCGGGCGCGAACCCGGGCGGGCTGCCGCGCGCCTGCCACGTCGTTCTCGGCGCGCCGGCAGGCAGCCAGCTCGGCCGCCAGATGCCCAGGGCGAGGTCGAGATCCTCCAGCGCGGCCCGCACCGAGGGCGTGATCGGCGCGCGCAGATGCTCGCCCCACACCTCGACGCGCAGGTCGCGCACGAGCGAGGTCGACGTGGTGACCGCGGCGCTCATCTCGCTGTCGGTGCCGTACATCGACCGGCTGAACATGTTTGCCGAGCCGATGTTCGCGAACTCGTCGTCAACCATGACGAGCTTCGCGTGCACCGTGCAGTTCTCGATGCGGCACAGCACCACATTGCTGCGCGCCTGTGGTGAGAGCGGGTCGATGATCTTTTTCCGCAGGTCGTCGTTGACCTCGCGGTTGATGTCCAGGCCACCGACGTCGACGTCCTCCGGATCGCGCGTGCCCGAGCCGACCAGGATCGCCTTGACGCCGCGGGCAGCTGCCGCGTACAGGAACGGATAGAGCTCGAAAGCCCTTTCCCCACCGACCGATTCCTCGAGGTACTGATCCTCGATGTACACGTATCGCCGCGCCGCGCCGATCGCGGTCGTCAACGTCGTGAAGATCTCTTGGTGGCCGTGCGACGGCACGAGGTCCCACTGCCGGCGACGGAACGGCAGGTGCGAGTCGACCTTGCGGTGGAACGTCGAGCGCAGCACACGCACTGCGACGCCGGGGTTGGCAACCGGTGCCGCCGACGGCGCGGGTGGCGGTGGCGGCAGCGCGTCGGGCGGGTTCAACCGACGCCGGTCACGCGGCGAGGCCAGCCAGTGCTCGTTGGGCAGCGTCAACGTTTCGGACCAGCGCTGGCAGAAGATGTCCCACACCCGGCGGGCGGCGGGGCCGCGCAGCCGCACCGCCATGTCGTGCCAACCCCACCGGGCGCCTTCGAGCACCAGGCGGTTGTGCGGGCCGGCGTCGAAACGGTGTCCCCCCAGGTCGATACCGGAAACATACGACGTGAGTTCGCCGCCGATGTGCGCAACGAACGTTTTCTGGTGATTCGAGCCCAGCAGGGCACCGGAGAAATCGAGGAGGACGCGCCCGCGCAGCGGCGGCTCGTCGTGGCCGGGCACCTGCATCTGACGCATGAGATCGGCTTGGAAGGCGTTGTCGCGAAAGGGCAAACCGCTCCGGGGTAGCGACGCCGCGAACACCCGCCCGGCAATCAGGAGACGCACCTCGACGCCACGTGCTGCAGCCTCGGCGAAGTGCCTGCCGAGCGGAAGGCGGTTGGGATCGTCCTCGTCCCGTCCGCACAGGTCGATGCGCGGATCGATCTCGAGGCCGGACGCCAGAATCGTGTCGCCCGGGCCGGCGGCGCGAAGGTGTTCGTCGAGCGCGGCGAAGTACCGCTGTCCATCGACGATCGGGACCCACTCGGAGTCGTCGACGTACGTCTCGGTGTCGATCGGATTCGGAAAATAGCGGCCGGCCGGCTCGTCACCGCTCGTCATCGTGGGAACGTAGCGCACGAACCTTGTCCCCGGGTTGCAGGGTGACGGTCACCCTGAGCCCGCCGTCCGGGTTCGGCACCGCCGTGATCGTGCCGCTGTGCGCGGCGACCACCGAGCGGGCAATGGTGAGTCCGAGGCCGACGCCGCCGCCGTGGTCGAGCCGGTCTCCCGAACCACGCCGAAACGGTTCGAACAGTCCGGAAACCTGATCGGATGCGACTCGGACGCCGCTGTTTGCGACGACGAGGCTGCCGTCGGATCCGACGCGCACCTGTACCCAGCCGTCGGGCTCGTTGTACTTGATCGCGTTCTGAACGAGGTTGGTGGCCAGCCGCTCGAGCAGCGGCGCCTCGCCGCTGATTTCGACGGGCTGCAACGCCGCATCGATGTCGATGCCGGCCTCTTTCGCGGCGGGCCGGAAGGTCTCGACGACTGCGGCGGTGATGAGGTCGAGCCGCTGCGGGGTGTTGGCGACCAGGCCGCGCTCGGTCTCCGCGAGCACGAGCAGCCCTTCGATGAGCGCTTCGTTGCGCGCGTTCGTGGCAAGCAGTTGCCGCGACAGCAGGTCGAGCTGTTCTCGGGTGAGTGCCTGCGACAGGCTCACCTCGATCAGGGCGCGCTGGGTCGCCAGCGGCGTGCGCAGCTCGTGCGAGGCGTTGGCGGCGAATCTGGTCTGCGCCTCGTAGCCCTCCGCGACCCGATCGAGCAACTCGTCGATCGCGTCCGCAAGGCGACTGCTCTCGTCACGCGGGCCGTCCTGCTGCAGCCGCAGCCCGAGGCTGGTCGGGCCGAGGCGGCTGACCGTCTCGGCCATCTGTCCGAACGGGCGGAGCACCCAGCGTCCGAGCATGAGTCCGAAACCGACCATGAGTGCGGTCACGGCCACGATCTCGACCCAAGCGAGCGTGACGTTGTAATTGGTGGGGCCGCAGCCGTTCGTCAAGGTCAGGTACGTCGGGCTGCAGTTGACGAATCCGCTGCGATACCAGCGGATCACGTTCACACCGTTGTAGAACAGCCAGGCGAGGTAGAGCAGTCCTACCGGCCAGCTCACCAGCATCGCGGTCGCGAAGCGGCGGCGCGGGGTGAGCCGCATCAGTCGGAGTTCCCGAAGCGGTACCCCACGCGTGGGATCGTATGCACGACCGGTGGGTCGCCCAGCTTGCGACGCAGCGTCATCACCGCGACCCGCACTGCATTCGTGAACGGGTCGGCATGCTCGTCCCACGCCTGCTCCAGGAGATCCTCGGCGGTGACCACGGCTCCGGACGAGCGCATCAGCACCGAGAGAACCGCGAACTCCTTCGGGGTCAGATCGAGAAGCCGGCCGTCGCGGAATGCGCGGTGTCTGGGCACGTCCAACACCACTCCGTCGTGATCGAGCACCGGACTGAACGCGGCCGGAGGGCGCCGGGCGAGTGCCTGCACACGCGCGGCGAGCTCGGCGAAGGCGAACGGCTTGGTGAGGTAGTCGTCGGCGCCGAGGCCGAGTCCGTCGACGCGGTCGCGGATGCCGGCGGCCGCCGTCAGGATGAGGATCCGGGTGCCCATCGCGGCGTCGACCATCCAGCGGCACACGTCATCGCCGGTGCGGCCTGGCATGTCGCGGTCGAGCACGGCGACGTCGTAGTGGTTGACGGCGAGACGCTCCACCGCCGCCTCGCCGTCGTAACAGACGTCGACTGCCATCGCCAACTTGCGCAACCCGTCGGCCACGGTGTCGGCGAGCAGCCGCTCGTCGTCGGCTAGTAGCACACGCACGCTGCTTCGTTGTCTCCTTCTTAGTCCTGCGCGGTCGAGCCTGGCGTGATCTCGATAAGCGCAGGATAAGGACGCGGCGAACGTCGACGATAGCGGTCACCCACCATCGTCCGGGTCGTGATCAGACAATCCCGCTCACGCTTCGTCACCGTTCTGCTCGCCGGCGTGTGCGTGGCGGCCGTGACCGCGGTCGCCGCCGTGCGATTCGTGCAGGACGACCGCCGGCGGCACTACCTCGGCGTGGCCGGGTGGCCGAGCCGGGGCCAGGGTGCGTACGTCATCGCAGGCTCGGCCGCGCACGCCGGCCCGGGGCAGCGGGCGGTCCCGATCGCGAGCGTGGCCAAGGTGATGACGGCGCGGCTCGTGCTGCGCGCGGCGCCGCTGCGTACGGGGTTCCACCTTGTCGTGACGGCGCAGGACGTCGTCGACACTCAGGCACGGGTGGCCGACGGCGAGTCGACGGTGCCGGTGGCGGCGGGCGAGGTGCTCAGCGAGCGCCAGGCGCTGGCGGCGCTGCTGCTGCCGTCCGCGAACAACATCGCAATCATGCTGGCGCGCCGCGTCGCGGGCAGCGTCGCCGCATTCGTGGTGCGGATGAATCGCGAGGCGCGTCGGTTGGGGATGACCCGCACCCGATACACCGATCCGAGTGGGCTGGCGAGTTCGACGCGTTCGACGGCTGCAGATCAGCTGATCCTCGCGGTCGCCGCTCTTCGGCAGCCGACGCTGGCTCACCTGGTCGCGCTGCGCAGCTACTCGATCCCGGTTGCCGGGACGATCCGCAACACCGATTCGTTGCTCGGCTCGGACGGGGTCGTCGGGGTCAAGACCGGCTCGGACGACGCGGCCGGCGGCTGCTTCATGTTCCGGGTCAGGCGGATCGTCGACGGCCGCCGGACGACCGTGACCGGGGTGGTTTTGGGACAGGAGGGGCACAACCTGATCACTGCGGGGCTGTATGCGGGACTGCAACTCGCGAACCGCGCCCTCGAGGCGGCATTGCCCGGCCCCGGCTCTGTTGACAGTGGTCAGTTTCGGGCTCAGTGGTTAGTTGCAACTGACCACTGACCGTCGCAACTGACCACTGTCGGTCTTTGCCGGCGATCTTCAGATACTCGGTTGACGAAGAGAACTACTCGGCGCGGTACTCGACGTGGCCGGTCTCGATCGTCAATTCCGTGATGCGAACCCGGATGCGCTCGTGCAGGCTGGCCGGCGCTTGGTCCCCGCCGCAGCACCGTGCGATCAGTGCCCGGACGTCGTTCTCGAGACCGTACTGGCGCAAGCACGGCGCGCAGGCCTCGAGGTGCTGCCGGATCCGACCGCGGGTGTCCTCGTCGGTCTCCTCGTCCATGTACTGATACAGCTCGTCCAGAACGTCGTCACAGTCGATGTTCCCGGGGCCGAAACCCAACCCACTCATGATTCGCCCCCTGATGCTGCGGCGATCAACCCACGATCTCGGGCGTAGTCGGCCAGCAGGCTCTGCAGTTGCTTGCGACCGCGATGCAGCCGCGACATGACTGTTCCGATCGGAGTCCCCATGATCTCGGCGATCTCCTTGTACGCGAAACCTTCGACATCGGCCAGATAGACGGCCAACCGGAAGTCCTCGGGCAGCGCCTGGAGCGCGTCCTTGACGTCCGAATCCGGCAAGTGGTCGAGCGCTTCCATCTCCGCCGAGCGCAAACCGCTCGACGTGTGCGACTCGGCGCGCGCGAGCTGCCAGTCCTCGACGTCCTCGCCGTTGGACTCCTGCGGCTGGCGCTGCTTCTTGCGGTAGTTGTTGATGAAGGTGTTCGTCAGGATCCGGTACAGCCACGCCTTGAGGTTGGTTCCCTCGGTGAACTGGTGGAACGCGGCGAATGCCTTGACGTAGGTCTCTTGGACGAGGTCCTCGGCGTCGGCGGGGTTGCGCGTCATGCGCATCGCAGCCGCGTACAGCTGGTCGAGGAAGGGCAAAGCGTCGCGCTCGAATCTGGCGCGCCGCTGCTCGACAGTCTCCTCAGCCACCGTGCTCCCTGTGTGCGTGTCGGAGTTCGAGCCTATCGCGCGCTGCCGGATCGGCCGGATCGCGTCGAGAATGCGCGGTCGTTCGGCGGTCACCATCATGGTGGGTCAAACCCGGATCACGGCCGATGCATTCCGGCTACCGTCACAGCGTGGCAACCGGAAGCAAGCTGCTCATCACACCGCAGGGCCAAGACGATGGCGGGGTGAAGTGAGCGTGGCAACCGGAACCCCCGCGACAGCCCTGCTGACCAAACAGAAGATCCCGTTCACGCTGCACCCGTACGATCACGATCCACGCGCCGAGGCATACGGGGACGAGGCCGCCGCCGCACTCGGAATCGACCCCACCCGCATCTTCAAGACCTTGATCGCGCTCATCGACGGGTCCATGGTGTGCGCGGTCGTGCCGGTGGCCGCCCGCCTGGACGTCAAAGCCCTCGCGGCCGCGGTCGGCGGCAAGCGCGGTGGCATGGCCGAGCCCGCGGCGGCAGCGCGCGCAACGGGCTACGTGGTCGGCGGGATAAGTCCGATCGGCCAGCGCACCCGCCTGCCGATCGTCGTGGACGCCTCCGCCGAGCACCTGGACACGGTCTACGTCTCGGCGGGCAAGCGCGGCCTGCAGGTGGAGCTGTCCCCGGCCGACCTCGCGCAAGCGGCAAACGCGCAGTTTGCTCCTATCGCGACGTCGTCCCGCTAGCCCTCAGCCCGACTCGAAGGCGGGACTGCGCTCCCGCTCGCGCTGCCTCTGCCGCAGCTTGATCGATGCAAGCCGGTTCGGCAGCTTCTGGACGGCCGCCGCCACGACGATCGTCAACAACACGTACGCGGCCGTCAGCGGGCCGAGCCGCGAGTCCACCCCGGCCCCGACCGCGAGGGCGGCGATGACCACGGAGAACTCGCCGCGCGGGATCAGTTCCAACCCGGCACGCCAGCGGCCACGACGCTTCACCAGCGAGCGCCGCGCCGCAACGTAGCCGGTGACGAACTTCGTCCCGGCCGTCACCACGGTGAGGCCGACCGCAAGCGGCAGTACGGGCAGCAACGTGCCGGCGCTGGTCGACAACCCGAACGTCACGAAGAACACGGCCGCGAACAGGTCGCGCAACGGAGCCAGCAGCTCGGCGGCGTTCTCGGCCACCGTGCCCGAGACCGCGATGCCGACCAGGAACGCGCCGACCGCGGCCGACACCTTCAGCTGATCGGCGATGCCCGCGACGAGCAATGTGAGACCGAGCACGCCGAGCAGCAGCGACTCGCGGTCCTCGGTCCCGACCAGCCGGGTGACATGCACGCCGAACCGCGTCGCCAGCACGATCACGGCGCTCACCGTGACCACGCCGACAGAGACCGCGATCAGGACGCTGCCGGCGCCGCCACCGGCGAGCAGTGCCGTGAGCAGCGGCAGGTACAGCGCCATCATCAGGTCCTCGATCACGAGCACGCCGAGAACGGCCGGGGTCTCGCGGTTACCCAACCGGCCCAGATCGCCCAGCATCTTCGCGATGACGCCGGACGACGACACCCATGTCACACCGCCGAGAGTCACCGCGGCGAGCGGCCCCCATCCGGCGATCAGCGCGAGCGCGGCGCCAGGCACCGCATTGAGCAGGCCGTCCAGCAGCCCGATCGGCGCCTGGGTGCGCAGGCTCTGTTTCAGCTCGTCCGCGGAGTACTCCAGGCCGAGCATCACGAGCAGCAGCACGACCCCGATGTCGGCGCTGACCTTCAGGAAGTCCTGGCTCGCGGACAGCGACAGCAGCCCCCCTTGCCCGAAGCACAGCCCGGCGACGAGATAGAGCGGGACGACCGGGATGTGCAGCCAGCGCGCGACGCGACCGAGAATTCCCAATGCGAACAGGATGGCGCCCAGTTCGATCAGCAGGGTCGCAATGTGCGAGCCACCGTGGTCTGCGGACGCGAGCACAGCGATCAACCGGTCCCGGGCGGCCCGGCGCCCTCGAGGATCCGGGCCACCTGGTCGAGGCCGGCGCGGGTGCCGACGGTGACGACGAGATCCCCCGCCTCGAGCCGGAAGTCAGGGCCGGGCGAGGCGTGCGTGGCGCCATTGCGCAGCACCGCGACGATCGACGCGCCGGTGCGGGTGCGGGCTTGGGTGGCGCCGAGCGGACGTCCGGCGTGCGGCGAAGTCGCAGGAATCGGCAACTGCTCGGTGATCACCTCGTCGGCGCTGCGTTGCAGATCCGCGAGCCGGGCGACCAGGTGCGGGGCGCCGAGCAGTTCGGCGATAACGTCGGCTTCCCGCTCGTCGAGCATGATCGTCTCGGCTGCGCCGTCGCCGTCCTCGTCGTAGATGACGATGTCGCGGTGGCCGTTGCGGCGCGTGACGATGCCGATCCGGCGCCCGTCGTGCAGTTCGAGTTCCTGGCACACGCCGATCCCCGGCAGGACCCGGCTCTCGATCGTCATCCCCATCGCGTCACCCTACCGATGCAGCTTAAGAACCGATGAGTGGCGCGTTCCGGCGGTCAGTGGCGCGAAATATCGCGCCACTCAAGCGGATATCGCGCCACTCATCGCACGGGGGCGGGCAGAACCCGTCAGAAGTCTTCTTCGCGGTATTCGCCGTCGACGCGGGTTCCGGCGTGCTCCTGCTCGGCCGTACGCAGTTCCACCCGGCGGATCTTCCCACTGATCGTTTTGGGCAGGTCGGCGAACTGCAGGCGACGAATCCGCTTGTACGGCGCCAGATTCTCGCGGCAGTGGCGAAGGATGTCGCCCGCGAGCTCCTTGGACGGTCCTCGACCGGCAACCAGGACGACGCAGGCCTTGGGAACTGCGAGCCGGACCTCGTCGGGCGCAGGGACGACCGCCGCCTCAGCGACCGCGGGATGCTCGATGAGCACGCTCTCGAGTTCGAACGGCGAGATGCGGTAGTCGCTGGACTTGAACACGTCGTCGGTGCGCCCGACGTAGGTGATGTAGCCAGCGTCGTCGATCGTCGCGACATCCCCGGTGTGGTACCGCCCGCCGGCGAAGGCGACCTCGTTGCGTTCGTGGTCGAGATGCTCGCCGCTGGACCGGTAGCCGACCATGAGTCCGACGGGACGGTCCGGGGTCAGGTCCACGCAGATCTCGCCCTCCGCGGCGGGTTCGCCGCTGACCGGGTCGACGAGGGTGATCGAGAAGCCCGGCATCGGTCTACCCATCGAGCCGAGCTCGAGTTCTTGCCCGGGCGAGTTGCCGACCTGCAACGAGGTCTCGGTCTGGCCGAAGCCGTCACGGACGGTGAGACCCCAGGCCCGCTGCACGGCCTCGATCACCTCGGGGTTGAGTGGCTCGCCGGCACCGACGACCTCGCGCAACGAGAGGCTGTCGCGCCACGCGGCGAGGTCGTGCTGGACGAGCATGCGCCACACCGTCGGCGGGGCGCAGAACGTCGTCACCTTCGCGTCACGCAACACGTCGAGCATCGCCTTGGCGTCGAAGCGGTCGTAGTTGAACACGCAGATCGTCGCGCCGGCGATCCAGGGTGCGAACACGCACGACCACGCGTGCTTGGCCCACCCGGGGCTCGACACGTTCAGATGTACATCGCCTTCCTGCAGCCCGATCCAGTACATCGTCGACAGATGCCCGATCGGGTAACTCGTGTGCGTGTGCTCGACGAGCTTGGGCAGGGCGGTGGTGCCCGAGGTGAAGTAGAGCAGCAGCGGCTCGTCGGCCCGGGTCTGCTGGTCGATCCCGAAGTCCAGCAGGCTGGTTTCGGATTCCGAGTAGCGCAACCAACCCCGAACCGGCTCGCCGACCGCGATCCGCAGGTACGACCCGTGCACGTCAGCGAACCGCGGTGTGATCTCCGAGCGTGCGATCACGGCACCGACGTGACCACGATGGATCCGATCGCGCAGGTCGGCCGGCGCGAGCAACGTCGTCGCCGGGATCAAGATGGCGCCGAGCTTCATCGCCGCGAGCGTCGTCTCCCACAGCTCGATCTGATTGCCCAACAGCACGAGCACCCGCATGCCCCGCGCGATGCCCTCGCCGCGCAACCACGCGGCAAGCTGATCGGATCGCGCAGCCAGGTCGGCGAAGGAGTAGCTCGCGTGCGAGCCGTCGGCCTCGATGATCCGCAGCGCCGCCCGGTCCGGCTGTTCGGCGGCGAGCACCCCGTCGAACCAGTCGGTCGCGAAGTTGAAGTGCTCGGGCCGCGGCCAGCGGAAGCCCGCACGCGCGGTGTCGTAGTCGGTGCGGTGGGCCTGCAGAAAATCGCGCGCGTCGCGAAACTCGTTGCTCACTCCGCGACACTCGCACGCGTGAGCGTGGTTGTCACGAACCGGACGACGAGGTCCGCGACCCGGCCGGTGTCCTTGCGCAGGTTGTGGTCGGCACCCTCGATCACCTCGACGGTGCGGCCCTGGCCGGGCGGCGGCATCCCGAACGGGTCGCGGTCGCCCTGGACCACGAGCACCGGACACGAGGCGGCCTCGAGCTCGCCCAGCCGGCTGTTCTCGGGCTTGCCCGGTGGATGCAGCGGATAGGCCAACGCCACGACACCCGCAGCGCCCAACTCGTGCGCGGTACGGCACGCGACCCGGGCTCCGTTCGAGCGACCGCCGGTGAACAGAGGCAGCGGACCCAGCCCGCGCCGCTTCCGTAGCGCGGCGATCATCGCCAGCCAGGCGGCGTCCTGCGGCCCGGGCGCCGGCGGGGTACGCCGTCCCGCGACCCGGAACGGTTGGGTCACCAGCGCGACCGCGATACCGGCCCCGAGCAACCCGTCGCGCACGGCGAGCACATCCTTCGTGGACACGGCACCGCCGGCCCCGTGGGTCAGGGCCACGAGGCCGGCGGGGGTCTTGGGTCGATCGAGATCAACCCAACCGTCAGCGATCTCCAGACGCACGCACCGACATTAGCCAGTCACCCCACGAATCGCCTGGAAAGCGTTGCGATTCCGCGAGGACCCCGACTAACCAGTCGTCAGTGTGAAGACGTGCATGCTTGCGCCGGAGTTCACGTCGTCGGTCACGTTCGGCAGGGTCACCGACTTGACCGTCTTGCTCGAATTCAGCGGGATCTCGGCAGCGAACACGTACATCGTGATCGACTGCGACGATCCGTCGCGGGCGTTCCGGTACGGCATCGTCGCCGCGACGACGTTCCCGCCGGACGGGCTCTGCGCCCAGTCGGTGAACGTCAACTGCGCCGTCGACGTCGTGCCGTCGGTGTAGGTGATCGTCACCGGGCCCTGGGTCGTGCCGTTGCCGGATCCGCCGAGCAGGCCGAGCTTGCCGGCCCCGGACGCGCCGTTGACCAGGATCGTCTGCCCCGATGCCAGGATGTTGTCGGCATCGCAGCCGGTCGCGTTCGGCCAGGTGTACTTCAGCCCGTCCACGGTCACTGTGGCACCCGGCGTGAACCCGTCGTCGGCCAACGTCTTCGCGGAGTAGCTGTAACCCAGACCGTCGAAGTTGCCACAGCCCTGGTTGCCGTCCGTCGTGTACGCGACGTTGTCGTAGTAGTCGGCCTGGTTGGCGGTCGGCGCCATGCCGAGCGCTGCCGTGTCCGACGTCTGACCCGAGTCGGTCACGACCGACACCATCGCCGTCGACCCCGGGAACACGTGGTAGCCGTTGGACGGCGTCGGCACCGTGAAGGTGATCGACGTGTCGCTCCAGCTGTCGACCTTGAAGGCCGCCACGTTGCCCGGCGCACCCCAGGACACGCCCCCGTCCATGAAGTGGACGTAGCCGCTGCCCTGGGTGGCGCCGAAACCGGTGCCGTTGATGGTGACGACGTCGCCGGCGTTGGCGCTGTCGGGCTGCACCGACGTGATCACGGGACCGGTCTGCGCCGCGGTGGACGTCCCGATCGAGAACACGTGGAGCTGACCCTGCGTGGCACCGTTGGGCAGCGTCACCGACTTGAGCGACCTGTTCGCGTCGACAGGTAGGACGGCGCTGAACAGGTGTGTGTCGACGCTGTCCCGGCCACCGGTGCAGTGGTCGCAATTGCGGTAGGTGGTGGTCACCGCGTTCACGTTCCCGTACGAGGGTTTGCCGGATCCGCCGTTGAGCGTCCAGTCGGACAACCCCAGCCAGTACCGCAACGTGCTGCCGTCGGCGTAGGTGAGGGTGGTCAGGCCTTGGCTCGGGCCGTTGGTCGCCGACCCCAGGAAGCCGAGCTGCTGGGTGCCGGACGGCGCGTTCACCGTCACCTGTTGGCCCTGCGCGATCGCGTTGTCCGGCTGACCTGGCTGCGACGGCGGCCAGGTGTAGGTGATGTCGCCGGCCGTCACCGTGCCGTCAACGTGCACACCCTGGGCAGCAAGCGCCTCGGCGGAGTAGCTCCACCCGCCACCGTCGAAATTGGCGGCGTTGACGTTGCTGTCATCCGACACGCCCTTGTTGTTGAAGGCGCGCAGCAGGCTTCCCGGGTCGGCGACGAGCACCGTGAGCGTGATACTCGGCAGCGTCTGCCCGTCGGCAGTTTT
The DNA here is from genome assembly GCA_036497285.1 of Jatrophihabitans sp. Taxonomy (GTDB): domain Bacteria; phylum Actinomycetota; class Actinomycetes; order Mycobacteriales; family Jatrophihabitantaceae; genus RYN-133. The sequence continues at coordinate 29,827 of DASXJR010000076.1, forward strand.
CAGCGAGATCGGCACGCTGTAGAACGTCTGTTTCGTGTTCGTGCCCGCCGAGACGGTCAAGGACACCGTCCCGCGTCCGGACGGAGCCATGTGCACCGTCGAGTTCTGCGGCGACACGGTGATCCCGTTCGGCGCCGACGCGGTGGCGATGACGTTCTGCACCGAATCAGTCGCGTTCTGCGCGCCGAGCGTCACGGTGCTGCTGCCGCCCGGCGCGACCTCGAGCTGCGTATCGGAGACGTACCCGACTGCAGGCTCGGTGCCGGCACCGTAGGACGGCGGCGTGGCGTCCGGGCTGGTCCCCCATGTCGACGGCTTGCTCCCGAGCGTCCAGTCCAACGTGGAACCTGCGGCAAGGGTCGAGAACGGCACGTACAGCTTGTCGTACGGGTGTCCGTTCAGCTTGAGGTTCTGCACGTAGTAGTTGGACGGCGACGCACCCGGCGCGTTGATCGTGATCGCTTTGCCGCTGGGCAGAGTGATCTTCGCGTTCGGGAACCCGGGGCTGTTGAACACGAGGTTGTCGCTGCCCGAGTTCTCCGGGTACATGCCGAGCATCTCCCAGATGAACGTCGAGCTGTTCGCACCGAGGTCGTCGTTGTTGTCGAGGCTCGGGCCGGGCTGGTACATCGTGTTTCGGATGTTGTTCACGATCCGCTGCGTCGCTGCAGGATCGCGGGCATAGTCCAGCGCGTACTGCTCGCCGAAGCCGAACTCGTTGGTCAACTGGGCGTACATGCCGTAGCCGTTCGGCTGCGACAGGAAGTCCTTCAACATCGTGTCGGCCTTCTGCCGCCCGCCGAGCAGGTTGAACAGAGCCGCGTAGTTGTTCGGCACGTTCCACAGGTACTCGTAGGCGTCACCTTCGACGTAGTGGTCGCTCGTCGTCGGGGTGATGTCTGGGACGAACGTGCCGTCTTCGTTGCGCGGGTTCAGCAGGTTGTTCTGCGGATAGAACGTGTTCTGCCAGTTGTTCGCCCGCGCCTCGAGCATCGCCGCGTTCTTGGTGTCACCGAGCGCGGTCGCGAAGCGGGACAACGCGAGGTCGGCGCTGTCGTACTCGAGCAGCGAGGACACGAACCCGTGCGGGTTGCAGCAGGAGCGGTAGCTCCCGTCCTCGGGCAGATAGCCGTACTTGTCCTCGAGGTTCTGCCCGGGACGTACGTCGTTGGTGGTGGTGGCCTGCTCGAGCATGTCGGCGAGCGCGGTCTTCGTGTCGAAGTCGTGCGCGCCGAAGGCGTAGTAGTCGGCGATGATCGACTGCATCGGGTCGCCGACCATCACGTAGTTGTTCTGGTTGTTGTAGCCCCACTGCTGCAGGATCTTGTCCTCGCTGTAGTAGTTGAGCTGCGACTGCGCCTGGTCACTGGCGGCCTTCGGATCGAGCATCGCCTGCAACTGGGCCAGCGAGTGGAAGGTGTCCCAGCCGGAGTACATGCCGTACTGGTCGTCCTGACCCGCGGGCACCGTGTGTGTCTGCATGTCCGCACCCGTGAACTCACCGTTCACGTCGCTGACGATGTTCGGCTCGACGAAGTCCTTGTACAGCAGGCTGTAGAACATCTGCGTACGGTCGTAGGGGCCGCCGGAGACCTGGATCCGGTTGAGCAGCGTGTTCCACTGCTGCTGGGTCGCCGACTTGATGGTGTCGAAGTTCCAGCCGGGGTTCTCTTGCTGCCAATCGAGCTTGGCGTTCGCGTCGCTGACGTACGAAAGACCGAGCTTGGCCTGCACCGTCTGGATCTGCGAGGTGTCGAAGGTCAGGTAGACCGCGTCCGGAGTGCCGTCGCTGCCCTTGATCACCTGCGCGGCGAAGGGCTGGTCGAAGGTGATGTCGAAGTGCGCGGTGTACTCCTGCTTCTGGCCGGAGTTGGTGCCCTCGCCGCAGAAGTGGCCGCTGGTCTCGGAGCCGCTGATCTCGTTGTTGTTCACGATCGACGCGGTGCTCGGTGCGTACTCGCCGTTCTGGCTGTCGTGCAACTTGATCAGGAAACCTGCCTGCTTGCCGGCGGGGTAGGTGAACTGCGCCATCGAGCTGTGCGAGGTGGCCGTGAACTGCGAGGTGATCGTGTCGGGCTGGTTGCTTTGCGCCGAGTAGTAGCCTGCCTGCGCGACCTCGTTGTCGTTGCTGAACTTCGTGGTCACGTCGTTCGGGTTGCCGCTGGGCAGCCCGCCGGTGATCGGCAGCATCGGGATGTCGCCGCCGGCGCCACAGCCGGGGCCACTGACGTGGGTGAGCGAGTAGCCGGTGATCGATGTGTCGCCGTAGCTGTACCCGCCGCCTGCACTGCGGTTCGGGACGGTGTCCGGGCTCCACTGCACCTCGCCCCACGGAGCGATGGCACCGGGGAAGGTGTTGCCGCCCCCGGTCGTCCAGGTGCGGGTGTCGACGAGCGCGGCCAGGTTGTCGACCGGAGCAGCTACCCGCGCGGTGTTGCGCGCGCCCTTGGGAACCGTCGACTTGGGCACGTGCACCGGGCAGTCGACGAGGTGTCCGTTGGTTCCTCGCGTACAGACGACGTCGTTCTGGCGCGCCTTCTTGGCCGCACGCGCGTCGGCGGCTGTGCCCCCAGCGCTCGGGGCCGCGCTGGGGCCGGCGCTCGGCGTCGCCGTCGGGGTCGTGGTCGGGCTCGTGCTCGGCGCGGCCACGGCGCTCGCCATGCCGGTCACGAGGAACACGGCCGACGCGAGGGCGGTGAGCACAGCGCTCAGGATCCGGCGGGGGTGAGCGGTCATCGAACGTCCTTTCGACGGTCCGGCCTCAGCGGCCTATGACAACGATGTCAGGTTCGCCGCCGCGAAATGTACTAGTGGACAAAAGGCGCCGTCAAGAGCAAACGGCCGGAACGTCCATTAGGGCGCAAATCTGGCGCAATGGGTACACATCGGTGGGTAGCCCGCGCCGCCGGACCGCGCCGAAGACCCACTCGAGCTCGGTACGCAGGTGCGCATCGCGCAGCACCGAACGCAGCACCCGCCAACACGACTGCACGGATCCGGAAGGCAGTTGCAGCGCGGCCCGCACGCGACTGTCGAGAACCGGGAACAACTCCGGCCGCTTTCGAGCGCAGAGTGCGCCGGCGAGCGCAAGGTCGCCATCGGTCGCGGCGAGCACTGCGTCGTGCAACTCGCACATCGCAGCTACGACCTCCGGTGTCGCCTCGTCCAGCGGGACGTCCACCGGCAGCCGTTCCGGGGCGAGGCATCGGCCGATCTCGGCGTATGCCGGCGTGTCGCGCAGCAGGGTGCGCGCAACGGGCGCCGGGACGGACAGGCCCAGCGTGGTCACCGCGAACAGGTCGGCGGCGGTCACTGAGGCGCTCGGGTGGGCCTCGGTGCCGTCGAGGAAGTTCGCCCCACACGCATCGCTGTCGTCGGCGTAATACCCGGCGAGCCGGTCGACCACGTCAGCCCGCGCAAGTTCGCGTGCGATCACTTCGCGGGTCGCCCCCGAGCGCGCCGCCGACTGTGCCGCGGTTCGCGCCGCCGTCCGCTCCGTTGACGGCATGACCGCGAGTCGCGCCGCGCCGATCACCGCGGAATCCGCCTCGTGCTCGGCCGCTCGGATGTCCATGTCGCGCACTCCCCCGTCTCGAAGGCCCGCGGCGAGCGGGCCGATCAGCAGGTCCCACGATCCGGCGATGGAGCCACCGATGACGAGCGCGTCCGGCTCGAATTCACGCATGGTCGGGGCGAACGCGCGGCCGAGCCGGCAGAAGGCGTCATCGAGCACGGCGCAGGCGGCCGGGTCGCCGCGCCTGGCCAGTTCGGCGATCTCGCGCACGTCCAGGTCGTCGGGACGGCCGGCCCGCGCGGCATACCGCGCACGGATCGCCCGCCGGGACATGGTGTCCTCGAGCGGCGCCCCGTCGATCGAGAGCCGATGGACCCGGCCGCCCGGCGGCAGGCCCGCCCCGGCCCGGACGGTCGTGCCACGGTCAAGGAACGCCGAGCCGACGCCGGTGCCCAGGGTGAGCGCGGCACAACGCCGTGCCCCCCGGGCCGCACCGGTCAGCCACTCACCGACAAGGAATGCCTCGGTGTCGTGGGCGAAGGTGATCGAGCGTGGTCGCGGCGTGATCGCCTCGATCAGCGCACGTCCGACATCTACGCCGTAGAGCGCATCGAACTTGCCGACGTCACGGAACAGCCCCACCCCACGGGCGTAGTCGAACGGGTCCGGCATCGCCACCGCCCAGCGGGAGGGGACGGTGTCGGCGAGCGACATCGCCGCGCCGTGCAGCGAGGCAAGGATGCTCGCCGCTGAGGCGGCGCTGTCGAGAGCGGTGCGCGTGCGCTCGTGCACGCGATGCGCGTCGACGTCGACGGCGGCCGCGGTGACGTGGGTGCCGCCGACCTCGAGGACACGAACCAGCGACGGCATCGACACCCCCGTCCGTGAGCGGTAAGCCAAGATTGACATCGTTGTCAGGGCACCGGCGATGGTGCCTGGCCCGATCGCGTGCCGTCAAGCGCCGCTGCGCCCGCGCTTGTCCGCGGGCGGCCGCTCGCCGGACCCGCGCGGCACCAGCCGGGTGGGCAGCACGATCCGGCGTGCCGGCCCGGTCTCGCCGCCGAGCCGGGTGAGCACCTGCTCGGCGCCGAGCGCGCCCATCATCTCCGGGTCGTGCGCGACGACGGTGATTCCGAGCAGGTCGGCGAGGTCGAAGTCGTCGAAGCCGACCAGCGCCACCGACCGGTCGTCGTGGTCGCGCAACGCGCGCAGCGCGCCGATGGTGATCCGGTTGTTCGTCGTCAGCAACGCTGTCGGCGCCGGGCGCTGCGAGAGCAGTGCGTGCACCGACTGCGCCGCCGCGTCGACATCGTGCGAGTTCGACCGCACGAATCGCTGCCACCTGGGGATGCCCGCATGTTCCATCGCCTGCTCGAACGCAGCGACCCGCTCCCGGTGCGTGGACAGTCGACTGAGGTCACCGACCAGACCGATGCGACGGTGCTGGTCGTTGAGGAGGTGTTCGACCGCCTGCCGTACCCCGCCGGCGTTGTCGAGCACGATCGTGTCGGCGACCACGTCCTCCGGTGGCCGGTCGAGAAACACCACCGGCACGCCGTGCTTCCGCTCTGCTTCGAGGTACGAGTGGTCTCTCGAGCTCGTGACGAGCAGCAACGCCGACAGCCGCCGCTCGAGCATGTCGGAGACGAGCTTGTGTTCGAGTTCGGGATCCTCGTCGCTGCTCGCGGTGACCAGTTGCAGCCCGGCCGCCCGCAGGGTGCGCTCCGCACCGCGTGCGATCCGGGCGTAGAAGGGGTTGGCGACATCGCCGATGATCAGGCCGACCGACGACGATCGCGCTCCGGCCCGCAGCTCGCGCGCGATCACGTTGCGCCGGAAGCCCAGTTGGGCGGCGGCATCGAGCACCTTGCGCGCCGTCGCCTCGGAGACGTACGGCTCGCCGTTCAGGACACGCGAAGCAGTCTTCAGACTCACCCCGGACAGCGCGGCAACCTGCCGCAGCGTCGGGCGTCCCGACGAGCGCCGTGCCGACATGCGGCACACGCTATCGCGGGTCGAACCGAGCGCCGCGCTAGAAGAGAGTCTGCGCCTCGGCCACCGCTTCGACGCGGTCGATCAGCGCGGGACCGTTGTTGTCGACGTTGTTCACCGAGGTCGCGACCGGGCGCAGTTCGAGATGCTCGCCGCCGGCTTCGTCCCACCCGCGAAGAAGATCGGACGGATCGGTCACCGCCGGATCGAGCCATCGCGCCCAGCCCGACCGGGGCAGCACGAGGGGCATGCGGTCATGGATCTCGGTCAGCACGCCGACCGACGGCGTGGTGATGATCGTGCAGGTCGACAAGGTCGGCCCGTCGGCGTCGCGCCAGAACTCGTACAGCCCGGCGAAGGCGATCGAGTGGCCGTCCGGCGGCGTCATGTAGATCGGTTGCTTGATCGGGCCGTCGGGTCCGTCGACCACCTGCCACTCGTACCAGCCGTCGGCCGGAACCAGACAGCGCCGTTTGGCATACGCCGACCGGAACGCCGGCTTGTCGGGCACGCTTTCGACCCGGGCGTTGAACATCCGGCCTTGCGTCTTGCGGTCCTTCGCCCAGGACGGGACGAGGCCCCACGACATCACCCGAAGCTGCCGCGTCGGCGATTCGGCCGGAGTCCCGTCGGCCGAACGCAGCGCCCGGTTGACGACCGTGCGCACAGGCTTGGTGGGTGCGATGTTCCAGTCGGCTTCGTACAGGTCGTCGTCGGTGGCATCGACGGCGTCGAAGTCGCGCAACACGTCGCCGTCGGACTTGATAGACACGTAGCGTCCGCACATGCCTCCATTATCCGAACCGGTGCCGACATCGAACTACCCGGACGCAGGGGTGCCGTTTGGCAGGATGGGGCTATGACCGCCTGGGCAGCGCCGCACCACCGCGGCCCGCTGCACGCCCGGGTGGACCTACCCGGCTCGAAGTCGCTGACCAACCGGGTGCTGGTGCTGGCCGCCCTGGCAGACGGCCCGTCCCGCATCGTCGCCCCGCTGCGCGCCCGCGACACACTGCTCATGACGCAGGCCATGCGCAGCCTCGGCATCGGCGTCGAGGAGCACGGCACGGACTGGCAGGTCGTACCCGGTCCGTTGCACGGCGCATCGATCGACACCGGACTCGCGGGCACGATCATGCGCTTCCTGCCGGCGCTGGCCGCATTGGCCGACGGCGAGGTGCAATTCGACGGCGACCCGTACGCCCGTGAGCGTCCGATGGCCACCTTGCTCGACGGGCTGCGTCAGGCCGGGGTGCACATCGATGACGACGGACGCGGCCGCATGCCGTTCACCGTGCACGGCACCGGCAGCGTCGGCGGCGGCACGGTCCACATCGACGCCTCGGCGTCCTCGCAGTTCGTTTCAGGGCTGATGCTGTCGGGCGCGCGCTACGTCAAGGGCATCGAGGTCGTGCACACGGGCGCCGAGCCCGTCCCGTCCCAGCCTCATCTCGACATGACGATGGACGTGCTGCGCAAGGCCGGGGTGACGGTCACAACCGCATCAGGGCGGTGGCAGGTCGAACCGGGACCGATCGCCGCCCGCGAGTGGCTGGTCGAGCCGGACCTGTCGAATGCCGCGCCGTTCCTTGCTGCCGCGCTTGCAGCCGGAGGCAGTGTGACGGTGCCGCGCTGGCCCGAGACCACGACGCAGGCCGGCGACCAGCTCCGTGGGCTGCTCACGCAGATGGGCGCCGAGGTCGTGACCCGACACGGCACGCTGACAATCACGGCGGGTGACGAACTGCTCGGCCTCGACGTGGACCTGCACGACGTCGGTGAACTGACGCCCGTGCTGGCCGCGTTGGCGGCGCTCGCGACGACCCCCTCGCACCTGACCGGGATCGCGCACCTGCGCGGTCACGAGACCGATCGGCTCGCGGCGCTAGCCACCCAGATCAAGCACCTGGGCGGGGACGTGATCGAGGAGGCCGGCTCGCTGACGATCCATCCGCGCCCGTTGCACGGCGGCGTGTGGCACTCCTACGCCGACCACCGGATGGCCACCGCCGGCGCGGTACTCGGCCTTGCGATCGACGGCATCGAGGTCGACGACATCGACGCCACGAGCAAGACCCTGCCCGATTTCCCGGGCATGTGGGCAAGCTTTGTCGGCGCCTGACGTGCCGTCCTCGCGCAACGTCCGGCAGCTCGATGAGGACGATGTCCGCGTCCGTCCGGGTCGGCGCGGCACGCGACCCCGTTCGAAACAACGCCCGGCGCACGAGGACGCCGCCGAGGGAATGGTCGTCACCGTCGACCGTGGCCGGTACACGGTGCTGGTGAACGACGTCGAGGTCACCGCGATGCAAGCCCGCGAGCTCGGGCGCAAGGGCATCGCCGTGGGCGACCAGGTCAGCGTGGTCGGCGACCTGTCCGGCGACCCTGACGCGCTGGCGCGGATCGTGCGCATCGCCGAGCGCAGCACGGTGCTGCGCCGCACCGCCGACGACAACGATCCGTACGAGCGGGTCATCGTCGCCAATGCGGATCAGTTGGTGATCGTGGCGTCCCTCGCCCACCCCGAACCGTCGTACGGGCTCATCGACCGCTGCCTGGTCGCGGCCCTGACCGCGGGGTTGGAACCGGTGCTGTGTCTGACAAAGGCCGATCTCGCAGCACCGGACGAAGCGCTCGCGCGCTACGACTCGCTGGACGTGCCGGCGATCGTCACCGGGCGCGGCCGCTCGCTCGATGAGCTCAGCGCGCGGCTGGACGGTCAGCTGTCGGTGTTCGTCGGCCATTCCGGAGTCGGCAAGTCGACATTGATCAATGCGCTCGTGCCGTCCGCGGGGCGGGCGACCGGACGCGTCAGCGCGATCGGCAAGGGCCGGCACATCTCGTCATCGGCCATCGCACTCGAACTGCCCGACCACGCGGGCTGGGTGATCGACACCCCGGGCGTGCGGTCGTTCGGGCTGGCCCACGTCACCGCCGAGGACGTCCTGTGGGCGTTTCCCGACCTGGAGGACGGCGCGAACCAGTGCCCGCCGGGCTGCGAACACCTCAGCGCCGAAGCCGGCTGCACCCTTGATGCCTGGGTGGCCGACGGGCACTCGTCCCGACAACGCCTGGCGGCGTTCCGCCGGCTGCTGGTCAGCCGCACCGACCTGTGACTACGGTCATCGGCATGGGCGCGAAACTCGTGGTTCTCTACGGCACTCCCGACGATCCGGCGGCGTTCGACGCGCACTATCGCGACGTCCACGCCCCGCTCGTCGAACACCTCCCCGGCCTCGAACGCTGGTCGTCGGCCAAGTTCGTCGGAGCGGCCGACAACGGCGATCTGCCCTACCACCGGATCGTCGAGTTGCATTTCGCCGACGCCGACGCGCTGCAAGCGGCGTTCGGCTCCGACGAAGGCAAGGCCACCGCTGCCGATTACGGCCAGATCGCGCCGTCCGGCTCGCGGATGTTCATCGCGGTCGCGGACTGAGGCGCTGCAGCCGAAGCGATCCTCTTGACGGTGCGGCTGCATCGACGGCAGCAACCGCTGACAGCTTGATCAGTGCCGCGGCGGCGGCGCGTGCACGCCACCGGTGTGCACCGGCCCGCCGCGGCCGCTGATCGAGCCACCCGAACTGCCCGACCGGCTCGCGATGATCTCGGCGACGATCGAGACCGCGATCTCGGCCGGGGTGTGCGCCTCGATGTCGAGGCCGGCCGGTCCGTGGATGCGGGCAAGAACGCGGTCGTCGAGCCCGCGCGAGAGCAGTCCTTCCCGGCGGGCGGCCTGGGTGGCGCGCGACCCGAGCGCGCCGACGTAGCCGACCTGTCCGGTGAGCATCGCCGCCAGCGCCGGCACGTCGGTGTCGCGGTCGTGGCTGAGCACCACAACGGCGTCGGCGCCGGTGAGTCGCGCCGCACGCTCGGTGGCCTCGGCGACGTCCTCGGTGACTGTCGACGTCCAGCCGAGCAACATCGCGGCATCGGCGAGCGCGGTGGCGATCAAACCGCTGCCGACCACGATCAGTTGCGTGGTCGGCCACAGGGTCACCACGGCGATCGACGTGTCGCCCTCGGCGCTGAGCGCGGTCGCGCTCATGCCGCGCGCGAACAGGCGAGGCACGTCGGTCGTTCCAGGGTGTTGCGCAGCGTCGCGCACGTTCTGCGGGGTGTAGAGCGTCGTGGCGCCGGGCGCGTCGGCCACGATCTCGCTGACCAGACACAACGGCTCGTGCTGCAGCAACCGCTGCCAGATCTCGGGCGGGTACGCAGCCGCGCTCTGCACTAACACCGTCGCCGTCCCGCCGCACGACAGGCCCGCGGCAACGGCGTCGGCGTCGGTGACCGCCAACTCCGCGAGGTGCCCGTCGAGTTCGGCACCCGACTCGATCAGCATCGCGTCCACGTGCGGCAGCAGCGCACCGAAATGCCGACCGTCGTCGGTCCAGGCGAGCGCCGCCGCCGGATCGCGCGAGCTGAAGCCCTGCGTGGCGACGACCTGGGCAACGTGCACCGCTTGTCCGCCGGCGAGCCACTGCGCCACCTGCCCGGCAATGTCGTACATGCCTCTCACCGTGTCCCATCTTCGATCATCCGTCGAGCAGGCGCGCCAACGCCGCTGGCGCATCGGCCGCACCGGCCATCGGTTCCCAGCGAGCCCCGGCACGAGCGGCGAACTCGGCCGCCTCGACGCAGTCGTCGGCCGGGGCCAGAACGAGCAGTTCGGAAAGCGTGCCCGCGACCGGCACCGGATCGACGTCGTCGGTGGCCCGGCAGTCGCTGAGCAGCACGGTAACCCGCCGCGGCGCCCGCGCGGGCGCCAGCTGCCGGCCCGCCTCCTGCAGCGCGTTCGCCAGCGCGGTGACGCCGTGCCCGCGCAGCGCGAGCAGGCGTTCGACGAGCGCACCGGCGCTCACCGATGTCGTCAGCGCCCGGTGCACCCGCACCTCACGCGCGAAACTCAGCACCGCGAACTCCGCAGGCGCCCGCCACGCGCACGCGGCTGCCGTCAACGCCGCCGCAGCAAGCCGCGCACCACTCATCGAGCCCGACGCGTCGACGAGCAGGCAGGCCGCGAGCTCCGGACGGCCCCAATCCCGCGCGACCAGCTCGTCGAGCCCCGGCGCGCGGCCGGTCGCCCGGGCCGCCGCGATCGCGTCCAGCGACGCGTCGACGTCGAGGTCGCCACCGCGATCGGCGGGCACGCTACGCAATCGCGTCGTGCCCCGGGCGCTCGACCGGCCGGCGCGGGCCCGGTCCAGGACGATCGCCCGGGCCAGGCGTTTGGCCCGTGCGCGCAGTCGCTCGTCGGTCGCGATCGTCATGTCGGCGAGCAGTTCCAACGCCGCTGACGGGTCTTCGCGCAACACCCGCTCGAGTGCCTCGTCGTCGACGGTGCCGACCTGCGGCGACACCTCGTCGAAACGCTCGTGTCGCCGCGCGATGTCGACGCGAGCCAACGTGCGGCTCCGTGCTCGGGAACTGCGATCTACCTGGCGGCCGCCCGCTCCGCGCGGGCTCGAAGTTCCCCCGTGGCATCACCGTCGGCGGACGGGTCCTCGTCTGGCGGCGGCGGCCCGAAAGCACCCTCGTAGAGCTCGCGCACGATCACCTCGGGCGGACGGGTGCACGACTCGACCAGCCGCACCCGTCCCGACAGAGCGACCAGCGCGGAGTCGAGGCCGACATGCCAGTCGGTCACGTCGACTCCACGCGCCTTCGCCAGCGAGGACGCGATCCGGGCCATGTCGATCGCGCCGCGCACCGACGCGCCGATGCGAACGTCCTCGTGGTCGCGGGTGCTGCGCGCCAACCCGACGACCTTGGCCAGCCATTGGTCGGGAACCGTCGTGCCGTGCCGTTCCACGATCGCGAGCTCGTCCGATTCGGACTGATAGCCCATCGCGATACGACAGGTGCGGTCGTACACCGCCGCCGAGATGCGAGCCGTGCCCACGGCATCGAACGGGTTCATCGCGGCGACCATACGGAAACCTGATGATGCCACCACTCGTCCGAGACGGGGGACGTGCAGCTCGCGCTCTGACATCACCGTGATCAGCACGTTCAACGTCTCTTCGGGAACCCGATTCAGCTCCTCGACGTAGAGCAGGCCGCCCGTGCGCAACGCGGTGACGAGCGGACCGGCCACGAAGATCTCTTCGGTGTACCCGTCCGCGAGCACGCGGGCCGGATCGAAGTGCCCGACCAGCCGTGCCGGGGTCAACTCGGCGTTGCCCTCGACGAACAGGAACGGGACGTCCTGGGCAGCCGCCACGGCCCGCAGCACCGTGCTCTTGCCCGTGCCGGGCGGCCCCTCCAGAACCACGTGCGCGCCGCTGTCGAGCGCCGCGGTGAGCAACTCGATCTCGTGCGCGCGGCCGACCGGTCCGGTCAATGCTCGTGAACCACGACGCCGCGGACGTTCTTGCCGTTGAGCAGGTCGTCGTAGCCCTCGTTGACCTGGTCGAGCGTGTACGTCCTCGTGATGATCTCGTCCAGCTTGATGTCGCCGTTCTGGTACAGGTCGAGGATCCGCGGGATGTCCGTGGTCGGGTTGCAATCGCCGAACAGAGTGCCCTTCAGAGTCTTCTTGTACAGCGTGAGGATCGTCCCTGGCAGCTGGATCGTCGGGGCATCCAGCTTGTTCAGGCCGGTGAGCACGATCGTGCTGCCTTTGCCGGTGGCTCCGAAGGCCGCACCGACGACCTCGGCGTCCATCAATCCCACGGTGAGAATCGCCTTGTCGGCCATGACCCCGCGGGTCAGTTCGCTTACCAGCGCCTGCGCCTCCTCGGCCGAAGCGACGGCATGCGTGGCGCCCAGTTCCATCGCCTTCTCGCGTTTGTTCTCCAGCGGGTCGACCGCGATGACGTTCTTGGCGCCGGCGTAGCGCGCGCCCTGCACCGCGTTGATGCCGATGCCGCCGACGCCGTACACCAGCACGGTTTCCCCCGGACGGACGTCCGCGGCGTAGACGGCGGAGCCCCAGCCCGTCGGAACGCCGCAACCGACCAGAACCGCCTTGTCCAGCGGTAGATCGTCGTTGACCTTGATCACGGAGTTCTGGTGGATGGTGCCGTACTGGCTGAAGGTTCCGAGCATGCACATCGCGCCGTAGTTGCCCTGTGGCCCCGACAGCGGGAATCGCTCGCCCGGCAGGTATCCGTCGAGGATCGTGGCGCCCATGTCGCAGATCGCCTGCTGCCCTGTGGCACACCAGTGGCAGGTACCGCAGTTCGGAATGAACGAGCATACGACGTGATCGCCCGGCTTGACCCGGGTGACGCCGGGGCCGACCTCTTCGATGACGCCGGCACCTTCGTGCCCGAGCACCATAGGCAACCGGGCTTCGAGGTCACCGTGTGCGACGTGGACGTCCGAGTGGCACAGGCCGGCATGCGTGTAACGGATCAGCACCTCGCCGTCCTTAGGACCGTCGAGGTCGAGTTCCTCGATCTGGATCGGCTTCCCGGCCTCGTAGACCACGGCGGCCTTGGTCTTCATGTGTGCCCCCTCGCAGAGAGTCGAGCCCGATGTCGGCCGATGCGCTCGGCGCAACCTTCGCCACGATCGTGGCGAGACGACATCGGAATGTCCAGCGACTCGGATACCGGCGCCCGGTGCCCGTCGTGACCGGCGGTGGGACGGTAAGACCTGGTTCGGTGTCAACCTCGTCCCCGACACGCAACAGATGCGGCGCCCGGTGCGTGTCGGGGACGAGATCGAGGCGATCAGTGCCGTGGCCGCGGGGGACGGACCGCAGCGCTGATCTTGGGCGGGGAAAAGCTCAGAGCAGATCGGCGAGGTACGTCGCCGTCCAAAGCGCGAACGTCGAGCTGGCGAAAATCAAAACCACGGCGAGTGCCGCCCAATACGCGAGGGGGCGTCGCGTGATCCTTCGCGAGATCGCGGGCGCGATGGCCGGCGTAACCGGAGACGTGGTGTCGGTCACGGGGCTACGTTTGCCTATTTTTCACGCGGACTCAACAGGTTCTCGCAAAATTTCTCGTGAATATCGGAACAGCCGACCGGACAAGAACGGTGAAATCCGGACACAATGCAACCCTATCGATCCGCATTGGGCTGAAGGTCAGGACGAGGGTTGCCCTATTGCCGGGCCAGCCATTCACCCAGCCAGGCAATCCCTTGCGCTATTTCGGCAGCATCACCGGCGAAGCAGATGCGCACGTAGTGGCCGCCGTCGACCGGGTCGAAGTCCACGCCGGGGGCCATCGCAACGCCGCATTCGTCGAGTGCCCGGAAGACGAACGAGATCGCGTCGTCGGTCCATTTGGACACGTCGGCATAGATGTAGAAAGCGCCATCGGCAGGGGCGAGCCGGTCGAGTCCGATCACCGGTAATTGCTCGAGGACCATTGCTCGATTTGCGCCGTAGCGCGCGACATTGGCATCAAGTTCGGCGTAGGCGTCAAATGCCGCGACCGCCGCACGCTGTGAAAGGGCGGGCGGGCAGATGGCGAAATTGCCGGCCAGCCGGTCGACGGCATCGCACAACTCGTCCGGCACGAGCAGCCATCCGATCCGCCATCCGGTCATGGAGAAGTATTTCGAGAAGCTGTTCACCACGACCGCGCGCCGGCTCGTCCGCCAGGCCGATGCAGCCGACATACCGAATGTGATGCCGTGGTAGATCTCGTCACTGATCAGCCGGGTGCCATGGCTGTCGCACCACGAAGTCAGCGCGGCCAGTTCGGCCGCGTCGACCATCGTGCCGGTCGGGTTCGCCGGAGACGCGAGCACGAGACCGGCCGGCGGCTCGTCGAGGGCGTCCAGCTGGGCCACGGTCGGCTGGAAGCGGGTCTGCGGCCCGCAGGGCAGCTCGATCACCCGGCACCCGAGCGCCGCCAGCATGTTGCGGTACGCGGGGTAACCCGGCCGGGCCATCGCCACTGTGTCGCCGACGTCGAAGGCGGCGAGGAAGGCGTAGACGAACCCGGCGGACGACCCGGTGGTGACCGCGACGTTCGCCGGGGACACCTCCAGCCTGTCGGTGTGCTGGTAGTGCGCGGCGATCGCGGCACGCAATGCCGGGATACCGAGCGCGTTGGTGTAGCCGATCCGGTCGGTCCCGATGGCGTCGATCGCGGCGCGCCGGACGGGCTCCGGCGCCGGGGTGGACGGCTGCCCCACGGACAGGTCAACGACGGGGAGCCCGGCCTCGCGGCGCCGCACGACCGCGTCGATCACTCGCATCACCTGGAACGCGGATACATCACTGCGCGAGCTGATCCGGTTGAGGTCGGCAGGAGTCATGTCTGCTGTCATACCTGCACGTGCCCACCGATGCGCCAGTACACGCCGTCTGCACGGTCGAGCAGGCGCGCGTCGACGAGGTAACGCCGCAGTGCGGCCACGTCCCGGGCCCAGACCTGGCGCAGGATCAGGTTCACCTCGGGCTCGTCATAGCGGCGCCCCGGCTCGAAGTGTTGGACGACCTGTTCCAGCACGATCCCGCGCTTGCGGCCGGCCCGAGGCATGGCGGTGAGCGTGTCGTCGGCGAAGAACGAGCGCAACACCTTGGCGACCTCTTTCGCGTCGGGCGGCAACGGCTCGCTCATGGATGCGACGGTAACGTGCGTGCCGTGACCGTTGGCTACCCGGACGATCTGGAACTGGCCCGTCAACTCGCCGACGCCGCTGATGCGATCAGCCACGAGCGCTTCGGCGCCTCGGATCTCGCGGTCGAGTCGAAGCCGGACCTGACCCCGGTCACCGACGCCGATCGCGCTGTCGAGCGAGCGATCCGCGAGCTCCTGCACACCGCCCGTCCGGGTGATGCGGTGTCGGGCGAGGAGTTCGGATCAGAGGGCTCCGGGTCACGGCGGTGGGTGATCGACCCGATCGACGGCACGAAGAACTTCGTCCGCGGGGTGCCGGTCTGGGCGACGCTCATCGCGTTGATGGACGGCGCGGCGCCTGTGCTCGGCATGGTGTCGGCGCCGGCCCTCGGACGACGGTGGTGGGCAACGCGCGGGACGGGTGCCTGGACGGTCGCGTTGGGCGCCGCACCCCGGCGAATCGCGGTGTCGAAGGTGGCGCAACTGTCCGACGCCAGCCTGTCCTACTCCTCGCTCTCGGGGTGGCGCGAGATCGGCCGGCGCGACGCGTTCGTCGCCCTGATGGATTCCTGCTGGCGCACGCGCGCCTACGGCGATTTCTGGTCGTACCTGCTCGTCGCGGAGGGCGCCGCCGACCTCGCGGCCGAGCCGGATCTTTCGCTGTGGGACATGGCCGCGCTCGCCCCGATCGTCGTCGAGGCCGGCGGTCGGTTCACCGGCCTCGACGGCGTCGACGGCGTGCAGTCGGGAACCGCAGCGGCCAGCAACGGCCTGTTGCACGATGCGTTGCTGTCATTCGTCGGTGACCGGTCAGGGCAGCAGTAGGCAGCTGTCGCCGAACTCGTGCCACAGATAGTCGGCTCGCTCCGCCTCGACATAGGCATGTTCGACCAGTTCCCGACCCGCGACGGCCTCGAGCAACTGCAGGTGGGACGCGCCGGGCGCATGCCAGCCGGTGACCAGGCCGCGAACCACGCGCGCCGGGTGCTGCGAGCCGAGGACGAGGTCGGTCCAGCCCGCGCTCGCTCGCACCACGCCGTCGGGGTCGACCGCGCTCTCGAGTGCGCGCGTAACCGTCGTCCCGACCGCGACTACGCGAGCGCCCCAGGCCCGGGTCATGTTCACCAAGCGGGCCGTTTCGGCGCTGACTTGGTACCGCTCGGGTTGCGGCGGCTCCCCCGCGTCCTGTGACGACACCCCGGTGTGCAGCACGATCGGGGCGACGACGACACCGCGGGTGACGAGGTCGGTGACGATGTCGGTCGTGAACGGACGGCCCGCACTCGGCATCTCGGCGCTGCCACGCTCGCGGGCGAACACGGTCTGGTAGGCCGAGGCCGGATACCGGCCGCGGACGTACCCGTAACGGATGGGTCGCCCCACCCGCGTCGTGAACGCGACCACGCCACCGTCGACCGGCACCCGGGCCCGCCACAGCCGGTGCTGGCCCGCCGGGTGCGGCGCCAGAACCGTCAAGACGACGCCGTCGGGCAACTCGACCGACTCCCCCGCGCGCAGATCGGGCACCGGCCCGCCTGCGCGACGGCGCGGGCGTACCTCGACGACCCAGTCGCCGGCGTCCAACTTCGCGGCGAAATGCACGGTCACCGCACGACCGTTGTCGCGCACGCCGTCCACGGCGGCCGACAGTGTGCCGGACGTGTTGACCACGACGAGATCGCCCGCTCGCAGGTGCGCGCCGAGGTCGGCGAAACGCGCGTGGGTGACGCCGCCGGGACCGGCCACGAGCAGCCGTACCGCGTCACGGCGCGCCGGCGGGGCCGAGGCCTCCCTCATCGCGGGACCTCGACCGGCGCCCATTCGGACGCGCGGTAGCGGCCGCTTGCGGGAGCCACGTCGAGCAGGCGCAGCAGTGCGGGCACCACGTCCTCCGGTGTGGGGCGATCGGAGATGTCCTCACCGGGGAAGGCGCGTTGGTGCATGTCGGTACGCATGTCGCCGGGGTCGACCGCGTACACGCGAAGTGCGGGCTCCTCGACGGCGAGGACGGCGGTTACCTGATCCAGCGCTGCTTTGGACGAGCCGTAGCCGCCCCACCCGGGATACGCCTCCACGGCGGCGTCGGAGCTGACGTCGAGCACGGTCCCGCCGGACCGGCGCAGCGCGGGAAGGGTGAGTTGCAGCAGGGCGATCGGCGCGATCACGTTCGTCTCGTACACCGTCCGCAAGGCTTCGAGCGGGTGGTCGGCGAGGTTCGGCAGCGGGCTCGGTCCGAGCTCACTGGCGTTGTTCACGACGAGGTCGAGCCGGCCGAGCACGTCCACCGCCGTGGCCAGCGCCTCGCGATGACGTGGGTCGGTCACTGTGCCTGCGATGGTCACTGCGCCGGGTAGTGCGTCGGCCACGGCCCCGAGGCGCGCGGGATCCCGCCCGTCCAGGATCAGCCGCCAGCCACGGGGGGAAAGCGAACGGGCAAGCGCGAGGCCGAGGCCGCGCGACGCACCGGTGATGAGCGCAACGGGAGTCGATGTCATGCAATCGATGGTTATAGTTGAAGTCAACTTGAAGTCAAGCGGAAGGCGCTCGATGCGCACTACGGATCTGCTCACCGTGGGCGAACTGTCCGAGCGCAGCGGTGTCGCGGCGTCTGCTTTACGGTTCTACGAAGGCGAAGGGCTGATCGACGCGACGCGGACGTCAGGCAACCAGCGCCGCTACCAGCGCGGCGTGCTGCGACGGCTTGCGTTCATCCGTGCCGCGCAGAACGTCGGCCTGAGTCTGGACGAGATCTCAGCCGCGCTCGCCACACTCCCCGAGGGCCGCACGCCTACCCGAACGGACTGGACGCGGCTGTCGCGAACGTGGCGCGACCGGCTGGACGAGCAGATCGCCGCGCTGCGCAAGCTGCGGGACGGCCTCGACTCGTGCATCGGCTGCGGCTGCCTGTCGCTGCAGCGCTGCGCGGTGTCCAACCCGTCCGACGTCGCCGCCCAGGACGGCGCCGGCGCGCGGTACCTCCCCCGTCCGCTGCGGGCCGCCCCACCCAGCCGCCGCTGACGGGTCCGCACCGACAGTGGTCAGTTGGAGCGACAGTGGTCAGTTGCAACTGACCACTGTGCGCGCAAACTGACCACTGTCATTTCGTTAGGGGTCCGGCTAGCTGGCGAGGCCTTCGATGACCTCGGCACCAGGCAGCTCGGCCAGCGCGCCGGACGGCAGCGCCAGCTTGGACCCGCGCACCCCGCTGCCGATCACCACGATGTCGCGCTCGAGCACGGCCGCGTCGATCAGGATCGGCCAGCCGGGCGGCAGTCCGATCGGGGTGATGCCGCCGTACTCCATGCCGGACAGCTCGACCGCATCAGCCATCGCCGCGAACGAGGCCTTCTTCGCACCGAGCCGTCGCCGCACCGTGCCGTTCACGTCGGCCCGCGTGGTCGCGAGGATCATGCACGCCGCAAAGCTCACGTCCGGGCCACGCTTGCCCACGATCACCACGCAGTTGGCCGAGTCCTCGAGCAGCACGTCGTACTTCTCGCAGAATTGCGCGGTGTCGGCGAGGTCGGCGTCGATCGGAGCCGCGCGCACCTGCTCCGCTCGCGGAAACGTCGCCAGCGCCCGAGCGACCGGTGCGGCCACCAGCTCGTCGGTAGTGGGCTGCCAATCGAGCGATCCGGGGTAGGTCACCCGTCCGACCCTAGTGTGGGACCGATGAGCGACACCGACACCAGCGTGGAGCAGATCCTCCGCAGCTACGACACGATCACTGTCGTCGGCGCGAGCACCGCTTCGCACAAGGCCGCGCACAGCGTCCCCGCGCACATGCAACGGCTCGGCTGGCGGATCATCCCGGTGAACCCGCATGCCACCCACATCCTGGACCAGCCGGTGTACCGCACGCTGGCCGACGTGCCCGAGCAGGTCGGACTCGTCGACGTGTTCCGTCCGTCGCAACAGACCCCGGACATCGCCCGTCAGGCCGTTGCCGCCGGTGCGAGCGCATTGTGGCTGCAATTGCACATCAGCTCCGCCGAATCACGACGGATCGCCGAGGACGCCGGGCTGCTCTACGTCGAGAACCGCTGTCTCGTGATCGAACAGCAGCGACTGGGCCTCACTGCGCCGCGGCTCTAGCAGCGTGCTGCCAGCTGGCGAACTGGACGAGCTGTTCGGCGAGGATGCGCAACGCGCCGTCCACCTCCGAATCGCCGGCGCGTTGTTCGGCAGAGTTGACGATCATCCCGAACGGGGTGGGCCACCCGCGCAAGGCGTGGATGGCCGAGCGCACCGACGTCAGCGTCGTGCCGCACGCCTGCCAGCCGGCCGCCGTGACGATCACGCCGACCGCTCGCCCCTCAAGGTAGGGCGGCGAGTCGTCGCGCAGCAGTTCGAGGTGGTCGAGCCCATTCTTCACCAGGCCGGACATGCCGCCGTGGTAGCCGGGCGTCCCGATCACGAGGCAGTCGGCATTGCGCACCGCTTCGATCAGTCCGGCCGCGGCTGACGGGTCGGCGTCCTCGGTGTAGATCGGCAGGTCGGCAAGGGCGGGCCCGAGCACGGCTTGGGTTCGCGCGCCGAGGGATTCTGCCTCGGCCAGGCAGCGCTCCAGCAGTCGGTTGGTGAGCGACCCCACCCGGGTCGACCCACCGAGCGCGAGGATCGTCGGCGCGCTGCCGCCCGCGAACGGCGGCAGCACGTCCACCTCCGCACCGGGACGTAGCACCGTCGTGTCACCGGCTTGCTGTCCGTCGACGAGGAACGACGCGACAGCGCACACCTGACGCAGCTCCGGACGCGCTGCAAGCAGCCCACGCAGCTGCCCGACGGTCGTCGCGCTGATCGTTTCCGTGGCGCGGCCCGCCGCCCGCTGGGCCCCGGCCCAGAACCGCACGGTCACGACGGGCGCGCTCGGATCAGCCACCGGTTCAGCCTGCCACGCCGTGGTGAGCGTCCCCGTCGGGGTAGGCCATGAGATCGGTCGCCTTGGCCGTCAACCACACGTCCGCGCCGGGCGCGAGTCCCAGCTCGGCCACCGCGGACGGTGTCACGTCGACGAGCACCGGCTGCGCGGCATCGACGGTGAGCCGCACCCGGTCGGCGAGCGGGGCGAGCGAGCGCAGCGTGCCCGGCCACACGATCCGTGCGCTGCTGGCGTGCGGCCGTTCGGCGTGCACGGTGAACGCGGACGGGCGTATTGCGACGAGCACGCGACCGTCCGGCGCGTCGCTTGCCGACAGTCGACCGCCGCCGTCGAGGTCGACCGCACCGGACGCCGCACTGCCGCGGTACAGATTGACGCCGACCAGGCGTGCCACGTACCGGGTGGCGGGCCGGCTGCTGATCTGCGCCGGCGTGCCCTGCTGCACGACGACGCCGTCCTCGAGCACGGCGATCCGCGAGGCAAGGATCAACGCCTCGACGGGGTCGTGCGTGATCAGTAGCACCGGTCCGTCGTAGGCGGCGAGGTGCTCACGCAGTTCGCCCTGGACGTCGGCGCGCGTCTGCACGTCGAGCGCGGCGAGGGGTTCGTCCATCAGCAGTGCCCGCGGCGATGACGCGAGCGCACGGGCGAGCGCGACGCGTTGCGCCTGGCCACCGGACAGCCGGCGCGGATGACGATCAGCGAAGTCGCCGACCCCGAGCCGGTCGAGCCAGTCGCGTGCCGCAGCGCGCGCTTGCGCACGAGCCACTCCGCGCGAACGCGGTCCGAATGCCACGTTGTCGAGCACGCGCAGGTGCGGGAACAGGCGGTGGTCCTGGAACACGACGCCGATCCCCCGCTGCTCCGGCGGCACGAACACGCCCGCGGACGGGTCGTCGAGCACCTGCCCGCCCAAAGCGATCGTGCCGCTCTCGAGGGCGAGCAGACCGGCGCAAGCGCGCAGCAGCGTGCTCTTGCCGGAACCGTTCGGGCCGAGCACCGCGAGCACGTCACCGGGCGCGACATCGAATGCAGCGCGCAGCGTGAAATTGCCACGCGACACCGATCCGTCGAAATGCAGGCTCATTGCGACGGCGCGGCCCGCAACCACCTGTCCCGAAGCGCCACGAGCACAACTATCGCAACCGCCATCAACGGCAGGCTCAGCGCGGTCGCCGCTTCGGGGTCGCCCTTGACCTGGAACACCTGCAACACCAGCACCGGCATCGTCTCCGTCGAGCCAGGGATGTTGCCGCCGAAGATCGAGGTGGCGCCGAACTCGCCGATCGCTCGTGCCCAGCACAGCACCGTGCCCGCTGCCAGCGAGGGAAGGATGCTCGGGACGGTGACCCGGCTGAACACCCGCCAGCGCGATGCGCCGAGCGTCGCGGCTGCCTCCTCGAGGCCGCGGTCAGCGCTGCGGATCCCACCTTCGATGGTCACGACGAGGAACGGCATCGACACGAACGTCCCGGCGATGACGATGCCGGGCTGCGTGAACGGGATGCTCCAGCCGAACCATTGCTGCAAGTAGCGGCCGACCAACCCGTTCTGCCCGAGCGCGAAGAACAGCGCGATGCCGCCGACGACCGGTGGCAGCACCAGCGGCAGGGTGACCGCGGCGCGGAGCAGTGACTTGCCGATGAATCTTGTTCGGGCGAGCACCCAGGCCAGCGGCAACCCCAACACCAGGCTGATAACAGTCACTTCGAGCGAGGTCACGATCGAGATCCGCAGCGCGTCCCAGAACCGGTACTGCGTGTAGATCGGGCCGAGGTCGCTCCACGGCGCGCGCACCACGAGTGCGATCGCCGGCACGACGAGCAGCGCGGCGCCGATGGCGGCCGGCGGGACGAGCAGCAGCGGTGTCCCGGTCTGCTCGTCGCCACGCGGCCGCCGACTCACGGCTTGGAGAATCCGTCCGCCAGCAGCACCTTCTGGCCGGCAGCGGAAAGAACGTAGTCGACCCACGCCTGGGCCAGGTCATGGTTCCCGGCCTTCTTCAGCACCGCGATCGGATAAATCGTGGTCGCGTTGACGCTGCTCGCGATCTCGACTCCGGTGACCTTCGAACCGGCGGCCTTGACGTCGGTCACGTACACCATCCCCGCGTCGACCTCCTTCGTCTCGACGACGGCGAGAGTCGATTTCACGTCCGGCTCGTTGGCGGTGGGCTTGACCGTCACCTTCGCGTTGTCGAAGACCTGCTGGGCGGTCGCTCCGCACGGCACGGCCGGATCGCACACGGCCAGTTTCACGCCTGGGTGGGCCAGATCGGCGACGGTCTTGATGTTTGCCGGGTTTCCCGGCGGAGTTGCGATCTCCATCGTGTTGCTGACGAAGTTGGTCGGCTTCTCGGCATCACCGGCCTGCACGACCGTGTCCATGTTGGACGTGGAGGCCGAGGCGAACACGTCGGCATTCTGTCCCTGCGTGATGTTCGACGCGAGAGTCGAACTGGAGTCGAAGCTGAAGGTGAAATCAGTGCCCGGATGTGCCTTCTTGAACTGGTCGCCGAGCGTGGTGAACGCCTCGGTCAGTGATGATGCAGCGAACACCGTTATCGATCCGGACAGGGACGACCCGGTCCGCGAATCGCCGCTGCTCCCACCGGAGGACGAGCACGCGGTCACAGCGACGGTCATGGCGGCGACGGTCGCCGCAAGCCACTTCACGCATCGTCCAAGGACGCGCTCACCTCGACGACCACGTTGGTCGACTTCACCGACGCCACCGCACGTACGCCGGGCTTGAGCCCGAGCTCGTCTGCCGCCTCGCGGCTCATCAACGACACGACACGATACGGACCGCACTGCATCTCGACCTGGGCCATGACGGTGTCGCGCACAACCCGCGTCACCAGGCCGACGAAGCGGTTGCGCGCCGACTCGCGCGCGACGGGCCCGACATCAGGAACCGCGCCGGCATTCTTCTCCGCGAAACGCGCCAACATCGCGCCGTCGACGACACGACGACCCGCAGCGTCGCTGCCGGTCGTCAATCGTCCGGTTTCAGCCCAACGTCGGACGGTGTCGTCGCTGACGCCGAGTAGTTCTGCTGCCTCTCGCAGCCGGTAGGAAGGCATGCCGGAACTCTAGCGCGCGTTCCGCAGATCCGCTTGAATACCAGACAGAAGGCCGCAAGTACGGTTCGAGGTTGCGGGCTGTTAAGCCCGCACCCTCGCCGGCTCAGTGGTTGGCCGACTCGTAGGCCTCGATCACATTCGAGGCGATACGCCCGCGTGCCGAAACGTCGAAACCGTTCTTAGCTGCCCACTCACGAATGGCGGTGAGGTCACGCTTTCCACCGCGCGAGTTCGACCCGCGCCGCGAACGCATGCCACGCGTGCGGCGAGCGGCTTCAACGTAAGGCCGCATAGCCTTCTCGAATGCCACCGCATTCTTCCTGGACAACTCGATCTCGTACGACGCGCCGTCCCACACGAACGCGACGGTGCGATCTGCCGTTGAACCATCAAGGTCGTCGACAAGAAGCTCGGTAACGACTGTCTGCTTAGCCATAACACGCATTGAACCACGAAGGTGTAAGTAGCCGCAGCCGTCCGGCCGGCTTTCCCGACACTTTTAGTCACGGGAAGGTCGAAGAAAGTCGGGAATTCGTGCTTACGCCCACTGAATAGGAGACCACCGCTCCAAACGAAGTGATCCCGGTCCGGAAATCCGGACCGGGATCATCTCTCTCGTAGCGGGGGCAGGATTTGAACCTGCGACCTCTGGGTTATGAGCCCAGCGAGCTACCGAGCTGCTCCACCCCGCGGCGGTGACTCCAGCTTAGCGAATGCTCGTGGCACTCTCCAAACCCGCCCACCCCCGGCGGCTACGGGGGCCCGGATCCCGGCGAGTGCGAGCTCGACGAAGCGCTCGATGATTTGCTCGGCGCCGGCTTCGACGGTGTCGTCGACGACGACTTCGGGCTCGGCGTGGACGACGCCGCGTTGTAGCGCTCGACCAGATCCTTCAGCTTGGCCTCCGCAGCGCCGACCTTGGCCGGATCACCCGTGGAGTAGGCGTTCTTCAATTCCTCGATCGCGCTGTTGATCTGGGCCAGAGTCACCGGATTCTGGGGATTGCCGGTGGTTTTGCCGCCGGACGGAGTTTGGCTCGGGGAACTGCTCGGCGACCCTGAGGGCGGGTTGCCGGTTCCGGTCGATGACCCACCGTTGCAGGGAAGTCCCAGCGTCTGACCCGTGCAGTGGCCGGGCAGGAAGTCGCTGCGGGCGTCATCGATCGTTCTGCCGTAGCCGATCTTGTTGCCGTAAACGAGGATCACTCTTTGCAGGCTGGGGAACGCGCCGCCTGTGTTGGTGCTCACCGTGTAAAGCGGCTCGACGTACAGGAACGAGTTGCCCAACGGCAAGGTCAACAGATTGCCGTGCACCACGTTGGCGCCGTTTCCGCCGGTCGCGTAAAGCGAATCCCGCCGAATCGTGTTATCGGTAGTGATCGTATTGTAGATCTGCTCCGGCCCCTGCACGACGGTGTTGTCGCGGGTCGGCAGCTGCAGCACCGTGATTCGTCCATAGTGGGAAGGGTCGCTGTCCGCGCTCAAGTAGCCGGCCAGGTATGTGCTGTTGTTGACATCCATCGGGGACGTCAGCTGGAACTCCGCCGTTGATCCACCACCCCCGGTCGGCGGCGAGGCGAGCACGTAATACGGTGGCTGGTTCGCTCCGTTTGCCGATGTGGAGTCGGTGTTGTCGGTCGGCACGGACCATTTCCGGGTCACGTTGTAGAACTGCACCGGATCGTCGACGTGATAGGTGGCGAGCAGCGTGCGCTGGACTTTGAACAGATCCTGTGGATAGCGGACGTGGTCAAGAATGGTTTTCGGCATCTGCGCGCGGTCCTGCACCATCCCGGGGAACACGCTGCGCCACGCCGCGAGCATCGGATCGGTCGGATCCCACGCATACAGCGTGACCTTGCCGGTGTAGGCGTCGACGGTCGCCTTCACGGAATTGCGGATGTAGTTGATCTGGTCGTTCGGCTGCTTGGCGGTCTTGTTCGACGCTGCGAGCGAGTCGTTGGTCAGGCCCGAAAGTGACTGGCGCTCGGAGTAGGGATAGTTGTCGGACGTCGTGTAGCCGTCGACCATCCACACGATGTGCCCGGCGCTGGGGTCGTTCTTGTTCGTACTCGTGTCGACGATCGGATAGGGATCGCTGTCGACCCGCAGGAACGGAGCAACTTTCTGAACCATCGCGCGCGGGTCACGATCAAAGATGATTTTCGCGCCGGACGCGCTCGCCGCATCGTTGAGCAGGAAGTTCGTCTGCTTGTAGTTGATGGCGAAGGCCAGCCTCGTGAAGAGGTTCCCCAGCGACACGCCGCCCCCACCGGCGTAGCTGACCTTGGTCTGACCGACGCCGTTGAACTCCTGCGGCGTGCCGTTCGCACCGACGATCGAGTAATCGGGAAGTAGCTCGCCGTAGTACACCTGGTCCTGCCTCAGCGAACCACTCAGGAAGCCGCTCGGGGGTATGCCGCCCTCAGCGAAGTCACCGCTGCTGTCGCTCGAGTTGGTCACGTCTGTGCCGGCGGTGGCGGCGACGAATCCGAGACCGTGCGTATAGGTGGTGTGCAGGTTGATCCAGTTCGTCTGGTCACCGGTCAGTCCGGCCGCTTCGAGCTCGCGCACGCCCACGATGTAGTCGTTCTCCACGCCGTTGCTCGTGTATCGGTCGATGTCGAGCTTGGGCGCGAATCCGAACTGGTTGCCGTTCGACTGGAACTTGGCGAAGGTCGGCGACACGATGTTCGGGTCCAACACCCGGATGTTGTCGAGCGTCGCGTTCGCGTGTGTCGGGTCGGGTGTGGTGGGGTTCGGCGTCTTGGGCGCGCGATAGTCGACGTAGGTGACGTCCGCGCCGGTGGCGATGTTGTACGCCTTCCGAGTCGCCGTGATGTTGTGCTCGATGTACGGCGCTTCCTTGTTCTGCGCATTCGGCTTGACGGACACCTGCTGCAGGATGGCCGGGTAGATGCCGCTGATGAGGATGCTCAGCACAAGCATCGAAACGAAGGCGATCGCAGGCAACATCGAGTTCCGCAGCCAGAGGCTCGCGATCAGCCCCGCCGCGATGACGATCGCGATCCAGAAAAGGATCGTGCGGGCCGGCAGCACTGCGTGCACGTCGGTGTACGAGGCACCGGTGAAAATGCTGCGGTGGGAGAAGACGAGCCCGTACCGGTCCAGCCAGTAGGCGATCGCCTTCAGTACGACGAAAACGAACACCAACAGGGTCAGGTGCCGGCGCGCCGCGACAGTGACCTTCGGCCCCGGGGTCTGCAGCCTGATCGCGCCGGTCAGGTAGTGCACGATCACGGACAGAATGATCGCGAAGATGATCGCGGTGAACCCGAACCCGAGTAGCAGCCGGTAGGCCGGGTAGTCGAAGGCGTAGAACGAGACGTCGAGGTGGAACTGCGGGTCAGTCGTGCCGAACGACTTCCCGTGCAGGAACAACTGCCAGGTCGCCCAGTTGCCCTGGGCGGACATGCCCGCTGCGAACAGTGCGATCAGGCTGATGACCGTCAGCAGGACGAACCGGCGCGGTTCCAACATTGCCCGATACCGCTCGATGTTCTGTTGCTCGGGCGACATCGGGCGGAACGGCGGACTCAGTAGGTAGGCGATCAGCATGTTGCCGCCGAGGATCAGCGCCATGACGACGCCGAAGATGAAGAACAGCGACACGCGCGTCCAGAAGATCGTGGTGTACACGCCGCGGAACCCGAGCGAGTCGAACCACAGGAAGTTGATGTACACCCCGGTCAGCTGGACGACCGCGATGATCAAGACGATGAGGATCGCCACGGTCCAGAGCGCGATCTTCGCGCGTCGCGACAGGGTGATGCTGGGGATGGGCGGCCGCATGGCCACGGGGCGACTCCTCGATGACTGGGCTCGACTCGTTGTCAACGTACCGGCCCACACCGCGGTTCCTCAGCGCGTACGGAAGGATCCGGAGCATGTCGGAGTTCTCAGCGAATCCTCTCGAGGTCGCCGCGGTCGAGGTCGAGGCTTTCGTGAGCGCTGCGGGCTGGGACCAACGACCGGCCCTGTTCGCGCTCGTCCGTGCCGTCGAGTTCGCGCGCGACGATCCGGCGGCCGCGGCGCAGTTAGGGCTCCCGGAGGCTCCGGACGATGCGCTGACGCCGATCGAGCAGGACGAACTGCCCGAGGGTGACCTGGACGAGTTGCTCGGCCACATCGGTTGGCCCGAGTCGATCGCCGGCTGTGCCCTGGCACAGGAAATCGTGATTCTGCCGCCCTCCGCCGAGGCCGAGCTCGATGATGCCGACCCCGGCGGGTCCGCGGCCGTTGCTGCGCGTCACCCCGAACGACGCGAGGCCCGCCTTGTCGTGGCGGTGCACCGGGACGGTTCGAGTGCCGCGGTGCTGCGGCTGCGTCCCGCCACGGACGGCGACGCCGAGGAAGACCTGCTCGTCGGCCCCGATCTGGCCCCGAACCTCGTGACGGCGCTGCTGGCCACCCTGGAGGACTGAGCTGCGGGTCAGCAGCCGGGTACGGATCGGCCCTGGTGAATCGCCTGCAATGCCTGCACCGCCCCCTGCAGCGTCGCGACCTTCACGACCTGGAGGCCGCTCGGAATCGCACCGTTCACGTCACTGCAGTTGCCGGCCGGTGCGAGGAACACCGTGGCGCCGGCGTCGCGCGCGGCGATCATCTTCAGCTGGATTCCGCCGATCGGGCCGACCGCTCCGTCCGGGTTGATCGTGCCCGTCCCGGCGATGAACTTGCCGTGCGTGAGGTCCTGATCGCCGACCTTGTCGAGGATGCCCAGTGCGAACATCATTCCGGCCGATGGGCCGCCGATCTCGCTGTTCAGTCCGAGGACGATCTGGTACGGCGCGAGGCATTCCCGGTCCGGCGGCACTGTGACGCCGAGCGAGCCGCCCTTCGCGCCCGCCGGCGGCCTGCTGAGGGTGACTGTCTCCGTCTTGGTCGACCCCGCCGTCGGACTGGTGTTGCGACGCACGACGACCGCGACTGTGTCGCCGGGCTGCTTGGCGCTGAGCACGGCGCGCAACTTCGGGTAGCTGTCGGCAGGCTTCCCGTCGACCGTCTTGAAGACGTCGCCCACGGCCAACTTGCCTTTCGACGGCCCCTTCGGCAGCACGCTGAGCACACCGAACGCCTTCGGATAACCGAGCTCACAGGCTGCAGCGACGACCGCGTCGTCCTGCGAAGCGCTGAAGTCACTCGCGTTCTGCTTGTTCACCTGTTGCGTCGACTGTCCGGGCGGAAACAGCGCCGAGTGCGGCACCACGACCTCATCGCTCTGCATCCACGCACGCAACGCATCGAAGACGGTGAGCTTGCTCGTCGAATAGCTGACCGTGGTCAGGTTCAGATTGCCCGAGGTCGGGTTGGGCTTGCGGCCCAGAATCTGGATGACCTGCTCACCGTCGCAGGTCGCAAGCGTGTTGCAGGTAGGCCCGGGCGACAACACGACATACGGCACCGGCAAAGTCATCGACAGGATCAGCAGAGCGACGAACAACGCTGCCGCGACAACAAGGGTTCGCACACGGCGGCTCATCCCGCCCAGCGCCTTCGTCACGCGTCGAGAGTATCCGGCGGGTTGACCTGGACTCGAAGCGTGGCGCTGCGCGCGGGAACGGTAAGCGCATCGAGGAATTCACTGTGTGCACGTACCGATGCTTCGGTTCCGAGTGGGCGGTCATCGCGTCGCGACCACCAACCGCGCAACCAGACCCATACCGCAGCCAGCGCCGTCGCGCCGATCGGCACGGCAAGCCACAGCGCCCACGTCATGTGCGGCACGCTATCGGTCGAGGTGTGTTCGCCGTCGGCGCAACGCTGGCAATCCGGTCAGGACGGCGGAACGGGTCGCGCGGCCGGTTCGTCCTACTACCGTGGCTGGTATGAGTGACGACGTGCCGTTCGGCTTCGGACCCGGAAGCGGCGGTGACCCCGACAAGCCCGGCGAGTTCCCGGGAATGCAGATGTTCGCCTATCTGCAGCAACTGATGAGCGGGCAAGGTGGCGCGGTCAACTGGGATCTTGCCCGGCAACTGGCCGTGCAAGGGCTGGCCGACGCGGACCCGGACGTTGCACCGGGCGAGCGCAAGGCGGTCGCCGACGCGATCCGCCTTGCCGATCTGTGGCTGGATGAGGTGACCGAACTGCCTTCCGGTGTGCAGACCGTCGAGTCGTGGACGCGTAACGAGTGGCTGGACAAGACCCTGCCCACGTGGCGCATGTTGTGCGATCCGGTGGCCGAGCGCGTCGTCGCGGCGATGTCGTCAGCACTCCCGAGCGGCGAGGACTCCGAACAGATGCAGGCGCTGGGCGCGCTGGGCGGCATGCTCCCGCCCGGCGGCATCGGCGCGATCATGAACCAGGTCGGCGGGCTCATGTTCGGCGCCCAGGTAGGGCAGGGGCTGTCCGGACTGGCCCGCGAGGTTGTGTCGGCCACCGACATCGGCGTGCCGATCGGTCCGAACGGTGTTGCCGCGCTGATCCCGGCGAACGTCGCGGCCTTCGGCGAAGGCCTCGAGCGTCCCGATGACGAAGTACGTCTCTACCTCGCGCTGCGCGAGGCGGCCCACCAGCGCTTGTTCGGTCACGTCCCGTGGCTGCGGCAGCGGATGCTGGACACGGTCGCGGCCTACGCCCAGGGCATCACCGTGGACCTGTCGGCGATCGAGCGGGCGATGGGCGACATCGATCCGACCAACCCGCAGAGCGTGCAGGACGTGCTGGCAGGTGGGCTGTTCGAGCCGCAGACGACGCCCGAGCAGAAGGCTGCGCTGCGACGACTCGAGACGCTGCTCGCGCTCGTCGAGGGCTGGGTCGACGCGGTCGTGGCGGCGGCGGCCGGCGACCGCATGGCCGGTGCCGAGGCGCTGCGGGAGGCCTCCCGGCGTCGTCGGGCGAGCGGCGGCCCGGCCGAGCAGACTTTCGCCACGCTCGTGGGGCTCGAACTGCGCCCGCGCCGACTGCGCGAGGCCGCCGCACTGTGGTGGGGCGTCACCGAGAAGCACGGGATCAGCGGCCGGGACAACATCTGGTCGCACCCGGACCTGCTGCCGAGCGCCGAGGACCTGGACGATCCGCTCGGATTCGCCGACACGATCGGCGTCGCGGACAACCTGACCGCCGAGGACGCGAAGAGCCTCGAGGGCTCGGACGACGTAGACCGCGACCCCGAGTAAGTCGCGGCTGTGACAGCCCCGTGCGGGAAGCTACGGCTCGATAGGCCCGGCACACCAGGCGCGGTGCGGCAAGATCGTTCCGGTCAGGCGGTGTCGGCGGTGTCCTCGGCTTCGTCGACGTCGCCGCCGAGATCGTCTTCGAGATCCAGGTGCGCCGCGGCGCTGACGCCGTCGAGGTAGCCCCGGGCCCGCTCGGTGCGCGGGTAGCGCTGCACGAGCGCCCAGAAGTCGGGGCCGTGCCCGGGAACCAGCAGGTGCGCCAGTTCGTGCACGAGGACGTAGTCGCGCACCCAGTGCGGCATGTCGCGCAGCCGCTCGGACAGCCGGATCGTCGCGTCGGCGGGGGTGCAGGACGCCCACCGGGTGCGCATGCCGGCCACCCACCGCACGCTCGCAGGCCTCGCCCGCCCGCCGAGGTAGCTGGTCGACAGTTCGGCAGCACGACGAAACAACGCGGCGTCACCGCCGTCACGGCGTCGACGCGCACCCGAATCGAGCCGCTCGACCATCTCACGGACCCACTGCGCCTCTTCGGCCTTGGTGAACCGGGACGGGATGAGCACGACGATGCGCGCGCCGTCGCGGTAGGCCGACACGGTCCGGCGCCGCTTGGCACTGCGGCGCACCTCGATCTCGGGAGTAGTGCTCGGCGCACTCGTCGGGCGGTCCTGGACGCTGGTCACGACACGGACGCTAGCCGGGTCCCCTGACAGTTTCGGCAGGCTCGCCGCGGCGGCCCGTCGGTGACCGGTTCGGCTCGATCGTCCACAGGTGGCACCTGGTTCGTCCAAAAGAAGATCCACACGTACTCCACACCCCTGTCCACAGGTGTGCACAAAACATGTGATCAAATCGGACGGATCTCCGTCAGGCCGGCGGACCCATCTGACAGGCCTGTGGATAACGGGAGCGCAGGGCTGTTGACCATGCGACGGTTGGCCGGTGACAGCGACGATGCTCGCTCCGGCCGCCCGCCTGCTGTGGCGGTCGGCGAGCGAGGCACAGATCGAAGTCGGCAATCGCCGGGTGGTCGTGGACGGCCTCGGCACCGACGCGGTGCGCCGCCTGATCGGGCGTCCCGGTCCAGGTGGCGACGACGTCGCTCTGGTCGCTCTACAGGAACGCCTGGTCGAAAGCGGCTATCTCTGGGACGGGCCGGATGCGGTTCTGTCGGGTTCCGAATCAGAACGGTTCGGCGTCGACGCCCGTCGCACGGTCGCTCACCCGCGGCTTGCCGGCGAGCTGACCGCGCTCTCGGCACGTGCGGGTCAGAGCGCCGCCGGCTTGCTCGCCGCCCGGCGGCGCTGCACGGTCGTCGTCCAAGGCACCGGACGGGTCGGCCCGCAGATCGTTGCCGTGCTCGCAGCTGCCGGCGTCGGCCGCGTGCACGCGGTCGATCTCAGCCCGGCCCGGCTGCGCCACGCCCTGCCCGGCGGTCTCGCGCCGACCGACGAAGGCCTGCCGTTCGCGACTGCCACGGCCCTGGCCGCCGAACGGCAGGCGCCCGATGCGGTGTGCGTGCCCGCCCCGTTCGGCGAGCCACCCGACCTGGTCGTGCTTGCCATCGACGAACCGGTCGACGACGAGCGCCGCGCCGCCCTGCACGCACGGTCCACCGCGCATCTGGTCGTGCGTGTCATCGCCGGGCACGGTGCGGTCGGTCCGCTGGTGCTGCCCGGTCTGACCAGCTGCCTGCGCTGCGCCGACCTGCACCGCCTCGACCGCGATCCTGCCTGGGACGCGCTGGCCGCCCAGCTCAGCATCAGCCACCGCGACCGCGGCGCGAGCGAGGTGGCCGTCGCCACGGTTGTCGGTGGGGTGGCCGCCGTACAGGCGCTCGAGTTCCTCGACGGCGGTCGCCCCGCCGCCGTCGAGGGCACGCTTGAAATGCAGCTGCCCGACTGGCGGCTGCGCCGGCGCACGTGGCCGATTCACCCCGACTGCGACTGTTTGCCTGATATCCAACCCGGATGACTGCCGTATCACAGAGGCGATTCCTGCCCGGAGTGGCCGTACCGCCTCCTCGATTCGGCACAATGTGTGGACGCATTGATCAACCGGACGGGAGGACGTGCGCGCGATGGCCGACATCCCGCAGCGCCGTGGTGCCCGCACGATCAAACTGGCTTCGCTGCCCCTCGGCGTCGCCGGACGGGCCACGGTGGGGTTCGGCAAGCGGATCACCGGCCGCTCCGCGGCCGACATCCAGGCCGAACTGCAGGCGCGCACCGCCGAGCAACTGTTCACCGTGCTCGGAGAGCTCAAGGGCGGGGCGATGAAGCTCGGCCAGGCGTTGTCGGTGTTCGAGGCGGCGCTGCCGGAAGACACCGCGGCGCCCTACCGAGAGGCCCTCACCCGGCTGCAGGAGGCCGCACCGCCGATGCGCGCCGCGGTCGTCCACCAAGTGCTCGAGCAGCAGTTCGGCCGCCGCTGGCGGGAACGGTTCGCCAGCTTCGAGGACACCCCGGCCGCCGCGGCAAGCATCGGGCAGGTGCATCGCGCGGTGTGGGCCGACGGGCGCGAGGTCGCGGTCAAGCTGCAGTACCCGGGTGCGGGGCCGGCGCTGCTCGCCGACTTCACCCAGTTGTCGCGCATGGCCCGGTTGTTCAGCCGGCTCTCCCCCGGTCTCGACGTCAAGCCGCTGCTCGCCGAACTGAAGGAGCGCGTGCTCGAAGAGCTCGACTACGGCCTCGAAGCCGACGCACAGCGCGCCTTCGCCGTCGCCTATGCAGGCGATCCCGACATCGCCGTCCCGCGCGTCGTGGCCAGCGCCCCGAAGGCGATGATCTCGGAGTGGATGGACGGCACACCGCTGTCGCGCATCATCGGCTCGGGCAGCAGCGAACAGCGTGACCGCGCGGGCACACTGCTCGCCCTGCTGCACTACTCGGCGCCGACCCGCGCCGGACTGCTGCATGCCGACCCGCACCCCGGCAACTTCCGGATCCTGCCCGACGGCCGGCTCGGCGTGGTCGACTTCGGTGCGGTGGCCCGCCTGCCCGGCGGCTACCCGGAACCGCTGGGTCGGCTGACCCGGCACGCGGTCGACCGCGACGGGCCCGCAGTGCTCGCGGTGATGCGCGAGGAAGGCTTCATCCGCAGCAACGTCAACCTCGACGCCGCACAGGTGATGGATTACCTGGGCCCCATCGTCGAGCCGCTGCGCGCGCCCACCTTCACCTTCTCGCGGGACTGGATGCGCGGGCAGGCCGCCAGGATCGGCGACCCCCGCCGCGAAGAGGCCCGGGTCGGCCGGCTGTTCAACCTGCCGCCGTCCTACCTGCTGATCCACCGGGTGACACTCGGTTCGATCGCTGTGCTGTCGCAACTCGGCGCCACGGCACCGTTTCGCGAACTGGCCGAGGAGTGGCAACCCGGATTTGCCGCTTAGCCGTCAGTGTGACCCGCTATGTGATCGGTGAGCCGAAGCCGTGTCGGGCTGGACCCGGGTGCGCGCTCGGCGTAGCAATTGGTAATGAACGAAATATGTTCGATGTGCGGCCGCACGGCCGACCCGGACGAGGACGGCGACCCGCCCCTCGCGTGGAGCGCTGATCTGGTCGAGGTTCGAGGGGGCACGCGCACGCGCTGGATCTGTCCCGCCTGCACCCGCGCCCACGTCCGTTCGATCGAGGCCAAACTCGATCAGTCTTGGTGGTAAGCCGGTACAACAACGCCACAGCGGCCGCCGGATCATCTGATCCGGCGGCCGCTGTGGCGTGTGCGGGCTGCTCAGTGCGCGACGGCGGCTTGGCCGACCCGCTCGGCGCGCTCGGCGTGACGCCGATAGGCCTTGTGCGCGCGCCGCTCCCGCGAGCGCCAGCGATTGGCCGAGGCCAATTGGCTGACCAGGGCGCGCCGACGCGCGTCCTCGTGCAGTTGGCGCAGATGCTCTCGCGCCAGGGCTTCATGCATGGTTTGCATTGCAGTGCTCCTTGAAGACGGAAGGCTTGTCGAAAGGTCGAAACTCATCGGTTCGGTGTTCATGCGGCCTGCTCCCCGTTGCGGTCGGTCTTGCGTGGACGGCCCCGCGGCCGCTTACGCGCGATGATCACGCCCCGTTCGAAGATCTCGCCGCCCCACACTCCCCAGGGCTCCCGACGCTCGAGGGCGCCGGCGAGGCAGGCGAGTCGGGCCGGGCAGTCCCCGCACAGGTCCTTCGCCCGCTCGAGTTCGGCCGGGGTCTCGGCGAACCAGAGGTCGGCGCCCTGCACGCGGCAGGGAACGTCGTCCGGGCAGTCCTTCGAGAGCGGGTCGAGCGGGTCGAGCCCGAATGGGACGGTGCCGGCAGTGGGATCGACGAGCAGATCCTCAGGACACCAGGTGGTCAACACGTCGGGTCACCTCCTTGTCGTGATCGGTTTTCGTGTCGTGCGGTGGATGGTTGGTTGTGAGTCGGTTCGGCATCTCTTGGTGGTTGTAGTGGGCGGATAAACAACGAGGCCGCGGTTCCCATTTGGGAGCCGCGGCCTCGAGGAGCCTGATCACTGACCGGGTCAGTGGACTACTCCTCGAGGTGGTGCGGCCTGCTTGCGATCACGAACGCGGGAAACGATCGTGACGTCCGTACCGAACATCGGGTTGCCGACCGTGATGTAGGCAGACCCCGACCCCGGAACGCGGGCGGCGAGCGGTGCGGTGCGACGACCGGCGAGCGCGGTTTCCGACACACGGGTGGCCGCGAAGGCATCGCACGAGAGATTTGTGTTCATCGGGCCACCTCCTTCGGCAGTCGTGCGCTCGCGAACGAGCGAGCGCGCAGTGATTGCAGGCTAACGAAGCTTAGATTCGGTCGGCAAGCTATTTACGAGAAGTTCGTCTTGCATCGTGACAGTGCGATAGAACGAGGCCGTGGACGTCCGCCCATCGGCCCAGATCGCGGCGAAGTCCAGAATGCCCGCCGATGTCCGACAGCTGACCGGGCGTGGTCGCGGGGCCGCCCTCGGCACGGTGCTCGCCGTGCTGTTCCTGACCTTTCTCGACACCACGATCGTCAGCGTCACGCTCGGCAACATCCAGTACGACCTGGGCGCCGGCGTCATCCCACTGCAGTGGGTCGTGAACGCCTACTCGCTGGTGTTCGCCAGCCTGATGCTGATCGCCGGATCGCTCAGCGACCGGTTCGGGCGACGGAATGTGATGGCCGCAGGCATCGCCGTGTTCTGCGCGGGTTCGCTGCTGTGCGCGCTTGCGCCGTCTGTCGGTTGGGTGATCGGCGGACGGGCGGTGATGGGCGTGGGCGCGGCAGCATCGGAGCCGGGCACGCTGTCGGTGATCCGCCAGCTGTATCCCGATCGCAGCGAGCGGGCCCGCGCGCTCGGGGGCTGGGCGGCCGTTTCCGGCCTGGCCCTCGCGCTCGGTCCGGTCGTCGGTGGCGTGTTGATCAGTGTGGGCACCTGGCGCGACGTCTTCTGGTTCAACCTCGTGCTAGGAGTGATCCTGCTCGCCGCGACGGCACGGCTGGTGCCGAACAGCGCCGACCCGCAAGTGGGGCGCCTCGACGTCGGCGGGTTCTTCCTCGGCGCGGTCGGCCTCGGCAGCTTGATCTATGCAGGGATCTCCGGCGAACGGTACGGCTACGGCACGGCGTGGATCATCATCCTGTTCGCGTTGAGCGCGGTCGCGTTCGTGGCGTTCATCGTGGTCGAGCGCCGGGTCAAGACACCGATGCTGGACCTTCGCTACCTGCGCGACCGCGCCGTCGGCACCTCGCTGTTCGTGGCGTTCGCGGTCTACTTCGGGGTGTTCTCGATCTTCTTCCTCACCGCGCTGTACCTCGATGTCATCGTCGGCTACAGCGGGGCGCGCCTGGCCGGATTGTTCGCGCCGATGGCCGTCGCGATCGTGGTGGGCTCGCTGGTGTCCGGACGGTGGGTGGCCCGCGCCGGGCCGAAGTGGGCGATGGTTTTCGGCTGCGTGCTCAGCGCGGCCGGGATCGTGGCCGCCCGGTTCCTGCTCGTCGCCGCTCCGCCGTTCGCCGCGCTTGCGGTCGTGATCTCGCTGGCGGGACTGGGCTTCGGCATCGCGGTGGTGCCGCTGACCTCGGCCGTGCTCGGTCACGTCCCGGCAGCTCGGTCCGGCATGGCCGCCTCGGCCACGAACACCGCCCGGCAACTCGGATCGGTCGTCGGGATCGCTGCGCTCGGCGCGATCGCGAACGGGTTCCTGACCCGCGACTTCACCCATACGCTCGAGGCCCGCGGTACTGGCAAGAAGGCGATCGACTACATCCTGGGGTTGATCGAGACCGGCGGCTCGGATGCCCGCAATATCGATCTGGCGCACCCGCCCGAGATCATCAAGAGCCTTGTCGATGCAGCCGCGGCGGCGTTCCGCACCGGCATGCACGTGGCGCTGCTCGTGTCGGGCGCGCTGATCGTGCTCGCGGCGGTGCTCGCCGCACTCGTCCCGACCCGCGCGATGGCACCCGCCGCCGAGCTCGACTGAGCGACCCAACGCCTCACACCTCGACCAGCGCCACCTCGGACGGGTCGGCGCCGGCGAGCACGGCGAGGACGGGCTCGGCGTAGCGGTCGAGCTTGGCCGGGCCGACCCCGGAGATGCGGGCCAGCGCGGCGCGGGAGTCGGGATGGTGGTCGGCGATCGCGACCAGCGTGGCGTCGCTGAAGACGACGTACGGCGGCACCTTCTGCGATTCGGCCTGCGCTCGCCGCCAGGCCCGCAAACGGCCGAACAGCTCGGCGTCCTCGGCCTCCGGCTTGGCCGCTTTCTGCTTCTTGGCCGGCGCGTCGTCGCGGGCCATGTACGGCCGGATGCCGTCGAGGAACCGGCTCGGGCGCCGCGAGCGCCGCTGACCCGGGCTGCGGGCCAGCGCCCACGACAGTGCGAGCCGTTCGCGGGCCCGGGTGATGCCGACGTAGAGCAGCCGGCGTTCCTCGGCCAACTGCGCCTCGGTCGTCGCGTGCTGGATCGGCAACGTCGTGTCGGTGAGCCCGACGACGAACACGGCGTCCCACTCGAGCCCCTTGGCCGAGTGCAGCGACGCCAGCGTCACGCCCTGCACGGTCGGCGCGTGCTGCGCCTCGGCCCGCGCGTCGAGTTCGGCGACGAGCTGACCGAGCCCCGCTCCGGGAGTCGCAGCAACGAGGTCGTCGGCGAGGCTGACCAGTGCCGCGAGGGATTCCCAGCGCTCGCGGGCACCCCCGCCCGACGGCGGTTCGTGCTCGCGCCAGTTCATGCCGGTGAGCACCTCGCGCGCGGCCTCCGGCAGTGTGCGGTCGTCGGCGTCCGCCCGGGCCGCGCCGCGCAGCAGCAGCCTGGCCTCGCGGATCTCCGGGCGATCGAAGAAGCGCTCACCGCCGCGCAGCACGTACGGCACGCGGACGTCGGCCAGCGCCTGCTCGTACACCTCCGACTGCGCGTTGATCCGGAACAGCACCGCGATCTCGGCAGCGGGCGTACCGGCCTCGACCAGTCGCCTGCACTCGGCGGCCACGCGGGCGGCCTCGGCGGGCTCGTCGTCGAACTCGGCGAAGCTCGGCTCGGGCCCGTCGGCGCGCTGGCCCACGAGGGTGAGTCCGCCCGTCCCGCCCGCCGCGACGAGGCGGTTGGCGAGCCCGACCACCTGCGGCGTGGAGCGGTAGTCGCGTTCCAGGCGCACGACCACGGCGTTCGGGAAGCGGCGGCGGAAGCCGAGCAGATGCTCCGGGGTCGCCCCCGCGAAGCTGTAGATCGTCTGGTTCGCATCGCCCACCACGCACAGGTCGTCGCGGCCGCCGAGCCAGGCGTCGAGCAGACGCTGTTGCAGCGGCGAGACGTCCTGGTACTCGTCGACGACGAAGTGGCGGTACCGGGCGCGGACTTCCTCCGCGACGTCGCGGAACTCCTCGAGCGCGCCGGCCATGATCATGAGCAGATCGGCGAAGTCGACGACCCCGGCGCGACGTTTGGCCTGCTCGTACTCGGCGTAGACGTCGGCGATCGTGTCCGGGGTCATCGGCACGTCGCGGCCGGCCTGCCGCACCCGCTCGGGATAGCTCTGCGGCGCGGCCAGCACCGCCTTCGCCCAGTCGATCTCGGCCCCGAGGTCGCGAAGTTCGGTGCGGTCGACCCGCAGCCGCAGCCGCGCCGCGCTGTTGCCGACGAGCCGCAGCGGGTTGTCGACGACGTCGGGCATCGAGCCGCCGAGCACCCGTGGCGCGAAGTACTGCAGCTGCCGCAGCGCAGCCGCGTGGAAGGTGCGGGCCTGCACCCCGCGCGCGCCCAGGTTGCGCAGCCGGGTGCGCAACTCACCCGCTGCGCGAGCGGTGAACGTCACGGCGAGCAACTGCCCGGCAGGCACCGCGCCGGTGCGCACCTGGTAGGCGATGCGGTGCGTGATCGCCCGGGTCTTGCCCGTGCCGGCGCCGGCCAGGATGCACACCGGCCCGCGCACTGCCTGGGCCGCGGCGCGCTGCTCAGGGTCGAGCCCGGCCAGCACTTCGTCCCCGTCGCCCACGGTCCCGATACTGCCAGCGAGCCACGACACGTCCGGGAATGGTGTGGACGGACGCGGAGTTCACCACACCATGACCCCGCTCTTGACGATGTACACGACGACCTGGTGCGGATACTGCGTCCGGCTCAAGGCCCAACTGCAACGCGAAGGCATCGAGTACGACGAGGTCGACATCGAGCGCGACGAGTCCGCCGCCGAGCTCGTGATGAACGTCAACGGCGGCAACCAGACCGTCCCGACATTGGTGTTCTCGGACGGCACGGCGCTGACCAACCCCAGCGTCGCCGACGTCAAGGCGCAGCTCGCTGCCTGAGTACCGACCGCTCGCGCCCGGCGACGTGCCAGGGCTGCTCGCCGACTGGCTCTCCTCGGCCGAGGACACGGTTCGCGTCGCCCTGGACGGGCCGCCGTGCGCCCAGCCCGAGTTGCTGGCCGACGCGCTCGCCGCTCGCGTGCAGGAACTCGGCAGGCCGTTCGCGCATGTGCGCGCCGACACTTTCTGGCGGGACGCGTCGCTGCGGCTCGAATACGGCCGTGAGGACATCGACTCCTACCTGAACTGGCTCGACGCCGGTGCCCTCGAACGCGAAGTGCTGTCGGCCACCGGCTCGTACCTGCCGTCGCTGCGTGATCCCGCCAACAACCGAGCGACCCGGGCCGAGCGGGTCGAACTGCCCGACGGTGCGGTGCTCGTGGTCAGCGGCGCGTTCCTGCTCGGACTCGGGCTGTCGTTCGACCGGGTGGTGCACCTGCAGGTCTCCCCCGCTGCCCGCGCGCGGCGCACTCCGACGTCCGAGTCCTGGACGCTGCCGGCCTTCGATCGCTACGACGCCGAAGTCGACCCGTCCGCTCTTGCCGACCTGGTGATCAAGTTGGACGACCCCGCCCACCCCGCGCTGTTGACCGGGTAGTTCGACCGTCGAACCATCAGGCGTACCGTGGTCATGTGATTGATGTTGAAGCGGTTCGCGCCGTCGCGCGGCTGTCGCGCGTTCTGGAACGGGCGTGCGGCGACCTGAGCATGGCGCACTACCGCGTGCTGGCGGCCGTGGCGGACGGCGACGAGCGCGCCTCCCGCGTGGCGCGCCGGCTGGCGCTGGGCAAGCCGACCATCAGCGCGAGCGTCGAGGCGCTGTGCCGGCGCGGTTTCCTCACCCGCGAGGACGTCACCGAGGACCAGCGCGCGGTGACGCTGCGGTTGACCCCGGCGGGTTCCGCCGTGCTGCACGATGTCGAGGTCGCCATGAGCGAGCGGCTCGCCGCGGTACTCGCCCAGACCGCGCGACCCGCCGAGACCTCGGCCGCCCTGAGCCGGCTCGGCGCCGGGATCGACCGCTTCGTCTCTCAGCGGGTCGGTACGTGAGAGCTCAGCCCGGGTGGGCCAGGCGCCTGTTCGCGGTCATGCTGCACCAGCGCCGCAACATGCTACTGGCCGTGACCGCCGCGATCATCGGCAGCGCGACGCAGGTCGTGGTGCCGCTGATCGCACGTCAGATCGTCGACCAGGTGATCGTCGCGCGGGAGGATTCACTCTGGCCGTGGCTGCTGCTGCTGTTCGGCGCCGCCGTCGTCACCTTCGCGCTCGCGTATGTCCGTCGCTATCGCGGCGGGCAGATGGCGCTGAACGTGCAGCTCGAGATGCGCAACGCGGTACATGCGAAACTGCAGCACCTCGATCGGGCCACCCTCGCCACGATGCCCACCGGACAACTCGTCTCGCGCTCCAACTCCGACTCGCAGCTCATCCAGGGACTGCTCAACTTCCTGCCATTGATGACAGGAAACCTGTTGATGATGCTGCTGTCCCTGGTCGTCATGTTTGCGCTGTCACCGCCGCTGGCGCTGCTGGCACTCGCGGTTATGCCGGCCCTGTTCGCGGTGTCGTACCGCATGCGGCGCCGGGTCTTCCCCGCCACTTGGGACGGGCAGCAGCGCGAGGGCGACGTCGCGCAGATCGTCGACGAGGGCGTGACCGGCGTCCGCGTCGTCAAGGCCTTCGGCCAAGAGTCGCGCGAACTCAACCGCCTGGCCGATGCTGCACAGCGGCTGTACGGCTCGCGGATGCGCGCCACACGGCTCACCGCGCGCTACCAGCCGCTGCTCGAGGCGATCCCGACGTTCGCCCAGGTCGGCATCCTCGTCGTCGGCGGGCTGCTCACGATCCACGGCAGCATCACGATCGGCACCTTCCTTGCCTTCTCGACCTACGTAGGGCAGTTCGTCGCGCCGGCCCGACAACTGGCCGGCGTGCTCACCGTCGGCCAGCAGGCCCGCGCGGGCGCGGAGCGGATCTTCCAGCTGCTCGACCTGCACCCCACGATCACCGATGCGCCCTACGCGATCGAGCTTCCCGACGTGCGCGGCGAGGTGGTCTTCGACGAGGTCAGCTTCGACTACGGCGACAAACCGGTACTGGACGGGCTGACACTCCGCATTGCCGCGGGCGAGCGGGTCGCTGTCGTCGGCGCGAGCGGCAGCGGCAAGTCCACCGTGGCCGCGCTGTTGTCGCGCTTCTACGACCCGTCCGCGGGCCGGGTGCTGCTCGACGGCCACGACCTGCGCACGGTGAGCCTGCACTCCTTGCGGCGCGCGGTAGGTGTCGCATTCGAAGAGAGTTTTCTGTTCTCGGAATCGGTCCGGGCCAACATCGCCTACGGCCGTCCGTCCGCGACCGAGGCCGAGGTCGAAGCGGCCGCGCGGGCGGCGCAGGCGCACGACTTCATCCTCGACCTGCCGGACGGCTACGACACGGTTGTCGGCGAGCGTGGGCTGACCCTGTCGGGCGGCCAGCGCCAGCGTGTCGCGCTGGCCCGCGCCATCCTCACCGATCCTGCGGTGCTGGTGCTCGACGACGCGACCAGCGCCGTCGACGCGCGCACCGAGGAGGCGATCCACGACAACCTGCGCG
Source organism: Jatrophihabitans sp. (assembly GCA_036497285.1). Lineage (GTDB taxonomy): Bacteria > Actinomycetota > Actinomycetes > Mycobacteriales > Jatrophihabitantaceae > RYN-133. Next base: position 71,334 of record DASXJR010000076.1, read on the forward strand.
CGGTGCTCGCGGACCGCACCACGCTGTTGATCGCGCACCGCATTTCCACGCTGCATCTGGCCGACCGCGTCGTCGTGCTCGACGGTGGCCGGGTCGCTGAGGAAGGCACCCACGAGGACCTGATGGCTCGTAGCGCGTTCTACCGGGGGCTGCTGTCCGGGATCGAGGAGGAGCCGCTGCGGCAGGCGGGCGACCGCATCGAGGTGTTGGCCGAGCTGACCGCCGATGGCGTCACATCCGATGCGTGGCAACCGGTTCCCGATCGTCCGCGCGTGCACGACGTCGCGGTGGCCTCGCTCGGCGCGGGACTCGGGGGCGGCGGAAGCAGGCGGTTCGCGCTCACTGCGACACCCGAACTCCTGGCGCAGGTGAAGGCGCTGCGGCCGGTGCGCGACCGCGCCGACCTGGATGTCGCTGCCGAGAGCTCCCACGAGCGGTCGTTCAGCCTGGGCAGGTTGCTGCGTCGGTTCCGTCGTCCGCTGCTGCTCGGACTCGCGCTCGTCGTCATCGATGCCGTCGCCGGGCTCGTCGGCCCGTACCTCGTCAAGACCGGCGTCGACTCCGGCGTCGTCACCGGCAACGAGTCGGTGCTCTACGCAGCCGCGGCGGCCTTCTTCGTGATCGTGCTCCTCGACCTCGTCGATCAGGTGGCGTCGACATTCGTCACCGGACGCACCGCCGAGCGCATCATGCTGTCGCTGCGCGTGCGCGTATGGGCCCAACTGCAACGGCTCTCGCTGGACTACTACGAACGCGAGATGGCCGGCCGGATCATGACCCGTATGACGACCGACGTCGACCAGTTCGAGTCGCTGGTCGAGAACGGTCTGCTCAACGCGTTGGTGGCGTTCGTGACGTTCGTCGGCGTCGGCGTGGCGCTCGTGCTCGTCGATCTCGAGCTCGGGTTGATCACGCTGAGCGTCGTCATTCCGCTCGTGCTCGCGACGGTGTGGTTCCGACGCCGTGCCGCCTACCTGTACGAGCTGTCCCGGGAACGCATCGCCGCGGTGAACGCCGACTTCCAGGAGAGCCTGTCCGGGGTTCGCGAGTCGCAGGCCTTCGCGCACGAGCCGCTGACCATGAAGCGGTTCAACGCGCTGGGCGAGTCGTACCTGCGGTCCCGGGTGGCGGCGCAGCGACTGGTGGCGACGTACTTCCCGTTCGTCCAGTTCCTCGCCGCCGTTGCGGACGCGCTCGTGCTCGGAGTGGGTGCGGTGCTCGTGCCGCGCGGCGCGCTGACCGTCGGCACGCTGATCGCGTTCCTGCTCTACATCGACATGTTCTTCTCCCCGATCCAGCAGCTCTCGCAGGTGTTCGACTCGTGGCAGCAGACCCGGGTGTCGGTGCGTCGCATCGCCGACCTGATGGCGCTCGACACGCTCACACCCGAGCCGGCACATCCGATCGAGATCGACGCGATCGACGGCGCGCTCTCGTTGCAGCACGTCCGGTTCAGGTATCCGAACACGGCCGGCGGCGAAGCGCTGCGCGGGGTCGACCTCGCGATCGCACCGGGCGAGACGGTCGCGCTCGTCGGCGAGACCGGTGCCGGCAAGTCGACGGTGATGAAGCTGCTCGCGCGGTTCTACGACCCGCTCGACGGTTCGGTCAGAGTCGACGGACACGACCTGCGCGCGCTGTCGCTGGGCGAGTTCCGTTCGCACCTGGGCTACGTGCCGCAGGAGGGATTCCTGTTCGGCGGGACCGTGCGCGACAACATCGCCTACGGCCGTCCGTCCGCCTCCGATGCCGAGGTCGAGGCCGCGGCACGCGCGGTGGGGGCGCACGAGACGATCGCGTCCTTGCCGCACGGCTACCTGACCGAACTCGGTGAGCGCGGCGGGTCGCTGTCCTCGGGCCAGCGGCAGCTGATCGCGCTCGCCCGCGCCGAACTCGCCGACCCGGCGTTGCTGCTGCTGGACGAGGCGACCTCCAACCTCGACCTCGCGACCGAGGCGCGGGTCACCGCGGCGATGCAACGAGTGGCCCGGAACCGAACCACGATCGTCATCGCGCACCGACTGCAGACCGCGCGCGTCGCCGACCGGATCGCGGTACTCGAGAACGGAGCGGTGCGCGAGATCGGCACGCACGAGGAGTTGCTGGCGCACGAGGGTGGGTACGCGCGGATGTGGCGGGCGTTCGAGCTGGCCGACGTGGGTTCCGCCTAGGGTTTGGCTTGTGGCGAGCGTGCGCGGTGTGGTGTCGCGACTGCTGCGGCGCCCGATGCGTGCGCAGTTGCGGGCGGACTACGGCCCGGAGCAGAACGGTAGGGCCGATCCAGGTGAGATCGTCTGGGCCTGGGTGCCGTACGAGGAAGGCGACGGACGCGGCAAGGACCGTCCGGTGCTCGTGTTGTCTCGCGCCGGCGATCACGTGACAGGGCTGATGCTGACGAGCAAGGACCATGACCGCGACGCCGCCGACGAAGCGCGCTGGGGACGGTACTGGATGGACATCGGCTCCGGTCCGTGGGACCGCCAGGGCCGGCCGAGTGAGGTCCGGCTCGACCGGCTGCTGAACCTGCCCGACTCGGCGGTGCGGCGCGAGGGTGCAGCGCTGGATCGGGCACTCTTCGACGAGGTCGTCGCCGAGGCGCGCCGGCTGCACGGCTGATTTCGGCAGCGCGTTCCGCGCAACGCACGGCCGGTTGACGCAACTGCATCAGCGTCAGCACTCGCCGGCGAGCCAGCGATCGATCAGATACCGCGAGATCGAGAACTGCGGCGGGATCGCCCGCAGCCGGTGCGTGCCCTCGGCAGGCATCGCGAGGTCGTCGATCCAGTCCCTCGCCTGCGCGACCTCGGCCCGGGTGAACCACGCGGCTTCGGCCATCTCGACCGGGTCCAGCGTCAACGCCGGGTCGCCGTCGAGCCGCGCGGTGAAGCCGAGCATCAGCGAGGCGGGAAACGGCCACGGCTGCGACGCGACATAGCGGATGTCGGTGATCGCGATCCCGACCTCTTCGTACACCTCGCGGGCGACCGCGGCCTCGAGCGACTCCCCCGGTTCGACGAAGCCCGCAAGCGTCGAGAACCGCCCATCGCCCCACTGGTGCCCGCGGCCGAGCAACGCCTGGTCGCCGCCGTCGTGGATCAGCATGATCACGGCAGGGTCCGTGCGCGGGAAGTGCTGGCTGCCGTCGACGGTGCAGACCCGGATCCACCCGGACTTCGCCTCTTCGGTCGGCTCGCCGCAGATCGGGCAGTGCGAGTGCCGCTGGTGCCACTGCTCGAGCGCGATCGCGCTCACCACCAGCGCCGCCTCGAGGTCGTCCGCCTTGGCGCCGAATTCGCGCAACGTGCGCCACTCGTCCACGACGTCCGCCTCGACCGTTGCCGCGAAGAACGGCACGGCGTCGACGACGCCGAGGAACCGGCGCGGTGCCGAGTCCGCGATGGTCGCCGGCTCGCGGAACACGACATGCGAGCCCGCGGTCGGCGTGGCCGAGCCCGGGGTGATCGCCACGACGCGGCACCGCTGCCACGCGGCGGCGAGCCAGCCTGCGTCCTCGCGTAAGTGCGCCGCCCGGTCGTAAGTCAACCGGGCGAGCGGAGGCCCGTCGGGAAGTGTCACTGTTCGATCGGGCCGAGCACCGACAGCGGGTCGGCGATCTGCTTGGCGTCGCCGACGACGACGGAGCTGAACCGGCTCGGCGCCAGGAACTCGTGCGCCGCCTCGGCCACGTCGTCGATCGTGACGCGGGCGAGCCGCGCGGGGTGTTCACGGATCCAGTCGAGCCCGAGATCGAACGCGGCCAGCGCGGCGATGGTGGAAGCCAGGCCGGCATTCGTCGATGTGGAGAGCGCCAGGCTCCCGATCGCGTACTGGCGTACCGATTCCAGTTCGGTCGGTGTGACCGGCAGGGACGCGATCCGGCCGAGCTCGTAGAACGTTTCGAGCATCGCCGGCCCGGTGACCTCGGTAGCCACCTCGACGTCGAGCATCAACGTTGACCCGAGCACGTGGTGGTCGATACGGCTGTGCGGTCCGTAGGTGTAGCCCTTGTCCTCACGGATGTTCTCCGTCCAGCGCGAGGAGAAGTACCCACCGAAGACGAGGTTCGCCAGCTGCAACGCGGGGTAACGCGGGTCGGTGCGTGTCACTGCATCGGTGCCCATGCGCACCGACGACTGCACGGAGTCCGGACGGTCGACGACGAGCAGCGGCAACGGCTGCGGGACCGGCAGCTTCGGGATCCGCGGCTTCGCGGCGTCGCCCGTCCAGGCGGCGAGGGCCTGCTCGGTCTGATCCACGACGCGGGCCGGCGAGATGTCACCGACGATGACGAGCACGGCGCCGTCGGGACGGACCCGGTCGCGGTGGACCGTGCGCACCTGCGCGGGCGTGGTCGCGGCCACCGCGTCCGCCTGCGGCAGGTCGTGTGCGTACGGGTGTGCGCCCCACATCCGCTCGGCCAGCGCCTCCGAGGCGATCGTGCCGGACCGGGACCGCGCGATGGTCAGCCGCTCCACCTCACGGTCACGCTCGGTGGCGAACTCGTCCGCGGCGTAGCCGGCCTCGGTGAGAACGACGGCGAGCAGGTCGAGCAGCCCGCGCAGCCGGTTGGCCAAGACGTTGCCGGTGATCGCGAGCCGGTCGGCATCGACGCTGACGGACAAGTCGGCGCCGAACGCCTGGATCGCCGCGGCGAGCCCGGCCCGGTCGTACGACCCGGCGCCGGTGAGCAGCACGCTGGACAGCAGCGCGGCCTTCGCCGGGAACGTCGCGGCGGCGCTCTGGAACGGGATCCGCAGGCGCAGCTCCGCGATCGGCACGCCCGGTTTGCGGATCGCGATCACCTTCAGGCCGGTGCCGACCGTACGTTCGGCGGTGCCGAGCTTGCGGGCGCGGCGGGGCGCGGTCAGGGCAGGGACGGTCGTCGGCGCGCTCATCGGTTTCCTCCCGCGACCAGTTCGAGAACGGCTCTGCGATCAGGTCGGAGCAAGGCAGCCGCCGCAGGGATGGCGTCTTCGCTGACCTCGGTGAGCAGTCCGGGCAGCTCGGCGATCATCTCCGCCCGTCCGTGGACGAGTTCGAACTTGGCGAACTCCAGGGTGCGCGAGATGACCGGGTCGAGTTCCCGCAGCAGCACGCTCAGCAGTCGGGTGCGCACCCGCTCGAGCTCACCGCGCTCGAGGCCGTCCTGGGCGATGCGGTCGATCTCGTCGTCGGTCGCGCGCAGCACCGCGTCGAGCGAGCCCGCGTCCGGATAGTGCGCGGTGATCGTCATCGCCGACGGGTCACGCTCGTCGAAGGGGTCGCCGAACTCGCCGCAGTACGCCGAGATGTCGGTGACGAGGTGATCGCGTTGCACCAGACGCCGCTGCAGCCGCGACGCGTCGCCGTCGGTCAGCACCTCCGCGAGCAGGACGTGGGCGAGCAGCCCGTCGAGGTCGTTGACGGGGTCCGGCACCCGGTAGCCGAGCGCTACAGCGGGGATCGGCGCGTGCGGGTCTTCGTGGTCGGCACGGCGCTCTGAGGTGAGCGGCGGCTCGCCGAAGTCGGGTCGTTCAGGCTTGGGGCGGTTGGCGATGGCGGCGAAGTGCCGCTCGATCAAGGCGATCGTCTCGTCCACGTCGAGGTCGCCACCGACGCTGAGCACGGCGTTGGCCGGCGCGTAGTACCTGGCGAAGAAGTCAGCGGCGTCCTCGACGGTCGCGCTCTCGAGGTCCTCGAAACCGCCGTAGCCGTTGTGCGAGTTCGCGAAGGAGTCGAACAGCACCGGCGGCAGATAGATCCACGGGAACCCGCCGTAGGGCCGGTTCATCACGTTCACGCGGATCTCGTTCTTGACCACGTCGAGTTGGTTGGCGAGGTTCTCGGCGGTGATCCGCGGCGAGCGCATCCGGTCCGCCTCGAGGAACAGCCCGCGTTCGAGCGCGTTGGACGGCAGCGACTCGAAGTAGTTCGTGTAGTCGACGTGCGTGCTGCCGTTGAACGTCCCACCCGAAGACTGCACATAACGGAAGTGTTCGAGCTTCTCGAGATGCGCCGACCCTTGGAACATCAGGTGCTCGAAGAGATGCGCGAACCCCGTCCGTCCCTCCGGTTCGGAGCGCATGCCGACGTCGTAGAGCACCGCCACCCCTATGACCGGAGCGGTGCGATCCGGTGCGAGCACGACACGCAGGCCGTTGTCGAGGGTGTGATGGACGATCTCGAAGGACGGCGCTGGGATCTTCGGCACGAAGCTCACCCTAACCAGCCGCTGGTGACCCCTGGTCGCCGAAGTCACGCGCACCGATGATTTCGCGGGCCACGGCTGCGATCCACGGCGCGAGTTGGCCGTCGATCCGCGCCGACTCGGCGGCGGTCAGCCGCACCCGTGCCGGCGTGGTGGGCCAGGCGAGCACCATCCGGCCGCGCCGTCCGGCGGGTGGGTGGTCGTCCCACAGGCCGGCGTGCCGGGCGTCATGGCGGCGCAGCAACGTGAGGTCCTCCGCCCGTCCGTCGACGTAGGCGGCGACCGCCTCGGGCCAGCGTTCGATCGCACGACGGGTCGCGACGTGGTGGATGAGCCGGTCGATGTCGGCGGACAGGAGGTACCGGTCCAGCAGGGCCAGGGTGGCGTCGCGGCCGGCGACCGACGCCGTGCGGCTGTCGGCGAAGTACGCCGCGCGCCGGTGCGCGCGCTGGCCGGCCCGGTGCGCAAGTGTGTGCACGGTCAGCGCGACGCGGGCGAACGGCCGCAGCAGCAGACGTCCGATGATGACCAGATACGGCACGCCGCGGCGATGCGAGCGCAGGATCGAGGGCGTGGTGCGCTCGGCCTGGGTGGCCACGACCAGCGCGTCGGCGGCGCGCAGCACAGGACGTGCCCACGGGCCGCGGTAGGGATCGCCGCTGCCAAGCTGCGACAACTCGTGGGCCAGCGCGGCGACGCGCGCGCCGGGTGTGAGCGTGGTCCAGAGCCGACCGCCGAGTTCGAGGACGGCGCGCCGGCGGAGCCCACGGGTGTCGAGCGTGATTCGCGCGCCGAGGTCGAGCACGACATCCTCGGGGACGGGGACGTCGAGCGCCGCGGCAACCGTGTCGAGCAGCTCGAACAGCGCGGGCGCGTCGGTGCGATCCAGGCGGCGGCGCTTGCGCGGTCGCAGCCCGAACCGGGGTCGCAGCAGTACCGCCACGACGATCAGCAGCACGCCGAGGTTGACCAGCCAGAACGACGGCGCCGCCACCAGCAACCACACGCCGGCGACCGCCATCGCGACCACGAGCAGCCAGTACAACGCGACGACGGCGACGAAACCCGGCGCGGCTGTCGGCGTCGTCGGGCGGGCTCGGGACAGCTCTTCGTACAGCTCACCGTCGATCCGGTCGGCGACGACGTGCCCGCGGCGTTCGAGGCCACGCGACCCGCGGGCGGGACGGACGAGCGGATCCCACGCCGCCAGGTTCCAGTCGCATGCCGGGCACCACGGCAGGCCCTCATCGAGCCGCACGAGGGCCGTTCCGCATTGCGGGCACGGCGCCTCCTGGCGAGTCAGCGCGATCGCAACCGCTCCCGTCCGAGTTCGGCGAACTTCGCCCAGAGCAGACCGGCGGCCTCCGCGCCCTTGAACAGCATCGACACGGTGACCTTCTCGTTCGGTGCGTGGATCTGGTCGTCGGGCAGACCGACGCCGAGGAACACCATCGGCGCCCCGATCTTCTGCTGCAGCGCGGCCTCAGGCCCGCTGCCGCCTTCCCGGGTCGGCAGCACCTGCAGCCCGTCGAACGCCTCGCTGATCGCCTCGGTGAGCGCGACGTAGGCGGGCGTGCCGAGCGGCACGAGGCACGGGGCCACGCCGTCGCCCTCCCACGCCATGTCGGCCTCGATCCCGTTCAGGGTGTTGGCACGGATGAACTCGTTCACCCCGGCGATGATCTTGCGCGGCTCCTGGTTCGCGACCAGCCGGAAGGACAGCTTCACGAACGCGTCACTCGGCACGATCGTCTTGCCGCCGTCGCCCTGGTAACCGCCGCCGATGCCGTTGACCTCGGCGGTGGGACGGGCGCCGATCCGCTCGAGCGTCGAGAAGCCGTCCTCGCCGTGCAGGGCGCGCGACTTGGCGAAGTTCAGGAACGCCGCGTCGTCGACCGGAACTTTGGCGAACAGCGCGCGCTCCTCGTCGGTCAGTGCGACGACGTCGTCGTAGAAGCCTGGCACCTGCACGCGGCCGTCCTCGTCGTGCAGGGCGGCCACGAGCCGCGCGATGGCCGTTGCCGGGTTGGGGATTGCGCCGCCGAACACGCCCGAGTGCAGGTCGAGGTCCGGGCCGTGGAAGCGCACATCGCAGCTGACCAGCCCACGCATGCCGGTCACCGTGCTCGGGACGTCGGACGCGAGCATGCCCGTGTCGGTGATGACCACGACGTCCGCGTCGAGGCGGTCGCGCCGCTCGTCCAGCAGGTTCTCGAAGTTCGGCGAACCCGACTCCTCCTCACCCTCGATCAGCAGCTTCAGCGTGACCGCCGGCGTGCTGCGTCCGGTCGCTGCGAGGTGCGCGCGCAGGCCGAGCAGGTGGAACAGCAGCTGGCCCTTGTCGTCGGACGCGCCCCGCGCACGCAGCAGGTCGCCGTCGATCGTCGGTTCGAAGGGGGCGTGCTGCCAGAGCTCGATCGGATCGATCGGCTGCACGTCGTGATGGCCGTACACGAGCACGACCGGCGCGTCGTCATCGGCGCTCGGCCATTCGGCGTACACGCTCGGCAGCCCTGCCGTCGGCCAGATCTCGACCGTCGGGAACCCGGTGCGGCGGGCGGCCTCGGCGAACCACTCGGCGCTCGCCGCGACGTCGGCGTGCCGCTCGGGCTGGGCGCTGATCCCAGGGATGCGTAGCCACTGATCGAGGTCGGCGAG
>DASXJR010000077.1:0-87962 GCA_036497285.1 Jatrophihabitans sp.
CAAGCATCTGCCCGACAAGCTGCTCGTCGTGCACCAGTTCCGGCCGCAGATGCTGCCCGACCGTCAGCACATCCGGCCCGGACCGGGCGTCGAGGTCGTCTTCCACGCCGACGGGTTCGGCACCCCGCAGGCGAAGATCGCCACGTGGCGCCGAATCGCGTTACCGCACCGTCCGTTCGGGACGGGCTTCAAGCTGTTCCTGAAGCAGGACCGACCGATGATGACCCGCGCCCGAGTGATGGCGCTCCGGCCGAAGCCGGACCTGATCACCTATCAGTGACAGTTCTTCGCGACGTAACTGAGTCCGGCGATGGACGATCCCGACATCCATTCGGAGCAGAAGTCGCTGCCGCCACTGCCCGTTGCCCCGCTGCCGGTGCTCGGAGCGGTCGCCGGTGCCGAGGAGGCGCCGGGCGGCGCCACGTTCTGTCAGGACACCACGAGCGGTCACGGGGACTCCTCCGGATCAACGACGCAACATTCGACCAGCCCTGTGAACGGCCGGTCAATTCTCACTGGCACGCAGGAGTCGGGCCGCTCGACTCTGATACACAGCAGGGATGAGGCGATGGCTGCGGTGAGCGGGTTGGGCGTGCTCGATGTGGGCGGGACACATGCGACGGCGGCACACATAGACTCGCGAACCTGGCGCATCGAAGGCACACCACAGCGTGCTGACATCGATGCGCACGCTGCCGCCGACGCGATCCTCGACGCGATCGCAGCCCCGGCGCGCGGCACGCAGGAACCGATGTGGGCGATCGCCATGCCCGACCCGTTCGACTACGACCACGGCATCGGCCGCTTCCACGACGTCGGCAAGTTCGAGTCCTTGGACGGCGTGGACATGCGTGCCGGGCTTGCCGAGCGCCTCGATGCCGATCCGCGGGACCTGCATTTCTGCAATGACGCCGACGCATTCACGGTGGGCGAATGGGTCGCCGGAGCCGGTCGTGGCGCCGATCGCGTGATGGGCTTGACCCTCGGCACCGGCGTCGGGAGCGGCTGGGTGGACGGCGGCCGGGTGATCGATCCGGGCGTCCCGAAGGGTGGCCGCGCCCACCAGTTGCAGGTCAACGGCGCTCCGCTGGAGGAGTCGATGTCTCGGCGCGCGATCCGCCGGGCCTACGCGAAGGCGACCGGAGACCGCGTCGCCGACGTCCGCGAGATCGCCGAGCACGCCCGCGCCGCCGAGCCCGGCGCCGTCGAGGTGCTCGCCCATGCCGTGCAGTCGCTGGGACGCGCGCTGGCCGGCCCGATCCGCGACTTCGGCGCCGAGGTGATCGTGGTCGGCGGATCGATGTCGGCGTCGTGGGGCCTGTTCGAGCCCTGGTTCCGTGAGGGGGCCGGCGAGGTCGGCGTCCCGCCCGTCCGGATCGCGACCGACCCGGACGCGGCGCCGTTGATCGGTGCCGCCTACGTGGCGGTCACGACGACGTCCCGATGACGATACGGGGGTGGTCGCCGGGACGGAACCATCGCAGCAACCGCACGAGCTGGTCGGCCGGGATCGCGACACAACCCGCCGTCGGCGCGCCCACCGCGACGTGGAGGAAGAAGCCGCTGCCTGCCCCCTGCCGCACACCGGTGGCCGAGTTGCGGGTGTTGTAGTCGATGACCACCGCGTAGTCGTAATAGGGCACTTCGTAGTAGAGGTGCTCGTTCGGCGATCCCTGCGTGAACGGACAGTCGTACGCGCAGTGCTGTTCGGTGTTGTAGGACGGGCCGGCTTCGCTGATCCACCAGTCCGCGGGCGTCGTCTGTCGGTACGGCAGCGCAGTTCCGGGGTCGGCGTCGCGCCCGAACGCCTGGGTGAGCGTGAAGCTGCCCATCGGGACGGCCGAGCGACTCTCGCTCGGATCAGGCGTCATGCCGTCCGAACCGAGGTAGGCCGGCACTGCCGGACCGACCCGAAGCCAGCCGGTTCCGAGCCGGCGCCAGGCCTGCACCCTCCCCTGCGTTTCCGACTCGGACGTAGCGACGACGGTGATCACCTGGCGCGCTGATCCGGTGCCGTAGCGCAGTGGCAGCGCGACGCCGTGCGGTCGGCTGCGGCTGGGGGCCGTGCTGGGCGCCGGGCTGGGCGCCTTCGTGGCGGTCGGCCTGTGGTGGTGGGACCGCGTCGGCGTGGTTGTGGCCGACGGTGCGACGCGGGTCGATGCCGACGTCGAGGCGCCAGGTTGCGGCGCCGGTGTCGGCTGATGCCGCACTCCCGTTCTCGAGGCGCACCCGGCCAGAAGGGCGCAGGCTGCGACAGCAAGGAAGGGGCGGGATGGCACCGGCCTACCCTGTCACGACTCGCCGGAGCCCTCGCCTCTGCATGGATCTCCGCCCGAGCAGATGTTCGGGAGCCGTTCAGGTCGACTAGAGCGGATGTTCGGGAGTCATTCAGGTCAACGCCATTGCTCGTTCATCTGGTGTTTACCTCACGGATGTTTGTTGACGGGTGGAGTCGTTCCCCGCCGACGCCGGTCGTGTATCCGGATAACCGGCACAAAACCGGTCATCCGCCAGCGGGAGGGGTAGCCATGTCCGACCTAGAGACCAGAAACCTGATTGCCGCGCTTGACGAGGCGCCGCTGGGACGGTTCCACCTGCGTGCAGTGGTGGTGTCGGGGATGGGCTTCTTCACCGACGCGTACGACCTGTTCATCATCGGCATCGCTTCGGCGCTGATCACCCAGGACTGGAACATCAGTTCGGCCATGCTCGCCCTGCTCAACAGCACGATGCTGGCTGCCGCGTTCCTGGGTGCGTTGGCATTCGGCCGCTTCGCCGATCTGGTCGGCCGCAAACGGGTGTACTGGATGGTCGCCGCGATCATGATCGTCGGCTCGATCGGATCAGCGCTCGCGCCGAACTTCTGGGTGCTGATCATTTTCCGGTTCCTGCTGGGCTTCGGCGTCGGCGGTGACTACCCGGTCAGTGCCGTGATGATGAGCGAGTACGCCAACCGCAAGGATCGCGGTCGTCTGGTTGGCATGGTCTTTTCGACGCAGGCGCTCGGCCTGATCGTCGGACCGCTGATCGCACTGGCACTACTCGGCGGTGGAGTCAGCGACAACCTCGCGTGGCGCATCATGCTCGGCCTGGGCGCAGTGCCCGCCGCGGCCGTCATCTACCTGCGCACCCGGATGCCGGAATCCCCGCGCTATCAGGTTCAGGTCAAGGGCAAGGTCACGCAAGCCGCCGCGCAGGTTGCCGAGTTCACCGATGGCCAGGTGTCCGGCACCGCGTCCGGCGCCACCCACCGAGCAATCGGGCTGCGCGCGTTCCTCACCGATCGCCGGTACGCAGTCTTGCTGGCCGGAACGGCGGGCTGCTGGTTCCTGCTCGACTACGCCTACTACGGCAACACCATCTCCACCCCGCAGATCCTCAGCCTGATCTCGCCGAACGCGACGACGATGACCAAGATCGCGCTGCAGCTTGCGATCTTTGTGGTAGCCGCCCTACCCGGCTACCTGCTCGGGATTGCGTGGTTGGACCGAATCGGACATCGGCGGCTGCAGCTGGTGGGTTTCGCGGTGATGGCAGCGTGCTTCGCCGTCATCGCGATCGTGCCCGGGATGACCACGGCGGTCGCGCCGTTTCTGCTCGTGTACGGCGTGAGCTACTTCTTCACCGAATTCGGGCCCAACATGACCACATTCGTGATTCCGAGCGAGGTCTACCCGGTGACGATGCGAGCCACCGGCCACGGGATCTCCGCGGGAGTGGGCAAGCTCGGTGCGTTCATCGGGGTGTTCCTGTTCCCCGTGCTGCAAACGTCACTCGGGCTCCGTGGCACCCTGTTGTTGACGGCCGGAGTCTCGGTGGCCGGCTTCGCGCTTACTCGGGTCCTGCCCGAAACCTCGCGGGTGAGCCTGGAGGACATCGCCGAGGTGTCGGGCCGCCGTCCGGCCCAGGCTGTCGCCGACGTGCAAGACGAGCCTGTGGTGGCGCAGCCCGTTCCGTCGATGCAACAGAACGACGAACCCCTCGCGTCCTGACCCACGTGTCCGGGCACCCGGCAAGATCAGCGGGTGACCGGTGCGTCCGTGTGCGTCGTTGCCATCGCGCGCGCTGCGGCAGCCAGTAGGAAGGTTGTGGAGCGATCGAACGTGTCACCGATCGCGGTGCCCGCCAAGCGGTTCTGGTACGCGCGGTACCGCGCCAGTTCCCAGGCCTGGGCAGAGTTCGATTGCGAGCCGGACGACCGCGCGGGCACTGCTTTCCATCGTTGGCTTGTGATCTGCCCGGTCAGGGGTTCCGAGTCCGTCGTGCCGGAGTCGACGAACCGGGCGAGGTCGCCCGGTTCCGCGACCCGGTTGCGCACCAGTCGTAACCCGGCAAGGGTCTCTTCGGTCAGCGCTTGGTCGGCGTGGCTCAGGCGATCGAGCGTGTCGTCGTAGACGTTGGGGTGATACCGCACCAACGCCGCGTCCAGCATCGTCACCCGCCAGACGGCATCATTTATTGCCTCGAATGCACGCGTCCGGTCCCAAGCAAGCGGTCGAGTGAGCCGTAGTGTGGCCTCCCGCATAGCCGTGATCGACCAATCCAGGACGCTCGATCCGCCGACGGCGACGTCGCCGAATTGCTCGCGATTCCACGCGACTCGGCACGCGCGAGAACAGAACTGGGCATGCTCCCGGCGCGGCTCGAACGCGGCAGAGCAGTGCCTGCATCTGCGCTCGCCGGCCATGCCTTGATGCTAGTCACGCGGACGGCACTTGCCGCTGTTTCAGCGGCTCACCCGATCAGGATGTGCCGATGAGGATGCGCGGGTGTCTCGACGGAAGGAGCCAGCGCATGATCGGCTTCAGGCGCGCTTCCCGGATCGCGACGCACCCCGCCGTCGGGTTGCCGTCGGTGACGTGCAGGAAGAAGGCACTGCCCGCGCCCTGCCGCACGCCCCCGGGGGAATTACGGGTGTTGTAGTCGATGACGACCGCGTACTTGTAGAACGGCCGCTCGTAGTAGAGGTGCTCGTTGGGGCTGCCCTGACGGAATCCGCAGCCGGACCAGCAGTGCCGGTGCGTGTTGTAGAGCGATCCGCGCTGGCTGATCCACCAGTCCTCCCCGTTCGTGCGGAAGAAGTGCAGGCGGGTGCCGGGATTGCCGGCGTAGCCGAAGGCCTGGGTCAAGGTGAAGCTGCCGATCGGGGTCGCGGACTTCGACTCGCTCGGGCTTCGTGTCATGCCCTGTGACCCGATGTGCGCCGCTGCGGGCTTGCCGACCCGCAGCCAGCCGCCGCCGGGTGCCTTGCGCCACGCCTGCAGGGTGGCGACGGTCTTCCAGGTGGCGCGTGCCTTGACCGTGATGACCCGGGTGGCGCTACCAGTCCTGCCGCTGACCGGCAGCCGCACGCCGCGTCGCAGAGCGGCGCTGTGCGGTTGTGCCGTGTGCGCGACCTGGTGCGTTTGCGTCGGCGTGGGTCTCGGGGTCGGTTTCGGCGTCGCGTGCGTCGTGACTGTGCGGGTCGGCGTTGCGCGGGTGGTCGTCTCGCGGGTCACGACCGGACTCGTGGTTGTCGGTGCCGGCGCGAGGCTCGTGACGAGCGCGGACGTCGAGGGCAACGCTTCCGCGCTCGCGCTGCGTGTCCGGACCTTGACGGCATGGTCCGTGTGCGTCGCCGACGAAGACGGACGTGCGGCCGGCAGCTGAGCCGGGATCGGACGCGCCAGCGCGGCGACCGACGAGCGATGGTTCGGCATCGGTCGATGCTTGGGCTGCGCGCTCGCCAGGCCGACGACCGAGACAGCTGCCACGCCGACCGCCACGACGGCGGCGGAGGTACCGAAGATCCGTCCGAAACTCATGTGCCCAGTGTGCCAAATGTGACTGATGTGAATAGGAGGGCGGGATTCGCCACGCCGGGCCACACCCTAGCTGCCCGCAATGCGCGGTCTGCACCGCGGCATCGCGTTCCGCGCAACGCACCCACGCGCGGGAAAACCACCTACTCGGGTCCGATCGCTTCGATGAGGTTGCCGTCGGGATCGCGCACGATCGCGTTGAACTGTCCGCGGCGGAAGATCGGCCACCGGCGGGGCGCGTCGTGGCTGGTGCCGCCGGCGTCCAGCGCCGCCGCGTGGAACCGCTCCACCTGCGAGGCCGAGTCGGCACGGAAAGCCAGGTGCACGCCCGAGGTCGCCACCGTCCCACTTGTCAACCACAACGCCGCCGCGTCATCGCGCCCGTACGCGGCGACCTCGACCACGGGATCGTCCTCCTCCTCGTCGCCCAGTTCGTGCAGCCGGTGCAGGCCGAGCGTTACCAGCGTCGCGTCATAGAAGCGCAGGCTGGCCGCGAAGTCGGAGGCGGTCACCGTGACGTGGTCGAGCACGGCGCCCATGATGCCGCGCCGCGCGCTCTGTTTGGATGGCACGGTGGCCGAGTCCCCCATCCCGACCGCGCTCACGATCGCCGGATCCGATTCCGGCGGCGGCGCCGGCATCCAGGCCGACCTGAAGACGTTCCTGGCCTGTCACGTGCACGGGATGTCCGCAATCACCGCGGTCACAGTGCAGAACTCGCTGGGCGTGTCCGGGTTCTACGAACTGCCGCCGCACGCCGTCGCCGAGCAGATCGAATCGGTCGCGACGGACATCGGGGTCGGGGCAGCGAAGACGGGCATGCTCGCGTCCGCCGCCATCATGGCCGCGGTGGCCGAGACCGTTGAGCGCCTGGAAATCGGCCCACTCGTGGTCGATCCCGTCGCCGCGTCACAGCACGGTGACCCGCTGCTACGGCCCGACGCCCTCGACGGTCTTCGCACCTTGATCCTTCCGCGAGCGACCCTCGCGACGCCGAATCTGGGCGAGGTCCGGTTGCTGACCGGGGTGGACGTGCGCACCCGCACGGACATGGCGGAGGCCGCCCGCGCGATGCTCGCCCTCGGCCCGCAGTGGGTGCTCGTGAAGGGCGGCCACCTCCCCGACGACGATGCTGTCGATCTGCTCAGCGACGGCGACCGGTGGATCGAGCTGCCGGCCGCGCGCGTCGCCACCAACCACACGCACGGCTCGGGCGACACCCTCGCCGCCTCGATCACCGCGCACCTGGCGCGCGGCGCGTCCATGCCCGACGCCGTCGCCGCCGGCAAGCGGTTCATCACCGAGGCGGTCCGCGGCTCGTTCCCGCTCGGCTCGGGGCTCGGACCGGTGGGCCACTTCTGGAGCGTGCGCGAATGGTGACCGCCCCGTTCGAACTCACCGACTGGCGCCGCCGGGTGGCGCAGCTGTACGCGCAGGTGCGCGCCGAGACGGATCCCGCGCAGGCACACGCCGCGTGGCGGGCAGGTCGCGACGCGCTGTTCCGCAGCCATCCGCAGTCGCCGCTGGCTCCCGACGATCCGCTGCGGGGCACCGGCCTGCCCTATTGGCCGTACGACCCGGCGCTGCGCTTCACGGTGTCGCTCGAACCGGCGCCAACCGCAACCCTCGCCGTCCCGACGTCGAGCGACGGCACGATCACGCTGGAGCGGGTCGGCCTCGTCCGGCTGCTCGGCGCGACCCTGGACGTGTGGTGGCTGGCGCAGTACGCCGGTGGGATCTTCGTCCCGCTCCGTGACGGAACTGCCGGCAGCGAGAGCTACGGCGGCGGCCGCTACCTGCTCGACACCGCGAAAGGCGCCGACCTCGGTACGTCCGGCGACGACCTGGTGATCGACCTCAACTTCGCCTACCACCCGTCCTGCCGCTATAACCCGCGCTGGGAATGCCCGCTCGCACCGGAGGGCAACCGGATCGACGTGCCGGTGACCGCCGGGGAGCGACTGGCCTAGCGCAGTCGCTGGGCGAACGTCGCCGCCGCCGCGCCGGGATCCTCGGCCCCGGTGATCGCCCGGACGACGACGACGCGCCGCGCCCCGTGCGCGATGACCTCGTCGAGCCGGTCGACGGTCTCGATGCCGCCGATCGCGAACCACGGCCGGGCGTCCTCGTGGGCGCCGGCGTGGTCGATCAGGTCGAGACCGGCCGCGGGCCGGCCCGGCTTCGTCGGCGTGGTCCATGTCGGCCCGGTGCAGTAGTAGCCGACGCCTTGCTCACCGCGCGCGGCATCGCACTGCGTCGGCGAGTGCGTCGAGCGACCGATCACCACGTCGTCCCCGACGATCGCTCGCGCCACCGGCACCGGCAGGTCGTCCTGACCGAGGTGCAGCACCGGTGCCGCGACAGCGCGCGCGATGTCGGCGCGGTCGTTGACGGCCCAGAGCTTGCTGTGCCGTGACGCAGCAGCCGCGAACACCTCGAGCAACGCGATCTCCTGTCGCGCCTCGAGGCCCTTCTCGCGCAGCTGGACGATGTCGACCCCGTTGCTCAACACGGCGTCGAGGAAGTCGACGAGGTCGCCGGTGCGTGCACGCGAGTCGGTGCACAGGTAGAGACGGGCGTCATCGGGCAGCGGGGTCACAGGCGTAGTGTGATCGACGCACGGGAGTCCGGGTGAGCCGGGCTGAGAGGGCAACCAGCCGACCGTCGAACCTGATCCGGGTCATGCCGGCGTGAGGGAGCCGTTCCACCTATGTCTCGACAAGGTCCGCAGACCGCCGACGTGGCGATCGTCGGCGCGGGTGCGATCGGCACCGCCTGCGCCTGGCGGCTGGCCCAGCGCGGCGCCGAGACCCTGCTCATCGATCCGGACCCGGCGCGCGGCGCCTGGAACACGGCGGCAGGAATGCTGGCGCCGATCACCGAACTGCACTTCACCGAGTCGGCCTTGCTGCGGCTCAACCTGGCCGCGGTGGCCGTGTACCCCGAGCACGTCGCCGAGCTGACCGAGGCCACCGGATTGCCGACCGGCTACCTCGAGTGCGGCACGATCGAGGTGGCCTGGGACGGTGCGGACCTGCGCCACCTGCGCGACCTGCACGAGTTCGGTACGTCCCTCGGCCTGGCTTCGTCGCTGCTGACCGGCCGCGAGCTGCGCAGCGTGGAACCGGCGCTGGCCGCGGGGCTGCCCGGCGGGTTGCTGGCCGAGTTCGACCATCAGGTCGATCCGCGCCTGCTGCACGCCGCACACCTGCGGGCCGCCCTCGACCAAGGCGCGCAGCTACGCACCGCACAGGTCACGCGCATCGGCGACGGCGAGCTCGACCTGTCCGACGGCACCCGGGTCGAAGCCGACACCGTGGTCGTCGCCGCCGGCGCCTGGGCGCGGCAGCTGTGCGACCTGCCCGTCCGCCCGGTGAAGGGCCAGACCCTGCGGCTGCGGCTACCCGGCCCACCGCGGCTGGGTCGGGTGGTACGCGCCGAGGTGAACGGCAACCCGGTCTACGTCGTCCCGCGCAGCGACGGACGGTTGGTGGTCGGTGCATCGAGCGAGGAGACCGGTTTCGACATCGCGCCCCGCGCCGGCGCGGTCTACGAGCTGCTCCGCGATGCGCAAGCGGTGATCCCCGAGCTGGGCGAGGCGGTCCTCGAGGAAGTCAGTACCGGGCTGCGTCCCGGCAGTGCCGACAACGCTCCGCTGATCGGACGCACCGGGCAGCACACCGTCGTCGCCACCGGCCACTACCGCAACGGGATCCTGCTCGCCCCCCTGACCGCCGACGCGGTCACCGCGCTCGTCCTCGACGACACCGAACTCGACGCGGTCACACCGTTCCGGCCCGGACGCACCGGCACCGACGTCGTTCTGGAGGTGCGATGAGAGTCGCGGTCAACGGACATGATCTCGACATCAGCGACGGCACCAGCCTGCTCGCGCTGATCGAGCAGCACGCCGGATCGGCCCGCGGCAGCGCCGTCGTCGTCGACGGCGTCGTGGTCCCGCGGCGCACCTGGCCCGACTACGCCGTGCGCCCCGGCCAGCACATCGAGCTGATCACGGCGGTGCCCGGTGGCTGAACACATCGACGCGCCGTTCGAGATCGCCGGCGTCAGGCTGACGTCGCGGCTGATCATGGGGACGGGCGGTGCGCCCAGTCTCCAGGTGATCGACGAGGTGCTGGCCGGGTCGGGCACCGCACTGTGCACGGTCGCGATGCGCCGCGTCGACCCGGCCACCCAGGGCTCGCTGCTCGACGTCATCGACGCGCGCGGCATCCGGATCCTGCCGAACACCGCCGGCTGCCGCACCGCCGCGGAGGCCGTGCGCACCGCGCAGCTGGCCCGCGAGGCGCTCGAGACGGACTGGGTGAAGTTGGAGGTGATCGCCGACGAGCGCACCCTGCTGCCCGACCCGGTCGAGCTGCTCGACGCAGCCCAGGCGCTGGTGGCCGACGGGTTCACCGTGCTGCCGTACACAAACGACGATCCGGTGCTCGCCCGTCGCCTCGAACAGGCCGGCTGTGCCGCCGTCATGCCGCTGGGCGCTCCGATCGGCACCGGACTCGGCATCGGCAACCCCCACAACATCGAGCTGATCGTCAGCGACGCGACCGTGCCCGTGATCCTCGACGCCGGCATCGGCACCGCGTCCGACGCAGCGCTGGCCATGGAGCTGGGGTGTGACGGCGTGCTGTTGGCCTCGGCGGTCACCCGCGCACGCCGACCCGCACTCATGGCGACCGCCATGGCCGCGGCGGTCGAGGCCGGACGGGCCGCGCGACTTGCGGGCCGGATCCCCCGCCGGCACCACGCGCACGCGTCCTCGCCCATCGAAGGGATGCCCGTCCTGTGACCACGACCGCCAAGCCGGTCGCCGTCGGCGACGAGGCGCCGCTCACCCTCGACCAGCCCGCGCCGCGCACTCTTCGACTCGTCGACCAGTTGGGGATGTGGGGCAACCTCGGCGTCAGCCTGCTCGGTTTCACCGGCGCCATCTACGTCCTCGATCCGCTCGGCACCGGCTCGCTTGAGTTGTCGCTTGCCGCCGGCTTCGTCGCGCTGCTGATCGGCACGGTGCTCGGTACCGCCGCCGTTGCCATCGCGGCCGTTCCCGGTACCGAGACCGGGCAGCCGGCGATGGTGCTGCTGCGCGGGTTGTTCGGCGCCCGGCTGTCCTGGGTGCCGACCGTGCTGAACATCGTCCAGTTGATCGGCTGGACCACGTTCGAACTGGTCACCATCAGCACTGCTCTCGATCAGATCGTCAGCGGGGTGCCGCGCTGGGTGTGGGTAGTGGCCGGTGGCGTGGTCACGACCGCGCTCGCGCTGCGCCCGCTCGGATGGATCCGTGTGCTGCGCAAGTACGTGACGGTCGCCGTCGTCGTGACGATGGCGTACCTCGCGATCCAGTTGCTGCGGAACCCGCTGCCTCCGCTGAGCCAAGGCTCGTGGGACAACTTCTGGCTCGCGGTGGACGGCGTGGTCAGCGTCGCGGTGTCGTGGGTGCCGGTCGCCGCCGACTACTCGCGGCACTCGCGCTCGGTCCGCGACACCGTGGTCGGCACCTTCGTCGGGTACTCGATCACGCAGATCGCCTGCTACGCGATCGGCATGATCACCCTCGTCACCGTGGCGCACGGCGATCCGAACAAGATCTTCGGATCGTTCATCGCGATCCCGCTGGGCACGCTCGCGTTCGCGGTGCTGGCGATCCGCGAGATCGACCAGTCCTTCGTCGACACCTTCTCCTCGGCCGTGTCGCTGCAGAATCTGCGTCCGCGGTGGGACCGGCGGGTGCTCGCCGTTGTGATCGGCACGCTGGCGACGCTGCTCACGCTCGCGCTGAACATCAACGACTACTACAACTTCCTCGTGCTGATCGGCTCGGTGTTCGTGCCGCTGCTCGGGGTGCTCGCGGTCGAGTACTTCGTGCTGTCACGTAGCTCGTGGGACCTGTCCGAAGCCGCGCCGACGCGCTGGCTGATGCTGCTTCCGTGGCTGATCGGCTTCGCCACCTATCAGCTGATCAACCCCGGCATGATCGGGTGGTGGTCACGGTGGTGGATCGACCTGCGCTGGTTCGAGCCGCAGTCGTGGATGAGCGCGTCGATACTCTCGTTCCTCGTCGCGGCGATCGCGACCGTGCCGGTCGGACTGATCGAGAGGAACGTACGTGCTCGTCCATCCCGAGGTCGCTGAGGCCCTGAGCTCGGGCCGACCGGTCGTCGCGCTCGAAAGCACGATCATCAGCCACGGCCTGCCGCGCCCGGACAACTTGCGCATTGCGCGCGAGATCGAGGCCGAGGTACGCGCCGGCGGCGCGGTCCCCGCGACCATGGCGGTCGTCGACGGCGTCGCCCGGGTAGGCCTCGACGACGACGCGCTCGAACAGATCGCCGGCGACCCCTCC
Source organism: Jatrophihabitans sp. (assembly GCA_036497285.1). Classification (GTDB taxonomy): domain Bacteria; phylum Actinomycetota; class Actinomycetes; order Mycobacteriales; family Jatrophihabitantaceae; genus RYN-133. The sequence continues at coordinate 12,169 of DASXJR010000077.1, forward strand.
GTCGTCAAGGTCAGCGTCCGCGACCTCGCCACCGTCGCCGCCCGCGGCGGGCTCGGCGCCACGACCGTCGCCTCGACCGCGCACCTCGCCGCCCGCGCCGGGATCGGTGTCTTCGCCACCGGCGGTCTGGGCGGCGTGCACCGCGGCGCGACCGAGACGTGGGACGAGTCGGCGGATCTGGTCACCCTGTCGCGCACGCCGGTGCTCGTCGTGTGCGCCGGGGTGAAGTCGATCCTCGACGTCGCGGCGACCCTCGAGCGGCTCGAGACGTTGAACATCGGCGTGCTCGGGTACCGCACCGACCGCTTCCCGGGGTTCTACCTCGGTAGCTCCGGCTACCCGCTGGACTGGCGCGTGGACTCACCCGCCGAGGTCGTCGCGGTGCTGCGCGCCCGGACGACGCTCGGCACCGATGCGTACGGACTGGTGCTGGCCAACCCGGTCGCCCCCGACGACGAACTCGACCACGCAGTGCACGACACCGCTCTGGCGAGTGGCCTGGCGGCCGCCGACAAGGCGGGCGTGCGCGGCAAGGACGTCACGCCGTTCCTGCTGGACTGGTTCCACCGCGAGACGCACGGCGCGTCGCTGGCCACGAACGTCGCCCTGGTGCGCAGCAACGCCCGTCTTGCCGCGGAGGTCGCCGCCGAGCTGTGCCGATGAGCGACGGCATGACCCGGGTGGTGTGCCTGGGCGACATCATGGTCGACATCTGCGCGCAGGTGCCCGGCGACCTGGCCATCGGTTCCGACACTCCGGCGCCGATCGCCCTCTACGGCGGCGGATCGGCCGCGAACACCGCCGCATGGCTGGTCGACGCCGGCTGCTCGGCCACCGTGGTGGGACGCGTCGGTGCCGACGCGCTCGGTCGGCAGGCTCTGGACGAACTCGCGAGATGCGGCGTCGACCTCGCGGTGAGCGTTGACCCCGACCTGCCGACCGGGACCTGCATCGTGCTCGTCGGGCCGGACGGCGAGCGGACGATGATCCCGTCCCCCGGCGCGAACGCAAACGGCGGCACGGCGCCACCGGCCTACCCCGACACGCACCTGCACGTGTCCGGCTACGCGCTGTTCCACGATGCGGCCGGACCGGCAGCGCTCGCCGCGCTCGCCGCCACCCGGACGGCCGGGGGCACCGTCTCGGTCGACGCGGCGTCCGCGGCGCCGCTGCGAAGCTACGGACCGGCACGGTTCCTCGACGCCGTGGCGCCGGCACTGCTCCTCGCGAACCTGGACGAGGCGGCGGTCTTCGCGGGCACCCGCGATGCAGACAGCGCCGCGCGGCTGCTCGGGCTGCGTTGCGGCGAGGCGATCGTGAAGCAGGGCGCTGCCGGCGCGACCTGGTCAGACGGCAAGCACGTCGTCCAGGTCGCGTGCGAACCGGTCGCGGTCTTCGACAGCACCGGCGCCGGCGACGCGTTCGCCGCCGGTGTGCTCGCCGCGCGGCTGTCCGGGGCCGGTGTCGCGCAGCAACTCCAGGCCGGCCACCGGCTCGCGGCCCGCGCGGTCGCCCGTCCCGGCGGCCGACCGTGATCGCCGAGCGGATGGCGCGGCACGGCCTGACCGATCGGCCGTGCACCACGGTGCCGGCCGCGGCGGCGCACACCGTCGCGATCCAGGCGCAGGACCTCGCCGCAGCCCGGCTCGGTGTCCGGTCGCGCTCGGCGGCGGTGACCGAGGCGGACGTCACGGCTGCCCTCGCCGGGCGCGCCGTGGTTCGCACCTGGCTGATGCGAAACACGATCCATCTCGTCCGGGCCGACGACGTGCGCTGGCTGATGCACCTGTTCGGCCCGATGATCCGTCGACGCTTCGCCAAGCGGTGGGCCGATCTCGGGATCACGGCGCAGGTGCTCGCCCAGGTCGAGGCGCTCGCGCCGGAGTTGCTCTCGGACGGCCCGCTGACCCGGCACGAGTTCGCGGCGCAACTGCGTGAACGGCGGGTCATCGGCGAGGTCGAACCACAGGTGCCGGTGCACCTGTTCGTGTACCTCGCCACGGTGGGCCTGACCTGCCACACCGACGGCGCCGGGTTTGCGCTGCTCGACGAGTGGCTGCCCGACGCTGCGATCGGTCCGCGGGGGGACGACGCGCTCGCCGAGCTCGCCCGCAGATACTTCCTCGCGTTCTCCCCGGCGACGCCGGCCGACTTCACGACCTGGTCCGGGCTGCCGTCCGGCCGCGCGGTCGCCCTGATCCGCGACGAGCTCACCGAGGTCTCGGTGAACGGCAAGCGCGGGTACCGCCTCGGTGCGGCTGCCGACCCGTCCGCCGTTCGGCTGCTCGGCGCGTTCGACAACTTCCTGATCGGCTACCGCGACCGCACCGGTCTCGTGCCGGAGGACCGGCGCGCGGAGATCTACGTCGGGGGGATCATCCGACCGACGATCGTCCGCGACGGCACCACGGTCGGCCGCTGGCGACTCGACCGGACGGGCGGTCGACTGCAGGTGCGCTACTTCGTGCCGGCAAGCAGAACCTTGCGCGCGGCCGTCCAGGACGAGATCGCCGACGTCGCGCGGTTCATCGACCGCCCGCTCGAGTACGGCGAGCTCAGCGTCGATATGTGAGGTTGTGTCCGGTCAGCTGGATGACCAGCCCGGACGGCGTGACGTCAGCCCCGGTGACACTCACCCCGAACGGAAGTCCCGCGAGTGAGACCGACTGCTCGAACACCCGGGCGAACGCGTGCGCCGCGACGGGGGGCAACTGCACACCGCCCACCGACACCTGCGGCTCGGTGAAGGTGATCCCCTGTGCCGACGACGCGTGCACATGCGCACTGATCGTGCCGTGGAAGGTCTGGCCGAACACGTGCACGGTCGGTTGTGCGACGAGCCGATCGTTGCTGCCGGCGTGCACCGGCGTCTTGAGCACCTGCGACAACTCGTCATAGCCGACCCGTCCCTGCGCGGTGGCCGTCTTGGCGTGCACCGTGGAGTAGTTGTTCGACACGGTCACGTCGTGCAGATCGACGGTCACCCGCTGGATGTTCAGCGCATTGTTGCCGACCGGCACGTCGTCCGCCGTCACCACGACCTCGCCGAAGTTGCCGGCCAGCAGTTGGGTCAGGAACGGGAATCCCTCGACCGACACGTCCGGCTTGTGCGGCAGATTCTGCGAGGACTGCAGCGCCGTCGCCGCCTTGTCCTCGGCGAGGCCCAACGCGATGCGGTCTGCTGCGACGAACAGACCGACCACCACCAGGAGCAGGACCAGCAGGACGATCGGCCAGCGCCTGCGCCGCCGGGCGGGAGGTGGCGGGGCGTAGGTGGAGGCCATCCAGCGATCCTCGCATTTTGCGGCCGCGCACCCCGGGTCGCCCAGAATGTCGGGAATACGTACTATCCGGCCATGACATCCTCCTGGTTCACGGCTCGCCGTGGTCTCGCCCTGCTCGCCGGGCTGGTCACGGTCGGATCCGTGCTCGCTGCCCCCGTTCCCGCGGGCGCCGCAGGACCGGCGACGACAGCGCTGCGCACCGTCATCGCCCCCTTCGGCTGCCAGCACGTGCGTAGCACGCGCGTCGTGTCGTGCTTCGGCAAGATGATCGCGACGCGCACCGCCGCCGGCGTCCTGAGCCCGAAGACGACGACCGCACCGAAGGGCTACGGCCCGGCCGACATCCAGTCCGCGTACAACCTCGCGGGCACGTCCGCCACCGGCAAGACCGTCGCCATCGTCGACGCGTACAACGATCCGAACGCCGAACAGGACCTCGCCACCTACCGCAGCCACTACGGCTTGCCGGCGTGCACGACCGCCAACGGCTGCTTCAAGAAGGTCAATCAGAACGGGGCGAGCACGCCGATGCCGTCGACCGATTACGGATGGGGTCTGGAGATCAGCCTCGACCTTGACATGGTGTCTGCGGCCTGCCCGTCCTGCAACATCCTGCTGGTCGAGGCGAATTCGGCGACCGACACCGATCTGTACAAGGCGGTCGACACCGCCGCCGCCGCGCCGGGCGTCGTGGCGATCTCGAACAGCTACGGCGGCGCCGAGGCCAGCACCCAGACCGCCGACGACGCGCACTTCAACCACCCGGGCATCGCGATCACCGCAAGCTCCGGTGACAGCGGCTACGGCGTCTCGTACCCGGCCGCGTCGCAGTACGTGACCGCGGTCGGCGGCACCTCGCTGAGCAAGGCGAGCAACGCGCGCGGGTGGACGGAGACCGCGTGGAGCGGCGCGGGCTCGGGTTGCTCGGCCTACGACCCGAAGCCGTCGTGGCAGACCGATACCGGCTGCACGAAGCGCACCGTCGCCGACGTGTCCGCTGTCGCCGATCCGAACACCGGCGTCGCGGTCTACGACACCGCCAACAGCTGCGGCACAAGTTCCTTCTGTGACTACCTGATCAGCGTCGGCGTCGTGCAGGGCGCTGACGGCTGGGTGCAGGTCGGTGGCACGAGCGCCTCGTCGCCGATCATCGCCAGCGTGTACGCGCTGGGCGGGCACAGCAGCGCGTCGTGGACCTATGCGCACACCGCGTCGCTGAACGACGTCACGTCCGGCAGCAACGGCAGTTGCAGCGGGTCGTACCTGTGCACCGCGAAGGCCGGCTACGACGGCCCGACCGGGCTGGGCACGCCGAACGGGACAGGCGCCTTCTGATCCGGGCAGCCCCGCCCGTCACATGAGTGGCGCGTTTCCACGGTGGGTGGCGCGAAATTTCGCGCCACTCACCCGCGAAACGCGCCACTCATTGTTTGGTGGCAGGCGCGCGAGATTCATTGTTCGGTGGCAGGCGTGCGTGAGACTTCCGGTTCGCGCCGCGACCGCGCTCAGCCGACCCCCGCGGCGTCCATGCCGCGCAGCTCTCGCTTGAGCTCGGAGATCTCGTCGCGGATCCGCGCGGCCACCTCGAACTGCAGCTCACGCGCCGCCGCCAGCATCTGGTCGTTGAGCTGCTGGATCAGGTCGGCCAGTTGCGCCCGCGGCATCTCGGCCAGATCGAGCTTGCCGTCGGCGTGCGCGCCGACGCCGACCACGCCGCCGGACACGCCGCGCCCGCCCCGGCCCGGCACAGCCGACTTGCCGCGCGACTGCGACCGGCCCGACCCGCCGACCGGCGCGCCGAGCAGGGCATCGGTGTCCTCGGCCTCGCGGGTGAGCAGATCGGTGATGTCGGCGATCCGCTTGCGCAGCGGCTGCGGGTCGATGCCGTTCTCGGTGTTGTAGGCGATCTGCTTCTCGCGGCGCCGATTCGTCTCGTCGATCGCGTTCTTCATCGACGGGGTGACCGTGTCCGCGTACATGTGCACCTGACCGGACACGTTGCGGGCCGCGCGACCGATGGTCTGGATCAGCGACGTGCCCGACCGCAGGAAGCCTTCCTTGTCGGCGTCGAGGATCGACACCAGCGACACCTCGGGCAGGTCGAGCCCCTCGCGCAGCAGGTTGATGCCGACCAGGACGTCGAACTCGCCCAGGCGCAGCTCGCGCAGCAACTCGACCCGGCGCAGCGTGTCGACCTCGGAGTGCAGGTACCGCACCCGCACCCCCTGCTCGAGCAGGTAGTCGGTGAGGTCCTCGGCCATCTTCTTGGTCAGCGTCGTGACCAGCACCCGCTCGTTGCGCTCGGCGCGCTCGCGGATCTCGTGCAGCAAGTCGTCGATCTGGCCCTTCGTCGGCTTGACCACGATCTCGGGGTCGACGAGGCCGGTCGGGCGGATCACCTGCTCGACGAACTCGCCCTTCGTCCGTCCCAGCTCGTACGGGCCGGGCGTGGCCGACAGGTACACCGTCTGGCCGATGCGATCGACGAACTCTTCGAACTTCAGCGGCCGGTTGTCCATGGCAGACGGCAGCCGGAAGCCGTGGTCGACCAGGGTGCGCTTGCGCGACATGTCGCCCTCGTACATGCCGCCGGTCTGCGGCACGGTCACGTGCGACTCGTCGATGACGAGCAGGAAGTCCGCCGGGAAGTAGTCGAGCAAGCAGTTCGGCGCGCTGCCGCGCTCGCGGCCGTCGATGTGCAGCGAGTAGTTCTCGATGCCGGAACAGAACCCGACCTGACGCATCATCTCGATGTCGTAGGACGTGCGCATGCGCAGGCGCTGCGCCTCGAGCAGCTTGTTCTGGCCCTCGAGCTCGGCCAGCCGTTGCTCGAGTTCCTTCTCGATGCCACGGATCGCGCGTTCCATGCGCTCGGGCCCGGCCGCGTAGTGGGTGGCGGGGAAGACGAAGACCTCGTCGACCTCGCGCACGACCTCGCCGGTGAGCGGGTGCAGGTAGTAGAGGCGCTCGATCTCGTCGCCGAACATCTCGGCCCGGATCGCCAGTTCCTCGTACACCGGGAAGATCTCGATCGTGTCGCCGCGCACGCGGAACGTGCCGCGGGTGAACGACAGGTCGTTGCGGGTGTACTGCACCTCGACCAGGTGCCGCAGGATCTTGTCGCGCTCGACCTCCTGGCCGATGCGCAGCTTCAGCGACCGGTCGACGTATTCCTGCGGCGTACCCAGGCCGTAGATGCACGACACGGTTGCGACAACGATGACGTCGCGGCGGGTCAGCAGCGCGTTGGTGGCCGAGTGTCGCAGCCGCTCGACCTCGTCGTTGATCGAGCTGTCCTTCTCGATGTAGGTGTCGGTCTGCGGGACGTAGGCCTCGGGCTGGTAGTAGTCGTAGTAGCTGACGAAGTACTCGACGGCGTTGTTCGGCATCATTTCGCGCAGCTCGTTGGCCAGCTGCGCGGCGAGGGTCTTGTTCGGGGCCATCACCAGCGTGGGCCGCTGCAGCCGCTCGATCAGCCAGGCCGTCGTGGCCGACTTGCCGGTACCCGTGGCACCGAGCAGCACGACATCCTTCTCGCCCGCGTTGATGCGGCGCTCCAGCTCTTCGATGGCGGCCGGCTGGTCGCCGGACGGCTCGAATTCGGAGACGACCTCGAACTTGCCGGTGTCCGGGGTGATGTCGCTCTTGACCCTCATAGGCTCCACGGTACGGCCGGGCACCGACAGAAGCGCTCTTCGCAGCTACGGAGGGGCGGGACGGAACCCGGTCAGCACACCGAGCACCATCCGGTTGTCCAACTCGGAGCCCTCCCCCGGCAGCTCACACGTGATCAGCGCGAGGTCGTAGCCGGTGAAGGAGAAGCCCGCCAGGTCGATGTTGGGCAGGCTCACGATCCGAACGACCCGATAACTGAAGCGTCCGTTGGGCGAACCCAGCAGGACCGGATCACCCAGGTGGACCTCCGCCTCGACACCGGCGCTCGTGCTGTGATGTGCCACGGTCGGCGCCCGCCGACCTGGGGCCGAAACCCGGCGCCGATACCTGCACTTTGACGCAAGGTACAAGGAAGTTTCTGACCAAGACGTCAAATTGATCAACTACCCGCGGGGTCCGCGCGCCCGGTTCGTCCGGAAGCATCGCTTCGTCCGGTGGTTTGGTCTTGAAACGCGGTTGGGACACTGTCCCTGGAAAGAAGGAGTTGCGAATGACCTCAGACGAGCGCGAGCCGGATGTGCCCGCCGCGGCACAGGCGCCGCCGGCGCCGGCGAATCCGTTCGTTCCGCGGTACCGCGAGCCATGGATCAACCCTTCCAAGCGCACGCCCGCGATCCTGATCGCCGCCGGGTCGGCGGTCGTCCTGCTCGTTGTCGGGCTTGTGATCGGCCTGGGTCTCGGTGGAGGTGACCGCCACGGGTTCGGTCCGCGCTCGGAGATACGGCCCGCATACGGCCACGTCCTGCCCGGTCACGGCTACGGCAGGTGGCGGTTCAGGCACCCTGGATACGGCCCGGGCGTCGGTCCCGTCCAGCGGCCGGTCCGCCCGTCCGCACCGCCGGCGGCACCGGTGCCGAGTACGTCACACAGCTAGGACACGGTTTCGCACCGCCCCTCCGTCCGCGCGCGTGACGATCTGGGTAGGCAGGACAGAGCTGTCTGAGCTGATTGATCGGAAGGAACTGTATGGAGATCTGGCCCGGCGCGGCGTACCCCTTGGGCGCGTCCTACGACGGTTCAGGCACCAATTTCGCCCTGTTCAGCGAGGTCGCCGAACGGGTCGAACTCTGCCTCTTCTCGCCAACCGGCGAAGAGACCCGGCTGGAACTGCCCGAGGTCGACGGCTTCGTCTGGCACGCCTTCCTGCCGGGCGTCGAGCCGGGACAGCGATACGGCTACCGCGTGTACGGGCCGAGCGACCCGTCGCGCGGACTGCGCTGCAACCCGAACAAGCTGCTGCTCGACCCGTACGCGAAGGCGATCGACGGCACTATCGAGTGGGACGAGTCGCTGTTCGGGTACCACTTCGGTGACCCGGACAGCTTCAACGAGGACGACTCAGCGGCGCACATGCCCAAGTGTGTCGTGATCAATCCGTTCTTCGACTGGGTCAACGACCGCTCACCGCGCCACCCGTACGCCGAGTCGGTGATCTACGAGGCGCACGTGAAGGGCATGACCGAGCTGCACCCCGAGATCCCGGACGAGATGCGCGGCACCTACGCCGGCATGGCGCACCCGGTGATGATCGACCACCTCACCTCGCTGGGCATCACCACCCTCGAACTGATGCCGGTGCACCACTTCGTCAACGACTCGTTCCTGGTCGACAAGGGACTCTCGAACTACTGGGGCTACAACACCATCGGGTTCTTCGCGCCCGATTCGAAGTACTCCTCCAGCGCCAACCCCGGCGGCCAGGTGCAGGAATTCAAGGCGATGGTGCGCACGCTGCACGAAGCAGGTATCGAGGTCATCCTCGACGTCGTCTACAACCACACCGGCGAGGGCAACCACTTCGGCCCGACGTTGTCCTTCCGTGGCATCGACAACGCCGCGTACTACCGGCTCGTCGACGACTCGCCGCAGCACTACATGGACTACACCGGAACGGGCAACACCCTCGACGTCCGTCATCCGCACACGCTTCAGCTGATCATGGACTCGCTGCGGTACTGGGTCACCGAGATGCATGTGGACGGATTCCGCTTCGACCTCGCCGCCACCCTCGCGCGCGGGTTGTACGACGTCGACCGGTTGTCGTCGTTCTTCGACCTGGTGCAGCAGGACCCGGTGGTCAGCCAGGTGAAGCTGATCGCCGAGCCGTGGGACGTCGGCCCCGGTGGTTATCAGGTGGGGAACTTCCCGCCGCAATGGACGGAGTGGAACGGCAAGTACCGCGACACGGTCCGCGACTTCTGGCGTGGCGAGCCCGCCACGATCGGCGAATTCGCCGCGCGCATCACCGGGTCGGCCGACTTGTACGAGACGTCCGCCCGCCGCCCCGTTGCCTCGATCAACTTCGTGACCGCGCACGACGGGTTCACCCTGCGCGATCTCGTGTCGTACAACGAGAAGCACAACGAGAACAACAAGGACGGCAACAACGACGGCGAGAGCCACAACCGCTCGTGGAACTGCGGCGTCGAGGGTGAGACCGACGACGCGAGGATCCTGGCGTTGCGCGCGCAGCAGCAACGCAACTTCATCGCCACCATGTTCATCAGCCAGGGCGTGCCGATGATCTGCCACGGCGACGAGATCGGCCGGACCCAGAACGGCAACAACAACGGCTACTGCCAGGACAACCAGATCACGTGGGTCGACTGGGACAAGGTCGATGTCGACCTGCTCGCGTTCACCCGCCAACTCACGGCGTTGCGCCGCGAGCACCCGGTGTTCCGCCGCCGCCGGTTCTTCGACGGACGTCCGGTGCGCCGCCGTGGCCGGACCGGCCTGCCCGACATCCAGTGGTTCCAGCCGGACGGAACCGAGATGACCGAGGAGGACTGGGGATCCGGCTTCGGCCGTTCGGTCGCCATGTTTCTGAACGGCCAGGGCATCCCCGACCGTGACACCCGCGGGCAACGGGTGATCGACGACTCGTTCTACCTCGCCTTCAGCGCGCACGACGAGGCCATCGACTTCACCCTGCCGGCCGACGAATACGGCGCAGCGTGGGAGATAGTCATCGACACGGTCGACGGCGTCGACGAGGATCTGCCCGCGGTCGTAGCGGCCGGGGCGAGCGTGCCGATCGGGCCGCGCGCAATCGTGATCCTGCGTCGCGCAGACTGATACAAGCGATGATCACTTCTAGCTACCGCCTGCAGATCCGTCCGTCCTTCGATCTGCACGCGGCTGCGGACCTGTGCGACTACCTGGCCACGCTCGGTGTCGGTGCCGCGTACTTCTCCCCGCTGCTGCCGTCGGCGAAGGGATCCGACCACGGCTACGACGTGGTTCGGTTCGACGCGGTCGACCCGGCCCGCGGCGGCCTGGACGGCTGGACCCGGGCGCTTGCCGCGGCGCGGTCGCGCGGCCTCGGCATCGTCGTCGACATCGTGCCTAACCACACCGGTGTCGCGACGCCGGCGGAGAACCCCGCATGGTGGAGCGTGCTGCAACTCGGTGCGGAGTCGCCATACGCGGAATGGTTCGACATCGAGTGGACGCAGGGCAAGCTGCTGCTGCCGGTGCTGGGCGACGAATTCGACCCGTCCGAGTTGACGATCGAGAACGGCGAGCTGCACTACTACGAGCACCGGTTCCCGATCGCCCCGAACACCGGTCCGGACGAGGCCGGTGGCAGCCCGTCCGAGGTCGCGGCGCGGCAGCACTACGAGCTGGTGAACTTCCGCCGCGCGGACACCGACCAGAACTACCGACGCTTCTTCGCCGTGGTGACGCTCGCCGGACTGCGGGTCGAGGACCACGCCGTGTTCGAGGCGACCCACCAACAGATCCGCCGATGGGTGCGCGACGACGGCATCGACGGGCTGCGGGTCGACCACCCGGACGGGCTGGCCGACCCGGTGGGCTACATGCACGCGCTGCGCGACCTCGCAGGCCCCACTGCCTGGCTCACGGTCGAGAAGATCCTCGAGCCGGGCGAGGCACTGCCCGAGTCGTGGCCGGTCGACGGCACCACGGGATACGACGCGCTGGCCGAGGTGCAGCACCTGTTCGTCGACTCGTCGGCCGAAGCCACCTTCGACACGCTCTACAAGGAGCTCACCGGCGACACCCGCACCTTCCACGAGCATGTCGAGGCCGGCAAGCGGGCGGCGGTGGAAACCATCCTGCAGGCCGAGGTGACCCGGCTGGCCCGGCTCGCACCCGGCGTCGAGAACGCACCCGAGGCGCTCGCCGAACTCGTCGTGCACTTCCCCGTGTACCGCTCCTATCTGCCCGACGGCGCCGAGCACCTCGCCCACGCGATCAACGCGGCGCGTGACGCCCGTCCCGATCTGACCGAGGCCATCGGCACGCTCGCCGCCCGCTTGGCCGACCCTGCCGACGAGTTGTGCGTGCGCTTCCAGCAGGTCACCGGTGCGGTCATGGCCAAGGGCGTCGAGGACACCGCCTACTACCGGTACACCCGGTTCATCGCCCTGAACGAGGTCGGCGGCAACCCGGGTCAATTCGGGTCCTCGCTCGAGGACTTCCACGCCGCGCAGGACATGCGACAGGAAGCGTGGCCGCGCAGCATGACGACGCTGTCGACGCACGACACCAAGCGCGGCGAGGACGTCCGGGCCCGACTTGCGGTCGTGACCGAGCTGGCGGACGAGTGGGCCGAGCTGGTCCGGACGTTGATGCGACAGGTGCACGTTCCGGACCCGACGTTCGGTTACCTGCTGTGGCAGACCTTCGTCGGCGCCGGCCTGATCGAGCGAGAGCGCATGCACGCCTACGCGGAGAAGGCGATGCGCGAGGCAGCCCAAGGCACCACGTGGGTCGATCAGAACGCCCCGTTCGAGCAGGCGGTGCACGCCGCCGTCGACTGCGCGTACGACGACAGCGCCGTGCGTGATCCGCTCGAGCGGTTCATCGCGCGGATCACACCGTACGGCTGGACGAACTCGCTCGCCCAGAAGCTGGTGCAGCTGACGATGCCCGGCGTGCCGGACATCTACCAGGGCACCGAGTTGTGGGAGGACTCGCTCGTCGACCCCGACAACCGCAGGCCGGTCGACTACGAGCAGCGGCGCATCCTCCTGGACAAGCTCGACCACCAGAGCGAGGCGCCCGCCATCTGTGCGGACGGCGTGGCCAAGCTGTGGGTGGTGTCGCGGGTGCTGCGGTTGCGCCGCGAGTGGGCGGACCTGTTCACCTCCTACACCCCGCTGGCGGCGCGTGGCCCCGCTGCGAGGCACGTGGTGGCCTTCGACCGCGGCGGGGCGATCGCAGTGGCGACGCGACTGCCGGCGACGCTCGACCGTGCGGGCGGCTGGCGCGACACGACGCTGGAGCTCGGTAGCGACGCGACGGACGTGATCTCCGGACGGCGCGTGGCCGGTGCGGTCGCCATGGCGGACCTGTTCGCCGACTACCCTGTGGCACTGCTGGTGCGCTGAGCACAGGGCCTGTTACAGCCGCCGGTACACCGGGCAGGGTTGGCTGCGTGGACGTACGTGTGTGGGCCCCCGCGGTCTCGCGGCTGGCCGTGGTTGCAGCCGGCGAGCGGCACGAGCTCGAACAGGTCGAGGGCGGGTGGTGGACGGGACCGCGCCTGGCACCCGGGACCGATTACGCGTTCCTGCTCGACGACGACGGTCAGCCGGTGCCCGACCCGGCCAGTCGTTGGCAGCCCGAGGGGGTGCACGGCCCGAGTCGGGTCTACGACCAGAGCGGGTATGAGTGGCACGACCACGACTGGCGCGGGCGCGACCTGCCCGGTGCCGTGCTATACGAACTGCACATCGGCACGTTCACGCCGGGCGCCACGTTCGACTCGGCGATCGAGCGGCTCGAGCACCTCGTCGATCTCGGGATCACCCATGTGGAGGTCATGCCGGTCAACGCCGTCAACGGCGTCTGGAACTGGGGATACGACGGTGTCGACTGGTTCGCCGTGCACGAACCGCTGGGCGGCCCCGACGGCTTCAAGCGGTTCGTCGATGCCGCGCACGGTCGCGGCCTCGCCGTGGTGCTCGACGTCGTCTACAACCACCTCGGCCCGTCCGGCAACTACCTGCCTCGCTACGGTCCGTACCTGAAGAGTGGGCGCAGTACCTGGGGGGATCTCGTCAACGTCGAGGAACCCGCGGTGCGCGAGTTCATCGTCGAGAACGCGCTGATGTGGCTGCGGGACTTCCACGTCGACGCGCTGCGGCTGGACGCTGTCCACGCCTTGCACGACTGCTCCCCCACGCACATCCTCGCCGAGTTGGCGAGCCGGGTGCACGCGCTGCAGGACGAGCTGGGCCGCCCGCTTGCGCTGATCGCCGAATCCGACCTCAACGACCCGGTGATGATCGAGCCGCAGCCCGATGGCTACGGCCTCGACGCGCAGTGGGACGACGACGTGCACCATGCCCTGCATTCCGCCTTGTCCGGCGAGACGCAGGGCTACTACGTCGACTTCGGTCCGCTGAGCGTGGTGCAGAAAGTCCTCACCCGTGCGTTCATGCACGACGGCAGCTACTCGACCTTCCGCGGACGCAACCACGGCCGGCCGGTCGACCGCGCGCTCACCCCCGGGTGGCGGTTCGTGGTGACACTGCAGAACCACGACCAGGTGGGCAACCGAGCGGTCGGCGACCGGCTGCCGGAGATCACGTCCGAGGGGCTGGTCAAGGTCGGCGCCGTGCTCCTGCTCACCGCAGCGTTCACGCCGATGCTCTGGATGGGCGAGGAATGGGCGGCCTCGACCCGCTGGCCGTTCTTCACCTCGCATCCCCAACCCGAACTGGCCGAGGCGACCGGGAAGGGCCGCATCGAGGAATTCGCAGAACACGGCTGGGACGTCAGCCAGATGATCGACCCCCAGGACGAGCAGGCCTACCGCAGCGCGATCCTCGACTGGGACGAGGTGGGGCATGGCGTCCACGCGGACATGCTCGGGCTCTACAAGCACCTCATCGCGCTGCGCGCCGCGGAGCCGGAGCTGACCGACGCCGATCTGCGCAACGTCCATGTCGACTTCGACGAGGACCAGCGGTGGCTGGTCATGCACCGCGGCGGTCTACGGGTGATCGCGAACCTGTCCGCGCACGAACGCAGCATCGCCGTCGACGCCTACGAGCTGGTGCTCGCCACGGGCAGCCTCGAGGTCGCTGCCGGAAACGTGCTGATCGGCCCGGAGAGTGCGGCTATCGTGCGGGCACGATGATCGCGCCGCAGCAGTATTACGACTACCCGCCCCCGCCACCGCCGAGGGACACCAGGCCGCGTCTCGATCAGCTGATCGTCCTCATGCGGCAGCACGACCCACGACCGTGGGGCTGGCGCCCGGTCGTGCTACCCAGCGCAGCCCTGATCGTCGTGATCGTGTTCGGCAGCCTGGTGACGCACTTCGTACACCCGCACAGCTTCGCCGCGGCCCTCACGGTCGTCATTGTGCTCACGACCGTGCTGTACGCCGTCTTGATCGTGGCGATCTGGGTGGCCGGCCGCGATCTCGCCCGTCGGTATTCGGGCTGGGGCTGGACGTTCGGGCTGCAGCGTCCCAAGTGGATGGACCTGGCTTGGCTCGCCGCCGGGGTGGGCATCTCATTCGGCGCACGGATCGCGGTCGGCGTGATCGCCAATGCGGCCTCGCACGGCAAGGCGCTGCAGCAGTCGCAGAACCTCGTGGTCAAGTCGAGTTCGGTGGCGGTGTACGTGGTGCTCGGCGTCGTCGTCGTGCTGATCGCCCCGGTGGTGGAAGAGACGATGTTCCGCGGCTTGATGCTGCGGACCTTCATGCGCAGCTGGGGATTCTGGCCGGCGGCCCTGCTGTCGTCGGCGATCTTCGCGCTGTTCCACACCTACGAGGTCAGCACCCTGGCCGGAGCGGCGACGCTTGCCTCGATCGTGTTCACGCTCGGGCTCACCAACTGCCTGCTCGTGCGTTGGAGCGGCCGGCTCGACGCCGGGATCATGAACCACATGCTCTTCAACGGGCTCGCGATCCTCGTCCTGATCCTGGTCAACACCTGACGCGATCAGCGCCCGCCGGCGGCGACTGTAGCCTCAGCCCCGCGCGCCAGATGATCACCTTTTCCTCCACGATGTTCGGTTCAACCGACCCAGACCGGACATCCTGCAGGAAAACCTGATCAACCACTCGCGGAAAGAACGACGGGCGATGGAAGGATTGTCGGTATGGATGTCCTCGACCTCTACGTCCCGTCCCCTGACCGGTACGACGCCATGTTGTACCGCCGCGTCGGCCGCAGCGGTCTGCACCTGCCGGCGATCTCGCTCGGGCTGTGGCACAACTTCGGTGACGACGTGCCGATCGCACGGCAGCGTGCGGTGTTGCGGCGCGCTTTCGACCGCGGCGTGACCCACTTCGACCTGGCCAACAACTACGGTCCGCCCTACGGAACTGCCGAGATCAACTTCGGACGGATCCTCCGCGAGGATTTCGCGCGCCTCCGCGACGAACTCGTCATCTCCACGAAAGCCGGCTGGGACATGTGGCCCGGTCCGTACGGCGACCTCGGCTCGCGCAAGTATCTGCTCGGTTCGCTCGACCAGTCGCTCCAGCGCCTGGGCCTCGACCACGTCGACATCTTCTACCACCACCGTTTCGACCCGGACACGCCGCTGGAAGAGACCATGGGCGCGCTCGACACGGCGGTGCGGCAGGGCAAGGCGCGCTACGTCGGGATCTCGTCGTACTCGCCGCAGCGCACCGAACAGGCGATCTCGATCCTGACCGAACTGGGCACGCCGCTGCTGATCCACCAGCCGTCCTATTCGATGCTCAACCGGTGGGTCGAGGAAGGCCTGCTGGACGTGCTGGGTGAGCACGGCGTCGGCTGCATCGCGTTCTCGCCGCTTGCCCAGGGCATGCTCACCAGCCGCTACCTGAAGGGCGTGCCCGCGGGATCCCGGGCGTCCAAGGGGACCTCGCTCGATCCTGAGCTGTTGTCGGAGGACAACGTCAAGCACATCCGAGCGCTCAGCCGGATTGCGGCCAAGCGCGGCCAGACGCTTGCCCAGACGGCGATCAGCTGGGTGCTCCGCGACCCGCGGGTCACCTCGGCGTTGATCGGCGCGTCCAGTGTGGAGCAGCTCGACGACAGCCTTGACGCGCTGCAGAACCTGGACTTCGAGGCGTCCGAGCTGAAGTCGATCGACCGGCACGCGGTCGAGGGCGGCATCAACCTGTGGGCCGGGCCGAGCTCCGCCTGACCAGAGGTCTGGCTGATCAGCGAGATCAGATCCAACCGTTGCGCATCGCCCATGCGACGGCCTGCGTGCGATTGCGCAGGCCGACGCGCGTGGTGAGTTCCTGCAGGATGTTCTTGATCGTGCGTTCCGAGTAGCACATCCGGCGTGCCACCTCCCGGGTCGACAACCCGTCGGCGACGAGGGTGAGCACCACGCACTCGCGCGGACGCAGGGACGGGACGGTGCTCGTCGAGTGCGCCGGAACAGACCTGGCTGGGAGCACTGCGGTGTATGTCATGTCGATGAGGACGTCGACGACGTCGTCCTGATACATGGCTCATGCCGGCTCGGTCCCGGCCGATGTTTCGGGTGTGCGAAGGAACGGGAACTCTCGCGGCATGCCGACGGTGCGCGTTGTCATCGAGTGTCTGAGCAAGGCGTTGATCGCCGTCTCCGTGATGCTCAGCCTCGCGATACTCGCTGCCAACCCGCCGCTCGAGACACCGTCCCGTCCGGTCGCCGCAACGCTGCTCGCGCTCGGTATCGCGGGACTCATCGCGCTGCATCTCTCGACGCAGCCGTCCCGCCGCTAGGTCCGGGCTAGGAAACGTCCTGCCGACGCACCCAGACCTCGCGAACGATCAAGAGCAGTGCTGCGGCGATCGGCAGCGCCAGCAAGGCACCGACCACGCCGCCCAAGGCGCCACCCGCCAGCACGGCGATGATCGTCACGTACTCCGGAACGTCCACCGACGAGCGCATCACCCGTGGATAGATCACGTAGCCCTCGAGCGTTTCGTAGATCAGGTAGAAGACGATGCAGGCGATGCCGATCGAGAGCGAGTTCGCGAGTCCGACGATCGACACCAGTGCGGCGCCGGTGATCGACCCGACGAGTGGGATGAGATCGAGAATGGCGACCATCAGCGCCAGCGGCAGGGCGTATTGCGCGAGGCCGACCGACAGCAGGAACACCAGGCTGACCGTCCCGGCGAGCAGCGCCACTGAGAACGCGCCGATCACGTAGCGGCCGACCCGCCGCAGGATCTCGTCGCCGAGCTGCCCGACGCGGTCACGGCGAGTAGCCGGCGCCAGCGAGTACAGCGCCCGCTTGAGCGTCGGCAGGCCGGCCAGGAAATAGATGGTCAGGATCATCACCACGACGGTGGTGACCACCGCGTTGAGGACGGTCAGACCGACGTTGAACACGCCGCCGAACGCGTCGGTGATGAAGTCCGGCTTCTTCAGCTTGGTCTCGATGCTCGACAAGATGTGGTACTTCGCGTCGAGGTGCGCAATCGTCTTGTGCTTGCGCAGGTCGTCGAGCAGATGGGGCGCATCGTTGATCAGGGTGGTGACCTGCGCACGCAACACGCCGCCCACCACGAAGACGGCGACGGACAGGAAGCACAGAGCCAGCAAGGTCACGAACAGAACCGCCCAGGCCCGCTTCATGCCCCGACGGATTGCGAACTCGACGATGGGGTTCAGCCCGACCGCCAGGAACACGGCGATCAGGACCAGGACGAGGACGGACGAGACCTCGCGCACCGCGAAGCCGATGGCCAGCGCGACGAGCACGCCGAGGGTGGCGGCAAAGCCTTTGTAGAACGCCGATTGCCGCGAGATCGGCCGACCCGGCCGGCCGTACGGGTTGTCATCGTCGGTCGAGTCGGGGATGGGGTCGTACAGGGAGCCGCGATCGCTCAGCACCTGGTCGTAGTCGTGCTTGGACACTGGCGCGTCGGGGTCGTCGTTGCTGTCGTCCAGGGGGCTCGTACGCACGCCAGGGTCAGCCATGGGTCCTCCCCGTAGCCCGACTACATCTCGCCGATGACCACGCCGGGCAGGTCGGGCTCGACCCGCACGACGGTCGCAACCGGCGGTTGCTCGCCCTCTGCCGCATAGCGCTCGGCCAGAGTCAGCGTGAATGCCTGCGCCACGTCGTAGTCCTCGAACGGGCCGATCGCGCGCGGTGTGGTGGAGAAGCCGGAGTCATCACCGGTCAGGACGACAACGAAAATCGGCGTTTCGGACACAGCCATGGACAGTACCTACCTCCGCGGGAATGGGACGAGACGCCGCGCGGTCGCGCGGACCTTGCTGTGGCCGACGTCGGCTTCCGGCGTGTTTTCGACGTCGATCACGGGATCCGGGAAGCGGGCCGGTGCTGGTCCGAAGGCCCGACGGGCCGAGCGCACCACGCTACTGCCGAGCGCCGCGTTTCCGGCGGCGCCGAATCCGGCGCCGATGCCTAACGGCAGCGCCCGGCCCATGACCAGCGCGCCCTGCTTGGCGCCGAACCGGGCCAGGAAGAGGTTTGTGGCGTTCGTGGTGAGCGCGGTGAGGTCGGGTGCGGCGGTCCGGCCGAGCGCGCGCGCCCAGTGCTTGGCTTCCACCTCGCCGCCGGCCATCGCGGCCTCGCCAAGCTCGCCGAGCAGCACCGTGAGCACCATCGCGCGTCGCAGTTGCGGGTCGTGCGCGGGAACGCCGTGGATCTCGGCGAGCGCGAGGACGAACATGGCGGTCGCGGACAGGAACGTCGCGATCTCTGCGCCGGTGGCGGCGACGGACGTGCCTGTGCCCACCCCGGGAAGCGCCGCGGCGCCGCCGGAGAGCGCGCCGGTGCCGACCACGGTGGCAAGGTAGCGGCGCTCGAGTTGCACGACGACATCGGCCGGGGTCGCGGTCGGCCTGCGGCGGCGGATCCGCATCACGTAGCCGGCGACGACGGGCCGCTGGATCGCCAACGCACGGTCGAGGGCGGCATCGAGCGCGCGCTCGACCCGCTTCGGCACCGGCATCCGGCTCATCCCCCTGGGTATGTTCACCCGGCTCTCCTCGCACCGCACATCCAACGTCCAGGCACTGCCTCGCACCGACCGTACCCACCGGAGCACGATGACCTGGTGCGCGCACTACTGCCCGAGCCGGGTTCGGGCGATGCCGACGTCCCGGTCGATCTGCACCACCACTACGCGACGGACTGGCTCGAGCCCGGCGGCATTCGTGCCAACATGATCGTCGGCGTCGACGGCGCAGCGGCGGTGCAGGGGCTCTCCGGCGGCCTGCAGTCTCCGGGCGACCACCGGGTTTTCGCCGCACTCCGGGATCTGGCGGACGTCGTTCTCGTCGGCTGGGCGACCGCGGCGGCCGAGAACTACGGGCCGGCTCGTCCCGAGGCGTCGGCCCGTGCACGGTGGGGACTGCGGCCCGAGCTGCCGATTGCGATCGTCAGCAAATCGCTCGCCATCGACACCGGGGCACGACTGTTCACCGACAACCGTCCGCTCGTCGTGACCTGCGCGAACTCGGACGAAGGGCGTCGGGCCGAACTCGGGCGTCACGCCGACGTGCTCGTCTGCGGCACGGACACCGTCGACTTCGGTGCGGTGCGCGCGGAGCTGGGTGAGCGCGGGCTGACCCGGGTGCTGTGCGAAGGTGGCCCGCGTCTGCTGGGGCTGGTGATCGCCACAGGCGAGCTGGACGAGCTGTGTCTGAGCCTGTCGCCACTGGCCGCTGGTCCGGGGCCGGGCCGGATCGTCGCCGGTGCCGGCTGGGCTTCGGCGCCGCGACGGCTGCGGCTCCGCGGCCTGCTCGAGGACGACGGCGCGCTGTTCCTGCGGTATTCGGCTCGACAGCGTGGGTGACGATGAGGCATGTCCACTCCCCTGGTCCGGCTCGCGTCCGCCGCCGACGCCGCTGCCGTCGGGGCCCTCCTGCACGACTTCAACACCGAGTTCGGCGACCCGACCCCGGGCGCTCATGCCCTGGCCGCACGGATCGTCGAGCTGATGTCGATCGACACGTCGGTCATCGTGGGCAGGTCCGGCGCTGACGGGTTGGACGGCTTGGCGGTGCTGCGGTTCCGTCCCTCGATCTGGACGCCGAATTTGGAGTGCTACCTCGCGGAGCTGTACGTGGCGCCGGCCGAGCGCGGTAACGGACTTGGCCGCGCGCTGATGCTCGCCGCCATGGACCATGCCCGCGAGCGCGGCGCCGACTACATGGACCTCGGCACCGACGAGACCGACACCGCGGCCCGCGCACTGTACGAGAGCCTCGGCTTCGACAACCACAACGGTCGTACGGACGGCCCGACCAGCTACTTCTACGAGCGCGACCTCTGATCGCAACGGGTGAGCTGTCCGCCGGCGTCATGACGGTGTGCACCTTGCGCGGTACATCTCGGTAGCGGTCGTCCTCGCGGCAACGGCGTGCACGAGCGACCGAGCGGCGGTGCCGCTGTCGACGCCGACACCGGCCGTGGTCGGGCAACCGCCCGGCGATCGACCCGATGGGGAGCCAACGCCGTCGCGCTCCGCGACGACACCCCGCAGGCCACCACGGCCAAAACCTCCGTCGCGCTCGGACTTCCGGGTCCTGTCCGCGGCCCGGTCAGGTCCGTCGACGGCGGTGATGGCCGGCCGGTGGAACTGTGCCCGGCAGGTCGGGCGCGGCTGCGCCGGGCTGTTCCACAGCACGGACGGCGGGCGCACCTGGCGCCGGATGGCGACACCGGCCATCGGGTGGCCGGGTGACGTGATCGTCGCCGCCGGCCGCGGCGATGTCACCTGGCTGCTCGCGCACCCCGGCCGTAACGGCATCGTCTATCGAATCCGCGACCGCGGCGGGCACTGGACGAAGCTGCCGCTGACCCACGTCGGCGCGATCGTGACGTCGCGCGGGCACGCCTACCTTGCCGACCGAGCCGGGCTCTACGTCGCGTCGGCCGCGAGCCGCGTCGTCACCCGGGTGGGGCCTTCCACCGGACCCTCGCTCGTCGCTGCCGCGGGGCGCGTCTACAACTTCGCCGCCGGCTTTCGCGACTCGTCGGGCAGCGCGCTCACGGTCGTCGCGGGCGCCCGCGAGTGGCGGCGACACCTGCCGTGCCGCGGATACACGTGGAGCGGGGCACTCGCCGCAGCATCCGACGACCTGACCGCGGTCTGCGGGGGCGAGCCCGGAATGGGCCAGCAACTCAAGATCGCGTACCGGTCCACCGACGACGGACGCACCTGGCGCAGGCAGAGCGTGCCGCCGTCCGTCGGGTACATCGGCGACGGAGCGGTCGGTGCGGCCGGTGCGTTCTTCACCGGCGGCCGGATGCCACTGCTCGTCACCGCCGACCACGCGCGGCACTGGCGCTGGATCGTCATGCGGCCGGCGGATGGCGCCGGGGGCGGCCAGGTCGGCTTCGCCGGCCCGCGGTACGGCTGGACCGTCCAGGGTGACTACCTGACCCGGCTCTACCTGACCGACGACGGCGGCGCGCACTGGCGCCGGTCACACAGCCCGTTCGCGTTCCGCCGACCCGAGCCCTGCCGGACATCGACGCTGTCGATGCGGGTCGTGCCGAAAGGCGCGGCGATGAGCCAGACCCTGTCGATCCTCGTCCTGACCAACCGCGGACGGACGCCGTGCACCCTGACCGGGTACCCCCGCATCGGCTCAGCGGCAGGCGATCGGGCCGGCAGCCGCTCCCGCGCGATTCCGATCACGGTGCGCGACTCAGACACGTTCTTCCGTCCCGATCCTGGCCCGCGGCGCATCGTGCTGCGGGCCGGGGCGTCCGCATCGGCCGCGCTCGAGACAGTTACCGCCTACAGCGGCGGCAAGTACCTCGACGAGATCCGCTCCATCCAGGTTGGTGCGCCGAACGACGGTGTCAGCCGTGCGGTGCGCTGTCGTCTGCCGGCCACCGGCCCACACCGGCGCGACCTGGTCGAGGTCACCGCCCTCGTCGCCGGCGACGACGGTCCGCCCGATCGCTGACCACCAGGCGGCCGAGGTCTCACCCGCCGAGGCCGGGGACGATGTCGTCGAGACGGAACGTGAGCGGCTGCTCGAGCTGCTCGTACGTGCACGACTCGGGGGTGCGGTCCGGGCGCCAGCGGTTGAACTGTGCGGTGTGCCGGAACCGCTCGCCTTCCATGTGGTCGTAGCGCACCTCGACCACGAGCTCCGGGCGCAGCGGTACGAAGGAAAGGTCCTTGCCCGCGTTCCAGCGCGAGCCCTCACCCTTGCGCGGAGTACGTTCGCCGGCCAGGTGGGCCGCCCAGTCCCACGGATGGCCCTCGAAGTCGGTCACCAGTGGCTGCAGTTCGGTGAACAGCTCCTTGCGCCGCTGCATCGGGAACGCCCCGATCACTCCGACCGACACCAGCGTGGCGTCACGGTAGAGCCCGAGCATGAGTGACCCGATCGCTTCCGGGCCCGACTTGTGCAGCCGGTACCCGGCCACGACGCAATCGGCCGTGCGCTCGTGCTTGATCTTGAACATCACCCGCTTGTCCGGCTGGTAGGTGCCGTCGAGCGGCTTGGCGACCACGCCGTCCAGCCCGGCGCCCTCGTACTCGGTGAACCAGCGTTTGGCCTCGTCGATGTCGGCGGTCGCCGGGGTGACGTGGACGGACGGACCGGCGCCGGCGAGCGCCTCGACGAGCGCGGCGCGGCGCTGCGCGAACGGACGCTCGGTGAGGTCTTCGTCGCCGAGCGCGAGCAGGTCGAAGGCGATGAACGAGGCGGGGGTCTGTCCGGCGAGCATGCGTACCCGTGATTCGGCCGGATGGATGCGCTGCTGCAGCGCCTCGAAGTCCAGCCCGCGTGGCGTGGCGATCACGATCTCGCCGTCGATCACACAGCGGTCGGGCAGTTCGGTCTTCATGGCCGCGACCAGCTCCGGGAAATACCGAGTCATCGGCCGCTCGTTGCGACTGCCCAACTCCACCTCGTCCCCGTCGCGGAAGCAGATCGAACGGAAGCCGTCCCACTTCGGCTCGTACGACGCGCCGGGCGGAATCGCCGGCACCGCCTTGGCGAGCATCGGCGACACGGGGGGAAGCACCGGCAACCTCATGGGCCCAATTCTGGACCAAGGAGCCACATCAAGCCTACGTAAAGATTTCCCGGAGAGACGTTTCCTAGGTTGCAGTTGAACTCACACGTATTTTACAGTGGATCCAGGTCGACCGGGCTTCCGGAACGTACGACCGCACGAGCCGAGAAATCCCCCGCGCCGCATCGACGGCGCGTCCGACTCGTCGCCAGAGGAACCCCGCAATGACCGCACTGGGTCCGGCCGCAGCAACCCCGAGCGCTGTAAGCGCTAACGGGATCGCTCTCGACGCCGCTCTCGACACCGCTGGACCCGACACCGCCGACCTCGAACTCGCCCTGACCACGCTCCCGCCCGGCCGAGGCCGCCTGATCGTGATGCTTCCGGCGCACAACGAACAGGCCGGGATCGACCACGCGATCGATTCGCTGGCCGGCCAGACCCGCCGCCCGGATCTCGTCGTGGTCGTTCCGGACAACTGCACCGACCGCACCGCCGAACTCGCGGCCGCGCACGACGGCGTCGTCGTCGCGCCGAGCCGGAACAACGAGCACAAGAAGGCGGGCGCGCTCAACCAGATCCTGGCCCGCATGCTGCCGCTGCTCGAGGCCGACGACGCGATCATGGTCATGGACGCGGACTCGGCCCTCGACCACGAGTTCCTCGGCGCCGCGCTCACCAAGCTTGGCAAGCCGGCCCGCGGCGACACGACCGTCATCGGCGGCGTCGGCGGCACGTTCCGCGGCGGCGAGGGCGGCGGCTTCGTCGGCATGCTGCAGCGCAACGAGTACGCCCGCTACGCCCGCGACGTGCGCCGGCGCAAGGGCAAGGTGCTGGTGCTCACCGGCACCGCCGCGATCTTCCGCGTCGACGTGCTGCGCAAGGTCATCGAGGCCCGGGCGAACGGCACGCTGCCCGGCGGCGCCGCCGCTGGAATCGGTCAGGTCTACGACACGAACGTCCTCACCGAGGACAACGAGCTCACCCTCGCGCTGCTGCACCTCGGCTACGGCATCCTCAGCCCGAAGGAGTGCCTGCTCGAGACCGAGATCATGACGAGCTGGAAGTCGCTGTGGGACCAGCGGCTGCGCTGGAAGCGCGGCGCGCTCGAGAACCTGATCGACTACGGCCTGACCCGCGTGACGTGGCGGTACTGGGGCCGGCAGGTGCTCACCCACGTCGGCGTTCTGGTCACCGCGATCTACCTGTTGTCGGTCGCGTACTCGCTTCTCTTCGCCGGGACCGTCCACCTGCACCCGGTCTGGACCCTCGTCACGCTCGTCTTCACCGCCGAGCGGGTCGTGTCGGTGCGCGAGCGCGGCCGGCTCCAGATGCTGTTCGCGTCACTTCTCGTGGTCGAGATGGCGTTCGACTTCTTCCTGCAAGCAACCCAGGCCAAGGCGCTCTGGGACACCCTCAGGCACTCCGAGAAGAACTGGTGATCTAGATGTACAACACCGCTGGAACCGCTGGAGCGACTGCCACTGTCGGTGGTCTCGCCGCGACCGGCCTCAACGTCCTGTGGCTGCTGCTCGCCGCCTTCGCGCTGCTCGGCGCGGGCATGGCAATCATGCGGCTGGTGCCCCGCCGAGAGGGGTGAGGCGACTACGCGGTCGCGACCCGGGCTGCGGCCGAGCGGACCTGCAACCGCATGGTCCGCAACGCGGCCGGGCTGGACTGGATGCGCCAGTCACGCTCCTTGCGCACGTTGAACATGACCAGTGCCCGGACGTGGTCCGCGCCGCTCAGCCAGCTGAACATGCCGGACAGCCAGGCCGACTTCGAATGCATCGGGTCGCGCACCGCGCCGTCGCTCTCGTTCGCCGCCTTGCTGCCGAACTCGCACACCCAGACCGGAAGAGACGGCGCCAGCGCGACCAGCCGCC
Source organism: Jatrophihabitans sp. (assembly GCA_036497285.1). Taxonomy (GTDB): domain Bacteria; phylum Actinomycetota; class Actinomycetes; order Mycobacteriales; family Jatrophihabitantaceae; genus RYN-133. The sequence goes on from DASXJR010000077.1 coordinate 36,960, forward strand.
CGTACTGAGTGCGGTAGATGTCGGCGAACGAGCGCCACTGCAGCACTCCGCCCGTCCCCCAGTTGTAGCCGTCCAGGCCGAGGACGTCGACGTAGCGAGCGCCGGGCCAGATCCGGTTCACCGGCGTCGTCTCGGCGTAGGTGTCGGTGGTCGGGTTGAACACCCAGCGGACATTGTTCGCCCCGTGCGAGCGGAAGAACGTGACGAGGTACCGCCAGGCGCGGACGAACTGGGCGTACGTGCCGCCCGCCGTCTCCTTCCCCGACGCGGTCGGCTGGAACGGCACCCAGTCGGCATTCATCTCGGCCCACGGGCGCACGTAGAAGGTCGCGCCGAAGCTCGTGGCTGCGGACGCCTCCCGGGCGAGGTAGGCGTCATGGTCGCCGTTGTAGAAGGTTGAGAACCGGGTGCCGGCGGTGTCGCCGAGATCCCAGGCGACGAGCAGGGTGTGCCCGGCCGCGGCCTGCTCCTGCTGCACGGTGTCGGGGAAGAGGTCACCCCAGCCCCGGAAGCTCGACGCGATCGCGACGTGCGAGCCCAGGCTCTGCTCGAACTTGTCGAGCGCACCCGGCGAATCGGTACCTACGTAGGCACCCCAGGCGATCTGGGCCCGTGTCGATGCGGCCGCACCGGACGTCGTCGCCAGCAACGTCGCCAGCACCGCGAGTGCCGCCAACAGCAATAGACTGGCGCTACGTCGGGCGAGGCGATTCATCGAACCAACCCTGGAAGGTCAGCCCCGCAGCCGTTCCCCGCCTCACGTAAACCTAACCTGTAGGACGGGTCCGGGCAAGCCGGCCGCAAGCCAGTCTCAAGTTGATCGCGGTCGCGGGCTGGGGCGGGCCGGGAACCGGGCACCGCCTACCCTTAGCGCGTGACCGAGCCGACCGATCTTCCGCGGCCGACGCCGGACGGGTCGGCCCGCGCGAACGGTGCGACTGACCGCTCGGTCGAGGTGATCGAGGCGCCCTCCACCGGCGATTCGGGCCCGGCCGCCGACCTGAAGCGCCCCGCGCCGAGTCCGTCGCCGAACCGGGTTCCGAGGTCGCCGGCCTCCGGCGTAACCCGCGTCGAGGTGCAACCGGCGCAGGTCGTCGCTGCCGCCGGGAGCGCGATCGTGTCCGCGGCGCGCGTGGGGCGCTTGCTCGGCCGGACCGGGTGGCGCATGGCGCGCCAGCTCCCCGGCGCTCGCACGCTCGAACGCGAGGCGCAGCGGTTGCAGACCGTCGCGCTCAGCGAGGCGCGCCGGCTGCTCCAGATCCCGCAGGCGCTGCCGGGCATGGGCAGCCGGCCCGGATCGCCGGAGGAGCAGCGCACGATCGAGTACCTCCGCAACGCCGATGCCGGCGCCGCGCCGTTGCGCAGCGCGATGAGCGAACTGCTCGAGCGTTCGGTCGAAGCGACCCGCACCGACAGCCGCGAATACCTTTACGGCACGATCATCAGCCAGCTCGTCCCGGACGAGGCCCGCATCCTCTCTGCACTCGCCGACGGCGAGCAGTTCGCGGCGATGGACGTGGAGCTCAAGCAGCGCCGCGGTAAGAACCGGGTGCTGCTCAAGAACGCCTCGGCGGTCGGGCGCCAGGCCGGTCTGGTCGCGCCCGACAACACCCCCACCTACCTCACTCGGTTGCACGGGTTCGGGCTGGTCGAGTTCGGTCCGGAGGACGAGTCGCTCGCCGTGCAGTACGACATCCTCGCCACCGACTCGACCGTGCAGGACGCCCGGAACAAGGTCGAACCGCGCCGGCGCGGTGCGGTCCGGCTGCTGCGCAGAACGTTGCACCTGTCGGCGTTCGGCAAGCAGTTCTGGACCGCCGCCGACCCGTCGCGGCCGGCCCTGCCGTCGTCCTGATCCGCCGATGTCGGTCTGGGAGGACGTCACCAGGCACTGGTACATCGTCTTCAGCATCCCGCTGGTCGCCGCGCTGATCGGCTACGTCACCAAGCTCGTCGCGATCAAGATGATGTTCGAGCCGCTCGAGTTCCGCGGCATCCGCCCGTACCTCGGCTGGCAGGGCATCGTGCCGCGCCGCGGCGCGCGAATGGCGAGCATCGCCGTCGAGACCATGACCCGCGACCTCATCTCGGCCAACGAAGTGCTCTCGCGGCTCGACCCGAACCGGATCGCCCAGGAGATCGCCGACCCGATCCGCAAAGCGACCAACGAGATCACCCGCGAGATCATGGCCGAGTACAACCCCGGCGTGTGGGAAGCGTTGCCCGTGCCGATGCGCTCGCTGATCGTCGCCCGTGCGCAGGCCGAGGTACCGCGCATCGTGCGCGACGTGCTGTCGGGCATCCAGCGCGACGTCGAGGCCGTGTTCGACCTCAAGGCCATGGTGATCACCAACCTGGTCACCGACAAAGCGCTGCTCAACCGGATCTTTCGCGAGTCCGGCCGCAAGGAGTTCCGGTTCATCGCCCGGTCCGGGATCTGGTTCGGCGGCACGATCGGCCTGCTGCAGATGACGCTGTGGGTGCTGTTCCACGAGCCGCTCATCATGCCCGCGTTCGGCCTGGTGGTCGGTTGGTTCACCGACTGGCTGGCACTGAAGTTGATTTTCAACCCGAAGCGTCCGATCCGCGTGTTCGGGTTCGAGATCCAAGGGCTGTTCCTGAAGCGACGCCGGGAGGTCGCCGCCGACTACGGCGCACTGATCGCCGACGAGATCATCACGCCGCGCAAGGTCATCGAGGCGATCCTGCTCGGGCCGCTGTCCGACCGGGTGTTCGCGATGATCCGCCGAGAGGTGCAGAACGCGCTGGACCGCAGCGCCGGCCTGGCCCGTCCGTTGGTCGTCGTGACCATCGGCAGCACGCGGTACCGACAGATGAAGGCGACGATCGCGACGAAGATCATCGAGCGGCTGCCGGAGACGATGGCCTACGTCGAGGACTACGCGCGCGAGACCATGGACATCCGCAACGTGCTGCGCGACAAGATGCAGCGCCTCGACGAGCGGCAGTTCGAGGCATTGATCCGTCCCGCCTTCGAACAGGACGAGTGGATCCTGATCACGGTCGGCGCGGCGCTGGGCTTCGTGATGGGCGAGGTGCAGGCCCTGGTGCTGGAACACTTCGCGTCGCGCTGAGTGGCATCGGTGGTCAAGTACCGTCGAAGCGTGCCATCGCCGCGTCGCCGCCTGCCCGTCGGCGTCGACGTCGTGCTCGCAGTGGTGCTCGCAGTGGTGCTCGCAGTGGTGCTCGCCGTCGTGACCGCGTGCAGCGGCGGCATCGACGGCACCGGGTACCGGCTCGGCAGCGGCGTGCCGGGCACGCCCGTCCCCGCCCCGATCCAGTACGTCGACTGCACGTCCCAACTGCTGTCGCTGGGCATTCAGGTGCCCGCCACGCTGCGCGACGAGATCCGGTTCGGGTGCGCTCACCTGCAGGTGCCGCTCGACTACACCCGCCCGCAGGGCCAGACCATCACGCTCGCGCTCGTTAAGGTGCACGACATCGACGACCACAACGCGCCCGTGCAGTCGATGCTGGTCAATCCGGGCGGCCCGGGCGCGTCGGGTGTCGAGCTGGCCCTCGGCATCCTGGGCAAGCTGTCGCCGCAGGTGCTGCAGCACTACGACCTGATCGGTTTCGACCCACGCGGAGTGGCCGAATCCGGCGCGCTGCGGTGTCTCAGCGACCAGGAGAAGGACCGCCTCAGCGCGGCCTCCCCCGACCTCACCACGCGGGCCGGCGTCATGCAGTCGGCTGCCCTGTCGCGCCAATACGCTCAGGCCTGCGCCCGGGCCATCGGCCCCAGCCTGCGCTACTACAACACGGTCAACACCGCCAGGGACATGGACCAGATCCGGCAGGCGGTCGGCGACAACGTCATGAACTACCTGGGCTTCTCGTACGGCACCGAGCTCGGCTGGACCTACGCGCACCTGTTCCCGAAGCAGGTGCACACCTTCGTCCTGGACGGCGCGGTGGACCCGAAGTCGCGAAACGTCCAGGACCCGCAGACCCAACTCAAGGGGTTCGAGAGCGCGTACGGACAATTCGCGGCCTGGTGCCGCACGGCCCAGACGTGCGCGCAACTCGGCGACCCCACCCGGGCAGCGGTGGCACTCCTGTCCAGCGCCCGGAGCAAGCCGCTGTCGACCAGTCTCGGCGGCCGGACGCTGACCGAATCGCTCGCGAGCACCGGCATAGCCGAGGCGATGTACTCGCGCAGCGAGTGGCCCACGCTCGGCGACGCGCTGGTCGCCGCCCGCCGCGGCGACGGCACCGAGCTGCTGCACCTGGCCGACCGCTACAACCAGCGCCAGGCCGACGGGCACTACTCGAACCTGATCGATGCGAACAGCGTCATCAGCTGCAACGACGCGCCGCTGCACAAGCCGCCCAGCACGGCCCACGTGGTGGCCACGGCAAAGTCCTGGGCGAAGAAGTACCCGATCTTCGGTGCGGACATGGCCGGCTCCCTGCTGGGTTGCGCCGGCTGGCAACCGCACCGCGCGCCGATCCCCTCGCCCGCCGCCGCCACCCCGAAGCCCGTCCTCGTGGTCGGCAACCTGCACGACCCGGCGACGCCGTACCTCGGTGCCGTGCACCTGACCCAGGCCCTGGGCCATGCCCGCCTGCTCAGCTGGAACGGTGAGGGCCATACGTCCTACCTGAGCGGCAGCAACTGCGTCGACAATGCCGTCAACGCCTACCTCATCCGCGGCAGCCTGCCGCCCGTCCACAAGGTCTGTCCCGCCGAATGAGTGAACCCAAGCTCCTGCTCGCGCCGGCCGGCGGCCCTGTCCGCGGCATCGCGCTCGTGCTGCACGGCGGGCGGTCCCGCAGCCACCTGCCGGTTCGCGCGCACCAGCTCGCCGTGCTGCGGATGCGCCCGTTCGTGACAGCCCTGCGCCGACATGCCCGTGCCGGCCTCGTCGTCGCCCAGGTGCGCTATCGCGTGCGCGGCTGGAACGGCGCCGAGCGCTCGCCCGTGCCGGACACGCTGTGGGCACTCGACCAGCTCGGCGTCCGGTTCCCGGACGTTCCGGTCGCGCTGGTCGGCCACTCCATGGGCGGACGGGCGGCGATCTACGCCGCGGGACACGACTCGGTGCGCTCGGTGGTCGGCCTCGCGCCCTGGATCGAGCCGGGCGATCCGGTTCGTGGGGTCGAAGGACGCCGCGTGCTGCTGGTGCACGGCGACAGCGACCGGATGACCGACCCGCGGGCCACCGCGAATTTCGCCCGTAGTGCCGAGCAGGTCGCCGAATCGGTGACCTACGTGCGGGTGGCCGGCGAACGGCACGCAATGCTGCGCCGCGCCGGTGTGTGGCACCAGTTGGCGACCGGATTCGTCATCGGGACGCTGCTCGGCGTGCCCCCGAACGGATCCGAACCTGCCGAAGTCACGAATGTGTTGACCGGGGCCCTTGCCGGGCAACCTGAATTCGTCGTGTGATTGAGCTGAGCAAACGGGCCCCGCCGGTCGGGCCCGAGGCCGGAGGGAGTGACAGATGACGATCGTCGATCGAACCCCGTCGACAACCACCCGTCCCTGCGCGGTGGACCCCGAGCTCTGGCCGGACGTCGCCACCGTGCCGCACCCACCGATCCGCACGACGATCGCGCGGCGGGTCTTCCACCGCGCCGCGGGGCGGCTGCCGCTTCGAGTGGTCGAGCCGGGCGGCCGCAGCTACGGCGGCGGCCAGGCCGACGCCCCTGTCATGCAGCTGGTGCACCCACAGGCCTTCTTCGCACGCCTCGGTGCCACCGGGACGATCGGGTTCGGCGAGGCCTACATGGCCGGCGACTGGACGACCGACGATCTCACCGGCGTGCTGACGGCGTTCGCGGCGAATCTGCGCGACCTGGTCCCGGCGATCTTCCACCGGCTCCGGCACGCGGTGCTCAACCGGGTGCCCCAGTCGCACGACAACACGGTCGAGGGCGCGCGCAACAACATCCACCACCACTACGACCTGTCCAACGCGCTGTTCAAGACCTTCCTCGACGAATCGATGACGTACTCCTCGGCGGTGTTCAACGGCGAGCCCTACGGCTCCGACGAGGACCTCGCGGTCGCCCAGCGCCGTAAGATCGACCGGCTGCTCGACACCGCCGGCGTGGGCATCGACACCCGGCTGCTCGAGATCGGTACCGGCTGGGGCGAGCTGGCCATCCGCGCGGCGCGGCGGGGCGCCCGCGTCACCTCCCTGACCATTTCCACCGAGCAGGCCGAACTCGCCCGCGCCCGGGTCGCCGCCGAGGGCGCCGCCGACCGCGTCGACGTGCAACTGCGCGACTACCGTGACGCGCAGGGCGTCTACGACGCGGTGGTCAGCGTCGAGATGATCGAAGCCGTCGGGGCGAACCACTGGCCGGTGTACTTCCACACGCTCGACCGGTCGCTCGCGCCGGGCGGACGGGTCGGGCTGCAGGCGATCCTGCAGGACGACTACACCGTGCTCGCGACCCGCGACACCTACACGTGGATCCGCAAGTACATCTTCCCCGGCGGGCAGCTCGCATCGGTCGAGGCGATCGACCGCACGATCAAGGCGCACACCGCGCTGCGGATCTCGGATCTGTACAGCTTCGGACGCCACTACGCCGAGACCCTGCGCAGGTGGCGCGTCCGGTTCGAGGAGCACTGGCAGTCCGTCGCGTCGCTCGGGTTCGACGAGACGTTCCGACGGATGTGGTCGCTCTACCTCGCCTACTCCGAGGCGGGTTTCCGTACCGGCTACCTCGACGTGGCGCAGCTGACTCTCACCAAACCCTGACCGTCTTGGCCCCGTAGCAGGGCCGCCCGCGGCGTGTCGCCCTGCTGCGCGGCCAACCCTGGGCAGGTCGGTAGCGTCGGGTAGTGACCGTCGTCCTCGGGCTGCTCGCTGCTGCGTTCTACGGCATCGGTGACTTCGCCGGCGGTCTCGCGTCACGTGCGCACAGCGCCGTCACGATCCTGCTGTACAGCTACCCGGTCGGCGCGGTGCTGATGGCGCTGATGATGCCGTTCTTCCCCGGCACGCTCACCGCCCGGGCGGTGCTGTTCGGCACCGCGGGCGGACTGTCCGGGCTGCTCGGGGTCTCGATCATGTATCAGCTGATGGTCACCGCGCCGATGAACGTGATCTCGCCCGTCACCGCCGTGCTCGCGGCGATCGTCCCTGTCTTCGTCGGCGTTGGCGGCGGCGAGCGTCCCGCGGCCTCGGCCTGGGCGGGCATCGTGATCGGCCTCGCAGCGGTCGTGCTCGTCTCGCGCACCAGCGAGGATCACCCGTACGGACGCATTCATCCGCGGGTCATCGCGCTGGCGTTCGTGTCCGGGATCGGGTTCGGGTTCTACTTCGTCTTCCTCGCCCGCGCGGGCCACGACTCCGGGCTGTGGCCGTTACTGGTATCGCGGATCGCCTCGGCGATCGCAGTCGTCCCGCTCGCTGCCGCGATGGGTTCGTTCGCCGTCGTGCGCGGTCGCCCGCTCGCCATCGCTCTGGCGGCGGGCACCTGCGACGCCCTGGCCAACATGTTCTTCCTGCTCGCGGCACGGTCCGGACTGCTGTCGCTCGCCAGCGTGCTGACCGCGCTCTACCCCGCGATGACCGTGCTGCTCGCGGTGGTGGTGCTGCGCGAACACACCAGCACCACCCAGCGGTACGGCCTCGGGCTCGCCGCCGTGTCGGTCGTCCTGATCACGCTCTGAAGGTTCAGCTCACCGGCTCCGCGTCGCGGCTGCGCCGCGCAAGCGGGCGATGAGCTCGTCCCGCTCGAGCAGCGCCACGCCGGCGATCGTAGGGCGACTACGTCCCTTCTTGCACCGGATAGAGGTGGTCGGCCACCAGGCCGTGTGCCTCCCGGTGCACCGTCGATGCCGCTTCGGCCGAGGGTGCATCGACCAAGCAGAACACCTTGCCGTTCTGCTCGTCGACCCAGTACCGCAGGTAGTTCACGCCGTGGCCGTCCTGCACCGCCAGGTCGGCCTGGTGCGCCTTGGCCACGTCGGCCATGGTGACCTCGCCGAGGTCGTGAACGTCCATGAACAGTGACATCGTCGTGCCCCTTCCGGATGATGGTGGGCTCAACGGTGCCGTCGCGCGGCGAACGGCAAATCGGTACCGGGTACCCAGTTTTCAGACGACCAGGCGGAGCGTGACCACGTCGCCGAGCTCGAGGTCTTCGGCGCGCTGCACCGCGACCTTGATCGGGACGATGTACTTGCCGTTCTTCGGGAACAACGACGTCGTCCATTCGGTGTCGCCGATCTGCGCCCGGACCGGGATCATCCCCCAGCCGTAGGTGATCTCCCTCGACACGTCCGCCAGCTCACGGCACTGCTGGTCGGGGACGGTCACGAAGTGGTGCGGCGCCGGCCCCTTCCAGAACCAGATCTCGCCGGCGAACTCCAACTGCATGCGCCGAGCATAGGCAGCGACCACGACGCCATCGGGACGGCAGATCGGCACCGGCCCACAGCGGGGCGCGATACCGTCCGTGGCATGCCTTCGCCGGCGGTCGAGATCGAGGTGGGCACGCGGACCGTCCGGATCAGCAATCCGGACCGCGTGTACTTCTCCGAGCGCGGCGAGACCAAGCTCGACCTCGTCAACTACTACAGCTCGGTCGCGGACGGGATCGTGCGCGCGCTGCGCGAGCGCCCGTGCATGCTGCACCGTTACCCGGAGGGCGTCGACGGCGAGAAGATCTACCAGAAGCGACTGCCCAAGGGAGCGCCTGACTGGGTCGAGACCGCCGAGGTCAGCTTCCCGTCCGGACGCACCGCGGACGAGCTGTGCGTCACCGAGCTGGCCGCGGTCGCGTGGGCGGTGCAGATGTCCACCGTCGAGTTCCATCCCTGGCACACCCGGCGGGCCGCGGTGGAACGGCCGGACGAGCTGCGGATCGACCTCGACCCCGGACCGTCCGCCGGGCTCGCCGAGGCAAAGCGGGCTGCAGTGGTCGTGCACGAGGTTCTCGACGAGCTTGGCGCGGTCGGGTGGCCCAAGACATCGGGCTCGAAGGGCGTGCACGTCTACGTCCGGGTCGAGCCGCGGTTCGGCTTCCGCGAGGTGCGTCGCGCCGCGTTGGCGTTCGCGCGCGAGGTCGAGCGGCGCGCGCCGTCGCTGGTGACGACGGCCTGGTGGAAGGAAGAGCGTCCGGCCGGCGCGATCTTCCTCGACTACAACCAGAACGCCAAGGACCGCACCATCGCGTCGGCGTACTCGGTGCGCGGCAAGCCGTGGGGTCCGGTGTCGGCACCGGTGACGTGGGACGAGCTGCCACATGTCGAGATGCGCGACTTCACGATCGCGACCATGCCGGCCCGGTTCGCCTCGCTGGGCGACGTGCATGCCGGGATCGACGACGCGGTGTGGGACATCGAGGCGCTGCTCGAGTGGGCCGACCGCGATGAAGGCGAGGGCGTGGGCGACGCGCCGTACCCGCCGAACTATCCGAAGATGCCGGGCGAGCCGCCGCGTGTGCAGCCGTCCCGCATGAACAAGGCGAACTGGCAGGTGCCTGCGGACGTCGAGCCACAGGATCTCGGCTGAACCGCAGCTCCCAATACCCGGCCGCGCGTACATTCGACTCGTGGTGGATGCAACCCGCGAGGACTCGATGGACGAGGACGGTGACCCGTCCTGGGCATCGCCGTACGTCGACGGCGCGTGGGGACGCACCGCCAACCCCAACAGCGTCGATGGCGAGTTGCAGAATCTCGCCGCGTTCGGCAGCGGGCTCGTCCGGCTGACGGGTTGGCGTCGCACTGCGGCAAAGACGGTCGTCTGCCTGATACTGCTCAGTGTTGCCGCGACCATCATGTTCGGAATCGTCGGCATTCTCGGGGTGTTGTGACAGACATGCGATCCAAGGACCTGCCAGCGCCTCCGATCACCAAATCTGACGCCGAGTGGCGCGCCCAGCTCTCGCCTGAGGAGTACGACGTACTGCGCAAGGCGGGCACCGAGCGCGCCTTCATCGGCGAGTACACCGACAACCACCAGGTGGGTGTGTACCGGTGCCGCGCCTGTGGCGCCGAACTGTTCCGCAGCACCGAGAAGTTCAACTCGCACTGCGGTTGGCCGAGCTTCTTCAGCCCGCTCGCCGGCGACCGCGTCATCGAACGCACCGACCGCAGTTGGGGCACGGCCCGCACCGAGGTCCTCTGCGCGAACTGCCACAGCCACATGGGGCACGTCTTCGAGGGCGAGGGGTACGGCACTCCGACCGACCTGCGCTACTGCATCAACTCGATCTCGCTGACCTTCGAAGAGGCGCCTGCCTGACCCGCCACCTCCAGTTTTGGCGGCCAGCCCCGAAATATGACGGCAGGCCGCCAAAAGTTGGGCGCAGCGCCTTACTGTAGGGCGTCTACCAGCTCGGCGATCTCGCGGCGGCGGCCGGTGTAGAACGGCACCTCCAGCCGCACATGCCGACGAGTCTCGGATCCGCGCAGGTGCCGCATCAGATCGACGATGCGGTGCAGCTCGTCCGCCTCGAAGGCCAGCATCCACTCGTAGTCGCCCAGCGCGAACGACGACACCGTGTTCGCCCGGACGTCCGGGTAATCGCGCGCCATCCGACCGTGCTCGGCCAACAGCGCGCGTCGCTCGGGCTCGGGCAGCAGGTACCACTCGTACGAACGGACGAACGGGTACACGCAGACGTAGTTGCGCGCCTGCTCCTCGGCGAGGAACGCCGGGATGTGGCTCTTGTTGAACTCGGCCGGGCGGTGCAGCGCCATGTTCGACCACACCGGCTCGAGGTGGCTGCCGACGGCCGTGCGGCGGAACCGCGAGTAGGCCTCCTGCAGGTCGTCCGCGGACGGCGCGTGCCACCAGATCATCAGGTCGGCGTCGGCCCGAAGTGCCGACACGTCGTAGGTGCCGCGGATGACGACGTCCTTGGCCGCCAACTGATCGAACAACGCTTCGACCTCGCGGACCAGCCAGGTGCGGTCGCCCTCGCCGATCGGACGGGACACCTTGAACACCGACCAGGCGGTGTAGCGGATGACGTCGTTCAGTTCGCGTGCTGCCTTGCCGTCGGCCATGGCCTCATTGTCCCAAACGGGTGGCAGCGGCCTGCGCGGACGCGATGCACGCAGGAATGCCCACGCCGTCGAAGGTGGCGCCGCAGATCGCCAGGCCCGGTACCGCATCGGCCGCGGCCCGGATCCGAGCCACGCGTTCGACGTGCCCGACGGCGTACTGCGGCAAGGCGCCGCCCCACCGGGTAACCAAGATGTCGACCGGGTCGGCGGTGATGCCGAGCAACACGCCCAGCTCGTGGCGCACCAGCGCAGTCAGCTCCGCGTCGGGCCGCTGCAGGAGTTGTGCGTCTCCCGCCCGTCCGATCGAGGCCCGCAGCACGACCAGCCCACCGGTCGCAAGCGGCCACTTCTGCGAGGTGATCGTCACGCCCTTGACGGCCAGCCCCTCCCTCGCGCCGATCAGCAACCCGCTGCCCGCCGGTAGGTCGACGTCGCGGAAGGCGAACGTCACGATCGCCACGGACGCGCTCTCGATCGCTGCCAGATCACGCGCTGCCTCGGGCGCGAGCGAAGCCAGCATGCGAGCCGACTTCGCCGCCGGTGTCGCGACGACCACCCGGTCCGCGCGCAACTCGTAGCCCATCGGCACCGCGCCGCAGTCGAGGACGAATCCGCTGCGGTCACGGCGGATCGAGCGCACCGTCACGCCGGTCCGCACCTCGAACCGGCCGGACTCGGCCAGCGCGAGCGGCAGTCGCCCGAGCCCCCCGGGCAGCGATGCGAACACCGGGTCGGACGAGGCCGGCGCACCGTCAAGCAGCGAGCGGGCGGCACCGACCAGCGATCCCCCGTCGCCCAGAGCGGCATACACACCCGGGACAGCAGCCTGCAGCGACAGCGCGTCTGCCCGGCCGGCGTACACGCCGCCCAGCAGCGGCTCGACCAGCCGGTCGGCGACCTCGTTGCCGAGCCGCTCGCGCACCAGCGCGCCGACGGCCACGTCCGAGCGCAACGGCGGCATCGGCGGCAGGAACGGTTCGGCCGCCACTCGCTCAACCGCGTGTTCGCTGAGCACGCCGGATGCGCGTAGCGCCTCGGTGTCGGCCGGAATGCCGAGCATGGTGCGGGCCGGGAGGGCATGCAACCCGCCTCCGGCCCGCACCCATGCTGACGTTGTCAACGGGGCGATCGGTTGCAGCCCGAGTTCGGTGAGCAGACCGACCCCCTCCGGACGGCGCGCGAGCATCGCCTCGGCGCCGACGTCGACCGGGATGTCCGCGATCGGCGCGACCTGCAGCTTGCCACCGACGCGCGGCGCCGCTTCGAGCACGACGACCTCGTCGGTGGCTGCGAGGGTCCAGGCGGCGGCGAGCCCCGAGATCCCGCCTCCGACGACGGCAACGCTCATGCTTGGCCCGCCAGCAGGGCGACACGCCGCGAAAGACCCTGCAACGGGGCCAAGCCGGTCACAGGGTGTGGACGAGGGCGACGATGCGGGTGAGGACGTCGGGGTCGGTGTCCGGCGGCACGCCGTGCCCCAGGTTGAAGATGTGGCCGGCCGCCGCCCGTCCCTCGTTGACGACGCGGCGCACCTCGGCCTCGATGACCGGCCAGTCCGCCTGCAGCAGCGCCGGGTCGAGGTTGCCCTGCACCACGGCACCCGGCCCGAGCCGGCAGGCGGCTTCGTCCAGCCGCACCCGCCAATCGACGCCGACGACCTCGGCCCCGGCCGCGCGCATCGCGGCGAGCAGTTCGCCCGTCCCCACCCCGAAATGGATCCGCGGAACGAGCCCGGCGAGTGGTTCGAGCACCGCACGGCTGTGCGGCTGCACGTACTGCTCGTACTCCGCCCGCGACAGGCAACCGGCCCACGAGTCGAACAACTGCACCGCCGACGCGCCGGCCGAGATCTGCACGCGCAGGAACTCCCGCGAGATCACGGCAAGCCGGCCCGCCAGCGCATGCCACAGCGCCGGGTCGCCGTGCATGAGCGCCTTGGTACGGGCGTGATCCTTGGACGGGCCGCCCTCGACCAGGTACGACGCGAGGGTGAACGGGGCGCCGGCGAACCCGATCAACGGGGTGTCGCCGAGCGCTGCGACCAGCGACCGCACCGCCTCGGTGATGTAGGGGACGTCGGACGGGTCGAGTGCGCGCAATGCGTCCAGATCGCTGACCGAGCGGATCGGCTTCTCCACGACCGGGCCGACCCCCGGGACGATGTCGACACCGACGCCGATCGCCACGAGCGGCACCACGATGTCGGAGAAGAAGATCGCGGCGTCCACCCCGTGCCGACGGACCGGCTGCAGGGTGACCTCGGTGATTGTGTCCGGGTCGCGGCAGGCGTCCAGCATGGCCGTTCCGGCGCGCAACGCCCGGTATTCCGGCAGCGAACGGCCGGCCTGCCGCATGAACCAGACCGGTGGATGTGGGCCGGGTCGGCCGGTGGCGGCGCGCACGAGCAACGAGTCGGACATCGCCCTCCATCCTCCCATGCAGCGACCCCACGAAATCGCGTGGAAGCGTGGCGATTCCGCGGGGACCCCGACTTCGGCGCGCCTCCCGCGATCGTCGTTGGTGCGTGCGAATGTGAGCCCATGTCTGTCACGCCTGACTACGACTACACCCCTGTCGACTGCCCCGTGTGCGGTCACGCCGGGACGATGGTTGTGCCGGACTTCAGCACCGACTACCCGGACGGTGACATCGACGCCTCCGAGCGGATGTGCCTCGATTGCGGCGGCGCACTGTTCATCGATCCCGTCACCGCCGCGTCTGCGCGGACGGCGTGATGCTGACACCCGTGTCCCGAGCGACGAAGATGGACGCGAAGATGGACGCGAAGATGGACGAGCAGCGCAGCGGCTCCGCCACGGCCGAGGAAACCCCTCGTCCGGAGATCTTCCGCGCCGCCGTCGCCAGCCTGACCGGCACACCCGTCCGCCCCGAAGTCCGCGTCGAGCCGCTCCGGCCGCCGCAGCGGCTCGCCCCCTGGAGCTACGCGATCTCCGCCGACGTCCGCGGGCCGGGCGGCGAGGAGCTTGCGACCGGTCGGCTGGTGCTATTGCACGACCCGGAAGGGGTCGACGCCTGGGAAGGGGTGCTGCGGCTGGTCGCGTTCGCGTCGGCCGAACTGGACCAGCAGATGGGCACCGACGAGATGCTTCCCGCGGTCGGGTGGAGCTGGCTGATCGGCGCCCTCGCCGAGCGCCACGCCGCCTTCCGGGCCGCCGGCGGCACGGTCACCCAGACCACGTCCACCCGCTTCGGCGACCTGGCCGGCCCGAGTACCGCCGTGTCATTGGAGTTGCGGGCAAGCTGGACGGCCGAGACGCCGGAGATGGCGCCGCACCTGCAGGCCTTCATCGACACCCTGTGCCTGGCAGCCGGACTGCCGCCGGAGGGCGTCACCATGCTGACCCCGTCCTGACGTGACGACGGAGGGGACCGCCGCCGAACCGCCGGAACCGACCGCGCCGTTGCTCAGTGAGCCCGCCGAGGGAGTGCCCGACCCGATCGAGTCCGCCCAGGCGCTCGACGAGCTCGTCGCGGCGATGGTGTCCGCCTCGGGTCCGGTCGCGGTCGACGCCGAGCGCGCCTCGGGGTACCGGTACAGCCAGCGCGCCTACCTCGTGCAGCTGCGCCGCCAGGGCGCGGGCACGGCCCTGATCGACCCGATCTCGCTGCCCGCGCTGACCTCGCTCAACGCGGCGTTGGACGGCGTCGAATGGATCCTGCACGCCGCGAACCAGGACCTACCGTGCCTGGCCGAGGTAGGCCTGCACCCGCGCCGCCTGTTCGACACCGAGCTCGCCGGCCGGCTGCTCGGCGAGGAGCGCGTCGCGCTGGGGACGATGGTCGAGCAGCACCTCGGGGTCCGCCTGGAGAAGGGCCATTCGGCCGACGACTGGTCGACCCGTCCGCTGCCCCACTCGTGGCTGGTCTATGCCGCCCTGGACGTCGAGCTGCTGATCCCGCTGCGCGACGCGCTGGCCGAACAGCTTGCGGCAGCGGGCAAGGACGAGTGGGCCGCGCAGGAGTTCGAGGCCGTCCGGACCGCCCCGCCGGCCCCGCGGCGGCTCGATCCGTGGCGGCGCACGTCCGGGATCCACAAGCTGCGCAACCGGCGCCAGCTCGGCGTGGTCCGGTCGTTGTGGTACGAGCGGGACTCCTACGCCGCGCAGCGCGACATCGCACCGGGCCGGGTGTTGCCCGACTCCGCGATCATCGACGCCGCAGTACGACAGCCCAGGCGGCCCGCCGACCTGGCGGCGCTGCGCGTCTTCGGCGGACCACGACAGAAGCGGCAGCTGGACCGATGGTTCAGGGCGGTCGACGCGGCGCTGGCGCTGCCGGACCCCGAGCTGCCGCCACTGACCGGCGGCGGCGGCGACGGCATCCCGCCGCCCGCGCGCTGGCGTGAGCGCGATCCGGCCGCCGCAGCCCGGCTGGCCGCCTGCCGCGATCTCGTCACCGCCTTGGCCGAGCAGCACTCGGTGCTTGCACAGAACCTGCTCGCCTCCGACGTCGTACGACGCCTGGCGTGGCGGCCGGACTCGCCGGTCGACGAGTTGTCGGTGCGTGCGCAGTTGGGCGAGCTCGGCGCCCGTCCGTGGCAGATCGAGCTGGCCGCGGCGGGTCTGGCCACCGCGTTGACCGCGACGTCCTAGCCAGGCTTGGCCGGCCGGCCGGGAGACACGCCGTCGGCGGCCCTGCTACAAGGCCAAGACTCAGCCGGCGACGGAAAGGCGATGCGCTCCGGCGCCGCCTTCGGTCGCCGGCTCGGGCGCGCTGACGCGGTAGCGCGGCAGCTCGATCCGGATTGCCAACCCTCCGAACGGCGGTGCCGCGGCCTGCAGCTTGCCGTGATGGGCGTCGACGATCAGCCGCACAATTGCCAGCCCCAGTCCGGCGCCGCGGGTCGCGGTGCGAAGCCGACCCCCGCGGCGGAACGGCTCGAACAGGGCCTCGACATCCGACGAGGCGATCTGCGAACCGCCGTTCGCGACGTGCAGCCAGACCCGTTCGGCGGTCTGGCCGGTGGTGACCCGCAACCAGCCGTTCGGAACGTTGTGCCGAATCGCGTTCTCGACGAGGTTGCCGACCAGCCGCTCGAGCAGGCGCGGATCGCCGACCGTGACCGCCGGCTCGATCTCCTTCTCGATCTTCACGCCCTTCGCCTCGGCCTCGGCGGCGACGGCGTCGACTACGTCCGGGATCAGCGAAGCCAGGTTGACCGGCTCGGTCACTTCGAGGTCACCTGACTCGACGGCCTGCAGCCGGGCAAGCGTGAGCAGTGAGGCCACCAGCCGCTGCGCCCGCTCCGCAGCGCTCGCTACGACCTGGCCCATGCGGCGCAGTTCGGCCGCGTCGGCGTCCGGGTCGGACAGCGTGACCTCGAGCTCGGTGCGGATCACCGACAGCGGGGTGCGCAGCTCGTGGGACGCGTTCGCCACGAACAGCCGCTGGCTGTCGAACGCGGCGTCCAGGCGGGCAAGCATCTCGTCGAAGGTGTCGGCCAGCTCGCGAAGTTCGTCATCCGGGCCACCGAGGTTGACCCGCTGGCCGAGGGTTTCGGTCGACAGGGCTCGGGCGGTCTGGGTCAGCTTGGCGATCGGACGCAGCGCCTGCCGGGCGAGCAGATAGCCGCCGATCGTTCCGATGACTACGACGATGCCGAAGAAGATGAATCCGGCGGTGAACAGGTAGCTCTGTGCGTTGTGCTGCACGGCGTGGGCGAGCTGCGCGCCGCTGGTGACGTGCTTGTGCCCCTGCGGATCGACGTAGTGGATCGAGCCGGCCGAGTTACTGAAGACATCGATGTGCTTGATCGCCGAGTTCAACAGGACGATCGAGGTGACAAGTAGCGAAATGCCCACCAACAGGACAAGTCCGCCGTACAGCAGCGCCATCCGCAGGCGCAGCGTAGGACGGAACAGCGACACCTACTCGTTCCCGTCTCCCGTGCCGGGCTCCGTCGCCGCCCCCACCACACCCGGGTCGATCCGGTATCCCGAACCGACCACCGTGTCGATGATCGGCGGCTCGCCCAGCTTCCTCCTCAACGTCATCATGGTCACTCGGACCGTCGTAGTGAAAGGGTCGGCGTTTTCGTCCCATACACGGTCCAGCAGTTCTTCGCTGCTGACAACCGCGCCCTGGGCGGTGAGCAGGGTCTCCAGAACGCCGAATTCCTTGCGGGTGAGCTCTATGAGATCGCCGCGGCGGGTGACCGTGCGCTTGGCCGGATCGAGCTCGATGTCGGCCGCGGTGAGGACGGGCGGGGCCGCCGGAGTGGTGCGCCGACCCAAGGCGCGCACCCGCGCGACAAGCTCGGCGAACGCGAACGGCTTGGGCAGATAGTCGTCGGCGCCCAGGGCAAGCCCGGCCACTTTGTCCTCGACCGTCCCGCTCGCCGTCAGCATCATCACCCGGGTCAAAATGCCTTCGTCGGTGAGCTTGCGACAGATCTCGTCCCCCGACATGCCGGGCAGGTCACGGTCGAGGACCACGACGTCGTAGCGGGTCAGCGACGCCTTGCGGTAGCCATCGTCGCCGTCGGTCGCCACGTCGACGGCCATCCCCTCCCGCCGCAGGCCACGCGCCACGGCCTCCGCGAGCTGGACTTCATCCTCCACGACGAGGATCCGCATCACTGATCTCCCTTTGCAGGCACACCGTGCTCCGAGTCATGCCCGGGCTGCGCGGATTCCGCGGCACCGCCAGGCGCCGCAACATCGCTTTCCGGATCACTGTGGGGACAAACGAGAACAGCCCACTCGACGATGCGCCGCCCCATGTCCTGACCGGTCAGGCCGGCCCACGACTTGACGTCGGCGACCTTGCCGTGGGCCGGGAACCGGGCCGGGACACCGATCTGCCGCACCGGCGCGGCGACGCCGGCGGCGGACACGGCCTGAGCGATCCGGGTGCCTACTCCCCCGGCCGCGCTGCCGTCCTCCACAGTGACGACGAGCTGCGCTCGGCGGGCCAATCGGACGAGGTCCTCGGGAACCGGCGTCACCCAGCCGGGGTCGACGACCCGAACCGTGAAACCGGCGTCGCGGACGGCGCCGGCGGCAGCCAGTGCGTCGGTGGCTGTGGCGCCGACAGCGATCACCAACACGTCGTTGTCGTCGCTGCCTTGCTCTGCCAGCACGTCGAGCCGGCCGATCGTGCGTACGGCAGGTACGTCGGCAGGCAACGGCGTCTTCGGGAACCGGACGACGGTGGGGCCGTCGGAGTAGCTGATCGCCTGGCGCAGTTGGGCACGCAGCCGGGTCTCGTCGCGCGGGGCGGCGATACGCACGCCCGGCACGACGCCGAGGATGGCGAGATCCCAGACACCGTTGTGCGACGGGCCGTCGTCGCCGGTGAGGCCCGCCCGGTCGAGCACGAACGTGACAGGCAGCTTGTGCAGCGCGACGTCGAGCAGCACCTGGTCGAAAGCGCGGTTCAGGAACGTGGCGTACACGGCCACCACCGGGTGCAGCCCGCCG
Organism: Jatrophihabitans sp.; assembly: GCA_036497285.1. Lineage (GTDB taxonomy): Bacteria > Actinomycetota > Actinomycetes > Mycobacteriales > Jatrophihabitantaceae > RYN-133. Next base: position 55,404 of record DASXJR010000077.1, read on the forward strand.
GAAGCGAGACCCGCGGCGGAGGTGACCGCGTGCTGTTCGGCGATGCCGACGTCGAAGGTGCGGTCCGGGAAGCAGCGATTGAACTCGCCGAGCCCGGTGGGCTCGCACATCGCGGCAGTGATCGCCACGACGTCGTCGCGTTCCTCACCGAGCCGCACCAGCTCGTCGGCGAACACGTTCGTCCAGGTGCGACCGGAACTGGCCAGCGCAACGCCGGTCTCCGGGTCGAACCCGCGCGACTGGTGCATCTGGTCGGCCTGGTCGTTCTCGGCGGGCGCGTAGCCGTAGCCTTTGCGGGTCACACAGTGCACGATCACCGGCCCGTCGAAGCCGCGGGCCAGGGCGAACGCCGTCTCGAGCGAGTCGAGGTCGTGGCCGTCGACCGGGCCCAGGTACTTCAGCCCGAGGTCCTCGAACATCCCCTGTGGCGCGACGAGGTCCTTGATGCCCCGCTTCATGCCGTGCAGCGCGTCGAAGATCGGCGACCCGACCAACGGGGTGCGCTCCAGCGCGCCGCGCACCCGGCCGAGCATCTTCTCGTAGCCGGGCCGGAGCCGCAGCTTGGCCAGGTGCTCGGCCAGGCCACCGATCGTCGGCGAGTACGAGCGCCCGTTGTCATTGATCACGATGATGACCGGACGGTCGCCGGAGGCGATGTTGTTGAGCGCCTCCCAGCACATGCCGCCGGTGAGCGCGCCGTCGCCGACCACGGCGACCACGGGGCGGCGCTCGTCGCGGATCGCGAATGCCTTGGCCAGACCGTCGGCGTAGGACAGCGCCGTCGAGGCGTGCGAGTTCTCGATCCAGTCGTGCCGGCTCTCGGCGCGGTTCGGGTAGCCGGACAGCCCGCCGCTCTGGCGCAGCGTCGCGAACTGCGTGGCCCGGCCGGTGAGGATCTTGTGGACGTAGGCCTGGTGGCCCACATCGAACAAGATCGGCTCGGTGGGTGAGTCGAAGCTGCGGTGCAGGGCCAGCGTCAGCTCGACCGCGCCGAGGTTCGGGCCGAGGTGTCCGCCGGTACGCGACACGGTCTGCACGAGCAGGTCGCGGATCTCTGCGGCAAGCAGAGCGAGTTCCTCGGGACTCAATCCGCGCAGGTCGTCGGGCGAGTGCACCCCGCTCAGCACGTCACTCACAGAGTCACGCTCGCCGAACAGCGTGGCCCCGCGAAGCGCAGGCCAGCGTTTACTCCGGTTCTCACGCCACACAGGGTACGGGCATCCCCGTCTCATCGGAGCTGCAAGTCTGTCGTGTCGGCCGAGATATCTGCCCCGGAAGGCGTTCCAGAGGGCTTGACAAGGGTCGCTACGCACTCGATGTGGTGGGTCATCGGAAATGCGTCGAAGGCCCGGAGCCGACGAAGCGTCCACCCGCGACCCACCGCGGCCGCCACGTCGCGGGCGAGGGTCGCGGGGTCGCACGACACATACCCGATCGCGCGCGGCCCGAGGTCGACGATCGCGTGCATGGTGTCCACGCCGGCTCCGGCGCGCGGCGGGTCCAGCACGACGACATCGGGACGTATGTCCAACGCGCGCAGCGTGCCCGGGTCGACCCGAGCCCGATGCACCTGCGCCCACGGGAGGTCGGCCAGGTTGCCAGTGGCGTCGGCGACCGCGGTCGGGGTCGACTCGAGGCCCAGCACGTGTCCGTCCGCCCCCACCGCCTCGGCGAGCACCGCAGTGAGCGGACCGGCTCCGGCGTACAGGTCGAGCGCGGTCTCGCCCGGCAGCGGATCGACCGCCTCGAGCACGGCCGTGGCAAAAACCTCCAGCGCGAACGGGTGCACCTGCCAGAACCCGGCAGCGGCATGGTCGAACACCCGGGCACCGAGTCGGTGCGCAATCCGCTCCGGTCCCGAGACGACACTGACCCGGTCGGGTGGACGGCGCCCGCGAGCCTGTCGGCCGGGGCCGGGCCGGTGGGCGAGCACCGTCGCCCCTTGCTCACCGTCGCCCGTGACGGCTTCGATGCCGGTGGCCCCAGCGGGGGGACGGCGGGCCTGCGCGACCTCAGCCACCCCGAGCGGGCACTCCTTGATCGGTTCGAGGTCCCGCGAGCGGTGACGATGCAACCCGACCGTGCCGTCCCGGTCGACCGCGAACGTCACCCGGGTGCGCCAGCCGAGCAGTCCGCCGGGCAAGGCCTCGACCTCGTCGAGCGCGACCTCCAGCCCGGCGAGGCGGCGGAACTGCTCGCGCACCACCTCGGCCTTGAGCCGGCGCTGCGCCACCGCCGAGGCGTGCTGCCAATCGCATCCTCCGCAGCGGCCGGGGCCGGCGTGCGGGCACGGCGCAGCGACCCGGTCGGGCGAGGCCACGATCACCTCGACGGCGTCCGCACGGCAGAACGACTTCCCGGCGTCCTCGGTGACCACGGCGCGCACGGTCTCCCCGGGCAGCGTGTGCCGCACGAACACGACCCGACCCTCGACACGGGCCACACAGAACCCGCCGTGGCCCGGCAGGCCGACCTCGAGGTCGAGCACGCGGCCCGTCCAGTCGTCAGCCACCCGTGCCGGGACCGGCCCCGACCTTGTGCCGTGACACCGCCGCGGGACCGTCCGGCCGCGACATCGCGCGCTCTTGGGCAGCCGAGCTCGAGTCGAGCTGCCACGGCACGCTGGTCACCATCACGCCGGGCTGGAACAGCAGGCGCCCCTTGAGCCGAAGCGCCGACTGGTTGTGCAGCAACTGCTCCCACCAGTGCCCGACGACGTACTCGGGGATGAACACGCTGACAATGTCGCGCGGCCGGTCCTCGCGCAGCGATTTGACGTAGCCGATGATCGGCCGGCTCACCTCGCGGTAGGGCGACTCGAGGACGGTCAGCGGCACGGGCAGGTCGTGTTTCTCCCACTCGGCCATCAACGCCCGGGTGTCGTCCTTGTCGATGTTGACGGTCAATGCGGTCAGCGTGTCCGGACGGGTCGCCTTCGCGAACGCGAGCGCCCGCAGGGTCGGCTTGTGCACCTTGGACACGAGCACCACGACGTGGTTGCGGGCCGGCAGCACCAGCCCGGTGTCGTCGCTGACCAGTTCCTGGGACACCCGCTGGTAGTGCTTGTTGATCGCCCGCATCAGGGCGTAGAGGATCGGCATCGCGATGAGCACGAGGTACGCGCCCTTGGTGAACTTCGTGATGATCACGATGACGAGGACGACACCGGACAGGCTCGCACCGAATCCGTTGATCGCCCGCGAGCGCATCATGCGGCGCCGCTCATTGGGGTCACGCTCGGTTTTCAGGTTGCGGTTCCAGTGCCGCACCATGCCGCTCTGGCCAAGCGTGAACGACGTGAACACGCCGATGATGTACAGCTGGATCAGCCGGGTGACGTCGGCCTTGTAGATCGCGATCAGGCCCGCGGCGACGATCCCCAACATGATGATGCCGTTGCTGTACGAGAGCCGGTCGCCGCGGTTGTTCAGCTGGCTCGGCAGGTTCTTGTCCCGCGCCAGAATCGCGCCGAGCAGCGGGAAACCGTTGAACGCGGTGTTCGCGGCGAGCACCAGGATCAGCGCGGTGGTGGCCTGAATGTAGAAGAACCCGACCGAGTGCGGTCCGCCGAACACGGCGCCCGCGACCTGCGCGATGACTGTGCGCTGGGGCGTATGTCCGCAGCCCGGCGGCGGGTTGGCGAAGTCGCACGAGTTGGAGGTCGGGTCGGTGATGTGCACCTTCGAGATCAGCGCGAGCATCGTGATCCCCACGAACATGGTGACCGCGATCGTGCCCATGAGCAGCAGGGTGACCTGAGCATTGCGCGCCTTCGGCGGCTTGAACGCCGGCACACCGTTGGCGATCGCCTCGACCCCGGTCAGGGCAGTACAGCCGGACGAGAACGCGCGCAGGGCGAAGAACATCAGCGCGAGAAAACCCAGTGAGCCGTAGCCGGGATGCGCCACGGCGGTGTACTTCGCACTCTCGGACACCGGCGCGTCGCCCGCGATCGTCCGGAACAGCCCGGTGGCGATCATGATGAACACGCCGGTTGCGAACAGGTAGGTCGGCGCCGCGAAGGCCAGCCCGGCCTCGCGCACGCCGCGCAGGTTCACCGCGGTGAGCAGCACCACGAACCCGACAGCCATCCACACCCGGGCGTGGTGCAACGAGGGCGCAGCCGAGATGATGTTGTCCACGCCGGAGGACACCGACACCGCGACGGTCATCACGTAGTCGACCAGCAGCGCGCTCGCAACGACGACTCCGGCCGCCCTGCCGATGTTCTTGCTCGCCACCTCGTAGTCGCCGCCGCCGGTGGGGTAGGCACGGACGAGCTGCCGGTAGGACGCGACCACGGTCGCCATCAACACCACGACCGCGAGCGCGACCCATGGGGCCAGGTAGAGGAACGCCGCGCCGCCGACGGCCAGCACGAGCAGGATCTCCTGCGTGGCGTAGGCGACACTCGACAGCGCGTCGCTGGCGAAGATCGGCAGGGCGAGCCGTTTGGCCAGCAAAGTGTGCCCCGCGGACTCGGACGACATCGGGCTGCCGATGATCACCCGCTTCAGGACACGCGGTAACAACGCCACGTGCGGCAGGATACGCACGCTTGTATCCCGCATGGATGCGGCGCACAGCGAATCCGCGTCCGGTCTCGCGCGGGTAACGGCGGCGTTTGTATTGATCCCCAGCTTGTGTAGCGTCCCGCTCGTGCACATCGTGGTCATGGGTTGTGGCCGGGTCGGCTCGTCGCTGGCCATGCAGCTGGTACGCCGGTCGCAGAGCGTCGCCATCATCGACCAGGATCCGCTGGCGTTCCGCCGCCTCGGCGACGACTTCGGCGGCAAGACGATCAAGGGCGTCGGCTTCGACCGCGAGACCCTGATCAATGCCGGGATCGAGGAGGCCGACGCGTTCGCGGCCGTGAGCAGCGGCGACAACTCCAACATCATCGCCGCCCGCGTCGCCCGCGAGACCTTCAACGTGTCCCGGGTGGTTGCCCGGATCTACGACCCGAAGCGCGCCGAGGTGTACGAGCGGCTGGGCATCCCCACCGTCGCGACCGTGCCGTGGACCGCGAGCCGACTGCTCAAGAGCGTCATGGGTGAGATCACCGCCGAGGCCTGGCGCGACCCGTCCGGTGCCGTGGCCATGTTGCACGTCACGCCGGACGAGGCCTGGGTCGGCCGGACGGTCGCGGACTTCGAAACCGCGGCGGGCTCGCGAGTCGGACTGCTCACCCGGTTCGGGGCGGGGCAGCTGGTCAAGCCGGACATGATGATCCAGGCCGGGGACAGCCTGCATGTGCTCACCCCGGAGGACAGCGTGCTACGTCTTCGCGAGGTCGCCGGTCGGGCGCCGCAGGGGGTGGCGGAATGAAGGTCGCCATCGCCGGCGCCGGCGCGGTCGGACGTTCGATCGCCCGCGAGCTGTTGCAGAACAAGCACGAGGTCCTACTCATCGACAAGGAGCCGGGCAAGATCACACCCGACCGGATCCCGGGCGCGGAGTGGTTGCTCGGCGACGCCTGCGAGCTGGTCAACCTCGAGGACGCCGCGTTGGAGGAGTACGACGTCGTCATCGGCGCAACCGGCGACGACAAGGTCAACCTCGTCGTCTCGTTGCTGGCGAAGACCGAGTTCTCCGTGCAGCGTGTCGTCGCGCGGATCAACCACCCGTCCAACGAATGGCTCTTCACCGAGGCGTGGGGCGTCGACCATGCGGTGTCGACGCCGCGGGTGCTCGCCGCGCTCGTCGAGGAGGCCGTTGAGATCGGCGACCTCGTGCGGCTGTTCGGGCTGCGCGAGGGTCAGGCGAACCTGGTCGAGGTCACCCTGCCCGACGGCGCGCCGGTGGCCGGGAAGTCGGTGCGTGACCTCGACCTGCCGAAGGACGCCGCGCTCGTCGCGATCATCCGCGGCCAGCGGGTGATCACGCCCACGCCGGAGGAACCACTCGAGTCGGGCGACGAGCTGCTCTTCGTCGCGTTACCGGAAGCGGAAGCGGCGATTCGCGGCGCTGTCATCGGCTGACTCGTCGGGCGACGGCGGCGTCGGAGGCGGCGTCGGGCTCCCCTGCTGGGGCGCGCTCTCGTCCAGGTGGGACAACTCGTCCTTCAGATGGCGCGGCAGCTGATGCCGCACCCGCCGCACGACCCAGTACCCGGCACCGACCGCGGCGATGTAGAGCGGGTAGCCCATCGCGATACGCGCGAAGGCCAGCCAGCCGGTGGCGTTCTCCTGGTACAGCGTCGCCTGCACGATCCCCCGCGCCAGGAACAGCGCGGTGCCGATCAGCGTGGCGATCGTGTAGGCGCGCAGCAGTTCCTTGCGGCGGTACCAGGGGCGGTCGGGGTTTGCGGGATCCGGCGGCGACGGGTCGAGAAACTCCCAGAGGTACCCGACCAGGGGGCGCCGCACCAGCGCCGACACCGCGAACGGCACGGCATAGAGGAAGCTCGTCCAGATGCCGAGCAGGAAGTAGCCGCGCGCCTGGCCGGTACGTGCGGCGATCAGCGCCGCGATCAGCACGCCGAACAAGCCGGACAGCGCCTGCTGGGTCGACTGCTTGCGCACCAGCCGGTAGAGCGCCAGCACGCCCGCGGTAGCGATTGCTGAGATGATCGCCGCCCGCAAGGTCGTCAAGGTGTTCACGATGATGAACACGACGGTGGGCAGTGCCGTGATGAGGGTGCCCGACCACCCGCCGATGCTGTTGCGTACTTGGTCGCGGTAGGTCTCGCGCAGGTCCCGTTTCGGATCTGACGAACCGGTCACTTGAGCTCGTACCAGGGGTTGTAGATCGCCGGGTGGCCGTTGTGCTCGCCGACCCTTCCGCGGGCGAGCAGCTTGCGGCCCGGTTCGATTCCGGCGATGCGGCGCCGACCGAGCCAGACCAGATAAACGGAATCGGCACCGTCGAACAGTTCGGCCTCGAGCACCGGCACGTTGGCGGTGGGCGTGAACCGCACCGACCGCACACGCCCGCCGACGACCGCAGTGTCCCCCAGGCCGATGTCGCGCATCTTGGCGCACGGCATCTTCTCGACGTCGGACTCGAGTTCGGCCGCGTCGAGCCGGTGCGTGCTGGCCGTCAGGCGATGGCGCAGCGACAGGCGATTACCCACGACTCAAGCGTAACCGCCGCTCAGCGGTTCCCGTCGCCGCCGAGCTCGCCACCGACGTCGCCGCCTTCCGCGCCGTCGGCTTCCCCGGGAAGGGCGTCCTTCGGCAAGGTGAGCGGCACAGGATCGCGCACCGGCAGCGGGTCCGTGCCGCGCACCACGACGATCTGCCGGAACGCGTCCTCGAACTCTGCAGCGCGGGCCGGGTCGGCAGCGGCGCCGACGAGCATGGCCCGTAGGAACCACCGGGGGCCGTCGACGCCGATGAACCGTACCGGGGCGCGCCCACCCTCGGCCGGCAGCGTGCCGGTCAACTCGGTCCCGAACGCACCGCCCTCACGCACGACCGGCTTGCCGCGCTGCTGCGACATGGAGTCGGCGATCTCGGTCCGTACTTCGTCCCAGATGCCTTCGTTGCGCGGGGCGGCGAACAGACCGATCTGCATCGTCCCCGACACGGGCGAGGTGAGCGAGGCGCTGACCACCTGCTGCTGCTCGTTGACCTCGACCTGCAGGTTCAGCCGGGCACCGACCGGGATCCGCAGCGCGCCGAGGTCCGCTCGCGCAATGCCGTCGTCCGGCGCATCGCGCACGTCGTACGGCCCCGCGGTGGGCCGGGGCTCGTCGCGCACCCGGGTCTCCCACGGAGGGGTCGCGTCGATCTTGGCGCGCTCGGAACGCTTCGGCGCCCGACTCTTCTTCCGTCCGAGTGCCACTACCGCACGTCCTCCTTCAAAACGGCGGCACCACCGGTCGAACCGTGGCCGCCGACGCCGCGGGCCGAGGCCGGCAACTCCGTCACCTCGACGAAGTCCGCCACCTCGACCCGCTGGAACACCAGCTGAGCGATGCGCTCACCGCGGCGCAGTTGCAGCGCCGAGCAGCGATCGTGATTGATCACGATGACCTTAACCTCACCGCGGTAGCCCGAGTCGATGGTCCCCGGTGCGTTCACCAGTCCGAGGCCGGCGCGGGCGGCCAAACCCGACCTGGGGTGCACGAACGCGGCGTACCCGTCGGGGACGGCGATGGCGATGCCGGTCGGCAGCACGGCACGGCCGCCCGGCGGGAGCAGCAGGTCCTCGGCCGCGACGATGTCGGCGCCGGCGTCGCCGGGCAGCGCGTAGGCGGGAAGCGGAACACCGGGGTCGAGGCGTTGGACGAGCACCTGCATCGTCGCTGCCGGGCGGGCTGGCTCCACGGGCGGCAAGGCTACCCTCGACGCTGTGTCAGCCAGCAGTGACGCCTCGCGTTCGGTCCACTACCGGGAGGCCCTTCGCCCCCCGTTGTGGTGGTACGGCGCCGGACTTGTCGTTGCCGGTTTGCTCGCCGGCGAATTCCACATCAGCGGGCTCGCCATCACCGACTGGCTGTCCTTCGGGATCCTGCTGCCGCTGTCATTGGTGATCGTCTGGGCGTTCGGGCGCGGCAGCCTGGAGATCGCGGAGGGCGAGCTGAGCATCCGCGGCGCGCACATCCCGCTGTCCGACATCAGCGGTGCGATCGCCCTGGACGAGTTGACCCTGCGTCGGGTGGTGGGCCGCGAGGGTGATCCTGCGGCGTTCGTGTCCATCCGGCCGTGGATCGGGCCCGGTGTCCAGCTCTGGGTGGACGATCCCGACGACCCCACGCCGTACTGGATCGTGTCGAGCCGGCACCCGCGCCAGGTGGTCGATCTCGTCCGAGCCGCGACCTGAACCGAGGGCCGCGCCGCGCGTCGATACGCTGCGCCGATGAGTCGTTTCACGGGCAAGACCGCGCTGATCACCGGAGCGAGCCGCGGCATCGGGCTCGCCGTCGCCACCCGCATCGTGGCCGAGGGCGGCCGGGTCGCGATCACCGCGCGCAAGCCCGAACCGTTACAGGAGGCCGTGGCCGCGCTGGGTGGTGGCGACGTCGCACTGGGGATCGCCGGCCGGGCCGATGACCCTGAGCACCGGCTCGAGGCGCTCGAGACCATCGAACGGGCATACGGACCGCTGGACGTGGTGGTCAACAACACGGGCATCAACCCGGCCTACGGTCCGCTGACCGAACTCGACCACGACATCGCCCGCAAGATCATGGAAGTGAACGTGCTGGCCGCCCTCGCGTGGAGCCGGGCCGCACTGGAGCACGGGCTGGGTGCGTCCGCGCCGGGAGCGATCGTGAACATCGCCTCGGTGGCGGGCCAGAATCCGGCGCCGGGGATCGCGTACTACGGCGTCAGCAAGTCGGCCCTGATCGGGTTGACCATGCAACTGGCCGCCGAGTTGGCGCCCAACGTCCGGGTCAATGCGGTGGCACCGGCCGTGGTCAAGACGCGGTTCGCCTCGGCTCTGTACGAGTCCGACGAGGAGAAGGCCATCGCCGGGTACCCGCTCGGGCGCCTCGGCGAGCCGGAGGACGTCGCTGCGGCCGTCGCGTTCCTCGCCTCCAGCGACAGCGCCTGGATCACCGGCCAGACCCTCACCATCGACGGCGGCGCGGGCCTGCGGGTGACTCTGTAATTTGCCGCCGGGATCGATTTCGATCTGGGCCGCTCGCTTCGCTCGGGCCCGTCTCGAAATCGAATCGCAAGCTCGCTTCGCTCGCGCGATCGGCGGGGGCGGACCGAAGCTTCCTCGCCCACGGGGCTCGTCAGCTTGATCCGCCTGTGGTTGTTTCGCCGGGATCGATTTCGATCTGGGCCGCTCGCTTCGCTCGGGCCCGTCTCGAAATCGAATCGCAAGCTCGCTTCGCTCGCGCGATCGGCGGGGGCGGACCGAAGCTTCCTCGCCCACGCGGCTCGTCAGCTTGATCCGCCTGTCGTTGTTTCGCCGGGATCGATTTCGATCTGGGCCGCTCGCTTCGCTCGGCGCGGGCCGAAACCCCCAGTCGGACGCTGAGAGCGGCCAAAAAAAGCATCACTGATGCGCTCGTGGACCTATGGTCCGTCTGCGCATCAGTGATGCGGTGGCGTTGGATACCGCCTTGTGGCCGGTTCGGATCAGGCGCAGTCGCGGCAGATCGGTTGGCCGTTCTTCTCGCGGGCGAGGCGGCTGCGGTGGTGCACCAGGAAGCAGCTCGCACAGGTGAACTCGTCATCCTGCTTGGGCAGTACCCGGACAGTCAGTTCCTCGCCGGACAGGCTCGACAGGTCCGCTCCCGGCAATTCGAGCGACTCGTTGAGCTCTGTCTCGTCCACGTCGATCGATCCGGACTGAGCTTCGGCGCGGCGCGCCTTCAGCTCTTCGAGCGAATCCTCGCCCATCTCGTCGACTTCACCGCGACGCGGCGCGTCGTAGTCGGTGGCCATCTACTTCTCCACTCCCCCGTGGGATTCGTTTGTCTGCTTCGGTCGTGGTTATTCACGAAGTTCGTTCGCGCCTGCAACGCGCCGGGCCTCGATTTTGTGCCCTCGTTCGGACGAAGTTTGCTGTGATCTACGTGATCTGGGCCCCCCGCGCACTCGTGTCCGGACGCGGAACCGTACCGCGCATGGATTTCACGCGAACCACGGGGCGGCGGTCCGCATTCCCGTCGCCCGCGTGGCCTAGGCTGACGCGGATGAAACGGGCCCGTCCAGGGTCCTTCGGACCCAGGCAGGACGACTTGATGACCGCTCCGGAACGTCGGCGGCCGCTACCGGCGCTGGCGTTCATAGGTGTCCTGTGCTTGCTGACCGCCGTGGTGTGGTTCCGTGTGATCCATCGCGGCGGAGGTTCCGACGCGACAGGGTCGCCATCCTGCCCCACCACGGTGTCCTCGCAACACGCCACGCCGAAGGTGGTGCCCAAGCCGAGCACTGTCTCAATCCTGGTGCTGAACTCCACTCAGCGCAGCGGCATCGCCAGCAAGACGAAAAAGCAACTGATCAAACGCAAGTTCAAGGTCACCGGAGCCGAGAACGACGCGGCTGCCTACGGCGGCCACGGGGTCATCAAGGGTGTGGCCGAGATCAGGTACGGGCCGCAAGCGGTCGCCGCGGCCGAGCTCGTCCGCTTCTACTTCCCGCACGCGGCGATGCAACAGACCGACGCGTCGACTCGCGTGGTCACGGTGTCCCTCGGCGCGAACTTCAAGCACCTCGCTTCGCGCGCCGGCGTACGTGCGGCGATGCACAAGAGCCACACCAAGTACGGCAAACCCCGCCCGGCCCCGAACCCGTCGCCCAGCTGCTGACGGGCGGTACCACCAGTACCAGCAGTCCCAACACGGTGAAGCGGACTACTCGGCGCCGACGTCGTCGGCGCCCAGCCGCTCGAGCTCGGCGAAGAACTCCGGCGCCAGCTCCGGCCCGGCGGCCGCGGTGAGGTGCTTGCCCCATCCGCGTCCGCGCAGACCGCTGACCACGCAGCCCGCCTCGGTGGCGATCAGAGCGCCGGCGGCGGCGTCCCACCGGTTCAGCCCGGCCTCGTAGTACGCGTCGAGCCGCCCGGCAGCCAGCGCACACAGATCGAGTGCGGCCGATCCGATCCGGCGGATATCTGCAATGCGCGGCAGCAGCTGCGCCGCCACCTGTCCCTGCCGCTCCCGCACGCCGCGGTCGTAGTTGAAGCCCGTCCCGACAACGGCACGATCCAACGGCACGACTCGCGGGCCGGTGAGGCGGTGTGAGCCGGACTGATCGTCTCGCCACGCACCGGCACCGACAGTGGCGCAGTAGACCGCCCCGGACACCACGTCGCACACCGCGCCGGCCACGACCTCGCCGTCGCGTTCGGCCGCCACCGACACGGCGTAGCTCGGCAGGCCGAGCACGAAGTTCACCGTGCCGTCGACCGGGTCGACCACCCAGCGGATGCCGCTGCGCCCGGATCGGTCGGCACCCTCCTCGCCGAGCACGGCGTCGTCGGGACGGTCGGTGGCGATGCGTTCCAGCAGCCATTGTTCGGTCGCCCGGTCGACCTCGGTGACCAGGTCCGTGCTGGTGCTCTTGGAACTGACTGTGCCGAGCCCGGACCGGCCTCTGATCAACTCGCCGGCGCCGGTCGCGAGCACCGTCGCATAGCGACCGAGGTCGGGCGTGCTGTTGCTCACGTGTCCCGACGCTATCGTCAACACCATGAGTGACGACGGTGCACCTGGCGGACGTGCGTTCGGTATCGACATCGGCGGCACGGGCATCAAGGGCGCGATCGTCGACACGACGACGGGCCAGCTGGTCACGAAACGGACCCGGATCCTCACCCCCCGCCCGTCGGTCCCGGACGCGGTCGCCGAGGTCGTGGCGAAGCTCGTCTCGGACGCCGGCTGGCACGGTCCGGTGGGATGCACCTTCCCGGCGGTGATCCAGCACGGCGTCGCTCGCTCGGCCGCCAACGTCGACCCGAGTTGGATCGGCACCGACGTGGACGCGTGCTTCACGACCGCAACCGGCTCGGCAACCGACGTGTACGTGCTCAACGACGCCGACGCTGCAGGCATCGCCGAGGCTCGGTTCGGCGCGGCGAAGGGCGTGTCCGGTGTAGTGATCTTGCTGACGTTCGGGACGGGCATCGGCAGCGCGCTGTTGTTCGACGGGACGCTCGTCCCCAATACCGAGCTCGGTCATCTCGAACTCGACGGGCACGACGCCGAGAAGCGCGCTGCCGCCTCGGTGCGCGAAGAAGCCAAGATGTCCTACAAGGACTGGTCCAAGCGTGTGCAGAAGTACTTGGCGCACGTGGAGCGGCTGTTCACCCCGGACCTGTTCGTCGTCGGTGGCGGAGTCAGCAAGGATGCCGACAAGTGGGTGCCGCGACTGGACCTGCACACCCCGGTCAAGCCCGCGGAACTGCTCAATGACGCGGGAATCGTCGGTGCTGCCATCGCTGCCGCAGAGAGGCACAGCGAGTAGCCCTGACAGTCTCTGCTGTCGATCTCCGCGCCGTGGCGCGTTCCGAACTGCGGATCACCACCGTCGCAGTACAATGTGATGTCGGGACTGCGCACGTACTGGACTCGAGCCTGAGCCAAACAACAGACGGCCTGCTCCCACCGCGACTGCCATCCGCTGTGTACCAGATCGGCGGAGATTCATTTCGCGTCCGGACGCCCGTCCGCGAGCGCCTGTGGTGAAAGGTCACCAGTGGTTTCCAGCGACAAAGCTGCTGAAGTTCCCGACAACGCTTCCCCCGGGGTGCCCTCCGGCGGCACCAAGACCGTGCATGCTGCGACGAGTGCCACCAAACGGGTGAGCGCAAGCGTCAAGCCCGCTGCGAAGAAGCCCGCACCGGCGAAGAAGTCGGCTCCCGCCAAGAAGACAGCGGCCAAGTCGACTGCGAAGAAGGCGGCGGCCAAGGCGACGAGCCCGGCTGTGAAGGCCGAGGCCGCTGGAACCAAGCAGGGTCCCGCCGCCGACGCTCCCGCGGCGGAGGCCGAAGTCGAACCGACCGGCGCTGAAGCCGAAGAGGCCGGCGGCGACGAGGAGTCGAGCGAGTTCACCTGGGACGACGAAGAGGAGTCCGAGGCGCTGCGCCAGGCGCGCAAGGACGCGGAGATGACCGCGTCGGCCGACTCGGTGCGCGCCTACCTGAAGCAGATCGGCAAGGTCGCACTGCTCAACGCCGAAGAGGAGGTCGACCTGGCCAAGCGGATCGAGGCCGGCCTGTACGGCGCGGAGCGGTTACGTCAGGCCGAGGACGCCGGCGAGAAGCTGGTGCTGCAGATGCGGCGCGACCTGCGCTGGATCGTCCGGGACGGCGAGCGGGCCAAGAACCACCTGCTCGAGGCGAACCTGCGTCTGGTCGTCTCGTTGGCCAAGCGCTACACCGGCCGCGGGATGGCCTTCCTCGACCTGATCCAGGAGGGCAACCTCGGCCTGATCCGTGCCGTCGAGAAGTTCGACTACACCAAGGGCTACAAGTTCTCGACCTATGCCACCTGGTGGATCCGGCAGGCGATCACCCGGGCCATGGCCGACCAGGCCCGCACCATCCGCATCCCGGTGCACATGGTCGAGGTGATCAACAAGCTTGGTCGCATACAGCGTGAGCTGCTCCAAGACCTGGGTCGTGAGCCCACGCCCGAAGAGCTCGCCAAGGAAATGGACATCACCCCGGACAAGGTCCTCGAGATCCAGCAGTACGCGCGGGAGCCGATCAGCCTGGACCAGACCATCGGCGACGAAGGCGACAGCCAGCTCGGCGACTTCATCGAGGACTCGGAGGCGGTCGTGGCCGTCGACGCGGTCTCGTTCACGCTGCTGCAGGACCAGCTGCAGTCGGTGCTGCAGACGCTGTCCGAGCGCGAGGCGGGCGTGGTGAAGCTGCGCTTCGGGCTCACGGACGGTCAGCCCCGCACGCTGGACGAGATCGGCCAGGTCTACGGCGTGACGCGTGAGCGGATCCGCCAGATCGAGTCGAAGACGATGAGCAAGTTGCGGCACCCGTCCCGCTCGCAGGTGCTGCGGGATTACCTCGACTGAGCGAGGTGGAGAGCTTGCTCTCCAACCGAGCGAGGAAGAGGTCGGAGGCGAAGCCGAACACCTCGACTGAGCGAGGTGGACTGAGCCTTGACGCAAACGGCGCCGCCCCGGCAGGGAGCGGCGCCGTTTCGGTGTGACGGACCGGCAGCTACATCTCGAGCGCTTCGTAGACCTCGACCGTTCCGCCGGTGCTGAGCACGGGGCATCCCGCTGCGCTTGCCGTCGCCTCGTCGAGCGAGCCGGCCTGCACCACCGAGTAACCACCCAGAGCCGAAGCGGCGCCCGCTCCGGTGCCACCTGCCTTCACCGTGGCAGACGCACCGAACGGGTTCCCCGCCTCGACCACGCGAGCACCGAGGGTGCCGAACCAGGCACCCCATTGCTGCATCGCCTGCTCCTGGGCTTCGGCTGTTTCGGCCATCTTCCCGCCGGTGTACACGTACACGAACTTCGCCATCACGACTCCCCTCTGATCGGCCGGCCGGCGTCATGCCGGGCGGCTGCGGCAATTGCCGACATCTGTCCGACGAACGGTTGCGATGCACATCGACACCGTGTCCTGGGCAGGGTCGGGTCGCTATGGTTGACGCCTCGCCCCAACCCATGGAGCGCCCCATGACCATTCAACGGGTCGATTTCGCCACTACCGACCCGTGCGAGGCCAGGGACTTCATCGACCACCTGTACGGCGCACGGTTACGGCTGCCGGGGCGGGTGGGCGATACCTGGCGGGTCAGCCTTGCGCTGTCGGTCGGCCAGGACTTTCACTGCGACGACGTGCGGACTCCGGCTGACCTGAGCTTCGACGTGACGGGTCGCGACGAGTACATCGTGACCACGATCCTGACCACCAGCGCCGAATTCGAACGTGGCCCGGACGGCGAGCACCATCAGGCCGGCGACGTCTTCGTCGCCGTCGCCCCGGACAGCGAATTCAGCTGCCGCTCACTCGTCACCCGATCTCAGGCTGTCGGCCTCGCCGCGCGGTTCGTGGCCGACGTCGCGTCTGGTGACCCTAGTGCGTCAGGAGCGCCATGGCGGTTGCTGGACACGAATCCCGTCGTCGGTGGCGCGCGTCGGTGGCGTGAGACGGTGCGCTACGCCACCGGAGTACTCGCCGAACCGGAACTTGCCGCATCGCCGTTGATCGCCGCGTCGATCGCTCGCCTGCTCGCGGCAACCTTCGTGACGGTCTTCCCGAACAATTCGGTCCCGACGCCGACCAGCCTCGATCGCAATGACGCGCACACCGCAACCCTGCGCCGAGCGATGTCGTTCATCGAGGCCAACCCCGATCTCGACATATCCGTCACCGACATCGCCCAGGCCGCCTTCGTCACCTCGCGGGCCGTGCAGGTCGCGTTCCGGCGGCATCTGGACACCACACCGATGGCTTACCTGCGTCGGGTCCGGCTCGACCGCGCCCACGTCGACCTCGTACAGGCCAGGCCCGGAGACGGCGCCACCGTCAGCGCCATCGCGGCGCGTTGGGGATTTTCCAGCCTGGGTCGCTTTGCCCGGCAATACCGCGAGACCTACGGCGTCACGCCCAGTGAGAGCCTGCACGTGTGAGGCCGTACTGACGGGTGCGATCGGCACCGAAGTTCGTTTCCTGTCCGAATCAGAGGCGCTGAGTGTGCAGTGTTCCACCACCGGAGCGCGTGCAATGGATAGGTCGACCGATCCCTCGGTCGGCCCACCCGCAGGCCGTCTCCGCCCGTTCCTCCCTCCCTCGGGCGGGGCCGGTCTGCTCATCCCGGGGTGGGTTTTTGCCGAAGCGGTGCCGTCCTCTTGACGGCACCGCTTCGGCGTGTAGAGGCCGAGACGGGTCAGGCGGCGAGTGCGCGTGCGGGTTGCTCGGCGGCAACGCTCTCGGTGGCCACCGCCGGGGCGATGGGCCGGCCGAGCATCCTGCGGCATTGGCCACGCACGGCTTCACCGGCGCCGACCACCAGAGCAACCGCCGCGAGCAACACGATCAAGGTCACCATGCGAGATTCCTGCCCGCTTCACGTGGACGATAAACCGAACAGAACGTGACAATGCCGCATCAAGTAGCGAGGCCCCGTCCTTCCGGACGGGGCCTCGCCAATCGTTGTCCTGCGGTGATCTACCGCTCAGCGCTCGTCGAGTGCAGCGATCGCCGGCACTTCTTCGAGGCGGTCGGTTTCGTCCTGGATCGTGACCGCGATCTCGCGGAGTCGGTCCTCGTTCTGGTGCCAGTGGTGGTTGCAGAACAGCAGTTCGGACCCTGAGCCGAGGACAGTGCGGACATAGGCCTGCGCGCCGCAGCGGTCGCAGCGATCTGCTGCGGTCATTTCACGCGCGTCGATGGTGGGGGTCACCTCGGCACCTCTTTCCCTGTCTCTCGTCCTACCGTACGTATCGGTTGTTAACCCCGAACCGTTAGCCCGAAGTCCCGTCCTGGGACCGTAATCCTGGCCAACCTCGGTCCAACCAAACCACCGCCGGGGGCCGTGATGTGCACGACACCCCGACAGTGGTCTTTTCGTTCTTGTTACTTCGTCGTTCGGTACAACCGTGTTACCCAGCGCCGGATTCCAGTTATCCCGGCTTACGGTCACCGTCACAGTACGGACGGGTCACGCTCCGGTACCGCCCAGCATCCCGAGCAGATGGTCGCGACGTTGCTCGAGCACCTCGACGCCGGCTGCAGCGGACGCCGGACCAGGAACAACGCGTCGCAGCAGCGCGTGGATCTGGGCATGCGGCGTGCCCTGACGGGCGGCGACGACACCGACGAGCCGATTCACCTCGCGCCGCAGCTGCGCGCCCGCCCGCCATGACGCGGCTTCGGCCGACGGTGCCGCGGACTCCATCGAGCTGGCACGTTTGCGCGCATGCTCGTCACGGCGGGCGAGCACCTGCGCCATCTGCTCCGGGGACAGGATCCCGGGCAGCCCCAGGAAGTCTTCGTCGTCCGCGTCCAGCTCCGGGGTGGCCACGACCGCCCGTCCGGCATGCAGCACGTGTGCGAAGGCGGCGTCGGCATCGACCAGCTCGTAGCCGTCGCTCTGAGCCTCGGTCGGCTCGACGGGTTCGACGTCGAGCAGCGCGGGGTCGTCCGCCGAGGGCGGCGGGATGATGTGGTTGCGCTGGTCCTCGAGCTCGGCGGCGAGCGCCAGCAGCGGCCGCACCGCGGGCAGGAACACCGTCGCCGTCTCGTGCCGCGACCGGGCCCGAACCACGCGCCCGACGCCCTGGGCGAAGAAGAGCGGCGTGCGGTACGAGGTCATCCACGCCAGACAGGCCGCGCGCGGGACGTCGACGCCCTCGCTGACCATCCGGACGCACACCGCCATGCGTTGGTCGCCGACGGTGAATGCCGCGATCTTGTCGCCGGCCTTGGGGTCGTCGGAGAGGATCAGCACCGGCGGGTGCCCGGTCACCTGCTCGACGATGGCGGCGTATTCGCGTGCGTCCTCCTGGTCGCTGGCCAGGACGAGGCCGGCCGCGTCCGGTGTTCCGTGCGCGCGCAGGTGCGTGATCCGCTCGTCCATGGCCGCGATCACGTGCGGCACCCAACGCCCCTTCGGGTTCAACGCCGTGCGCCAGGCGGTGGCCTCGGTGCGCTTCGTCCCGGCCTCGGTCAGCGACGCCGCGATCACCTCCCCGGCACTGTTGCGCCAGCGCGAGGTGCCGGTGTACGCCGCGAAGACCACGGGCCGCACGACCCCGTCGCGCAGCGCCTCGCGGTAGCCGTAGGTGAAGTCGGCGCTGCTGCGCGAGCCGCCCTCGCTGTCCGCCTCGTAGCGAACGAACGGGATCCGCTCGTCGGGCCGAGTGCGGAACGGCGTGCCGGTCAGGCACAGCCGACGCGTGGCCGCGTCGAAGGCCGAGGCGACCGCGTCGCCCCACGACAGCCCGTCGCCGGCATGGTGCACCTCGTCGAGGATCACCAGGGTGCGTTTGTGCACCACCCGCGCATGGTGCAGCGCCGGTTTGGCGGCGACCTGGGCGTAGGTGGTGACGTAGCCGGTGAGATCCGGACGGACGGGGCCGGTGGCATTCGTGAGCGCGGCGTCGAGAGCGATCCCCAGCCGGTCCGCCGCGTCGGCCCACTGGGTGCGCAGATGGTCGGTCGGTGCGACCACGACCACACGGTCGATCGCGCGACGGTCGAGCAGCCGGGCGGCCAGGGTTAGTGCGAAGGCGGTCTTGCCGGCGCCCGGGGTCGCCGTGACGAGGAAGTCGCGCCGGGGAGACTCTTGCTCGTAGGCCTTGAGCGCGGCATCCTGCCACGCGCGAAGCGCAGGCTGGCGCCGACGGTCGTCCCGGGGTGCTGCCACGGTGTGTTCTGTCCCCCGGGATCGATGGTCACGGCGGCGGCGCGGGATTGACCACGCCGCGGTCGCAACCTTAATCACGCCAAGATGGCCCGTCCGTACCGACTCGCCGAAAGGTGTGGCGACACACCTGTGATATCGATTGGCAGCCATCGCGCGGGACCTATGTGCACACTTGTCATTCGTGGATCCGGTTCGGCGCATTGTGGCGCGATCGGTGCGTCGGGGCGGGCACTGGTTGCGCCTGTTGCCGTTCCTGTTGCGCCGCACGGTCGCCAAGGCCTGGCAGGACCGGGTGCTCGGGCTGTCGGCCGAGGCCGCGTTCTGGCAGTTGCTGTCGTTGCCGTCGCTGTTCCTGGCCCTGGTCGCGACGCTGGGCTACGTCTCGCGGTGGTTCGGCTCCGGCACGGTCGACCGCACCGAAGCGCGCATCGAGACGACCCTCGACTCGGCGTTCAGCCACGAGGTGGTGCACCAGGTGATCCATCCGATGCTCAACGACGTTCTGCGGGACGGGCGCGCCGACATCATCAGCATCGGGTTCCTGATCGCCATATGGGCGGGGTCGTCGGCCACCGCCACCTTCGTCAACACGATCACAATCGCGTACGGCATGCGCGACCTGCGGGGCGCGGTGCGCAGCCGGTTGCTCGCACTGTGGTTGTTCCTCGGGTCGGTGGCCATCGGCGTTGTGGTGCTGCCGCTGCTGGTGCTCGGGCCGTCCGTACTGAAGCGGATCCTGCCGACCGGCACCCGCCACGCCCTCAGCGGCGTGATCGACAACGGGTACTACCCCACCGTGGTCGTGCTGTTGTTGATCGGGCTGACCACGCTGTACCACCTCGCGCCGCCGAAGCGGTTGCCCTGGCGCCGCGGGATTCCCGGCGCGGTACTGGCGATCCTCGTGTTCCTGGCCGGATCCGTCGGCCTGCGCACCTACATCACCGTGATCGTGTCGCACAACAGCGCGGCCTACGGCACCATCGCCGCGCCGATCGCCGCGCTGCTGTTCTTCTTCGTGCTCGCCATCGGCGTGCTCCTGGGTGCGGAGTTCAACGCCGCGATCGAGCTCTACAAGCCGGCCGAGCCGCGTAAACCACGCATCCTCAACCCCAAGGACTGGCGTCACGTCCCGCCACCACCCGCGACCGACGGTGAGGACGTCGCGTCGTAGATCTCCTGCACTTCGGGCACACCGGCGGGTTGGGCTTCGGCGCCTTGGTCACCGGGAAGACCGCCCCGCCGATCGCTCGGACAACGCGTCCGGTTGCCGCCGGGTCAGCCGTCGACCACCCGGTCGTCGGTGCCGGACGGCAAGGCTCGTTCGGTCGGGACGGCGATGTGGCCGAGCTCGGCCCGGCGACGCTTGGGCGGGCGGTCATTGGCGATCAGCACGGCACACCACGGCAACACGATGCCGGCGATCACGAAAACCAGTGCGACGTACAGCGAGATCTCGTAGGCGATGGCGGCGAGGAGCACGCAGACGGCGCGGGTGGCCATCATGATCGCGTACTTCTTCCTGCGCTTGTCGTACTCGTCGTCGGACCCTCGCGGAGCCGTCGTGATCAACGCAGGTTGATCGTCATGAGTACGGCGCATACGAACCATAGAACCACTTAAGAAAGCGGCATTCGAGGTTCCGGACGAGGATGGTGACGATGTACGACCCGATACTGGGCTACGCCTCACTGACGCTGCTGCAGCGTGCCATCGAGGGCTACACCGTCGACGCCGTCCACGATCTTCTCGGCCCGATCGGACGCGCGGCACACCAGCGTGGTGATCTGGCCGGGGTCGCTCGTGCACTGCCTGACGACGAGCCGCTGGCCACGCTCGTCCGGCTGTTCCTGCTGGGTGTTCCGGTCAGCGAGGCGGCCGCCCGTGCGGCGTTGTTGCCGCTCGACCTGAGCGCGGCAGCGCCCCTGATCGACACGTCCGGCGGTGAAGCTCGCGCCCGGTTGGAACTTCGCCCGTACGCCACCGACTCGGCCGGCCCGTGGTGGGTGCTGTCCGATTTCGGCTCGGACGTGCGCCCTGGCCCGCTCGCGTCCGATCACGTACTCGGCATCGGCGGCGCCTCGTTGACGCTCGCGCAGGCGACGCCGCGCCGCCCGGTCGACCGAGCGCTGGACGTGGGCACCGGATCGGGCGTGCAGGCGTTGCACGCCGGCACCCACGCCGAAACGGTGGTGGCGACCGACGTGAGCGATCGGGCGCTGCGCCTGGCGGCGACGGGAGCGTGGCTGTCCGGGCAGACCTGGGAGCTGCGCGCCGGGTCGCTGCTCGAACCGGTGACCAGCGAGCTGTTCGACCTGATCGTCGCCAATCCGCCGTTCGTCGTCTCACCCGGCTTCGACCGGAGCGGCGACGGCTTCGACTACCGCGACAGCGGCCTGACAGGCGACGCGGCGAGCGCGGTGCTGGTCGGCGGCATCCCGTCACGGCTCACCGCCGACGGCACCGCCTCGTTGCTCGGCAACTGGATCATCCCGGCTGACGGCGACTGGAGTGGGCGTGTCGAGTCGTGGTTTCCGGAGCTCGGCTGCGACGCCTGGGTGTGGCAGCGCGAAGTCGTGGAGCCCGGCGCGTACGTCACGATGTGGCTGCGCGATGCCGGTGAGACACCGGGCACGCCGCGGTGGGTCGAGCGCTACGGCCGGTGGTGCGATTGGTTCGACGCGAACGAGGTGGCCGCACTCGGGATGGGTCTGATCACGATCTGGCGCGCCACCGGCACCTCGGCACAGGTCCACTGCGAGGACGTCCCGCAGGCGGTCGAGCAACCGGCCGGCGCTCATCTGTGGGGCTGGATCGCCCGCCGCCGTTGGCTCGGTGCGCACGACGACGCGGCGCTGCTCGCCGCCCGGCCGCGGCACGCGGACGGGCTCGTGCTGACCCGTCGCGAAACGCTGCGCGAGCAGGGCTGGACGGAGACGTTCACGCAACTCCGGCTATCGCACGCGATGCGGTGGGAGGTCGAGGCCGACGAAGCGATCTCCGGACTGGTCGCTGCCTGCGACGGCGCCACGCCACTCGGTGTCGTGCTCGACGTGCTCGCGGCCGCCACCGGCGCGTCGAGCGACGCCGTGGCCGGCGCCGCCCTGCCGGTCGTCCGCGATCTGATCGCCCGCGGTTTCCTGGAGGTGCCGTGAGAGCCGTCGTGCAGCGGGTGACGAGGGCGTCCGTGACCGTCGATGACGAGATCGTCGGCCAGATCGGCGCCGGGCTGGTGGTGCTCGTCGGGGTGGGTCACGACGACGATGCGGCCGCGGCGGCAGCCCTCGCTCGGAAGGTCCACGGGCTGCGGGTGCTGCGCGACGAACTGAGCCTGGCCGACCGCCCCGACGACACCGCGGCGCTCGTTGTGAGCCAATTCACCCTCTATGGCGACGCGCGCAGAGGTCGGCGCCCCAGCTGGACCGCGGCCGCACCCGGCAAGCTCGCCGAACCCCTCGTCGACGCAGTCGTGGCAACCTAGCGCGATCTGGGTACTTCAGTCCAGACCGGACGTTTCGGTGCAGACATGCGCCTTTCGCTCGTCAATGACGGGCCCGTCACGGTGCTGCTGGAATTCTGACCGAACCTGAGCAGGCGTTTAGCCGTCGGCTGTGGATCGCCGTTCCGGGAACACAGAAGGGGCTCCGACACGTTGTCTAGGTGAACCCGAAACAGCCCGTCATCGAAAGAACTGATGGTGGAGGTTTCCGACATCCGGGGTGGTTGAAAAGATCGTGACTGCAACATCCAAGACAACAACTAAGACGGCGACCAAGATGGCGAGCAAGCCGGTGGCGCAGAGCCGCACGGCCAGCCGTCCTGCCCACCGCGCCGCACGAACCACTACCCGCACCCCCGCGACCACCGCACGCGCGAAGAGCCGCCGCAGCACCAAGCCCGTGGCGGAGGAGCAGACGTCCGCCGTTGCGGTGCTCACCGAGGCCGCCACCACAACCGACGTGAACCAGACCCCCGACGTGCCCGCTGCGAAGCCGACGCCGACGGCCGCGGACCTTGACGAGGTAGCGGCCTCGGCCGACCTGGTCCGCGTCTACCTCAACGAGATCGGCAAGGTTGCGCTGCTGACCGCGGCCGACGAGGTCGAACTGTCCAAGCGCATCGAGGCGGGCCTCTACGCGGAGCACCTCCTCAGCTCGAACAACAGCTTCAGCCCGGCTCGCCGGCGCGACATGCGCCTGGTCGTCGCAGACGGTGGGCGCGCCAAGGACCACCTGCTGCGCGCCAACCTGCGCCTGGTCGTGTCGCTGGCCAAGCGCTACACCGGCCACGGCATGCCGTTCCTCGACCTGATCCAGGAAGGCAACCTGGGTCTGATCCGCGCGGTCGAGAAGTTCGACTACACCAAGGGCTTCAAGTTCTCGACCTACGCGACCTGGTGGATCCGGCAGGCGATCAGCCGGGCGATGGCCGACCAGTCGCGCACCATCCGGCTGCCGGTGCACCTCGTCGAGCAGGTCAACAAGATGCAGCGCGTGCGGCGCGAGCTGAACCAGACGCTCGGACGCGAGGCGACCCACGCCGAGATCGCGCACGAACTGGACATCACCGAGGAGCGCATCCGCGAGCTGATCGACCTCTCGCGCGATCTGGTCAGCCTGGACCAGGCGGTGGGTACCGACGACGATGCGTCGCTGGGCGATTTCATCGCGGACAAGCGCAGCAGCAGCGAGGCCGAGGAGACGGTCGAGGCCGAGCTGATGCGACGCCAGCTCAGCGAGGTGCTCGACACTCTCGAGGCCCGTGAGGCCGCGGTGGTCCGGATGCGGTACGGGCTGGACGGCGTGCAGCCGAAGACGCTGGACGAGATCGGCCGCGCATTCAAGCTGTCGCGGGAGCGGATCCGGCAGATCGAGCGCGAGACGATGGCCAAGCTGCGCCACCCCTCGCGTGCCCAGATTCTTCGGGACTACCTGGACGAATAGTCCGCCTAGGATCAAGGCGTGTCACACCACAGCGACCTCATCGACACCACCGAGATGTATCTGCGGACGGTGTACGAACTGGAGGAGGAGGGGGTCGTCCCGCTGCGCGCCCGCATCGCCGAGCGCCTCGGGCAGAGCGGCCCCACCGTGAGCCAGACGGTCGCCAGGATGGAGCGCGACGGCCTGGTCCACGTGGCCGACGACCGGCACCTCGAGCTGACCGACAAGGGCCGGCACGAGGCGGTCGGGGTGATGCGCAAGCACCGGCTGGCCGAGCGCCTGCTCGTGGATGTGATCGGCCTCGACTGGGAGGACGTGCACATCGAGGCGTGCCGCTGGGAACACGTGATGAGCGAGGCCGTCGAGCGTCGCATCGTCGCGATGCTGGACAAGCCACTGGTGTGCCCGCACGGCAACCCGATCCCCGGTCTGGACGACCTCGGGCTGCCGTTCGGCGCCACCGATGACCACGGCGAGCTGGTGACGCTCACCTACGCCGCGCTGCACGGCAGCGGGGCACCCGTGGTCGTCGAGCGGATCAGCGAGCAGCTGCAGTCCGACGCGGCGTTGTTGCACCAGCTCAGCGACGCCGGGCTGCGCCCGGGACACCGAGTCTGCTCGGCAACCGCGGGGTCGGGCGTCGAGGTCTGGACCGACGGCGAGCGCACCGCGCTTCCGCGCGACGTCAGCGACCACGTCTTCGTCAAGATGAGCTGACCGACTCGGTAACATCGTCGCCGACCGCGAGCCATCGTCGCCTCGGGTACCGACCGCTGACCGCCGCGGCGCCACCGCGCCGCTCCGGCTGAGAGGGCCAAGGTGGCACACGACCCGCAGGGATTCCTGAAGTACGACCGGGTGGACACGCCCAAGCGGCCCGCCCGCGAGCGGGTGCGCGATTGGCAACCCATCTACCTGCGCGCTCGCGACGAGAACGTCCGCGAGCAGGCCGCACGCTGCATGGACTGCGGCGTTGCCTTCTGCCACAGCGGCTGCCCGCTCGGAAACCTGATCCCCGAATGGAACGAGTTCGTCGCCCGTTCCGACTACATCGGTGCCAGCGAGCGACTGCACGCGACCAACAATTTCCCCGAGTTCACCGGCTGGATCTGCCCCGCCCCCTGCGAAGCGGCGTGCGTGCTCGCGTTGAACACCGACCCGGTGACGATCAAGCAGGTCGAGCTGTCGATCGTGGAGCGGGCGTTCGACGACACCCTCGTGCTTCCCCAGCCGCCGCTCGAGCGCACCGGCAAGCGCGTCGCGGTGATCGGTTCGGGACCGGCGGGCCTGGCCGCGGCCCAGCAACTGACCCGCGCGGGCCACACCGTCACCGTCTACGAGCGTGACGACCGGCTCGGCGGCCTGCTGCGCTACGGCATCCCCGACTTCAAGATGCCCAAGGACATCATCGATCGCCGGCTCGCCCAGATGCGCGCCGAAGGCACCCGGCTCGAGGTGAACGCGCACATCGGCGCCGACGACGCCGAGCGGCTACACGCCGACTTCGACGCCGTGGTGCTCGCCGTCGGTGCCCTGCGCCCCCGCCAGCTGACCACGGCCGGTCGCGACCTGCGCGGCGTGCACCAAGCGATGGCCTACCTGCCCCTGGGTAACCGCGTGCAGGCCGGCGACCTCGACGAGCCGGCGATCTCTGCCGCGGGCAAGGACGTGATCATCATCGGCGGCGGCGACACCGCAGCCGACTGCCTCGGCACCGCGAACCGTCAGGGCGCCCGATCGGTCACCGTGCTCGACCACAACCCCCGCCCGGCCCCCCGCGTCGGGCTGGTGAACCCGACGTGGCCGTCTGCGCCGAGCAGCCGCGGCACCTCCCCCGCCCACGACGAGGGCGTGCACGAAGCGTGGGCACGCGAGGTGGTGGAGTTCCTGGGTGACGAGCAGGGACAGCTGCGCGCCGTCGTGGTCGAGGAAGTCGAGATCGTTCGGGTCGGGTCACAGCGCGAGTTCCGGCCCGTGGCCGACTCGCGGACCGAGCTGCCCGCCCAGCTGGTGTTGGTCGCCGCGGGCTTCGTCGGCACGGACGTACCAGAGCTGCTCATAGCCCTCGGCGCCGATGTCGATCCGGCACGCGGCACCGCAGTCGTCGACGACGGTTGGCAGACCTCGGCTCCCGGTGTATATGCCTGCGGCGACGCGAGTCGCGGTGCCTCGCTCGTGGTGTGGGCCATCGCCGAAGGTCGGGCGTGCGCCGCGGCGGTCGACGGCATGCTCACCGGCGCCTCCGATCTGCCGCGTCCAGTGGTGCCGCGCGCCGTGTCGCTCTGACCGGCCGCGGCTTCGCGCCGGTTGCGGCCGCCCGTGCGGCTCGACTCGACCCGCGCAGGCGCGGCAGCCGGCGCGGGTCGATCGCATTGCTGATCGCGGCGAGGACGAGATCGGCGGCACTGTATTCGGGATCGCTGTCGAGCGCCCGCAGCGCGGCTATGTTCGCCAGCGCACCGTTGCCCGCGCGGTAGCTGGCCCAGGCGAACAGGAACAGTGGAGCGGCGTCGTAGGGCGGCGGCAGCGTCGTTGCCAGTCGCCGCCACAGCACCCGCCCGTCGATCCGCTCGTCGTCGATGCCCATCCACACCGGGTCGCGCACGTCGTAGCGCCGCAGCGCCACCCCGAAACGCGCCACCTGCGCCGGGTCGAGGTCGGGATCCGCGCCGGGCTCGTCCCACACCCGCGCCGCTGCGAACATCGCCCGGACGTCCGATCGGTTCACACGCGGCATCGTGTCGGCCACGATCGCCGCAACCGCCGTGCGCTCGGCGTCGCGGATCGCGTCCGTGAGTCGCGGCGAGTCCCGCTCGTCGGTCGGTGC
Source organism: Jatrophihabitans sp. (assembly GCA_036497285.1). Lineage (GTDB taxonomy): Bacteria > Actinomycetota > Actinomycetes > Mycobacteriales > Jatrophihabitantaceae > RYN-133. The sequence goes on from DASXJR010000077.1 coordinate 81,922, forward strand.
GAACGTGTCGATCAGGCTGCCGCGGTCCGGCAACGCGACCATGCCCGCGAAGGCGGCCTCGGCTGCGATCACCGAGCCGCTCTCGAGCCGGCGGCCCTCCGGCGGGCAGCAGTCCGGGTTCTCGCAGTCGTAGGACCAGAGCCGCCCGCGGCTGACCAGCGCCACATCGTCGGCCGCGGCACCGAGCTCCTCGACGACCCGGTGCACCGCCGCGGCGAGATCGCAGTGGACCAGCGCGCCGTCCCGGCCTGGCGGCAACGAGGCGTCAGGGTGGGCTTCGCCGTCGTCGTAGACGATGGCGACGAACTTCGTGACACCACTGCGCACCATGGCCGCAACCGTTCGCGGCAGCACTCCTGGGTCAGCCGAGTCGGCCAAGTCGTCCAGGTCGATGCGTGCCGTGACCGTGACCCGTTTACGCTCGAGCCCCACGAGCACCAGGCTGCGGCTGGGATGGAACCCGAGCAGGTACGGCACGGCCTGGGCGAGATCGCCCGGCCCGCGGACCTTCAGCAGTGGCGGCTCGGCGCAGTCGGTGTCGCTCGTCATGCAACAACGGTGGCTGCCCGGGCCGTACCCGGCAGTCGGTCCGACGCGATTGTGGACGGCTGCGGCCGATGTGGATCGATCCGGGTGGACTGTCGCCGCGATGTGCTATTGCGCGCCGAGGCGCGTCCAGCCCCCGACATCCGGCCGTTCGGAACGAGCCCGGCTCAGCCGAGCGTGCCGGCCCGCCATTGTCCGGCTGCGGCCGCCAGATCGGCAGCGGCCTTCTCGTTGCGCTCGGCGAGCGCCTGCTCCTGCTCGCAAGTCTCCGGGTCGACCGAATCTGCCAGCTCACGCCGCCCGACCGCCACCACGCGGAAGGTCGCCGCGGCGCGCTCCAGCGCGACGGCGAGGTCGCCGCGGTACACCCCCGCCAGGATCGAATCGGCCACCGCGCGCACCGCCTCGCAGTCGCCGGGATCAGCGACGCCGGCAACGGCGGCATCGGCCGGCGCGTAAGGGGCGCCCGCGCGCCACAGCAGGCTCACGTGCTCGGAACTGTCGTGGAACCACTGCCGGAGCAGATACAGCGCCCACAGCGCCCCGGGCAGGCTCACCGGGTCGCTGTCCTGCCACAATGCGCCGAGGGTGTCGATGCCCACCCGGTCGACCAAGCCGACGAACACGTCACCGCCCGAGTCGACGTCAGACCCACCCGACTCGTCCGCCTGCCGCCCCGCGCGCACTACGAGCGCCGCCGTCGCCGCGGCAACCTCCGCGCGCGAGCTCGGCGTCACCCCGCCCGCGGCGTCGATGAAGCCCGTCAGGTCGGCGTACGGCGCCGGCCGGTGCGGGCGACGAGACGGCTTGTCCACGCGTCCACGATAGCGACGTCTCCCGGCGCGCCACGAGCATCCGGCGGGCCACGCCGAAGCGATCCACATGCGGCGCGGCGCGCTCCGGCGGACGGTACCGTGGAGGCCGACGCCGACCCGTTCATGGCCCCCGGTCCCACATTTGCCGCCGAGAGCGGCCTTCCGCCGAGAGGCGACCTGGCGGGTCGGCGTCGATAACGACCAGCGAGGAAATCCATGAGCGGTGACGGCAACGGCTGGGTGATCTGCAGCCGCGGTCACCGGCACTGGGGCCGCTTCGGCGCGGCCGGGATCCTCGTCACCGACGGCGCCCGGGTGTTGTTGCAGCACCGCGCGCCGTGGACGCACGAGGGCGGCACCTGGGCGTTGCCGGGCGGGGCCAGGGACAGCCACGAGGACGCGGTCGCTGCCGCCCTGCGGGAGGCCGTCGAGGAGACCACCCTCGACCCCGCCCACGTCGTGACGTTCGGCGAATGGGTCGACGAACACGGCGGGTGGTCCTACACCACAGTGCTTGCCCACACTGCTGTGCTCACCGAGCCGGCCCCGGCCAACGCCGAGAGCGTCGCAGTGCGCTGGTGGGGCCTCGACGAGGTCGCCGGCCTCGACCTGCACGCCGGTTTCGCCGCCGCGTGGCCGCACCTGCGCGATCGGCTCGTACAGCGCGAGCGGTAGCCTCCCGCGTCGTGCGCGTGCTGCTGCCCCCGAGCGAGGCCAAGCATCCTGGTGGCCGCGGCCGCGCGGTGTCGAACCGCCCGGACCACCCGCTGCTCGGTGCCGCACGAGGCCAGGCCCTCGACGCGCTCGAGCGGCTGCTGGCCGTTCCACGGGACGACGCGGCAATCGCGTTGCTGTTGCCGCCGGCCGCTGTCGACGACGCGTTGCGCGCCAACGCGGCGGTGCGGACGAGCGGCACCTTGCCCGCGCTCAAGCGCTACGCCGGAGTTGTGTACGAAGGGCTGGCCGCAGCCGGGCTGGACGATGCCGCCGAACGCCTGGCCCGCCGCAGTCTGCTCGTGTTCTCGGGGTTGTTCGGCGTGGTCCGCGGCGACGAGCCGGTGCCGAACTACCGGGTGCCGGCGAAGGCCGTGCTGCCCGGCGTAGGGGTCGCGGGCACGTTCTGGCGGCCCGTCCTCGACGCCGCCATGCCGCAATTGCTCGACCGCGGCCTGATCGTGGATCTGCGCTCGTCCGACTACGCGGCGATGTGGCGCCCGCGCGGCGAACTCGCCGGCCGGACCGTGCGGGTGCGCGTGCTGTCGCCGCTGCCCGCGGGTGGGCTGGGCGTGGTCAGCTACCCGAGCAAATTCGCCAAGGGCCGGCTCGCCGGGGCTCTGCTGCGCCGGGAGTCGTCCGGGACCCGAGTGCGCACCGCCGCCGACGTCGCGGCGGCGTGGCTCGACGACGGTGGCCCGCACGCGGAGGTCGAACGTGACGACCTCGTCATCATGCACACCCGGTGACCGGCGTGATGAGCCGGTGGGCGACGATGTCCGCATGCGTCTGGACCACCTGAGCTACGCCGCCGGACCGGAAGGCCTCGGAGCATGCGTGCAGCGGCTCGGTGCCCGGCTCGGGGCCGGCTTCAGTGACGGCGGCATCCACCCGTCCTTCGGCACCCGCAACTTCGTGCTGCCGCTCGCGAGCGGCTGCTACCTCGAGGTCGTCGAAGCGCTGGACCACCCGGCGGTCGATCGCGCGCCCTTCGGTAGGGCGGTCCGCAACCGCACCGCCGATGGCGGCGGCTGGCTCGCCTGGGTGATCGGCGTCGACGACATCGCCCCGATCGAGGGCCGCCTCGAGCGCACCGCCGCCGCGGGGCATCGCCGGCGCCCCGACGGGTTCGACCTCCGCTGGGCGCAGATCGGTGTCAAGGACGTCGCCGCCGACCCGCAGTTGCCGTTCTTCGTGCAGTGGCTGGTGGCCGCAGAGGAACACCCGTCGAACGGCGGCTCGCGGGTGCGCCTGGAGCGTCTCGAGATCGCCGGTGACGAGCGCCGGATCGACGACTACCTCGGTACGTCGGCCAGTCAGCCGCTCGACGGCGTCGACGTCGAATGGGTCATCTCGGAGGACGGCACCGGTGTGGTGGGCGCGGTGTTCGAGACGGCCAACGGCTCGGTCAGGATCGACTGACGCTTGCGCCCGGTGCGCGCCCCGAGCACCGACCCGGCCAGGATCAGCGGGAAGCCGACCAGGATGCCGACGGTGAGTTCCTCGCCCAGGAACGCGACGCCACACAGCACCGCTACCGCCGGATTGACGTAGGTGATCACCGTCGCGCGGGCCGGCCCGATGGCTGCGATCAGGGCGAAGAACAACACGAAGGCCAGGGCGGTGCACACCGCCGCGAGCGCCAGCACCGACCACCAGGCGTTGGCCCGGACGTGTGTCGGCGGGCGGAACGCGGCATACGGCAGGTAGCCGACCGCGACGGCCAGCAGGGCCGCGCACGCGACCGGGATGCTCGGCAGGTCGGCGAGTGAGCGCGCCATGATCACCGGCCCGACCGCGTAACAGATCACGACCACCAGGATCTCGACCAGCGGCCCGGCCGAGACCCGTCCGAGGTCGAGGCCGAGCAGCAGCCCGACACCCACCAGGCCGACCGCCAGGCCGACCAGTTGCAACGCGTCGAACTGCTCCTTCGAGCGGGTCAGTCGGGCGACCAGCACGCCCATCAGTGGCACGGCGGCGATGAGCAAGCCGGTCAGCGAGCTGGACAAGTGCCGTTCGGCGTCGGACAGCAGGAACCAGGGCGCCGCCATCTCGATCGCGGCGAACGCCAGCAACGGCCGCCAGCGCCGCACCAGTGGCGCGAACCCGCCGGTGGCCAGGGCGAACGGGACGAGGATCAGCCCGCCGATGCCGGTGCGCAGGCAGACCAGGGTGCCCGGGGCAAGATCGCGGACGGCGACCCGGATCAGCAGGTACGGCACGCCCCAGATCACGCACATCGCGCCGAACACGGCCCAGTTGCGGCGGGTCATACGTCGATCACAAAGTTCACCCTAAGGAGGGCCACCGACGAAGGCTCGCGAAAATCGGCCATCCACTCCCGACTTCAGGACGTCGAGAGGGCATAGTGGCGTAGTGCAAACGGTGTCGCTGACCTGGCAACACGCCGGGGAGTTGTCGGCGACGCTTGCCGTGGCCAGCCTGGCGCTGCGCACAGTGCCTCAGCGCCATGTCCGCGCCGTTGCACCGTTCGCGTTCGAGGCCGCGATCCTCGCCGTGCTGTATTCGCTGTGGCAGCTCGCCGGCCAGTGGTCGATCACCGGCTACCACAGCGCCCTCGACCGCGCGCACTGGATCATGCGCTTCGAGCACGATGCGTTCCTGCCGTCCGAGAAGAGCGTGCAGGGCCTGATCATCCACCACCCGTTGTTGGTGCAGGGCGCGAATCTCTATTACGCGTCGATGCACTTCACGACGATGTTCATCTTCCTGCTGTGGCTGTTCGTGCGGCACCGCGACCAGTACCGGCCGGTGCGCGCCACCATGGCCTGGGCGACGCTGATCTGCCTGCTGGTGCAGCTGATTCCCGTCGCTCCGCCGCGGATGATCCCCGGCTTCGTCGACACCGCGATCATGTACGGACAGTCGGTCTACAGCAGCGGCCTGGCCGTCGACCAGCTCTCGGCGATGCCGTCCGTGCACGTCGCGTGGGCTGTCGTGGTGGGCTGGTACGCAGTCAAGATCAGCACCAGCCCGTGGCGGTGGGTCGCCGCAGGCCACACCGCAATCACCGTGTTCTGCGTCGTCGCGACCGCCAACCACTGGTGGCTGGACGGAATCGTGGCAACCGTGATCGTGGTGGCAAGCGCGTGGCTGCGCTTCGGGCTCTCGCGCGGACGGGCCGCGGTGCTCGCGCGCCGGCATCCCCACGCCGCCGAGCCAGTCCCGCAACCCGAGCCTGCAGCGGCATGAGCGAACGCCTCGAGCTCACCGTCGCCGACCAGAAGCCACGCTCGATCTATCCCTGGTTCACTGCGTCGCTGATCCCCCGCGCGATCGCCTGGGTGTCAACGGTCTCCGCGGACGGCCGGGACAACCTGGCGCCGCACTCGTTCACCACGGTCGCCGGGGTGGATCCGCCGACGCTGTGCTTCACGTCCGTCGGGCACAAGGACACCTTGGCCAACATCCGGGCGACCGGCGAGTTTGTCGTCAACATCGGGACGGAGGCGATGCTGCACGCGATGAACGAGTCCGCCACGAACTTCCCGCACGGGATGAGCGAGTTCGACCAGGCGCAGCTGGCGCGCGAGCCGAGCGCCGTGGTGCGCCCGTTCCGTGTCGCCGGCGCGCCCGTCGCGTTCGAGTGCCGCGCGGCGGGTGAACACGAAATCGGCGACTGTGTGGTCGTGTTCGGCGAGGTCGTGCACCTCACTGCCGACCGCTCGGTGCTCGCCGACGACGGGCTGCCCGACCCACGCAAGCTCGCCCCGCTCGCTCGGCTCGGACGCGCGCAGTGGGGTTTGCTCGGCGAGGTGATCGATCTGCCCCGCATCCGCTTCACCGACTGGCAGGAGGGCACCCGCAGCGGCGACTGAGCGGTCAGGACGGTTGTCGTTGGCCTCCAGTCGTCCGATGGCACGTGGGCGCCTTGCCCCCGTATCGGGGACCGCACGGCTGACAGTGGTCAGTTTGGGCGTCAGTGGTCAGTTGCAACTGACC
>DASXJR010000078.1:0-58422 GCA_036497285.1 Jatrophihabitans sp.
ATCGTCGACGGGGCCGCGCTGGTCGTGGTCGGTAGCGAGCAGGCCGGTACCGACATGGGCCTGATGCCGCGCGGTCGGATCGTCTCGACCGGCGTCGTCGGCAGCGAGCCGACGATCATGCTGACCGGACCGATGCCGGCGGCGCAGAAGGCGCTGGCGAAGGCCGGCATGACCATCGACCAGATCGACCTGTTCGAGGTCAACGAGGCCTTCGCCGCCGTCGTCATGAAGTTCATGCGCGACCTCGGCGTCCCGCACGAGAAGGTCAACGTCAACGGCGGCGCGATCGCGCTCGGCCACCCGCTCGGCGCCACCGGCGCGATGATCCTCGGCACGCTCGTCGACGAGCTCGAGGCCCGCGACCTGCGCTACGGGCTCGCGACGCTGTGCGTCGGCGGCGGCATGGGCGTTGCAACGATTGTGGAGCGGATCTAAACATGACAAACACGATTACCTGGGAGCAGGACGACGACGGCGTCGTCACGCTCACGCTGGACGACCCGAACCAGCGCGCCAACACCATGAACGACGACTTCCGCTCGTCCCTCTCGTCGACGGTTGACAAGCTGGTCGAGCAGAAGGATTCGATCACCGGCGTGATCATCACCTCGGCGAAGGACACTTTCTTCGCCGGCGGTGACCTCAAGCTGCTGGCGCAGGTGGACGACTCCAACGCCGCCGAGTTCGCCGCCGGCGTCACCAAGATCAAGTCGGATCTGCGCCGGCTCGAGACGTTGGGCAAGCCGGTCGTGGCCGCGCTCAACGGCGCGGCGCTCGGCGGCGGCCTCGAGATCGCGCTCGCCTGCCACCACCGGGTCGCGCTCGACAACCCGAAGTCGCAGTTCGGTTTCCCGGAGGTCACCCTCGGCCTGCTGCCGGGTGCCGGCGGAGTCGTACGCACGGTGCGCATGATCGGCCTGGCGGACGGGCTCATGAAGGTGCTGCTGCAGGGTCAGCGGTACAAGCCGGCCGAGGCGCGGGAGCTCGGGCTGGTGAGTGAGGTTGCCGACTCCCCCGCGGCGATGTTCGATGCCGCCCGGGCCTGGATCAAGGCCAACCCCGCGCCCGTCCAGCCCTGGGACGCCGACGGGTACCGCATGCCCGGGGGCACCCCGTCCAGCCCGAAACTGGCCGGCATGCTCCCGGCGTTCCCCGCAAACCTGCGCAAGCAGCTCAAGGGCGCTCCGATGCCGGCACCGCACCACATCATGTGCGCGGCGGTCGAGGGCGCGACGGTGGACGTCGACACCGCGTTCGCGATCGAGGGCCGGTACTTCGTCAACCTTGCTAGCGGCCAGGTCGCGAAGAACATGATCCAGGCGTTCTGGTTCGACCTGAACTCGATCAACGCGGGCGGCTCGCGTCCGGACGGGTTCGAGCCGAAGCCCGTGCAGAAGGTCGCGGTGCTCGGCGCGGGCATGATGGGCGCCGGCATCGCCTACGTCAGCGCCCGCAACGGCATCGAGGTCGTGCTCAAGGACGTCTCGATCGAGGCGGCCGAGAAGGGCAAGGGCTACTCGAAGAAGCTGCTCGACAAGGCGATCTCGCGCGGCAAGATGACCCAGGACAAGGCGGACGAGATCCTCGCCCGGATCACCCCGACCGACGACTACGCCAAGCTCGAGGGCTGCGACCTGATCGTCGAGGCCGTCTTCGAGAAGGTCTCGCTCAAGCACGAGGTGTTCGCCGAGGCCGAGAAGGCGGTGCTGCCCGACGCACTGCTCGGCTCGAACACGTCCACCCTGCCGATCACCTCGCTGGCCGAGGGGGTGCAGCGCAAGGAGGACTTCATCGGCCTGCACTTCTTCTCGCCGGTCGACAAGATGCCGCTGCTCGAGATCATCCGCGGCGAGAAGACGTCCGACGCGGCGCTGGCCCGGGCGCTCGACTACTCCAAGCAGATCAAGAAGACCCCGATCGTCGTCAACGACAGCCGCGGGTTCTTCACCTCGCGGGTGATCGGGACGTTCGTCAACGAGGCGCTGGCCATGCTCGGCGAGAGCGTCGCGCCCATGACGATCGAGCAGGCGACCACCCAGGCCGGTTACCCGGTCGGGGCACTGCAGCTCGCGGACGAGCTCAACATGGAGCTGTTCCTGAAGATCCGCAACGAGACCCGCGAGGCGCAGGGCGACGCGTACGTGCGGCACCCGGCCGAGGACGTCGTCGAGAAGATGGTCGAACTCGGACGACCGGGACGCCTGGCCGGCAAGGGCTTCTTCGACTACGACGAGTCGGGCAAACGCACCGGGCTGTGGCCGGGGCTGGCAGACGAGTTCCCGGTCGTGGGCGATCCCGCGGACGTGAACCTGCACGAGCTGTCCGAGCGGATGCTGGTGATCGAGGCCGTCGAGTCGGCGCGCTGCGTCGAGGAGGGCGTGCTGATCACGACCGCGGACGCGAACATCGGCTCGATCATGGGCATCGGCTTCCCGCCGTGGACGGGTGGTGTGCTGCAGTACATCAACGGATTCCCCGGCGGCGTGGCAGCGTTCGTGGCGCGGGCCGAGGAGTTCGCTGGCAAGTACGGGCAGCGCTTCGAGCCCAACCCGCTGCTGCGCAAGAAGGCCGAGAACAGCGAGAAGTTCTGACCCGGCCCACCGACAGTGGTTAGTTTCGGGCACAGTGGTCAGTTGCAACTGACCACTGTGCGCTGAACTAACCACTGTCGTCGCCCGAGGAGTGACTGTGCCTGGTCCGCTGGCCGGAGTACGTGTGGTCGAGCTGCCGGCGATCGGGCCGGTGCCGCTGGCAGGCATGCTGCTGGCCGACCTGGGTGCCGAGGTCGTACGGATCGACAAGCTGACCGCGACCGGCCCGTTCGACGGGCTGCCCGCCGGTCCGCTCGGGCACGGCCGTCGCTCGCTTGCGGCCGACCTTCGCAAGCCCGGCGGCGCCGAGATCGTGCTGCGCCTGTGCGAGCGCGCCGACCTGCTCATCGAGGGATTCCGGCCCGGCGTTGCCGAGCGCCTCGGCATCGGCCCCGCCGACGTGCACGCGCGTAACCCGAGACTTGTGTACGGACGCATGACCGGCTGGGGGCAGGACGGTCCGCTCGCCCACACGGCCGGGCACGACATCACGTATCTGGCGATCACCGGATTGCTGCACGGTATCGGTGCGGCCGACGGCCCGCCCGTCCCGCCCGCCAACTACGTGGCCGACTTCGGCGGGGGCACGATGTTCCTCGTCGCCGGCCTGCTCGCGGGCCTGCTCAACGCGCGCGCCACCGGTGTGGGTCAGGTGGTCGACGCCGCGATGACCGAGGGCGCCGCCTACCTCGGGTCGATGACCCGCACGTTGTTCGCGCACGGCGGCTGGCAGGACCGTCGCGGCGCCAACCTTCTCGACGGCGGTGCACCTAACTACCGCTGTTACGAATGCGCGGACGGGCGGTACGTGGCCGTCGGCGCGCTCGAGCCGCAGTTCTGGCAGGCGTTGGTCGACGGGCTGGAGCTGGCCGATGTCCCGTCCCCGTACGACCCGGCGCAATGGGCCGCGTGTGCGCAGACGTTGAGCGCGACGTTCAAGACGCGAACCCGGGACGAGTGGGCGGAGCGCTTCGTCGACACCGACGCCTGTGTAGCGCCCGTCTTGACCCTCGAGGAGGCGCCCGGGCATCCGCACAACGTCGCCCGACAGTCCTACGCGCAAGTCGGCCCGGCGAGCCTGATCGACGGCGCTCCGCGGTTCTCCGAAACACCCGGCCGGTCGGGACCGCTCACCGAGATCGGCGGCGCCACCGTGGCACTGCTGACCGAGCTCGGCTACGACGCCGCGGCGATCGACGCGCTGCGCACGACCGGAACCATCGCCTGACCCGGTCGCCTATCGTGGCGGCGTGATGACGCAGGCGGACGTCCTCGCGTTCCTCGAGTTCACCGACGAGCTCGGGATCGTGCCGTGGCTCGCGGGCGGTTGGGGCTCCGACGCCGACCGCGGAACGCAGACAGGCCCGCACGCTGATCTCGACGTGTTCGTGAACGCCCGGGAAGTGGCGACACTGTCACAACACCTGGCCCTTCGGGGATTCACCGCCCGCGTGGACGAGCCTTGGCACGTCACCTATTCCGACTCGCACGATCGCCGCATCGACGTGCGGCTGTTCGAGCGTGAGGGGGCACAGATCACGCACGGTCCCGACGAGCGGTGGCCGGCGACGATCTTGGACGGCTACGGGCTCATCGGTACCCGGACGGTGAGACGACTGCTGGTGTCGTGACCGCGCGTTCTTGTCAGAGGTCGCCGCTAGCTTCGCTGCATGAGCGACCTGAGGCTTGAACTGGTGGTAATCCCTGTGACCGACGTCGACCGCGCCAAGGCGTTCTACGTCGACAAGGTAGGTTTCCACGCCGATCACGACCAACGCGTCAACGAGCAACTGCGGTTCGTCCAACTCACGCCACCCGGGTCGGCATGCTCGATCGCGCTCGGCGAGGGCATCACCGACGCCGAGCCCGGCTCGGTGAAGGGGCTGCAAGTGGTCACCGCCGATGTCGAGGCAGAGCGGGCCGGGTTCCTCGAGCGCGGTCTCGACCCGGGCGAGGTCCAGGATCTGCCGTGGGGTCGGTTCGTCTACTTCACCGACCCCGACGGCAACGCCTGGAGCGTGCAGCAGATCGTCATCCCTTCCGCTCCGGCATGAGCGCCCACAGCGCGAGGTAGGCCAGGAACTGCGGGCCGGGCAGCAGGCACGACAGCACGGCGACGATGCGCACGGTCGAGCGGGACCATCCGTATCGGTCGGCGATGCCGGCACACACGCCGGCGATCACGCGTCCCTGCCGCGGCCGGGACAGATCCATGTCCGAACGGGTGAAGCGAGAATCAGTAGTCGTTGTCATGCCCCGATCGTGCGCCGGCACTGCCCTCAGGCGCATCGGTGAAGCCCCGGATCTGCGACCCGGAACTCAACCGCCCGCCCGGCGCAACGCAGCCGCGATGAGTCGGTCGACCAGTTCGGGGTAGGCGACACCCGAGGCCGCCCACATCCGCGGGAACATCGAGATCGGGGTGAAGCCCGGCATCGTGTTGACCTCGTTGACGACGACCTGCTCGTCGGGGGTGATGAAGAAGTCCACGCGCGAAAGACCGGCGCAGTCGAGCGCGACGAACGCGTGGCAGGCCGCGTCCTGCACCCGCCGGGTCAGTTCCGGCGAGAGGTGGGCGGGCACGTCGAACTCGCAGGCGTCGTCGAGGTATTTGGCCTCGAAGTCGTACCAGTCGTGAGTGCCGGTGAGCCGGATCTCGGCGGGCATCGACGCCTCGGGGGTGCCGTTGGCCGACTCCAGCACGCCGCACTCGACCTCACGCCCGCTCACGCCGGCCTCGACGAGCGCCTTGTCGTCGTGCTCGAAGGCCGTGCCCAGGGCGTCCGGCAGCTGCGCCCAATCGGTGACCTTGGTGATCCCGACGCTCGATCCGGCGCGCGCCGGCTTCACGAACGCCGGCAGGCCGAGATGCTCCAACTGCGCCGCGCTGACGTTCTCGCGGCGCCGCACGATCGCGTACGAGCCGACGTCGAGCCCTTCGGCGGCGAGCAGCTTCTTCGTGAACTCCTTGTCCATGGCGGCCGCGCTCGCGAACACGCCCGGGCCGACGTAGGGCACGCCGGCCATCTCGAACAGGCCCTGGATCGTGCCGTCCTCACCGAATCGGCCGTGCAGCACCGGGAATACGACGTCGACAGTTTCCAGCGCCTGCACCCCGCTGCGCGGCTCGACGGTGACCAGGCCCTTCGCGGTGGGGTCCGGCGGAAGCACGATTGCGGTGCCGTCCTTGACGGTGGGCACCGTCCGTCCGCTGATCTGCATCGTGCTCGCGTCACCGGAGGTCAGCAGCCAGCCGCCGTCGCGGGTGATGCCGATGGGGACGACCTCGTAGCGAGCGGGGTCCAGGGCCGCGATGACGCTGCCCGCCGAGACCACGGAGATGCCGTGCTCGCTGCTTCGCCCGCCGTACACGACCGCTACTCGAATTCTTGTCATCACCACCGACCCTATCCGCCGGTTCCCTACCGGCCTTCGCTCTTGGTCGAACGCGACATCAGCAGTTCGGCGACCGTGCGCGGGCTCAACGAGCGGAAGCACACCGCCTCGACCGCCGCCGTGATCGGCACCTCCACCGTCATCCGGTGTGCCAGTTCGAGCACGGAATGACACGACTTGACGCCTTCCGCGACCTGGCCGTGCAGCGCCTCTTGTGCCTGGTCGAGGCTTTCGCCACGCCCCAGCCGCTCACCGAAGCTGCGGTTGCGTGACAACGGCGACGCGCAGGTGGCCACGAGATCGCCCAGCCCGGCCAGCCCGGCGAACGTCAGCGGATCGGCACCGAGCGCTACCCCCAACCGCGCGGTTTCGGCCAGCCCGCGGGTGATCAACGACGCGACGGTGTTGTTGCCCAGCCCGATTCCCTGGGCCATGCCACAGGCCAGCGCGATGACGTTCTTCACCGCACCGCCGAGTTCGCAGCCGATGACATCGGTGTTCGTGTACGGCCGGAAGTAGGACGTGGTGCTGGCCTGCTGTACGAGGGTTGCCGTCGCTTCGTCGACACAGGCGACGACCGTCGCGGTCGGCTGTCGGTGCGCGATCTCGTATGCGAGGTTGGGTCCGGACACCACCGCGATGCGCTCGGCCGGCGTGCCGGCGACATCGGCGATGACCTCGGTCATCCGCTTGCTCGTGCCGAGTTCGACGCCCTTCATCAGGCTGATCAGTACGGCGTCGGGCGGCAGCAACGGCTTCCAGTGCGCGAGGTTCTCCCGCAACGACTGCGAGGTCACCGCGATCGCGACGAGTTCGGCACCCTCGAGCGCCTCGGCCGCGTCGTCGGTCGCGCGCAACTTGGCCGGCAGGTCCACATCGGGCAGGTAATCGGGGTTGACGTGGGTGCGCTCGATCGCCTGCGCCACTTCGGGCCGGCGGGCCCACAGCGTGACGTCGTTGCCGGCGTCGACGAGCACCTTGCCGTAGGTCGTCCCCCAATTCCCCGCGCCCAGCACCGAAATTCTCACCGGGGTGGTCGCTTCCACTTGAACAGCGGACCGGACGGAGCGGGCTCGCCGCGCAGCTCGGAGACGTCGTCGCGCAGCCGGCGCATGATCACGTCGGTCACCTCCCGTAGCAGGGCCGAGTCGACGGGACGGCCGCGATAGGCGCACATGTCGATCGGCTCGCCGACCGAGATGACGTGCCGCGGCCGCGGGAACAGCTTCATCCTCTTGTGGTACAGGTCGATCTGCTGTTGCACGCCCCATTGCGCGATCGGGATGACGGGCACGTCAGGCGCGAGCAGGGCCAGCCGCGCGGCGCCGGTCTTGGCCGCCATCGGCCATCCGTCCGGGTCGCGGGTCACCGTGCCCTCGGGATGCAGCACGATCATCCCGCCGGTGTTCAGCGCCGTGACCGCGGCCTCGAAGGACTGCCGCGCGTCGGTGGTTCCGCGCTTGACCGGAATGTGTCCCATGCCGCGCATGGCCGCCCCCACTGCGAAGACGTCGAAGATCGTGTCCTTGGCCAGGAACCGCGGCCGGCGCGCGCCGTCGATCACCATCTTCGCCACGAGGAACGGGTCGACGTGCGCGACGTGGTTCACGACGAGGATCGCGCCGCCCTTCTGGGGCAGTCGGTTCAAGTTGCGATAGCGGACCCTGATCAGCAGTGAGAACGGCATGTACAGGACGGCGATGACGATCCACCAGGCAGGCCCCAGCTTCTCGCCGTGCCCAGGCCTGCGCAGTTTCGCCGTCGGCACCCTTGCCCCCTGTTCGTTGCCCGTCGCGGTGTGCAGTCTGCCAAACCCGCGAACCCCCTTGCGTTAGCGTTGACGCAATGCGGCCTTTTGCTTGCGCGACGTGCCGAAGCCAGGTCGACTTCGAGAGCTTTCGCTGCGTGACCTGCGCCTCGTGTGTGCGCTCCGGCCGCGCCGCCGCCGACCTCGTCGCGATCGGAGCGATCCGATGAAATGGACGGTGCTCGTTCCTATCCGGGCGCTGCCGAGCGCCAAGAGCCGGCTCGCATCGTCCGTGCCCGCAGAGGTGTTCGAGCCGCTCGTCGCCGCGATCCGGGCCGACACTCTCGACGCGGTCCGTGCGGCCCGTCCGGTCGCACGAGTCGTCATCGTCGGTGACCGGCCGGGGCCCGACGTCACCCTCGTACAGGCCTCGCCAGGGCTCAACGGTGCACTGCGCGACGGCGCGACCTGTGCGCGCGAGCAGTGGCCGGCCGACGGGGTCGCGGCCTTGGTCGGTGATCTGCCGGCACTTCGCCCTACTGAACTCACGGACGCCCTGGCCGCGGCCGCCAGCCACCCGACAGCGTTCGTGCCGGACCGGACGGGCACCGGCACCACCCTGCTCACCGCCCGTCCTGACGCCGTTCTGAACCCGCAGTTCGGCGTGGGGTCGGCGCGTCGACACCGCGCCGTCGCCACCGAACTGGGCGCCGGCGCGGGCCTGCGCCACGACGTCGACACCGCCGATGATCTTGCCGCAGCCGCCGCGCTCGGCTTGGGTGCGCAGACCGCGATTTTGTTCGACACGGACGGGGGGTTTCGCGTTCACGTAGACGCGGCATTATGAGCAACATGGGTGGTGCTCTGATCCAGGCCGAAGACTCAGTTCCCGAGGGCGACCTCGTTGCCGAGCCGGATACCTCCACCGACCTGCCTGCCGGGCGGTTCAGCAATCGCGAACTCTCGTGGCTGGCGTTCAACGAGCGGGTGCTCGCTCTCGCGGAGGACCCGCGCCAGCCGCTGCTGGAACGGATGAAGTTCCTCGCGATCTTCGCCAGCAACCTGGACGAGTTCTACATGGTGCGCATCGCAGGGCTGAAGCGCCGCGCGGACATGGGCCTGCAGGTCTCCTCGCCCGACGGCCTGACCCCGCGGGAGGTCCTGGCGTCGCTCAGTGACCGCACCGCCTCGCTGGTGGACCGCCACGCACGCTGCTTCCTCGACACCGTCGGCCCCGAACTCGAGGCCGCGGGCGTGCACATCCGCCGATGGGACGCGCTCGACAACGAGGAGAAGCAGCGCCTCGCCCAGTACTTCCGCAGCAAGATCTTCCCGGTGCTGACCCCGCTCGCCGTCGACCCGGCACACCCGTTCCCATACATTTCAGGGCTCTCGCTCAACCTCGCGGTGCTCGTCCGCGACGCCGACGGCGGTCCCGACCGGTTCGCGCGCGTCAAGGTTCCGAACAACGTGCAGCGGTTCGTCGTCGTATCTCAGTCGGCGACCGAGTTGGAGTACCTGCCGCTCGAGGACCTCATCGCCGCGCACCTCGACATGCTGTTCCCGGGCATGACCGTCGTCGAGCACCACTTGTTCCGCGTCACCCGCAACGCCGACTTCGAGGTCGAGGAGGACCGCGACGAAGACCTGCTGCAGGCGTTGGAGCGGGAGTTGGTGCGGCGGCGGTTCGGCCCGGCGGTGCGGCTCGAGGTCGAGCAGGACATCGACGACGAGATCGTGCAACTGCTGGTCAGCGAGATCGACATCGACATGGAGGACGTGCAGCGCATTCCCGGACTGCTCGACCTCAGCGCGCTGTGGCAGCTGTACGACATCGACCGGCCGGCGCTGAAGGAGCGTCCGTTCGTCCCGGCCACGAACCCACGCTTTGCAGAGGGCGAGACACCCAAGTCGGTGTTTTCGACGATGCGCGACGGCGATGTGCTCGTCCACCACCCGTACGAGTCGTTCGCGACGAGCGTGCAGCGCTTCATCGAGCAAGCCGCCGCCGACCCGAACGTGCTCGCCATCAAGCAGACCCTCTACCGCACGTCCGGTGACTCCCCGATCGTCGATGCGCTGATCGACGCCGCCCAGGCGGGCAAGCAGGTCGTAGCCCTCGTCGAGATCAAGGCGCGCTTCGACGAACAGGCCAACATCAAGTGGGCCCGTGCACTTGAGCGCGCCGGCTGCCACGTCGTGTACGGCGTCGTGGGCTTGAAGACGCACTGCAAGACGGCGCTGGTCGTGCGCCAAGAAGGCAGCACGATCCGCCGCTACGCCCACATCGGCACCGGCAACTACAACCCGAAGACGGCGCGGATCTACGAGGATCTCGGGCTGTTCACGGCCGACGAGGCGATCTGCGCCGACGTCACAGACCTGTTCAACGTCCTCACCGGCTACTCGCGCCAGACCGACTACCGGTCGCTGCTCGTCGCGCCCTACGGCGTACGGGTCGGCCTCATCGAGCGGATCGAGCGCGAGGTCGAGCACGCGCGCGCCGGGCGTCCTGCTCATATCCAGTTCAAGACCAACCACCTCGTCGACGAGCAGGTCATCGACGCGCTGTACCGGGCGTCGATCGCCGGCGTGCGCATCGACCTGCTGGTGCGCACGTTCTGCACGATCCGCTCCGGGGTCAAGGGATTGTCCGAGAACATCTCAACGCGCTCGATCCTGGGCCGGTTCCTGGAGCATTCGCGCGTCTACTACTTCGGCAACGACGGGCGTCCCGAATACTGGATCGGGTCGGCGGACCTGATGCATCGCAACCTCGACCGCCGCGTCGAGGTGCTCTGCCAGGTGGCCGATCCGGGCTGCAGCGAACAGCTTCGCGAACAACTCGATCTCGCGTTCGCGCCGGAGACGACAGCGTGGGAGCTCGGTCCGGACGGGGGGTGGACACGCACGGGTGAGCGCGACTACCAGGAACTGCTCATGCACCGGATCGCCGACCGGGGTGAATGAGTGACGCGCCCGAAAGCGATCACCGCCGCCGGCGGTGTCGTGTGGCGCATGCGCGCCGCCGCTCCAGAAGTGCTCGTCATCCACCGTCCGCGCTACGACGACTGGACGCTCCCGAAGGGCAAGTTGCTGGCGAACGAGAGCGATCTGGCCGCCGCGGTCCGCGAAGTGGGCGAGGAAGTCGGTGCGGTTGTCGGGCTGCAGCAGCGCATCGGCACGGTCAAGTACTACGTGGGTGACGCGCGCAAGAAGGTCACCTACTGGTCGATGCGCTACCGCAGCGGTGAGTTCGAGCCCAACGACGAGGTCGACTCGGTCGAATGGCTGCGCGTCGGGCGGGCCTACCAGCGGCTGACGTACAACATCGACCGCGGCGTGCTACGCGACTTCGCTGGCTCCCCCGTCGCCGATTCGGTGATCGTACTCGTGCGCCATGCGCGGGCAGGAAAGCGCTCGGACTGGCGTGGCGATGACAGCCAGCGCCCGCTCGACAGGGGCGGGGAACGGCAGGCGGAGCTGCTTTCCACGTTGCTGTCGCTGTTCGCGCCCACCCGCATCTGCTCCGCCGATCGCACCCGGTGCATACAGACCGTCGAGCCGCTGGCACACGCGCTCGATCTGCGACTGCGCATCGACCCGGCATTCTCGGACGAGGCCTACCAGGAAGGCCCGGCCGGCACGGCCAATTCGCTGCTCGCGCTGGCCAAGCCCGGCACGGTCAGTGTGGTCTGCAGTCAGGGCATGACGATTCCCTCGCTCATCGACGAACTCGGGCCGGGCATCCGCACCTCGGACACGCGCAAGGGCGCCTGGTGGGTATTGACGCTCGTTGACGGCGACGTCATCTCCGCCGACTACTACGACGCGCCTTGATGCACCGGGGACCGGCGCCGATTCGACGCCGGTCCTCGAGTAGCGATCAGGTTGTCAGCGAGCCCGCTTGGCTGCTGTCTTCTTCGCGGTGGTCTTCTTGGCGGGAGCCTTCTTGGCCGCGGTCTTTGCAGGAGCCTTCTTCGCAGCCGTGGTCTTGCGGGCGGTCGACTTCGTCGCCGTCGTCTTCTTGGCGGCGGGAGCCCGCTTCGCGGGCGCCTTGGACGGTGTGGCCTTGGCGACGGCCTTCTTCGCTACCACCGCTGCCTTCTTGGCCGGCCGGGCGAGCTTCTTGGCACCGCTCGTGATCGCCTTGAACTCGGCACCGGGCTTGAAGGCCGGGACGCTGGTCTTCCTGACCTTCACCGTGGCACCGGTGGCAGGGTTACGCGCGGTGCGGGCGGCACGGTTGCGCTTCTCGAAAGCCCCGAAGCCGGTCAGCACGACCCGCTCCCCCTTCGAAACCGCTTGATAGATCGTGTCGATCACTGCGTCGAGCGCAGCCTGTGCTTTCTTCTTGTCGCCGTCGAGACGCTCGGCGAGCAGGTCGACGAACTGGGCCTTGTTTGGCACGTGTCCTCCGTGTCCGTGTGACATCAACTGTTTGCGTTAACAGCCGTTTCAGCCGACACGCTAGGACGATTCTCGCGTCACAACAACGAACGCGCCGTGTGTCGCAAGAGTTTTCCCTGATTTTCAGGGGCTATTGACGGTCAAAGCAGGCAACCACGGCTTTCGCGTGGTCTCGTACGCGGCCACTGCATCCGTGTGCCGCAACGTGATGCCGATGTCGTCGAGGCCTTCCATGAGCCGCCATCGGGTGTAGTCGTCGAGGTCGAAGTCGTGCACCTCGCCACTCCAACCGACTTGCCTGTCCACCACATCGACCGTCACTTCGGTGCTCGGATCGGCTTCGATGTCGTCCCACAGCCGCTGCACGATCTTCTCGGGAAGCACCACTGTCAGCAGCCCCGCCTTGAGCGAGTTGCCGCGGAAGATGTCGCCGAAGCGGGGCGCGATCACGACCTTGAACCCGTAATCGAGCAGCGCCCACACCGCGTGCTCGCGGGAACTACCGGTGCCGAAGTCCGGACCGGCGACCAGGATCGTCGCGCCGTGCCACCGGTCCTGGTTGAGCACGAAGTCAGGTTCGTTCGCCCGCCACGCGCTGAACAGCCCGTCCTCGAACCCGGTGCGGGTGATCCGCTTCAGGTACACCGCCGGGATGATCTGGTCGGTGTCCACGTTGCTGCGGCGCAGCGGCACCGCCCGTCCGGTGTGCTCGGTCAACTTCTCCATGTCAGTTCTCCAAGTCCGCGGGTGCGGCGAGGTGCCCGGCGACTGCGGTTGCTGCCGCGACGACCGGGCTGACCAGATGAGTGCGTCCGCCCTTGCCCTGCCGTCCCTCGAAGTTGCGGTTCGAGGTGGACGCGCTGCGCTCACCCGGCGCGAGCTGATCGGGATTCATGCCGAGGCACATCGAGCAACCTGCCTCACGCCATTCCGCGCCGGCTGCGGTGAAGATCGCGTCGAGGCCTTCTTGCTCGGCCTGCGCCTTCACCTTCATCGATCCGGGGACGACCAGCATGCGCACACCGTCGGCCACCTTTCGTCCGCCGATGATGCCTGCGACGGCGCGAAGGTCCTCGATGCGTCCGTTCGTGCACGAGCCGACGAAGACGGTGTCGACCGTGATGTCGCGCAGCGGGATACCCGCTTCGAGTCCCATGTACTGCAGCGCCTTACGCGCAGCGACGCGATCGCTCTCGTCCTCGAAGCTTTCCGGGTCGGGGACGCTGGCACGCAGTGGTGCGCCCTGTCCGGGGTTGGTGCCCCACGTGACGAACGGTGTCAGGTCGGCGGCGTCGAGCGTGATCTCGGCGTCGAACTCGGCGTCGGGATCGGTGCGCAGGCTCGTCCAGTACTCGACCGCGGCGTCCCACTCGTCGCCCGTCGGCGCGTGCTCGCGTCCGCGCAGGTAGTCGAAGGTGGTCTGGTCGGGCGCGATCATGCCTGCGCGCGCGCCCCATTCGATGCTCATGTTGCAGACCGTCATGCGGCCTTCCATCGACATCTGCTCGAACGCCCTGCCGCGGTACTCGACCATGTAGCCCTGGCCGCCGCCCGTCCCGGTCTTGGCGATGACGGCGAGAATGACATCCTTCGGCGTGACACCGGGGGGCAGCTCACCGTCGACGGTCACCGCCATCGTCTTCGGACGATCCATCGGCAGCGTCTGCGTGGCGAGCACGTGCTCGACCTGACTGGTGCCGATGCCGAAGGCAAGTGCGCCGAACGCGCCGTGGGTGGACGTGTGCGAGTCGCCGCATACGATCGTCATACCCGGCTGGGTCATGGCGAGCTGCGGGCCGATGACGTGCACGATGCCCTGGTTGGCGTCGCCCATCGGATAGAGCTCGATCCCGAACTCTGCGCAGTTGGTGCGCAGCGTTTCGACCTGGGTGCGGCTGACCGGATCGGCGATCGGTTTGTCGATGTCGACGGTCGGCACGTTGTGGTCCTCGGTGGCGAGGGTGAGGTCGGGACGACGCACGGTGCGGTTGTTCAGCCGCAGACCCTCGAACGCCTGGGGGCTGGTGACCTCGTGCACGAGGTGCAGATCGATGTAGAGCAGGTCGGGTTCGCCCGCTGCGCTGCGCACGACATGGTTGTCCCAGAGCTTTTCGGCGAGTGTCTTAGCCATCGCTTGCTATCCCATCTGCTGAGATGCGAGTATCGCTTTATGGGACAGCCTAACAGCGGCATCGGGGTGCTCGACAAGAGCGCTGCGATTCTCTCCGCAGTGGCGGCGTCACCCCGCACGCTCGCCGACCTGGTGGCGGCGACGTCACTGCCGCGAGCGACGGCGCATCGGCTGGCCGTGGCGCTCGAGGTGCACCGGCTGATCACGCGCGATGTGGACGGACGGTTCGTGCTCGGCCCGCGCGTGGGTGAGCTGGCCCATGCGCTGCCCGACGCGCTGGTTTCGGCGGCAGGTCCGGTGCTGGCGTGGGTTCGCGACGAGTGCGGGGAGAGCGCGCAGCTGTACCGGCGCGACGGATCGGAGCGGGTGTGTGTGGCTGCGGCCGAGCGGGCGTCCGGGCTGCGGACGACGGTGCCGGTGGGCACGCGGCTGCCGTTGACCGCGGGATCGGGCGCGCAGGTGTTGTGCGCGTGGTCCGAAGGCGCGACGGACTTCCCGCCGCGGGTGCTGGCGGAGGTACGCCGGCGCGGGTGGGCGCAGTCGATCGCACAACGCGAGGCAGGTGTCGCGTCGGTGTCGGCGCCGGTGCTGTCGTCGAACGGTTCGTTGCTGGCCGCGATCTCGATCTCAGGCCCGATCGAGCGATTGGGCCGGGCTCCCGGCCCGCGCTTCGCCCCCGTCCTCGTCGCCGGCGCCCACCGCATCTCCGCCGCCCTCGCCTGACGATCGCCGCTCGCCCCGGCTGACAGTGGTTAGTTACCGCGACAGTGGTTAGTTGCAACTGACCACTGTGGGCTCGAACTAACCACTGTCAGCGGGACGGGCGGAGTAGGTGCGGGGCGCGCACGCGGATCAACTCCCGGACCTCAGGCTTGATCAGGTACGGCCGGCCGAACACCTCAGCGGGACCGTAAGGAAGCGTCAGCCACTCGTTGCGGCGCATGTCGGTGAATCGGGTGATGTCCTTGCGCATCCGCTCAGGATTTCCGTGGTCCTCGCCCTGGTACTCGAGCGCGAGCATCGCCTCTTCCAACGACAGGTCGGGCTCGGCAAGCCAGCCGCCCTCGCAGCGGAAAATGGACACGTTGACCTCGAACCTCGGCATGTCCGGCCCGCTCACCGCAACCCGAAGATGGCTCTCGGGGCGAGAGCGCGATCGCGCATCCAGCAAGCCGAACGCTTGATGGGCACGTCTGGCGTTGTGCCGTCGCGAGCTCGACGCAATGGCGTCGCCCAGTTCATCGACGCTCGCTCCCGAGCGCAGGGCACTGTCGCCGGCGGCAACCAGATCAGGCAGCGACAGCACCGAGGCGAGATCACGCCAGGTCCGGGCGAGCGAGGTCACCAGAAGCCCGGCTACGGTCACGGTGTCCTCGGGACGCAACTGGAATCGATGGGCTACCAGTTCGGGTCGTTGGCTTCGGGTCATCAGCCGGCCCGCGCGGTTCGGTGTCACAGTCGCGACGTGGATCCGCTCGTTCGCCGACTCGGGCACCCACAGGCCGTGAAGCCGAGCCGCCGTGATCGACGCGATCACGGTGTCGTCGGCCGATGTCCCGAGTACTGCAGCGCAGCGTCCGAGAAGCTCCTCCGCCTGGTGTCGCGGTACCCATGCGCGTCTCGCAACCCGGACCGACGCGTTGCTGTTTGCAGCCATGCCGCCACACGGTGGCTGCTCGTTCGAGCGGAATGGGCCGTCGAAGCCGCCCCTGTGGACAGCGCGCATCCGTCCACAGGCTCGTCCACACGACAGTGGTCAGTTTCCCGGGTCAGTGGTTAGTTGCAACTGACCACTGTGCCCGAAACTGACCACTGTCAGCCGGGGTGGGGCTGGGCGCGCTACCAGGAGGTTGCGACGTAGGTGGTCTCGAGGTACTCGTCGATGCCTTCGTAGCCGCCTTCGCGGCCCAGACCGGACTGCTTGACTCCACCGAAGGGCGCCGCCGGGTCGGACACCAATCCGCGGTTGAGCCCGACCATGCCGACCTCGAGCTTCTCCGACACCCGCAGCCCGCGCGCCAGCGACCCGTAGACGTACCCGGACAGCCCCATCTCCGACGCGTTCGCCAATTCGAGCGCCTCGTTCTCGTCGGCAACCGGGATGATCGGCGCCACCGGACCGAACACCTCCTCGGTCGCCACCGCCGAATCGCGCGGGACGTCGGTCAGCACCGTCGCCGGGTAGAAGAAGCCGCCGCCGGACGGACGGGATCCCCCGAGCGTCACCGACGCACCAGCCGCCACCGAGCGATCCACCTTGTCGGCGATCCCGTCGACCGCCCGCGCGTTGATCATCGGCCCGAGCTGGGTGTCCTCGGACGTGCCGGCGCCCATCACCAGCGAGCCCATCTTCTCGGCCAGCTTCGCCGCAAACGCAGCAGCCACCGACGTCTGCACGAAGAACCGGTTCGCCGCGGTGCAGGCCTGCCCGCCGTTACGCATCTTCGCCAACATCGCGCCCTCGACCGCTGCGTCAAGATCGGCGTCGTCGAGCACGACGAACGGTGCATTGCCACCGAGTTCCATCGAGCAGTTCACGATCCGGTCCGCGGCCTGCTTGAGCAGTTGGCTGCCCACCCCGGTCGACCCCGTGAACGACAGCTTGCGCACCCGCGGGTCCGACAGCGCCGCGGCGACCAGATCACCGGGCTTGTCCGTCGTCAGCACGTTGACCACACCGGGAGGCGCACCGGCTTCGCTCAGCAGAGACGCCAGCAGCAGCGCGGTCAGCGGCGTCTCCCCGGCAGGCTTCAGCACGATCGTGCAGCCCGCCGCGAGCGCCGGGCCGATCTTGCGGGTGGCCATCGCGGCCGGGAAGTTCCACGGCGTCAACAACAGCGACACTCCGACCGGCTTGCGGAAGGTCAGAATGCGATTCGCGCCGGACGGAGCCATGCGCAGCTCGCCGCCGACGCGCACCGCCTCCTCGGCGAACCAGCGGAAGAACTCAGCCGCGTAGACGACCTCGCCGCGGGCATCGGTCAGCGACTTGCCCATCTCGAGCGACATGAGGAACGCCAATTCCTCCTTGCGCTCGATCATCAATTCGAACATTCTGCGCAGCACCTCGGACCGCTCGCGCGGTGCGGTCGCCGCCCAGTCGGGCAGCGCCGCAGCGGCCGCGGACACCGCAGCAGCAACATCGTCCGCGCCGGCCCGCGGGACGGATGTGATCTGCGAACCCGTCGACGGGTCGAACACGGCGAACGAGCCGCCGGACCCGGAGGTCCACTTGCCGTCGACGAACATTTCGGTGGGCGTTCCGGTGGGCAGTGTGCTCATGCCCTCCAGCTTGCCACCGCCGCCAATGCCACGAACGAGTGAACGCTCGATGAACGGATCCCGAAAGTGGCAGAACCCGCGAATCGCACACATAGCATCGACCGAGTGCGTGCGGCCGTCGTCTGGGTCATCACGGCAGCAGCAGCCCTTTCTGCCTGCAGTGCGAGCAGTCCGTCCGAGGCCCGGACAAGCACCGTCCAGGCATCGGTGAACGCCTGCGGGCAAGGCTGGACGGACGCGCGGGCCGGCGCACAGCGGATCACAGTCCATAACACCGACTTCCGCGCCGGCGAAGCGCAACTGATCAACCCGCGTACCGGCGCCGTCTACGCCGATGTCGAACCGATCGGTCCCGGCACGTCCGTCCCCGTGCGCGTCAGCCTGTCGGCCGGCTCCTACGCCTGGCGCTGCCTGATGGAGGACGAGCCCGCGATCACCGGCGCGACCGTGCACGTCACCGGATCCGTCAAGGGCAGCACGCCGGGCGTCGTACCGGTGTCACAAGCCGACCTGATCCCCGCCACGCGCGCCTACGAGAAGTACGTACGCGGGCAACTCCCGCGGCTGATCACGCTGACCGACGCGCTGCGCGACGACATCGTCGGGGGCTACCTCACCACGGCACGGCGGGACTGGCTGCCGGCGCACCTGCAGTACGAGCGGCTCGGCGCAGCCTACGACGCGTTCGGCGAGCTGGACGGCGCGATCAACGGCCTGCCGAGCGGGCTCCCCGGTGGCGTCCACGACGCCAAGTGGACCGGGTTCCATCGCGTCGAATACGGCCTCTGGCACGGCCAATCGAAGACCGAGCTCAAGCCGTACGCCGACTTCCTCGCCACCGACGTGCGCGCGTTGCGCCACCAACTCGCGACGACCGAACTCGATCCGCTGCAGATCTCGATCCGGGCGCACGAAATCTCGGAGAACGCCTTGCAGTTCGAGCTCACCGGGCAGACAAACTTCGGCAGCGACTCGAACCTCGCGACGGTGCGCGCCAACCTCGAGGGCACGGCCGAGGTGCTGCGCATCCTGAAGGGCCTGCTCGTCGCGCGGTACGAGGCGCTCCCCCAGGTTGATCACGCTCTGGACGGGGCCGAGCACGACATCGACACCCACGCCGACCACGAGCGCATCGACGCCGACCTCGGCGAATTGTGCGAACTGCTCGCCCCGATCGCGTCGATCCTGGAACCACGGAGAACGTCGTGAGCGGGATCGGGCGGCGCCGCTTCCTCGCCGGAGCGGCCGCGCTCGGCGGCGCGACCGTCACGGGGGCCGTCACCGGTGCGGTCACCGCCCGCGCGGCTGACCCGCCCACGGACGTCGGCGGTGCCGTCGGGCCGGCGCCGTTCCACGGTCCGCACCAGAGCGGCATCCTGACCGAGCGCCGCGCCGAGTCGACGCACGTCGCCTTCGACGTCACCGCGCGCGATCGTGCCGAGCTGACCGAGCTCATGCATGCGCTCACCGACCGCGTTCGCACGCTGACCACCGGCGGGCCGGCTCCGACGCTGGGCATCGCGGCGCCGCCCGCCGACTCCGGACTGCTCGGCCCCGATCAGCCGGTCGGCGATCTGGTCGCCGCGCTCGCGCTGGGCTCGTCGCTGTTCGACGAACGCTTCGAGCTTGCGCACAGCAAGCCGCTGCGGCTGCGGCCGATGGACACCTTCCCCAACGACGATCTCGATCCGGCGCGGTGCCACGGCGACCTCATGCTGCAACTCGAGGCGCCGCAGCGCGACACCGTCATGCACGCCCTGCGCGACATCACCCGACACACCCGCGGCGCAATGCAACCGCGTTGGCGCATCGACGGATTCGTGCCGCCGGCCCGTCCGGCCGGCGCACCGCGCAACCTGCTCGGTTTCAAGGACGGCATCGCCAATCCCCCGGCGTCCTCGGCCGCCCAGCTCATCTGGGCCGGGAGTGAAGAACCGCCCTGGGCGCTGGGTGGCAGCTACCAGGTGGTGCGGATCATCCGCATGCTGACCGAGTTCTGGGACCGGGTCACGCTCGGCGAACAGGAACGGATGATCGGACGGCGCCGCGACTCCGGAGCGCCGCTGTCCGGCTCCAAGGAGAGCGACATCCCGAACTACTCGAACGACCCCAACGGCGCGACAATCCCGATCGACGCGCACATCCGGCTGGCCAATCCGCGCACACACGCCACCGAGCCCAGCCGCATTCTGCGCCGCGGATTCAACTACGACGCCGGTATCGACAGCAACGGCAACCTGGACTCCGGTCTCGTGTTCACGTGCTACCAGCGCGATCTCGACAAGCAATTCGTCGAGGTCCAGAAGCGACTCGCCGACGAACCGCTCGTCGACTACATTTCTCCGGTCGGCGGCGGATATTTCTTCGCGCTGCCCGGCGTGCGCAATTCCGGCGACTGGTACGCACGCGCGCTGCTCGCTTAATGCGACCACAGGTTGCCCGGTGGCATTTACCCGCTATTCACCGAAAGTCCTGAAGCCGGATGCTTAGTCCGACAAACCTTCGTCTTGGCATCTGTTCAAGAGGGAAGGGACTCTCGTGCCACATCGCAGAACTCGCACCAGTTTGCTGGCCGCCGCCGGCATTGCCGCCGCCACCACCGTCGCCGTAGTGACGACGAGCCTCGCGTCGTCCGCAGCGAACACGCCCAAGCCGCAGAAGGATCGGTCGAACGACACCGCGAGCCCGATCAAGCACCTCGTTGTGCTCTTCGACGAGAACGTCTCGTACGACCACTACTTCGGCACCTACCCGTCCGCCGCCAACACCGACGGCACGACCTTCACCGCGTCGAAGCACACGCCGAGCAACAACAACCTGGTCACCTCGGGCACGCTCACGAGCAACCCGAACTCGTACCAGCCGCAGCGCCTCGCGTCGAACCAGGCGCTGACCTGCGACCAGAACCACGCCTACGGTCCGGAGCAGAAGGCCGAGAACGGCGGCGCGATGGACAAGTTCGTCCAGAACGTCAGCGTGGACACGTGCACGACGCCGACGGCGTACGGCGCGCCGGGCCTGACCATGGACTACTACGACGGCAACACCGTCACCGCGCTGTGGAACTACGCGCAGCACTACGCGATGTCTGACAACTCGTGGGACTCGAATTTCGGGCCGTCCACCCCGGGCGCGCTGAACCTGATCTCGGGTCAGACGCACGGCTTCAAGGAGGTCGACCCGACCACGCTGCAGCAGGTCCCGACGCCGGGGTCGTACGTGCTGCTCAACCCCGACAGCAACGGCGTGGGCACGGTCATCAATGACCCGGACCCGGCCTACGACGACTGCTCGGACAACAACCACACCTCGAGCAACACGCTCGCGGCGGCGGCGAGCGGTCAGAACATCGGTGACCTGCTCAACGCACGCGGCGTGTCGTGGGGCTGGTTCCAGGGCGGCTTCGCACCGACCACCCCGGCCGGCTCGACGACCAAGTACGCGGTCTGCGGCGCCACGCACACCAACATCGGCGGCAACTCCGTCGTCGACTACAGCCCGCACCACAACCCGTTCGAGTACTACCAGTCGACGAGCAACCCGCACCACCTGCCGCCGGCGAACCTCGCCGAGGTCGGGCACAACGGTCAGGCCAACCACGAGTACGACCTGTCCTGGTTCAACAAAGCCGTCGACGCGAACTCGCTGCCCGCGGTGAGCTTCGTCAAGGCACCCGAGTACCAGGACGGCCACGCCGGCTACTCCGACCCGATCGACGAGCAGCACTTCCTTGTCGACGAGATCAACAAGCTGCAGCAGTCCAAGGATTGGAAGACCACCGCGGTCGTCGTCGCCTACGACGACTCGGACGGGTGGTACGACCACCAGTTCGCCGCCAAGTCCAACGGCAGCTCGACGAGCCAGGACCAGCCGGAGTGCGCAAGCCGGCCCGCCGCAGGGGGCTACCAGGGTCGGTGCGGCTTCGGCCCCCGCCTGCCGCTGCTTGTCATCTCGCCGTACGCGAAGGCGAACTTCGTCGACCACCACGTGTCCGAACAGGCCTCGATCCTGAAGTTCGTCGAGGACAACTGGTCGACCGGACGGATCGGTGACTACTCCTTCGACCAGCGGGCCGGCAGCCTGGCGACGATGTTCAACTTCCACCACGCGGGCGTCTCGCAGCTCCTGCTCGACCAGGACGGCTCGATCGCGTCCGGCTCCGGCAAGGGTCACTGACCTGATCGTCTGAGCGCACGAACCAGCGCCGGCGTGTTGGGTGAACCTGGGAAACTTTTCAGTGAACAGGTATTCACTCAACGCGCCGGTTGCCGTTACGGTCTGGGAATGCAGTCGGACGAGATGCGTGACGGCGGCGCCCTTCTCGGCACCGCGCTCGGCGAGTTCACCGAACTGGCGCGCGACGTACACAAGGCACTGGCCACCCGGATCTTCGGGCTGTGCGGCCCTGCCGCCCGTCCGGCCCAAGTGCTGCACGACGCGATCTCGGCGGCCGCATACGCGGGCAGCAGGCTCGCCGCCCGGGCCGTCCCCGCTGCTGTCGGCGCCGTCGCAGCCGAGACCGGGACCGCGAGCGTCGACGCCTACGCGGACACCCCGCGCGGGCACTTCGCACTCAGCGCCCTGAACGGCTTCTGGGGCGACCGGATCGCCACCGAACGCTCTGCCCTCGCGACTGTGATGAGCGTGCGCACCCACGACGGCCGGCTGCGCCGCCTACCTGGCAACGTCGCGCACGACGAGACCTCGCCGACCGGCAAGCTGGTGGTCTTCCTGCACGGGCTGTGCGAGACCGACCGGTACTGGTGGTACGGCGCCGAGCGCGCCTGGGGTGACCCGAACACGACCTACGGGTCGCGGCTGCGCGCCGAGCGTGGCTGGACCGCGTTGTACATGCACTACAACACCGGCCTGCGGATCTCCGAGAACGGCCGGCTGCTCGCCGGCTACCTGGAGACGCTGGTCGATCGCTGGCCGGTCCCGGTCACCGAGATCGCGCTCGTCGGCCACTCGATGGGCGGGCTCGTCGTGCGGGCGGCCGCGCACCTCGCCGCCGATCGCGACCTGGTGTGGGTCGACGCGCTGCGGCACATCGTCGGGTTCGGCACGCCGCACCTCGGCGCGCCGCTCGAGCGCTGGGTCAACGCCCGCACGCACGCGATGTCCCGACTGCCCGAGACCCGTCCCATCGCCACCTGGCTGAACCGGCGCAGTGTGGGCATCAAAGACCTGCGGCACGGTTCGGTGCTCGAGGCGGACTGGGCCGGCTTCGATCTCGAGGACCCGACCGACAACGTCGGCGCGGCCACCCTGCTCCCGGGCGTCGCGTACTCGATGGTGTCCGCGACGCTCGCACAGCGACCGGACGGGCGCTTCGCCCACGATCTGCTCGTCGAGCACATCAGCGCACACGGCACCGGACGGCCCAATGCCACCCGGCGGATCGACTTCGAGACCGACCGGCTGTTCCACGTCGGGCGCCGCACCCACTTCCACCTGCTGAACGACGCCGCTGTCTACACCCGGCTGCGCTCGTGGCTCGACGGCGCGGACGGGGCGGAGCAGGCGACCGCGCACATCACCGCGACATCCGCTTAGCCCCCACCGGCCAGGCTTGGCCCCACAGCAGGGCGACACGCCGCGCGCGACCCTGCTACGAGGCCAAGCCGAACGGGTTGAACTAGAACCGGTTCTCGTTTTCGGGTACGGTCCACGTGTGGATCCGGCGGACCTGCGTGCGATCGAAGAACTGAAGTACCGCTACGTGCGCTGCCTCGACCTGAAGCAATGGGACGGCTTCGCCGACACACTGACCGCCGATGTGGCCGCGGGTTACGGCGCCGAACTGTCGTTCGCCGGGCGCGACGCGGTCGTCGACTTCATGCGCAGCTCGCTCGGTCCGGCGATCATCACGGTGCACCACGTGCACCATCCGGAGATCGCGATCGACGGGGACGAGGCGAACGGAACCTGGTACCTGCAGGACACCGTCCTGATCACCGAACATCGCATGTTGCTGCGCGGCGCGGCCTTCTACGACGACACGTACGTGCGCACCGACGCCGGCTGGCGGATCGCGCGCACCGGCTACACCCGCAGCTACGAGTCGATCGAGACGCTGCCCGAGTCGTGGAAGCTGACCGCGAACCGGTGGGCCGCCGCCTGACCGTCCGGTAACTCGTGAGCTCGGCCCGGCGGCCGGCGCCATCCGTCCTGAATCGTCCGGATTCCCTTTATCGGCAGCCGAATCTTGGGTCGATCTTGGGGTGTCCCGGGTCCCGAGCTTGTTAGGGTGCGCGCCATGTCGTCCCCCCAGCACCCCCCGACGCAGCCGTGGACGGCTCCGCCCCCGCGTCCGGTGCAGCACGCCGCCCGTGCTGCCGGCCACAGTCGCGGCAGCGGCGGCGCACATGAGCACACCCGGCTGGCGCTGATCATCGCGCTGTCGATCGCGGTGGTGTCGGTGCTGGGCGCAATCGTCGGGTGGCGCGCTGAACTGCACGCGTCGAAGGCCAGCCGCTACGAGCAGGACGCCGTCGCGACCTCGATCGCCGCCACTCAGGTCGAAGCCGAGGCCGAGGCCGCAGCGGCGAAGGCGGAATCGAAGTACGTCCACTACACCAAGCTCCAGGACCAGGCCAACGAGCTGATGCCAGGGGCGTGCGACACGACCTCGCGCTCGACGCTCGTCCAGTTCGACGCCGGCGCGCTGTGCGAGACGCGGGTGCAGTTCTCCGGCTACGCGATCTCGGCCTACATCAAGGCCGACGGCAACTTCGACACCGAGAAGTACGCCAACGACTACGTCACCGCCGCGCGCGAGGGGGATCCCCTCGACGCGAACGTGTTCCGCGACCAGGCCGAGACGGAGCGCCACCACGAGGACAACATGCTGTACCTGTCGGTGTTCCTCGTGCTCTCGCTGGCGCTGCTGACGCTGGCCCGGCTCGGCAAGTCGGTGCCCAGCAGGCTGGTGCTCGCCATCCCCGGCTGGCTCGTTCTGGTCGGCAGCGCCGCACTTCTCGTGGCGGGTGAGTTCTAGCCGTGGAGAATCCGCTGCACGAGGCAAACGAGCAGATCGAACGCCTCGAAGAAGGTCCCGAATCACGGATCAAAGCCGTGATCACCGTCATGATCCTCGTCGTCACGATGCTGACGACGGTCGCCGGTGTGCTGGCCGCGATCTGGTCGGCCCGTCAGTCGGAGACGCAACGCGAGCGGCAGGAAGCCGCGACCGAGAGCCTGAAGGCGGGCGTCACCGCATCCGCCCAGCAGCAGTCGACGGACGCGCTGCTCGACGACGCCACCGAGGCCGACTGGCGTCGCATGTTCCTGCACGTGTACTCCGTCGAGATCACCGACAAGTCGATGGCGGCGCAAGTGCAGGCCCAGTCGAAGCAGGCCGCCGCGGTCAAGGCGAACATCGACAAGCAACTGCCGGCGAACGCGGGCTCGCAGTCCTACTCCGACAAACTGCGGGAGGACGCGCTCAACAAGTCGCAACTCGCGGCGGCCTACGCGCAGGAAAGTGCCGGCTGGCTCGAAAAGCACAACGGCGCCCTCGCCGTGGTCAGCATGCTGGCCCTGTCGCTGTTCCTGCTCGGTCTGGCATTGACCCTCGGCAACCGCGCCACCCAGATCGGCTTCACCGTGCTGGCGATCGTGATGACCCTGATCTCAGGAGCGCGCCTGCTCCAGGTGCACGTGTCGAGCATCGCGGCACCCACCGAGGAATGCATCGCCCTCGACGGTGAAGCGGTCGCGGCGGTGAACATCACCCACTACGACATCGGGCGTGAGGCGCTCGACAAGGCGCTGGCCCAATGCCCCACATATGACAACGGATGGCGTGACCTGGGCAGCACGCTGTTCTACCAGGGCGTCGTCGAGGGCGGTACGAAAGCAAAATCGCTGTGGATCAAGGCCGAAGACGCCTACCAGAAGGCGGTCGACGTCGCTGACGCGAAGTCGGGCGAGCTGTACAACGCGGTCGGATTCATGCAGATCCTGAATCATCACTACTCTGCCGCGACGCAGAACCTCACGACGGCGCACGAACTCTCCCCCGACAGTCGGGTGATCATTGGCAGCCTGGCCGAGCTCGCCATCGCCCAGGGCGACGAGACGACGGCGTTCGCCTATCTCAAGAAGGCGGCGCTGTCGCTGCAGAACGACGGCCCGTACCTGCGCGACGACTACTTCTTCACCAGCCTCCGCTACGACCGCACGTACTTCGCGACGGCGGGGATCACCGGCGCGAAGGTCGACGAGTTCTTCCTACGCGGCCGGGAGGTGGAAGCACTGCTGGACTCGCAGGACACGGCTTCTCCGTACGACACCCACGGCGCAGGCATCAGCGGCCTGGTCTTCAAGAAGTCCGACAGCGAACTCGGCCGCAGCGCCAACTTCGTCACGATCGGGTTCACCTATCAGGGCCTGAAGGTCGGCGACGTGATCTCGCTGCGGTTCTACGCGTACAACGACTCGACCTACGACCCGACCGCGTCGCTGACCCAGACCGTCCAAACCGGCAGCTCGCTCACCGGAAGCGGCGTCGAAAGCCCGGACACCGACTTCCGACTCGGTCTCACCTACCAGGGCGAAACCACGATGGAGGTGTACCTCAACGGGGTGTCGCAGGGCGAGGTGTCGCTGACGATCTGAGCGGCGGCATACTCCCCGACGTGGCAGTACCTATGTGGACTCCGGACCCCGATGACGTCGCCTCGGCCCGCATCACCGAATTCGCCCGGTTCGCCGGTGCGCGCACCGGTCGCGAATTCGGCGACCACGCCGAGCTGCTCGCCTGGTCGGTCGCCGACCTGGACGGCTTCTGGCGTTGTGTCTGAGACTTCTTCGACGTGCTCGCCGAGACCGGCAGCGAGACGGTGCTGGCCGACGATTCGATGCCAGGCGCATCGTGGTTCCCGGGCGCCCGGCTCAACTACGTCGACCAGGTCTTCCGCGAGCGCGACCCGTCCGTCGTGGCCGTCCTGGAGCGGGACGAGTCCGGACCGGCGCGCGACATCACTTGGGAGCACCTGCGGCAGTCGGTGGCGTCGGTGGCCGACGTGCTGCGCGCGCACGGCGTCGGCGTCGGCGACCGGGTGGTGGCCTACCTGCCCAACAGCGTCGAGGCGGTCGTCGCGTTCCTCGCGACGGCGAGCGTCGGCGCCATCTGGTCGGCGTGCGGCATGGACTACGCACCCAGTGCGGCACTCGGCCGCTTCGCCCAGCTGGAACCGGTCGTGCTGTTCGCCGCGGACGGCTACCGCAACGGCGGCAAGCGCTACGACCGCACCGCTGCCGTGGCCGAGGTCCGTGCCGGGTTGCCGTCGCTTCGCGCCACGATCGCCGTCGACCGGATCGGGGGCGCCGCGCTGCCCGACTCGATCGACTGGGCCGCGGCCACCGGACGGGCGGCGGAGTTGACGGTCACGCCGGTGCCGTTCGACCACCCGCTGTGGGTGCTGTTCTCGTCCGGCACCACCGGCCTGCCCAAGGGCATCGTGCACGGTCACGGTGGAGTGCTGCTCGAACACTTGAAGGCGATCGCGCTGCAGTCCGATCTCGGCGCTGACGACGTGTTCTGGTGGTACACCACGCCGAGCTGGATGATGTGGAACTTCCAGGTCGCCGGGCTGCTGGTGGGCGCGACGATCGTCTGTTACGACGGCAGTCCCGCCTTCCCTGCGACGGACGCGGCGTGGCGGCTGGCGGCCGAATTGGGCGTGACCCTGTTGGGCACCAGCCCGGCGTACCTGTCGGCATGCGCGAAAGCGGGCGTGACCCCCGGCCGCGACCACGACCTGTCCGCCCTGCGCACAGTCGGGGTCACCGGGTCGACGCTGCCCACACCGCTGTTCCATTGGATCGCGCAGAACGTCGGCCCGCGCGTGCAGATCGCCTCGATCACCGGCGGCACAGACGTCGTCACCGCCTTCGCGGGCGGCGCACCCGATGTGCCGGTGTGGGCCGGCGAGATCTCGACCGCATTCCTGGGGGCGGCGATCGATTCCTTCGATGCGAACGGTGACAGCGTGCGCGACGAGGTGGGTGAGCTCGTGGTCACCCGTCCCATGCCGTCGATGCCGGTCATGTTCTGGAACGACCCGGACGGCTCGCGCTACCGGGAGGCGTACTTCGACACGTATCCCGAGGTGTGGCGGCACGGCGACTTCGTCACGATCACCGCACACGGCAGCGTCGTCATGCATGGCCGCTCCGACGCCACGCTCAACCGCAACGGCATTCGGATGGGCAGCGCAGACATCTACGAGGCGGTCGAGCAGATCCCCGAGATCACCGAGGCAATGGTGATCGGCATCGACCAGGCCGACGGCAGCTACTGGATGCCGCTGTTCGTCACGCTGGAACCGGGCCGCGCGCTCGACGACGCGCTCAAGTCGCGCATCCGTGACGCGATCCGTCGGCACGCCTCGCCCCGGCACGTTCCGGACGACGTCTTCGCGGCACCCGGCATCCCGCACACCCGCACCGGCAAGAAGCTCGAAGTGCCGGTCAAGCGCCTGCTGCAGGGCAACGTGTCCGGCGCCGCCTTCGACGCCGGCAGCGTCGACGACCCGGCGCTGATCGACTGGTACCTCGAAATGGGTGACCAGCACCGCGGCGCCCCGGAAACCGGTTGACGCCGGACCCGTCGGAAAATGCCTCGCCCGAGCGACGTACCTGATGTGAGCGGACAACCGGCAGCGGCAACCGGGCTGCTTGCGCTCTATGACCGGGCGCTGCCCCAGGTCTACGGATACCTGCGTGCCCGGTGCGACTCCCGGGCGGCAGCCGAGGATCTGAGCGCCGAAACGTTCCTGGCGGCCGTCGACGCGTTGCGGCGGGCGAACCCGCCGCCGGTCGACGTGCCCTGGCTGATCGGCGTCGCCCGGCACAAGCTCGTCGACCACTGGCGCCGCCGGGCGCGGGAATCCCGAAACCTGCAGGTGGTCGCCGAGACCGCCGACGCCAGTTTCGATCCGTGGGACGCCGAACTCGACGCGCTTCGGGCCCGCACGGTGCTCGCCACGCTCGGTCCGCACCACCGGGCCGTGCTCACCCTGCGCTACCTCGACGACCTGCCCGTCGCCGAAGTGGCCGCGCTGCTCGACCGCACTGTTCACGCCACCGAAGCACTGCTGGTGCGCGCCCGTGCCGCGTTCCGCCGTGGCTACGAAGCCGATTCCGGGAGGGAGGAGGACGAATGACTGATCCGTTCCGTGCGCTGCGCACACCGGTCGTGCCGCTCGATCCCGACCCCGACTTCGCTGCGCGACTGCGCGACCTGCTCGAACGTGCCCTGGCCCTACCGACAGGAGTCACTCCGATGACGACAATCGCCGAACCTGCCACCCGTGCCCTCACGCCGTACCTCGCAGTCGGCGACGCACGCGCGGCCATCGCCTGGTACACCGACGTCTTCGACGCACATGCGGTCGGCGACCCGATCGTCACGCCGGACGGACGGATCGGCCACGCCGAGCTCGCGATCGGCGGTGCGCAGCTGTTCCTGTCCGACGCCCACCCCGAGATCGGAGTCGTCGCGCCCGCGCCGGGCGGCGGCGCAACGGTCACCTTGCATCTGGACGTCGACGACGCGGACGAGATCACGCAGCGCGCCCGCGCGGCCTCAGCGGTGATCGAGCGCGAACCGGCGGACAACCCGTACGGCCGGGTGTCGGTCGTCCGGGATCCGTTCGGCCACCGGTGGATGCTCAACGCCCCGCTCCCGACCGCCCGCCGCGCCGTCACCGGCGACGTCGGCTACTTCGCGCTGTGGGTCGACGACGTCGACCGCGCGGCTTCGTTCTACTCGGCCGTCCTGGGCTGGACGTACACCGATGACGCGGCACCGCGGCGCACCCTCGCCGGCACACCGTTCCGGATCGAGATCGTCCCGCTCGCCGAGATGCGGGTGACCGCGTGGCCGGAGCGGACGACGCCGACCGCGTTCTGCGCCCGTCAGGTGGAGGACTTGACCGCGGCGGCGGAGCGGATCCACGCGGCCGGCGGGAGCGCGGCACCGGGGCGGTACGGCGTACTCGACTGCTCCGACGACCAAGGGCTGCCGTTCTCGATCTACGCCGGCGAGCACTACGAGGCCTTCGAATCGCTCGCCTACCTGACCGTCGAGGTGCCGTCGGTCGACCCCGCCGCTGCCTTCTACGAGTCGGTGTTCGGCTGGACGTTCCGTCCCGGCAACTACCCGGACGGCCGCCAGGTCGACGGACCGACGCCGATGACCGGATTCGCCGGCGGCGCGGACGAACCGGCGATCATCGCGATGTTCGCAGTCGACGACATTGCCGCGGCGGTCGAGCGGGTGCGGGCCGCCGGCGGTACCGCCACCGATCCGTCCCGGCAGCCCTACGGGGTCACCAGCGATTGCACCGACGACCAGGGGATGCGCTTCCACCTCGGCCAACTCCGCTGAGCTCGTTCAGCGCCGTCGGCCGCCACGCGGCTCGGTCTTCAGGACGCCGTCGGTGAAGCCGGCCGCCAGGGCGCGCAGCGCGGCGTCGAGGTACACGTCGAGATCGGCATCGGCCCGCGCCGCCCAGCGCTCGTAGGCGGCGCGGCAGGTGGCCAACGTCGCCCGTCCGACCGCCAGTGGGTACAGCGAGTCGACGGGTTGCTCGGCTCGCCGCGACACGAACTCGATGATCGCCCGTTCCCAGGCGTCGTAGTGCACCGCGGCCGACGCGGCGAGCTCGGGCGTGACGCTGATCAGGTTCATCCGCGCGCGCAGCTCAGGGACGTCGTCGGGTCCGTAATGGTTGACGGCCAGGACGGCCGTGCGCACCGCGTCCATCACCGACAGCTCGGCCGGCATCGCGGCGAGTTCGCGGCGCAGGTTCTCGACCTCGAGGTCGAATTCGCCCCACAGCACGTCGGACTTCGAGTCGAAGTACCGGAAGAACGTGCGGCGGCTGACCCCGGCCTCGACGGCGATCTGGTCGACGGTCGTGTCGTCGAATCCTTGCTCGGCGAACAGGCGCAGTGCGATCACCTCGAGGGCACGCGGGCTCGTTCCGCGTGGTCTCCCGCGACGAGTTTCACCGAGGCTCTTGCTTTCCGTCACGCGATGACATTAACGTACGCGGGTATTCGGCACACGGTGACGGAATCTTCCGTCTAGGAGACGATCATGACCGACGAGCCCGTTCAGACCGCTGAAGAATCCACTGACGAAGCCTTGGTAGAGGACGTGCTCGTCGAGGAGGTCTCGATCGACGGCATGTGCGGTGTCTACTGACCTGTCGAGGCGGCCGCGGTTCGACCTCGACACCGCTTGGGCACTGAGCCCGCAGGTTTCGGTCCGCCCGGAACGGTTCGGCGCCTTGCTGTACCACTTCGGCACTCGCAGGCTGTCGTTCCTGAAGAGCCCGGTGCTGCGCACCGTGGTGGAGGGACTCGGCGAGCACGACACCGCGCGTGGTGCGTGCCTCGCGGCCGGCGTGGCGCCGGAGGAACTCCCTCGCTATCAGGCCGCGCTGGCCACCCTCGCCGGTTCGCACATGATCGGGGAACGCTCGTGACCACGGCACCGCTCCCCCTCGTCGAGCAGTTCCAGCTCGGTCTCGACGCGCCGATCTGCTTGACCTGGGAGCTCACCTACGCGTGCAACCTGTCGTGCGTGCACTGCCTGTCCTCGTCCGGGCGCCGCGATCCGCGCGAGTTGACCACCGCCGAGTGCAAGGCGGTCATCGACGAACTCGAACGCATGCAGGTCTTCTACGTGAACATCGGTGGCGGCGAGCCCACCGTGCGCCCCGACTTCTGGAAGCTCGTCGACTACGCGACCGACCACCACGTCGGCGTGAAGTTCTCGACCAACGGCGTCAAGATCACTCCGGCGGTGGCGCGCCGGCTCGCTGCCAGCGACTACGTCGACGTACAGATCTCACTCGACGGCGCGACCGCCGAGGTGAACGACGCCGTGCGCGGCCGCGGCTCGTACGACACGGCGCTGCGCGCGATGCAGCACCTGCATGACGCCGGGTTCCGTGGATTCAAGATCTCGGTCGTCATGACGCGGCACAACGTCGCTCAGCTCGACCAGTTCAAGGCCATGGCCGACCGCTTCGACGCGCAGTTGCGCATCACCCGGTTGCGTCCGTCCGGACGAGGCGCCGACGTGTGGGACGAACTGCACGTGACCGCAGAACAGCAGCGTGCGCTCTACGACTGGCTGGTCGCGCACGGCGAGAACGTGCTCACCGGCGATTCGTTCTTCCACCTCGCCGGCTACGGCGCGGCGCTACCAGGGTTGAACCTCTGCGGGGCCGGCCGGGTGGTGTGTTTGATCGACCCGGTCGGTGACGTGTACGCCTGCCCGTTCGCGATCCATGAGAACTTCCTTGCCGGTAATGTGCGTTCGCCGGGAGGGTTCGCCGCGGTGTGGCGCACGTCCGAACTGTTCGAGACGCTGCGCACGCCGCAGAGCGGTGGCGCGTGCTCGTCGTGTGCTGCCTACGACGCATGCCGCGGCGGGTGCATGGCCGCGAAGTTCTTCACCGGCCTGCCGCTCGACGGGCCGGATCCCGAATGCGTCAAGGGGCATGGCGCGCAGTCGTTGGCCCGCACCGATCGCGCGAGCGTGCCGAAGCCGTCGCCCGACCACTCCCACCGACTGCTGCCGCTGGCCGTGCGCGCGCCGGCGAAGGCGTGCGACGAGAATCCGCTGTCCGGCCTTGCCAACGCTTTCTGAGCTCACCTCGCCCGAGGTCGCGACGCTCGCGGCCGCCGGCGCGCTGCTCGCGGTGCCGCTGGGATCGACCGAGCAGCACGGCGCGCATCTGCCCCTGTCGACCGACACCGACATCGCGGTCGCGCTGTGCTCGGCACTCGAGTCCCGTCGTCGTGACGTCGTCGTTGCTCCAGTCGTCCCGTACGGCTCCAGCGGCGAGCACGCCGGATTCGCAGGAACCCTGTCGATCGGTCAGGACGCGACCATGCAGGTTGTGCTCGAACTCGGCCGGTCGGCGTGCGACACGTTCGTGCATGTCCTGTTCGTGTCGGCGCACGGCGGCAACAGCGCACCGGTCAGCCGGGCCGTCGAGCGGTTGCGCTACGAGAGTCGCGACGTCTCTCTGTTTCAGCCGCGTTGGGATGGCGACGCACACGCCGGGCACACCGAAACGTCGATGCAGCTGGTGCTGCACCCGGCGGCCGTGCACACCGAGCGCGCGGTAGCCGGCGACACCCGTCCGATCGTGGAGCTGTTGCCGGCGTTGCGCAGCGGCGGCGTGCTCGCGGTGACCGAGACGGGCGTGCTGGGTGATCCGACGACGGCGACCGTTGGATCGGGACGGGCGATGCTCGCCGCACTGACGGACGATCTCCTCGCGCACGTCGCAAGCTGGCTGGCGTCATGACTGTCGCAGTCGTCACCGGCGCGGCACGCGGCATCGGCGCGGCCACAGTGCAAACCCTTGTCGCGCAAGGGTGGTCGGTCGTCGCGGTCGACCGCGCCGACGACGATCCGACGGTGCTCTACCCGCTCGCCACCCGCGCGGAACACGAGTCGCTGCGCGGGCCCAACGTGCACACGGTCGTCGCCGACGTCCGCGACGCCGCGGCGTTGGCAGACGCGGTCGCCGAGGCGGAGGAACGGTTCGGCGGACTTGACGTGGCGATCGCGGTGGCCGGTGTGATCGCGGGCGGCGTGCCGCAGTGGGAACTGCCCGCCGAGCAGGAGCGCACCGTGCTCGACGTGAACCTGGCCGGCGTGCTCAACCTCGCGCGGGCCGCGGTACCGGCCCTGCTAAGACGACCCGAACCCCGCTCCGGCCGGTTCCTGGCGGTGGCCTCGGCCGCGGCGACGCGCGGACTGCCGATGCTCGCCGCGTACTGCGCCGCGAAAGCGGGCGTGACCGGACTCGTGCGTGCACTCGCCGTCGAACTCGGCGGCACCGGCGTCACTGCGAACGCGGTCTGCCCGGGATCAACCGCGACGCGCATGCTCGACGAGACCGCGCGGCTCTACGACCTGTCCCTCGCGGAGGATTTCGCACGGCAGCAACCGTCCGGGCGACTCGTGGAACCGGACGAGGTGGCCGGGCTCCTCGCGTTCCTCGCGGGTCCGGGCGGCGCGGCGATCACCGGCGCCTCGGTACCGGTGGACGGCGGCCTGGCGGTATGAGCGTCACTCCCCTGCCGACGGGATTCCGACTCACCCTCGACGTGAGCACGAAGCGGCTGACCGACGACTTGTGGTTCGGTGGGACGCCGCCGCGGGTCGTGCGGCTGACCGAGGCCGGCCGTCGCGCGTGGCGCGATCTCCAGCACGGACCGGTCGCCTCGCGCACTGCCGGCATGCTCGCCCGACGGTTCACCGACGCGGGGCTGGCGCATCCAGTGCCGCCGGCCGGTTCGATCGATGGCGTGACGATCGTGATCCCGGTGCACGAACGTGCCACGGACCTGACGCGGTGCCTTGCAGCGCTCGGCGCCGCCCACCCGGTGATCGTCGTCGATGACGCGTCGCGCGATGCCGCGGCGATCGGCCGGGTCTGCGCCCGGTTCGGCGCGATGCTGATACGGCGCGAGCGCAATGGCGGTGCCGGCGCGGCCCGCAACACCGCACTCGCGCACGTCCGTACCGAGTTCGTCGCGTTCGTCGACAGCGACTGCGAACCGCCGGCCGGCTGGTTGCCGCCGCTGCTGGCCCACCTGGCCGATCCGCTGGTCGCGGCGGTCGCACCGCGAATCGCCGCACGCGCCGGCGACACATGGTCGGGCAGGTACACCACAGCACACAGCAGTCTCGACCTCGGCGATGCACCGGCGCGGGTGGCTGCGGGATCGCGAGTGAGCTACGTGCCGACGGCGGCGCTGGTCGTCCGTCGTGCTGTGCTGGCCGACATGCCCTTCGACGAGACGCTGCGGGTGGGCGAGGACGTCGACCTGATCTGGCGCCTGAACGCGGCCGATTGGCGGGTGCGCTACGCGCCGGCGGTGCAGGTGGCGCACCGCGAGCCCACGACGTGGCGCGGTTTGTTGGCGCGCCGGTTTCGCTACGGCACGTCGGCGGCGCCGCTCGCGCAACGGCATCCCGGCGACCTCGCGCCGCTCGTGCTGCACCCGTGGCCGACCGTGACGGTGGCCGGTGTGTTGACCCGGCGCCCGCTCGTCGCAGCGGTGGGTTTCGCCGCGTCCGTCCTGTCGATGGCGCGCGCGCTGCGACGTGCCGACGTCCCGACCGACGGGGTCGTTGCGGCGATGGCGCGCGCGACCGTGCAGACCGGGCTGGGCATCGGCAGATATACAACGCAATTCATGGCACCGGTTCTCGTCGCGGGGCTCGTCGCGCGGCGCACTCGGTTCGCTGCCGGTGCGCTGCTGCTCGGTCCGGTGCTCACGGCTTGGGCACCCGATCGGCGTCGCCTCGATCCGGTCCGTTTCACCGTCGGCCGCCTCGCCGACGAGGTCGCCTACGGCGCCGGTGTGTGGACGGGCTGCGTGGGCGCTCGCATCGCCGCGCCGCTTCGTCCGGCCGTGGTGCGGCGGCCGCTTCGCATCGATGCGCACAGGAGCTGAACATGCCCAATCCCTGGTTCGAGACAGTCGCCGAGGCACAGCGCCGTGCCCGCAAGCGGCTGCCGAAGTCGGTTTACGACGCGCTGGTGGCCGGCTCTGAACGCGGCTGGACCATTCAGGACAACCTCGCCGCCTTCGCCGAACTCGGCTTCGCGCCGCATACGGCGGGGCAGTCGGCGCAACGTGAACTCGCGACCACCGTGTTGGGCCAGCCGATCTCGATGCCGGTGCTGATCTCGCCGACCGGAGTGCAAGCCGTGCACCCCGAGGGCGAGGTTGCGGTCGCGCGGGCCGCGGCGGCGCGGGGTACCGCGATGGGACTCAGCTCGTTCGCGAGCAAGTCCGTCGAGGAGGTCGTGGCGGCGAATCCGCAGACGTTCTTCCAGATCTACTGGGTGGGCACGAAGGACCAGATCGCGCAGCGTCTCGAGCGTGCGCGGGCGGCCGGTGCGGTGGGTGTGATCGCCACTTTGGACTGGTCGTTCTCGGTGGGACGTGACTGGGGCAGCCCGCACATCCCCGAGCGGCTCACGGTCAAAGAGGCGATGCGGTTCGCGCCGCAGGCCCTGACGCATCCGCGCTGGCTGACGACGTACCTGCGTACCCGGCACGTCCCCGATCTCACCGTGCCGAACATGCGGGATCCGGGCCAACCGGCGCCGACCTTCTTCGGCGTGTACGGGCAGTGGATGCAGACGCCTCCGCCGTCATGGGAGGACGTCGCGTGGTTGCGCGAGACCTGGGGCGGACCCTTCATGCTCAAGGGAGTCACTCGCGTCGACGACGCGTTGCGCGCGGTCGATGCCGGTTGCACGGCGATCTCGGTCTCGAACCACGGCGGGAACAACCTCGACGGAACGCCGGCGACGATCCGCGCCCTGCCGGCGATCGCTGCTGCGGTCGGTTCCCAGCTCGAGGTGCTGCTGGACGGCGGTGTCCGCCGCGGGGGTGACGTGGCCAAGGCGCTCGCGCTCGGGGCGCGTGCGGTGATGATCGGTCGGGCGTACCTGTGGGGCCTGGCGGCCAACGGGCAGGCGGGGGTCGAGAACGTGCTCGACCTGCTGCGCATGGGGATCGACTCGGCCTTGCTCGGATTGGGCAGGTCGTCGGTGCACGACCTCGACCCGTCCGATCTGATCATCCCGGACGGGTTCGCTCGTGCGCTGGGAGTGCCTGGCTGACGTCCGTCGGGCCTAACCCGCTGCGGCACAGCGACAGTGGTCAGTTACGCAGCACAGTGGTCAGTTGCAACTGACCACTGCCACCGAAACTAACCACTGTCGGCTCGGGGCGGTCGACGCGGGCGCGCACGGCGGGACTTCACCTACGCTGCCGATGTGAGCCGCGCAGCCGAGATCGCTGACGAGCTGTATGCGCTCTCCCCCGACGAGTTCACCGCCGCCCGCGACACGGCCGCCAAGCAAGCCCGCGACGACGGTGACCGCGACCTTGCCGCCGAGGTCAAGCAGTTCCGCCGTCCGACCGTCGGCGCCTGGCTGGTCAACCAGGTGGTACGTGCCGACGACGACCGGCTCGACCAACTGCTCGACCTGGGTGCCGCGCTCCGCGAAGCCCAGGACGCTCTGGACGGCGCTGAACTTCGCGCCATGTCCCGGCAACGCCATCAAGTCATCCGCTCGCTGTCGAGCCTCGCGCACAACATCACCGGGAAGAAGATCACCGACGCGGCGCAACGCGAGTTCGAGGCGACCCTCGACGCGGCGCTGTCCGACGAGGCGGCCACGAACGCCGTCCGCACCGGCCGGCTCATGCGCCCGCTCGCCTCGTCCGGCCTCGAACCGGTCGACCTCACCGACGCTGTCGCGGTGCCGAGCGACGCTCCCGCACCCAGACGTCCGGCCAAGAAGCAGAAGCCGAAGACCGACGACACAGCGGAGCGAAACAAGCGCGAAGCCGAGCGCAAGCAAGCCGAGCAGGCCCTCGTGGACGCGCAAGCCGCCCTCGACGAGCACCGGCAGGCAGCAGAGCAAGCCCGGGAGACGGCCGGGGCAGCCAAAATACGCGTCGCAGAGCTCGAACAGCAACTGGACGAGGCCCGCGAGGGCCACACTGCCGCCGAGACCGCCCGGAAGACCGCCGACGTGGACCTCAAGACCGCCACCCGAGCCCGCGACGCCGCCCAGCGTGCCCTGGACACCGCACGCAAGCGGGAATGATTCCTCCGGCCCGTCCGTTGGACACACTGCTGGTCCGATCAAGCCCCGGGCCCCAACATTTCAGCCGCTGCGAGCGGCCACTCGCCGAGAGGCGCCTGACGAACCGGCAAAGCGAAACCGGCGCCGCTCCCCGGAAAGTCGGGAGCGGCGTCGTTCACATTGGCGGCACATATCACCTACATGTGCACGATCTACTGCCGATGGGAAGGCTGTGGGCATGGCACGGTTCACCGCAACCACGGAATCCGAGGCAATCGTCCCCGCTGACCGGATGGACATCTGGCACGCGCTGACCGATCCTGACCTGCTGCCCCGCCTCACCCCGCTCCTACGCAAGATCGACGCCGACGGCGATTTGTGGACGTGGCACATGACCCGGATCGCGGCGCTCGGCGTCAGCATCAGTCCGTCGTTCACCGAGTCGATGAGCTTCGACCCCGGCCACCGGATCCAGTACACCCACACTCCGCCGCCGGGCGCCCGCGAGCGCGCCGGCGCAGAGGGCTGGTACCAGCTGAGCGACGTCGAGGGCGGCACCGAACTGCGGATCAGCCTCAGCCTCGAAGTCGACCTGCCCGTGCCCCGCACCGCCGCACCCGCCGTGCACAAGGTCATGGAAGCGACGATGAACCGGATGGGCGACCGGTTCTCGGCGAACCTGTTGCGGCATCTCGGTGTCGAATCGGAATCCGCACTGTCGGCCTGATCCATGCTCGTGCTGTCCGCGCAGGACGTCGAACGACTGCTCGACCCCGACGGGCTCGTTGACGCGCTTGCTGCCGCGATGCGCGACGCGAGCGAGGGACGGGCGTCCGTCCCGCCACGCGTGGCAGCCCGCATCGCCGAGCGCGACGGGATGCTGCTGGCGATGCCCGCCTACCTGCCGTCCGCGAACGTGCTCGCCGCCAAGCTCGTCACTCAGTTCCCGCACAACACCGAGGCCTCGACCCACCAGGCGCTGGTCTGCTGCTTCGATCCCGAGGACGGCACGCCGCTCGCGGTGATGGACGGCGAATACCTCACTGCCGCACGCACCGCTGCCGGATCGGTGCTGGCCGCGCGCTATCTCGCCCGCGCCGACGCACGCACCGTCGCGATCATCGGGTCGGGCACCCAGGCCCGCTCGCATGCGGCGGCCTTCGCGCGCCGCCCCGGGATCGAGACCGTCCTCGTCGCGGCCCGCGACCGGGCGAAGGCGAACACCATCGACAATGCCACGGTCGTCGACGACATCAAGGACGCTGTCCGCCAGGCCGACATCGTCTGCCTCACCACGCACGCCGACCGACCGGTCATCGACCGGTCGTGGCTACGGTCCGATGCGCACGTCAGTTCGGTCGGCTACAACACCGCGGGCACCGGCGAGGTCGACGCCGCCACGGTCGCCGCCGCACTCGTCGTGGTCGAGACTC
The DNA here is from genome assembly GCA_036497285.1 of Jatrophihabitans sp. Lineage (GTDB taxonomy): Bacteria > Actinomycetota > Actinomycetes > Mycobacteriales > Jatrophihabitantaceae > RYN-133. The sequence goes on from DASXJR010000078.1 coordinate 38,655, forward strand.
GCGCGTCCGCGTTGGCCGCCGCCCCATCCGGAGCTGTTGAGCTTGCCGGCCTCGATCCCGAGCAGGTGGTGGAGATCGGTGAGATCGTCGCCGATCCCGCTGTCGAGCGCGGCGCCCACGAGCGGCTCACCCTCTACAAGTCGGTCGGCGTCGGCGTGCAGGATGCCGCCGCTGCCGCGCTCGTGCTGAACGCCGCGCGCCGCTCGTCAGAGTGAGCGGACGATCTCGAGCGCGCGTGCCAACGTGTTGAGCCGGGCGTCGACCGTCTCGCCGGCGGGATAGAGCCGGACGGTCGTCACCCCGTAGTCGCGCCACACGGTCAAGCGCTCGCGCACCCGTTCCTCGGTGCCGATCAAGGTCGTCGCGAGCACCATGTCGTCGGTGACCAGCGCGGCGGCCTGGTCGCGGTCACCGGCCTGCCAGAGCCGGCGGACGTCCGCCGCGACCTCGGCCCAGCCCTGCCTGCTGTACGCGTCGTTGTAGAAGTTCCTCGACGCCGAACCCATCCCGCCCAGGCTGAACGCCAGCTCCTTCCTGCGTGCGCCGACCATGCGCCGCAGCTCGTCCTCGTCCGCGGCGAACGCGACCTCGGCGCCCTGGCAGATGTCGATGTCGTCGAGCGTGCGCCCCGAGACCTCGAGACCGGCGCGCAGCGGATCGAAGTACGCCGCGGAGCCCTCAGGGACGAAACTCGTGCCCAACCAGCCGTCGGCGACCTCGCCGGTCAGCTGCAGCATGCGTGGCGAGAGCGAGGCGAGGTAGATCGGAACCTGCGCCGGGTCGGTCGCCAGCCGCATCGCGCGTGCGTCTCCGGCCGGGACGTCGTACACCTCGCCGTGGAAGTCGATCTTCTCCCCCGCGCACGCCGCGCGCACGATTGCAATCGTTTCCCGCATGCGGGTGAGCGGCTTGGCGAACGATGCACCGTGCAGGCCCTCGACGACCTGGGGCCCGGAGCTGCCGAGGCCCAGCAGGAACCGTCCCTCACTCAGATGCTGCAAGGTCAGAGCCGTCATCGCGATCGCGGTCGGTGAACGCGTACCGACCTGGATGACGCCTGAGCCGAGTTGCATGCGGGACGTGCGGGCGGCAAGGTATCCGAGCGGTGACGGCGCGTCGGCGCCCCATGCCTCGGCCACCCAGCACACGTCGAGGCCGAGCTGCTCCGCCTCGACGACGAAGTCGACGGTGTCGCGCCAGCCGGCGCCGAACTCGACGGTCGTCGCGGTGCGCACTAGGCGCCGGCTTCGGCGCGCTGCTTGATCGTCTCGAGATTGCGCCGCATGGCCGCGCGGAACTCGTCCAACCTGCGCGCGACGATGGGCTCCTCCTTGTCCGGCATCCGCGCTATGGCGATCACGAGTCCGGACGGACCGGTGCCCAACTGCACCCACTGGGTGACCCGCGTGCCGGCCTCGGTCGCCAACAGCGTGTAGCGCCACGACGTGTTCGGGTTGTCGAGCTCGCCGACGATCCAGCCGAACACGCTCGGTTCGTCGCACTCGGTCACGGTCGCGGTCGTCTGCCACCGGCCGAAGTACTGGTTGCTGTTCGTGCCGACGAACGTGCGCCCGACGCCGGGCGCATCGGACACACCGCTCGTCCACTCCACGGCGACCAGTTCGTCGCTGATGCCCACGGGCAGCGTGATGTCGCTGACCAGCGGCCAGATGCGGTCGGGCGTGGCCGCAACGCCGATGTGCTCCTCGACGGTGGGCCTGTCTGCGTGACGCACGTCCAGAGTATGACCGGCGCCATCTCGGGCGTATTGTCCGAAAGGCGAACAAAGTCTCGAAGAGGAGTCCTCGTGAACCGCCTACCATCCCGAGTCGCGGCCGCAGCCGGTGCCGCCGCACTCGCCCTGTTCGGCGCGAACGGCGCCCAACCAGCCTCCGCGTCCGCGGTGCAGAGCCCCACCGCGCACGTCTGGATCACCACCCCCGACCGCAGCCAGTTGTTGCATGACGCAGGCACCGTCTCATTCGGGACGGACGCCCCGAAGTACGAGACCCTGACGATCGACCCCACCCGTCGCTTCCAGCCGATGACGGGCTACGGCGCCTCACTCACCGACTCGTCGGCGACCGTGCTCGAAGGTCTCGCACCGAAGCAGCGGGACGCGACGATGCGCGACCTGTTCGACCCCCGCACCGGGGACGGCCTGAACTTCCTGCGCCAGCCGATCGGCGCGTCGGACTTCGTCACCGATCACGACTACACCTACGACGACATGCCGGCGGGCCAGACCGATTACCCGCAGCGGCAGTTCACGATCCAGCACGACCGCAAGGCGATCCTGCCGCTGCTCCGTCAGGCGCTCAAGATCAATCCCGCGATCACGGTCATGGCGACGCCGTGGAGCCCGCCGGCATGGATGAAGACCAACGACTCGCTCGTCGGCGGCCGGCTCATCGACGACCCGCGCATCTACAAGTCGTTCGCGCTGTACCTGGTCAAGTTCGTCCAGGCGTACGAGCAGGCGGGCGTCCCGGTCGACTATCTGAGCGTGCAGAACGAGCCGCAGAACCGCACGCCGAGCGGCTACCCGGGCACCGACATGTCCGCCGCGCAGGAGGAGAAGGTGATCGACCAGCTCGGCCCGATGCTCCAAGCTGCCCACCTGGACACCAAGATCCTCGGCTACGACCACAACTGGGCGATGCACCCGAACGACATCGCGAACACGCCTCCCGACGAGCAGTCCGACATCAACAACTACCCGCAGGAACTGCTCGCCTCGAGCTCCGCCCAGTACATCTACGGCACCGCGTACCACTGCTACTTCGGCGACCCGAGCGCGATGACCCAGTTGCACAACGAGTTCCCGACCAAGCCGATCTTCTTCACCGAGTGCTCGGGCAGCCAGTCGAGTGACCCGTCGAACACGTTCTCGGACACGTTGAAGTTCGACGCGCGCACCCTCGAGATCGGCACGCCGCGCAACTGGGCGAAGTCGGTCGTCAACTGGAACCTCGCGCTCGACCCGTCCGGCGGTCCGCACGTCGGCGGCTGCGGTACCTGCACCGGCGTCGTCACGATCGCCAAGGACGGCACGGTCACCCGCAACGCGGAGTACTACGCACTCGGCCACTTGAGCCGGTTCGTCCCGCCGGGTTCGGTGCACATCGCGAGCACGTCGTTCGGCACGCCAGGCTGGAACGGCCAGATCACCGACGTCGCGTTCCATCGGGCGGACGGATCGCAGGTGCTGCTCGCGCACAACGAGAACGACAACCCCCAGTCCTTCTCGGTGAGTGAGAACGGGCAGAGCTTCGACTACACATTGCCGGGCGGCGCGCTTGCCACGTTCGTCTGGCCGTCCGCCCCGTCGCCCGCGCCCCCTGAGCGTGCGCTCGACCCGACGCGGTGGTCGGCGACCGCCAACCCGCCCGCGCCGACCGATTCCTGTTGCACCGATCAGGTGGCGAGCAACGCTGTCGACGACGACGCGACGACGCGCTGGTCGACCGGCGCAGGGCAGACCCCCGGGCAGTATCTGCAGGTCGACCTGCGCACCGCGCAGCCGGTGAAGCGCTTCGTGCTGGACACCGGCGCCAGCACCGGCGATTACCCGCGCGCGTACTCGTTGAGTACCAGCATCGATGGCGCGCATTGGACGGACGCGGGCTCGGGCACCGGCGCCGGGCAGATCACGAGCATTGCGCTCGACGGCTCGCCGGTGCGCTACGTCAAGGTGACGCTCACCGGGAGCAGTGGCAGTTGGTGGAGCGTCGCGGACGTGCGCGCATACGTGCCGATGTCGTGATCAAGATCTGGGGTGACTTCGTCCAGCCCGGCTTGGCCCCGTAGCAGGGCGACACGCCGCAGCGCACCCTGCTGCGAGGCCAAGACTCAACCGCGTTACTCAGTGCAGCGGTAGCAGCCGGAACTCCGGCTGCCCGCTCGACTCGATCAGCGCCGCCCGTCGCAAGCCGCGGGTCGGCCGATCGGCCCACGCGTACGGCGACATCACGTGCGTCGCTGCATGCGCCCGCGCTGCCGCCGCGGCCAGGACCACGGTCGGAGCGGACGTCGCGGTGCCGGCACTGATACCGACCCGGGCCGAGAGGCAACCCCGCCGCATCAGTGCGCCGTCCGGCGGAGATGCGCATACCTTGCGATTCCCCGGTGCGATCGAGCGCACGACGTAACGGCCCTGCGCGTTGGTGACGATGTCGTTCCCCGGCGACGGGATGAGCGGTCCGCCGATCGTGAACCCGTTGCTGTAATCGGATGCTGCCGCGCCGCCGACTTCCGCCGTTGCTCCGCGCACCGCGTTTCCGGCGGCGTCGGTCACGCGACCGCGCAGCATGCCGCCCACCCCGAGATCGATCGTCGCCGCGGTCGTCGTCCCGCGCGTCGGGTTGAGGTCGAAACTCGTTCCGGAACACTTGTCGGCATAGCCCGTGGCGGGCGCACCCGTCGGTGTCGCCGCGTAGTAGGCGAATGCGCACGCGATGTAGTGACCGGGCTTGAGCGCGTGGAAGGTCTGGTTCCCCGTCTCGTCGGTGGTGTCGCTGGCGACCTCGACGACCGGCTTGAGCGGATCGATCACCGGCTGGCCCCAGCAGCTGAAGTCGCGAGTGGTGCACTCTCGGAAGATGCCGACATCGACGCCGCTCAGTCCGTGGCCTGACCCGTCGGTGACGCTGATGCTCAGCGGTGCCTCGGGGAGCAGCGCGAGGTCCGCTCCGCCGGTGACGTGTCCTGCGTCGACCGTCACCAACTGCCCGAGGCAGCGACTGATCGTCGGTCCGGACGTGTACTCGAGGTCCGTGCAGACGCGGTAGCTTCCGGGCGTCAGCCCGACGCCACGGAAGTTCCCGTCGGCGTCCGTCACCGCCGTCGCCATGTCGCCGTCGCGGGTATGCGCCTGGCTGAGGCTGATGCCGGCGCCGGGCACGGGCTGCCCGGCATCATCGAGGAGCCGGCCGGAAATGCCGCCTGCTTTGCCGAGCGTGCGGTCGGCGCCGATGCGGTCCGAACCCGGCCGAACCTGCAAGGAATTCCGGGCGCACGTCGAGCGGGCACCCGTCGGATCAGCCGTGCTGGACGCGCCCGGCGTGAACCAGCACACCTGGTAGGAACCCGGCGCCAGACCACCGACCGTCCATCCACCGTGTGCATCGGTGGTGGCATAACCGTAGCCATATGTGTTCTTGGGGAGCACCTGTTCGACGTCGACGCTGACGCCGGGCAGCGGCATGCCGGACGGGCCGCGTGCGACCCCGCTGACCGCTGCGCCGAGCCCCAACCGCACCGACGAGTGCAGCACCTTGCGGGCAACGACCGTGATCCTGCGACAGCGCTCGAAGCTGCCGGGCTCGGACTGCTCCCAACTGACCGGCTCGCCGCACAGTTTGTACTGGCCGGCTGCGACTGCGTTAAGCCGGAACCGTCCGGAGCCGTCGGTTCTGGTGTCGGTGCCGTCTCCGGTCTTGCGCTCGGTGTACACGTACGTGTGCGCGACCGGGTTGCCGTGCGCGTCGGTCACCGTGCCGACGACCGAACCGAGGTTCGGTCCCTTGACCGCTCCGAGCTTCATCGTCGGGGCGTCTACGACGCTGCCGGGAACGATCGCCACGGACGACGTCGCGCACCGGGTCGGATATGCGACCGCGTCCCCCACCGCGGTAGCTGTGTCGAAGCAGGGCACCTCGGCGCCGGGTGCCAATCCTTTCACCCGGTACGAGCCGTCCGGGTGCGTACGCGCGATCGCGTCGGCTTCGCCCGGGAAGTAGTTCCAGGTCGGCGGGGTGAGGTACTGCGGCGCGCGCTCCTCGTTGACAGCGACGCCCGCGATCGGGTTTCCTGCACCGTCGGTGACGACACCGTGCACCGCGCCTGCGCTCGGCAGCGCAAAATCCAACCCACTGCGGGTTGCTCCTGCGTGGACCCGTGCGAACGTCCAGTCCCACAGATACCCGGTTGCGTCGGAACTTCCCCCAGTGGCATTCGCCCCGAACGCGGTGACTTCGAGCGAGCCGGGTGCGACCGCCAGCCGGAACGTGCCGTCGGCCCCGGTCTTGGTGCTTGGGGCGCGCGCGAACGTCGCCAGATCGTAGGCGAAGACCCGCACGCCGGCGAGCGGATGGTCTGCAGTGTCGACGACCTTGCCGGCCACGACACCGGTGAGCCGCATCGGCGCTGTCGACTTCGTCGTGAAGGTGGTCGCGCTGCGCCGCGAGAAGGTGCCATCACGCTCTGCCCACACCGCAACGGTGAACGTCTTTCCCTGGGCCAGGTCGTTCAGACCCACACTGGAAGTGCGCGGCCGGGCCGGCACGATCCGCCGACCACTCGACGGGTCGGCCGGTGCCCGGGTGCCGCGGACGATGCGGACGACATCGCGGTCGATGCCGGACGGGTTGCTCCAGCGAACGGTTACCGCACCGTGCCGTTGATAGGCGGCGAGCTGCGACACCCCGGACGGACGCGACGCGGCGGCCTGCGCCGCCGGTAGGACGGGCACACCCAGCGCCGCAATCGCGAGCGCGGACACGGCGACATAGCGACGACTCATCAAATTCCCTCCCGGAGCCGAGCGCACCTTATGCCATTGCGATCTTGAATGCGAGTGGTTCGCCACGTTCGTGCCGTTCGGGCGTGGCGGGGTCGCTATGGTCCAGGAAGATGGTCGCCGGGGCAGCGAGGCCTCTGAGGGGAGCGAACGGACATGGTGGACGTTGATGCCGAACTCGATCGGGCGGGGCTGCACAACCCGCACGTGCGCGAGTACGTCCGGCAATATGCGAGCCTGACCCAACCCGACCGCATCGAGGTCGTCAGCGCCGACGACGACGCTCGGCTCGTGCAGGAGTCGCTCACCGCCGGCGAGATCGTCCCGGCCGGCGAGGGCAGGTACTACGCCCGCAGCCATCCGAAGGACACCGCGCGGTCGGAGGACCGCACGATCGTCGCCAGCTCCGACCCGTCCGACGCGGGTGTCTACAACAACTGGCGGCCCGCGTCGGAGATGAAGCCGCTGCTCGAAGACCTGATGCGCGGCGCGTCCCGCGGCAAGACGATGTATGTCGTCCCCTACCTGATGGCCCCGCCCGGATCGCCGCTGGAGGCCTACGCCGCGGGCGTCGAACTCACCGACCATCGCACCGTCGTGCTGCACATGATCCGTATGGCGCGGGTCGGAGTCGCGCACGTCGAGAGCCTGACCGAGCCCGCGAGCTTCGTCCGCGGCGTGCACGTCACCGGCGACCTCGAGAACCTCGGACAGGGCACGTCGGAGGACAAGCGCTACTTCGTCACCGTTGCCGACGAGCGGTTGATCCTGCACTTCGGCTCGTCCTACGGCGGCAACGCACTGCTGGGCAAGATCGCGCACGGGCTGCGACAGGCTGCCTACGACGGCTGGCGATCCGGCAAGTTCCTCGCCGAGCAGTTCATGTTGATCGGCATCACAGACAAGCAGACCGGCCGCAAGTACCACCTCTGCGGCGGGTTCCCGAGCGCGTCGGGCAAGACGAACCTGGCGATGATGCTGCCGCCGGGCGCGCTCGCCGATCGCTACCACGTCGAGTTCTACGGCGACGACATCGCATGGCTGCGCGTCGATCCGGACGACGGCAGGATCTACGCGATCAATCCCGAGAACGGTGTGTTCGGCGTCGCCAAGGACACCAACGCGGTGACCAACCCGACCGCGCTCGGCGCGATCGCCCCCGGCACCGGAACGCTGTTCACCAACGTCGCGTACAACGAGAACACGCAGGAGGTGTGGTGGGAGGGCAAGACGCCCGAGCCGCCGGCCGACACTGCCGGCTGGCGCGACTGGACGGGCGTCCTGATCGCCGATCGCTCACCTCAGGCCGCCGGCGACCCGTGGGCACACCCGAACAGCCGGTTCACCACCTCCCTCGACAAGGTCCCGAACATCGCGCCCGACTACAACGACCGCCAGGGCGTGCCGATCGACGCGATCATCTTCGGCGGGCGCACTCGCGACCGCGAGCCGCTCATCCGCGCGATCCACGACCCGGCCGAGGGCGTCTACGACGGGCTGACCCTCGGCGCCGAGGCAACATTCGCCGCCGAAGGCATCGACGGGCAGTTGCGCTACGACCCGATGTCGATGCGGCCGTTCATGTCCTACCACGAGGCTGCGTACGCGGCGCACTGGTTGGCGATCATCGGCGCGGCCAAGGAGAAGCCGATCTTCGCCCACGTGAACTGGTTCGCCATCGACCCCGCTGACGGACACTTCCTGTGGCCCGGGTACCGCGACAACCTGCGTCCGCTGCTGTGGCTGCTCGCGCTGAAGAACGGCGAGGTGACCGGCACGCAGACGCCCGTCGGGATCGTCCCCACCAAGAGCGAACTCAACCTCGACGGGGTGGACATCACTCCGGCAGATCTCGAGCGCATCCTGTCCTTCGACACGGCGCGGTGGAAGCAAGAGATGGGGCTGCGCGAGGAACATCTGCGCGAGTTCAGCGACCTGCCCGAAGAGATCTGGACGGCGCACCGCCGGGTGGCCGAAGCCGTCGACGAGAGCTGACATTCCGAATGCCCGTGCTCGCAGCTATGACCATGATGGCGGCCGTGCTCGGCCTGGGCCCGGCGAGCGGTCCGGGCGCTGCGGTCGTGCCGAGCTCGGCGATCATGCGGGGCCCTGCGATCGTGCCGGCACATGCATCGCGCGTCCCGCCGGTGTCGGCGGCGGCTCGAGCGGCCGGACTGGTCGATGTGCGCACGGTCGTGCCCGACGCGATCATCGACCTGCGCTACGCGACACCGCACAACTTCACCGGTGTGCGTCTCTACCCGCGCGACGCGCGCTGCCTGGTGCACAAGTCGATGGCGCCCGGGTTGCGGGTGGCGGCGCGACGGTTACGGCACGAACACCGAACGCTCGTGTTCTGGGATTGCTACCGCCCGCACTCTGTGCAGGTGCGGATGTACCGCATCCTGCCGAACCCGAACTGGGTGGCGCGGCCGGGGCCGTATGCGTACAGCCACGAGGCCGCACGCTCGGTGGACGTGACGATCGCTCGTCCGGGTCTGCATTGTTCGGCGTTGCGTCGCGTCCAAGGACACTGCCGGGTGGTCATGGGTACGAAGTTCGATGACTTCACGCCTCGCGCGTACGCACTCGCGCACGGCATCGGTTCCCGAGCGCGACACAACCGCGCCGTGCTGCGACGAGCGATGAACGCCGGTGGGCTGTCGGTGTACTCGGGCGAGTGGTGGCACTTCGACGGACCGGGATCACAGGTGCATCGTCCGATCTTGCATGTGCCAGTCGACTGAACCGCTGTTGTCTCTACTCGCGCGATCGGCCGTGTCGGAGGGTGCCCGCGGACAGTGGTCAGTTCGAGCGCACAGTGGTCAGTTGCAACTGACCACTGTGCGGCACAACTAACCACTGTCGGTCAGGACGGCCCGGGCAGTCTGAGAAGGTTGCAGCGTGTCCAGCGAACCGATGCGCCGCGCTCGGAGCGGCGCCGCCAGGTTGCTGCGCGCGACGGGACTGCGCGGCGACGACATCTCGGTCGAGCCTCCGCCTGCTGCGGTCACTGCCGATGGGTCACGATCACTGCCGTCCGGTTACTTCGTGAACCCGATCGCTGAGGGCGCCGACCCGTTCGTCATCCGCGAGAACGGCCGCTATCTGTGGTCGCAGACCGACGGCGATCGCGGCATCGCGGTCGCCAGTTCCGATCGGCTCACCAGCCTCGGCGACCGTCGGGTCGTGTGGCGCGCTCCCGACAAGGGCCCGTACTCGCGTCAGGTCTGGGCGCCCGAACTGCACCGGCTGGACGGCCGCTGGTACATCTACTTCGCCGCCTCCGACGGGCACAATGACGAACACCGCGCGTACGTTCTCGTTACCGACGCCGACGACCCGTTCGGTCCGTACACCGTGCACGGCCCGATGGAGACCGGCAATGCGATCGGCGCGTCCGAGTGGGCCATCGACATGACCGTGCTCGAACACGGTGGTCGTCGCCATGCGATCTGGTCCGGCTGGCCCGACCGTCGCACCCACGTGCAGCACCTCTACATCGCGCCGCTGTCGTCGCCCACGACCCTCGGTGCGCTCCGCGTAATGATCAGCAGCCCGTTCGACTACGAATGGGAGCGGGTGCGCGACGACTCCGACATCGGGCTCAACGAGGCGCCGCAGGTGCTCGCGCGCGACGGACGCACTTTCGTCGTCTTCTCGTGCGGTCATGCCCTTCGGCCGTCGTACAAGCTCGGGCTGCTCGAATTGATCGCCGACGATCCGCTCGACCCGAACGCGTGGCGCAAGCATCCCGAGCCGATGTTCACCGGCACCGCCGTCACCTTCGGCGTCGGCCACGGCGTCTGCGTCCCCTCCTCTGACGGCGAACAGTGGTGGCTCGCCTACCACGCGAAGATAAATCGACAGAGCAACTTCAAACGGGTCGTCCGCGTGCAGCCGATGCGGTGGGCAGCCGACGGAATGCCGGAGTTCGGCGCACCGATCGACGCCGGCGTGCCCTTACCCGTTCCTGCCGGCACGCCGCTCCGGTTGAGCGGCGCGTCGCAACGCTGGCAGCTCGACGACGGCCGGGACTTCGACTACTTCGGCCACCAGCAATTGGTGCTGTGGTCTCCGGACGGGCTGCATCTGGGCCAAGTGCCAAACGAGCCGATCAACATGTTCCGCAGCGCCGAGAAGGTCGTCGCACGCGACCGCGACTACGCCGACGTACGCGCCACAACCACGGTGTGCGTCGTCGACGGCCAGCGCGCCGCAGGCGTGCTGCTGCGCGTGACCGCGCCGGCTGTCGGCGTGCACGCCCAACGCGGCTACTTCGCCGGCTGGCAGACCCTCGGCCGGCTGCTGCTCGCCCGCACGGACGGGTCGGGGACGCGGATCCTCGGCACCCGCGACGTGACCGGAGTCGGCACCGGCGAACAGACCCTGGTCGCCGAGGCGCGCGGCGATCTGCTTTCTGTGTACCTGGCCGAGGCGCCGGAGCAGCGTCTCGAGGTACGCGACGATCACTACTCGCGAGGTTCGGTCGGCCTGCGCGTCGTCGGCACTACGCAGGCCCTGTTCACGCAACTGGAGGCCACGGCGCTCTGACAGCGGTGGGATGCTGGGAAGCATGAGCGCGCAGGGCGACGCCTACCGGCCGGCGCTGCAGCGTGCAGCGGAAGCCGCGCAGCACTGGCTCGACTCGGTGCCCGACCGTGCGGTTCCCCCACGCGCATCACCCGACGAGCTGACCGAGCTCTTCGGCGGCGACCTTCGCGAAGAGGGGTCCGACCCCGCGGCGGTCACCGCCGAGTTGGCCGCGGGTGCCGAACCAGGGCTGATGGCGATCCAGTCGGGACGCTTCTACGGCTGGGTCATGGGCGGGACGCTGCCCGCGGCGCTCGCCGCGGACTGGCTGGTCAGCGCCTGGGACCAGAACGCCGGCATGCGGCAGTCGACCCCGGCGGTGGCAGTGCTCGAAGAGATCGCCGGACGATGGCTGCTCGACCTGCTCGGGCTGCCCGCCGGCTCCGACGTCGGTTTCGTCACCGGCGCGACCATGGCCAACTTCACCGGGCTTGCTTCCGGGCGTGACGCGGTGCTCGCCCGCAAGGGCTGGGCGGTTCGCGAACGCGGGCTGACCGGTGCCCCGCACGTCCACGTACTGGTCGGCGCCGAGCGGCACGACACCGTCGATCTCGCCCTCGGCTACCTCGGCCTCGGCCGTCCCACGACGGTCGCCGCCGACGACCAAGGCCGGATCAGGCCGGACGAACTGACTCGCGCGCTGGACGCGATCCCCACCGACGAACCGATCATCGTGTGCCTACAGGCAGGAAACCTGCATTCCGGGGCGTTCGATCCGTTCCGCCAGGCCGTCGAACTCGCGCACGCCCGCGGCGCGTGGGTGCATGTCGACGGCGCGTTCGGGTTGTGGGCCGGCGCCAGCCCGAAGCTCGCGCATCTGGTCGACGGGATCGGCGCTGCCGACTCGTGGGCCACCGATGCGCACAAGACCCTGAACGCGCCCTACGACTGCGGCATCGCCGTTGTTGCCGACCCGGTCGCGATGCGTTCGGCGCTCGGCGTCCACGCCAGCTATCTGCTCGTCGAGGACTCCGGACCGGGCAACCCGTACGAGCGGGTGCCCGAACTGTCGCGGCGCGCTCGGGGCGTCCCGGTCTGGGCGGCGCTGCGCTCGCTCGGCCGCGGCGGCGTCGCCCAACTCGTGGACGGTCTCGCGGCAGCGGCCCGCGGGATCGCCGACGGCATCGCCGACCTGGACGGCGCGCAGATCCTCAACGTCGTCGACTACACGCAGGTCTGCGTCGCCTTCGGTACGGACGAGCGAACCAAGGCGGTGACACGGCAGGTGATCGCCGACGGCCGGACCTGGATGTCGGGGTCGCGCTGGCACGAGCGTGAGGTGCTGCGCGTGTCGGTGAGCAACTGGACCACCGACGCCGAGGACGTCCGCGCTTCCGTGGCTGCGGTTGCGCACGCCATGCGGTCGTGACGCAGCCGTACGATCGAAACGGAAACCGACCGCACGGAGACCGCATGCACCCCGCTCGATACCTGTACGTGCCCTACCGCATCTCGCGGGTACCGCTCGCCAGCCTCGATCAGCGCCTGGCCCGCCGCCTCGGTCGTGACTCTGCGGCGCGCGGCCTGACCCGGGCGACGCTCGTCGTCGTCGACCGGGTGGCCGCAGCGATCCTCGACGAGGCCCCGCTGCGCGTCGACTGACCGAACGATCAGAAGTTGCCGCGCAACTCCTGCTCGCGCTCGATCGCCTCGAACAGCGCCTGGAAGTTCCCCTTGCCGAAGCCGAGCGATCCGTGCCGCTCGATGAACTCGAAGAACACGGTCGGACGGTCCCCGACGGGCTTGGTGAAGATCTGCAGCAGATAGCCGTCCTCGTCGCGGTCGACGAGGATGCCGCGCTGCTGCAGTTCGTCGATCGGGACGCGCACCTCACCGATGCGCGCCCGCAGAGTCGGATCCTCGTAGTACGTGCCGGGGGTGGCCAGGAACTCGACGCCCTTGGCCCGCAACTCGTCCACTGTGGCCAGGAGGTCGTCGGTGGCCAACGCGACGTGCTGCGCGCCGGCGCCGCGGTAGTACTCGAGGTACTCGTCGATCTGGCTGCGCTTCTTACCGACCGCGGGCTCGTTGAGCGGGAACTTGACCCGGTGATCGCCGCTGGCGACCACCTTGCTCATCAGGGCGGAGTACTCGGTGGCGATGTCGTCACCGACGAACTCGGCCATGTTGCTGAAGCCCATGACGCGGTTGTAGAACTCGACCCACTCGTCCATGCGCCCGAGTTCGACGTTGCCGACGACGTGGTCGACCGCTTGGAACACTCGGGCCGCAGGTGTCGCAATGTCTGAAGACCGTTCCACGTAGCCAGGCAGGTACGGGCCGCTGTATCGCGAGCGGTCGACCAGCGTGTGCCGGGTGTCGCCGTAGGTCGCTATCGCGGCCAGCCGAACCGTGCCGTGCTGGTCACTGATCTCGTACGGCTCCTCGAGCACGCTCGCACCCGACGCCCGCGCGTGTGCCACGCACCGATCGACGTCAATGACCTCCAACGCGATGTCGCTGATCCCGTCACCGTGCTCGGACAGACGCTGCACGAGCGGGCTGGCGGGCTCGACCGGACCGTTGATCACGAAGCGGGCGGCGGCGCTGCCCAGCACGTACGAGTGGTGGTCGCGCAGGCCGGTGGACGGTCCGGCATAGGCGACCAGTTCCATTCCGTAGACGAGCTGGTAGTACACGGCAGCCTGGGTGGCGTTGCCGACCGTCCAGACCAGCGCGTCCCACCCGACGATCGGGAAGGGGTCGTTGCTGGCGTCGTATTCGACGAGCCCGACGAGTTCACGCAGCTGCGCCAGGCTCAGATTGGCGAGGCGTTCCTGATCAGTGAGGGTCTGGTCGAGGGTCATGAGGCAATCCAAGGACCGACCGGCGCGGTTGGCAAACCGTCTAGCATTCACTAGACAGATCGTTCAATCGGACGCATCGGATCGGCAGTTCACTGTGCAGATTGGCAAGCCATGACCCTGGACGACCTCGACGTCGAACTGCTCCGCCTGCTCGATGAGAACCCCCGCGTCGGGGTGCTCGAACTGTCCCGGCTCGCCGGGGTCGCCCGCGCCACGGTCACCGCGCGGATGCAGCGCTGGGAACAGGCCGGCGTGGTGCGCGGCTACGGTCCGCAGCTGGACCTCGACGCCGCGGGCTTCCCGGTGCAAGCGCTCGCCACGCTCGAGATCGCGCAGGGTCGCCTGGCCGAGATCGCCGAGTTCCTGGCCAACCTGCCGGGCGTGATCGAGGCGTACGCGACGACGGGCACCGGCGACGTGGTGTGCCGGCTTGCCGCGGCGTCCAATGCGCACCTGCAGCAGTTGCTGGTCGAACTCAACGAGTCGGAGGCGATCCGCCGGTCGACGAGCGTCGTGATCCTGTCCACGCTGGTGCGGCCGCGGGCGATCCCGCTGCTGTCCGCTGCGCGGGCGTGATCAGTTCGCGTCGTCCGGCGCGTCGATGGGAAACATCAAGAACGTCATCCGCACCCGCCGGGCGCCGGGCGGCCGGTTGTCGTCGCGGGACGCCTTGGCCTCGAGAAGCTCGCCCGCCAATTTCCCGACCTCGAGCGCCTGCTCCTCCGTGAGCCATGCCTCGCGGTAGCTCATGACCGCGTTCTCGCGCCAGAAGTCGTTCTCGCGCGCCTGGTTGGTCAGGTAGTGAGACAGCTGTGCTCGCGTCTCGTCGAGGTAGTGCGAGGCGATGAAGGCCGTGGCCGCTTCCGCGCCGTGGGCCGGCGGGTCGAACTGGAACCCGGCGCCCGCGCGCTGCCACCGCCGCTCGCGGCCGTCACTGGCGTCGTCGGACTCGGCCTCGCGCACGATCCCCCACTTGGCGAGCGCGCGCAGGTGGTAGCTCATCGCGGACGGGCTGAGCCCGGCGACCTCGGCAGCCTCGGTCGCGGTGAGAGTGCGGCCCTGGTTGCGCAGCGCGTCGATCACGGCGAGCCGCGCCGGGTGCGCCAGGGCGCGAATGGCCCGGGCATCGGTCAGCCGGACCGGTTCGTCGTCGGGCTCGGAAGGCACCCTTCGAGCGTAACGAAAATGCGCAGCATGTGTTTCATGCTCGCGGAATGTCGAACCAGACGACCTTCCCGCCGTTGACCTTGACCGTGCCCCACGCCCTGGCGAGCGAGTTGACCAGATGCAGCCCGCGCCCGGAGGTGGCACTCGGCGCCGGCAAGTTGGCCCGTCCCGCAGCGGGATCGGCGTCACGCACCTCGACGTGGACGCGATCCTTGAGCAGGCTGACCCGCACATCCGGGGTCGTGGAGGTGTGCAGGATGACGTTGGTGACCAGCTCGGTGACGAGCAGTTCGACGGTCTCGATCAGTTGCGCTTCCCGCCAGTCGGTCAGTGCCGAGGTAACGAACCGACGCGCATCGGACGGGCTGCGGGTGTCGCGGCCCAGGCCGATCTGGATGGACAGCGCGAGCGTGCTCACGACCGCATCGAGCAGGCTCGCGCCCTTGAGCAGCTCATCGACGAGGTGGTCGATCGACGTGGACTTCTCGACGAACGCGGCCGCACCGGCCGCCAGCACGTCGGCCTCGAACCGCTCCACCGGCATCGCGGACAAGATCACGACGCGGGTTTCCGGCGCCACTTCGCCAAGTCCGGGCAGTGCGGACAGCCCGTCCATGATGGGCATCGCGAGATCGAGTACGAGCAGGTCGGGGTGCAGCGCCGCGACGAGATCGATCGCTTCCAGGCCGTTGGCAGCTTCGCCGACCAGGTCGACGTCGTCGCGACGATCCATCGCGACGCGCAGCAACAACCGCATGTCCGGAGTGTCGTCGGCAACGACGACGCGGATGCGCCGGGCCGGGCCCCCCTGACCCACGACGTCACCCTCCATCACGTTCAGCACGCAGGCCTGTGCACATCTACCGTCCTAGCGCAACAGAGGCGGCCAAGCAATTTAGGCACGCTGTCCGGCGCACGGATGTGGCACGCCGTAACCGACTGAGATTATGATCGTTCGCTTTAATATGATTTGGAGGGGAAGGCGGGTGAAGGCGATGCCGGAGTATGAGTCCGAGCAGGATGCCATTCGAGAGCTGGTTACCGAATTTCCAGCAGTGCCCGCCCGCATCATCGGCCGGGTACTGCACGCGTATCTCGAGACGACGGCCGATCTCGAACGGGCGACCGACGCCACCCGAGAACGCATATCCGACGCGCTACGCGGCTGACCCCGCCGCCGTCCGGCTGAGCAGTTCCTCCAACCGTCCGATCAGTTCGCGCGGCGTGAAGGGCTTGGCCAGGAAGTCGTCGCACCCCGAGGCGAACGCGGCTGCAACGTCGAGATCGGACGCTTCGGCGCTGACCATCAATACCGGCGCGCTCGTGCGCTCGTCCGCCTTCAGCGCCCGGCACACGTCGTGGCCGTTCATGTCAGGCATCCGGACGTCGAGCACGTAGACGGCGGGCGGCGCATCGTGCGCCGCGACGAGCGCGTCCAACCCACCGTCGACGACCGCCGCCGCGAAACCGGCGCGGGAAAGAACGACCGACAGCAACTCACGAATGTCGTCATCGTCGTCGACGATCAGCGCACTGCGCTCGCTAACGGGCATGGGTCTTCCTTCGCGGGGGTTCGCGCGTCGCGAGGGGCGCGCTTGCCAGCAGCGTAGGAAGCCAGTTTCAAGCTCAACCTTGGCCTGGCCATGAATTGACCCAAATCTGACGATGGACGCGTGTTCAACCTTGCAGTTGCCATGAGCCAGGCCAACAGACCCGGCCTAACCTTGATTCATTCAAGATATTGGGAAAGACTTCGACCGATGCCATCGACGTCGGACTACGAGCAGTTGCTGCGCACAGTGGCGCTGCGGGTCACCCGTCCACGAGTGGCCGTACTGCGTGCGGTCTACGCCCGTCCACATGCCGACACCGACTCGATCATCGCCACTGTGCGCGCCGAAGCCGGCGATCACGCAGGCAGGGTGTCGCATCAGGCCGTCTACGACGTGCTGCGTGCGTTGACCGCGGCGGGCCTCGTCCGCCGCATCCAGCCCGCCGGCTCGGTGGCGCGTTACGAGTCCCGGACCGGCGACAACCACCACCACGTCGTATGCCGAACGTGCGGCACGATCGCCGACGTCGACTGCGCAGTCGGCGACACACCATGCCTCGTGGCTTCCGACGACCGCGGCTTCGAGATCGACGAAGCCGAGGTCGTCTACTGGGGCCTGTGCCCCGACTGCTCCACGCAACCCGACCGAACAGCGAGACAGGAGTTGGACCGTCGTGTCTGAAAGCGAGAACCCGGTAATCCCTTCGCCAAGCCCGGCTTCGACCCGGCCCAGGACGAACAGGGACTGGTGGCCGAACCAACCGGATCTGCAGATCCTGCGCAAGCACTCGTCCAAAACTGATCCCATGGGTGCGGGCTTCGACTATGCGGAAGAGTTCAAGAGCCTTGACCTCGACGCGTTGAAGCGCGATCTCATCGAGGTGATGACCACCTCGCAGGACTGGTGGCCGGCCGACTACGGCCACTACGGGCCGCTGTTCATCCGGATGAGCTGGCACGCAGCCGGCACCTACCGCATCCACGACGGACGCGGCGGGGCCGGCGCAGGCGCTCAGCGCTTCGCTCCACTCAACAGCTGGCCGGACAACGCGAGCCTCGACAAGGCGCGCCGGCTGCTCTGGCCGATCAAGAAGAAGTACGGCAAGAAGATCTCCTGGGCCGACCTGCTGGTGTACGCCGGCAACGTCGCCATGGAGTCGATGGGCTTCAAGACCTTCGGCTTCGGCTTCGGGCGCGAGGACATCTGGGAACCCGAGGAGATCTTCTGGGGCCCGGAGGACACCTGGCTCGGTGACGAGCGCTACAGCGGGGATCGCCAGCTCGCCAATCCGTTCGGCGCTGTGCAGATGGGCCTGATCTACGTCAACCCCGAGGGCCCGAACGGCGAGCCGGACCCGCTGCGGGCCGCCAGGGACATCCGCGAGACGTTCGCGCGGATGGCGATGAACGACGAGGAGACGGTCGCGCTCATCGCAGGTGGCCACACCTTCGGCAAGACGCACGGTGCGGGCGACCCGTCGCTCGTCGGTCCCGAGCCGGAAGGCGCCCCGATCGAGCAGCAGGGCCTGGGTTGGAAGAGCAGTTACGGCACCGGAACGGGCGCCGACGCGATCACCAGCGGCCTCGAGGTCATTTGGACGCCCACCCCGACGAAATGGGACAACACCTTCTTCGAAACCCTCTTCGGCTTCGAGTGGGAACTGACCAAGAGCCCCGCCGGCGCCTGGCAGTGGCAGGCGAAGGACACCGACGCCACGGTTCCCGGGCCGCAGGATCCGGCGGACCGTCGCCGACCGACGATGCTGACCACCGACCTCTCACTCCGGGTCGATCCGATCTACGGGCCGATCTCGCAGCGCTTCCTGGAGAACCCGGAGGAGTTCGCACTCGCTTACGCCAAGGCCTGGTACAAGCTCCTGCACCGCGACATGGGGCCGACCTCGCGCTACCTCGGCCCGTGGGTTGCCGAACCGCAGCTGTGGCAGGACCCCGTCCCGTCGGTCGATCACCAGCTGATCGGCGAGGCAGAGATCGCCGCGCTCAAGGCGAAGCTGCTCGACTCGGGGCTGTCGGTCACCCAGTTGGTCTCCACCGCTTGGGCGTCCGCTGCCAGCTTCCGCGGCACCGACAAGCGAGGCGGGGCCAACGGCGCCCGGATCCGGCTCGAGCCGCAGCGCAGCTGGGAGGTCAACGAGCCGGCCGAACTCGCCACAGTGCTGCAGACCCTGGAGCAGGTCCGGAAGGACTTCAACGCGTCGCAGTCCGGCGGCGGGCGGGTTTCGCTCGCGGACTTGATCGTGCTCGGCGGCTGCGCCGCGGTCGAGAAGGCGGCCAAGGACGCCGGGGTGAACATCACGGTGCCGTTCACCCCCGGCCGCACCGACGCCACCCAGGAGCAGACCGACGTCGACGCGTTCGCCGTGCTCGAGCCGACCGCCGACGGTTTCCGGAACTACCTGCGGACGGGCGACAAGCTGGCGCCGGAAATGCGGCTGGTCGATCGTGCGTACATGCTCAACCTGACCGCGCCGCAGATGACGGTTCTGATCGGCGGCCTGCGCGCCTTGAACGCCAACTTCGGCAAGACCGCGCACGGCGTGTTCACCGATCGGCCCGGCACGCTGACCAACGACTTCTTCGCCAACCTGCTCGACATGGGCACGGAGTGGAAGGCGTCCGCCTCGGCGGAGAACGTCTACGAGGGTCGCGACCGCACCACCGGCGACGCCAAGTGGACCGCGACCGCCGTCGACCTGGTCATCGGCTCGAATTCGCAGCTGCGCGCAATCGCAGAGGTGTACGCGTCCGACGACGCGCGAGAAAAGTTCGTGCATGACTTTGTCACCGCGTGGACGAAGGTCATGAACTCCGACCGATTCGACATCAAGTAGGTCCCGCTCTCTCGTCCGGGCCGGCCGCAGCTGCGGTCGGCCCGGACGTGTGTTCAAGACATGGCGAAGTTCATCCGCGGCGGGCGAGGTCGCCGCACGTGCGCGCTCGAAGACTGGCCGAATCCAGACGCAACCCAACCCAGAGAGGGCGTCATGGCCAAGAAGAATGACGTCATGTACGTGCTGGCCGCGGCATATGACGACACCGATGCGGCTGTCAGCGACTACGAAGCGGTCAAGGACCTCTATCACGCGGTGAAGACCTCACACGATTTCG
>DASXJR010000079.1:0-62328 GCA_036497285.1 Jatrophihabitans sp.
ACATGCGCGCCGGATCCTCACCCTCGCGCTTGAACGGGAACACCCCGGCGGTGAAGGGGAAATGCCCGGGCAGGTTCTCCGCACGCAGAAACCTCAACAGATCCCCCGCGCCGGTATAGCGGGGCAGTGCGACCCGTGACACCGCACTGCCGGACAGAGTCTGTCGCCGCAGCGCCGGGTCATCGCCCTGGTAGGTCTCGCGCACCTGCGGCCAGGTCTCGAGCAGCTCGACCGACGCCGGGTCCATCGCCGCGTGCGCCTCATCGGCGAGAGTGGCCAGCACGTCCTTCGTGGCAGCCACCGACGAACTCGCCAGCACCTCACCATCACGGCCGCGTCCGTTGAGCGCGGTCACCGCGCGGTCGTGCATCTCAGCCTGCCCCGCCAGCTCGCAATCGCGGGCGGTGCGGGCGTGGTAACCACGAATGGTGTCGGCGACCTCGGACAGGTACCGCACCCGATCGGCCGGCACGGCCGTCCACGCACCGGTCGAGGTCTTCACCGCAACTGGCGCGAGCTGACCGTCGGACGTCGCGAGCCCGTGGCCCGCAAGCTCGTCACGCAGGTACTGGTAGAGCGCGGTCACACCATCGTCGTTGAAGCTCGCCGCGGACGTGCCGAACACCGGCATGTCCTCCCACGACCGGCCGAAGACCTGCTTGTTGCGAACCAGTTGACGGGCGACGTCGCGGCGAGCGTCCTCCGACCCGCGACGCTCGAACTTATTGATCGCCACCACGTCCGCGACGTCGAGCATCTCGATCTTCTCCAGCTGTGACGCCGCGCCGAACTCGGCAGTCATTACATAAAGTGACAGGTCGACCAGCTCGTAGATCGCGGCGTCGCCCTGGCCGATGCCCGGCGTCTCGACGACGACCAGATCGAAACCGGCCACCTTGCACGCAGTGATCATCGCCGGCAGGTAGTCGGGCACCTCGGAGCTGCTACCGCGGGTGGCCAGCGAGCGGAAGAACACCCGGTCGTCACCGAGGCAGTTCATCCGGATCCGGTCACCCAGCAGCGCTCCGCCGCCGCGACGCCGGCTAGGGTCGATCGCCAGCACGGCCGTCCGTAGCTTGTCCGACTGGTCTAGCCGCAGCCGCGAGATCAGCTCGTCGGTCAACGACGACTTGCCCGCCCCGCCCGTCCCGGTGATCCCCAAGGTCACGCCCTTCGCGGCGAGCCGGCGCAGGTCCGACAGCTCGTCCGTGGACACCGCACCGGCCTCGATGCGGGACAACCAGCGCGAAAGCGCGCCGATCTCGCCGCTGGCCAGCGCGTCGATCGTCGGCACGGGGCCCCGCTGCGCGCCGCTGTTGGTGTCGGCGTCGGTCTCGCGCAGGATGGTGTTGACCATCGCGGCCAGCCCGAGTTGTTGTCCGTCCTCGGGGGAGAAGATTCGGGCCACGCCCGCCGCGTGCAGTCGCTCGATCTCCTCGGCCACGATGGTTCCGCCACCGCCGCCGTAGACCCGGACGTGCCCGGCGCCGCGCTCGGCCAACGTCCGCACCAGGTACTCGAAGAACTCGATATGGCCGCCCTGGTACGAGCTGATCGCGACCGCGTCGGCGTCCTCGTGGATCGCTGCGACCGCCACCTCGTCGACGCTGCGGTTGTGCCCGAGATGGATCACTTCCGCACCCTGGCCCTGCAGGATCCGCCGCATGATGTTGATCGCCGCGTCGTGTCCATCGAACAACGCGGCCGCCGTGACAACACGGAGCGGGCGCGACGGGATGTGCAGATCGGGCACGGTTGCCTCCGTGGCGAAGCTAGGACGTCCTAGCAACTGCTAGGACGTCCTACTATCAGGGTTACCAGGGGGTAGCAGAACAAGTCATGGCGTGGATCACGGACGACCTCGGCACGGCCATGGAGGTTGCGAGCTCGCGTCGAGTGGTCTCGCTGGTGCCATCGCTGACCGAGTCGATCGCGACGTCGAGCGCGGCCTCCTACCTGGTCGGCGCGACCGACTGGTGCACCCATCCGGCCGACCTCGCAGTGACCCGAGTGCGTGGCACTAAGAACCCCGACCTCGCGGCGATCCGCGCGTTGCAACCCGAACTCGTCGTCGCGAACAAGGAGGAGAACCGCGAGTTCGATGTGCGGCGGCTTCGCGCGTCCGGCACCGCGGTGTGGGTGACCGACATCCGGTCCGTCGACGGCGCGCTCACGTCGTTGCGTCGGCTGTTCACCGAAGCGCTGACTGTCGAGACGCCGTCGTGGCTCGACCAGGCTGAGGAGGTGTGGGCGCAGCCGACAGCCTTGCGCCGCAGGGTTGTCATTCCGATCTGGCGCGATCCCTGGATGGTCGTCGGCTCGGAGACGTTCACCGGCGACCTCGCCGCTCGTCTCGGGCTCGGCAACGTCTTCGCCGACTCGCCCGACCGATATCCACACGTGTCGCTGGACCAGATCGCGGAAGCGGACCCCGAGGTCGTCGTGCTGCCCGACGAGCCGTACGTGTTCACGGAAACCGACGGGCCGGAGGCGTTCCCGGATCTGCCGTGCGCGCTGGTGTCCGGTCGGCTGCTCACCTGGTACGGGCCGTCGCTGGTTCAGGCCCGACGTGAACTTGTCGCTTCTCTGAATCCATAATCATGGTTAGCATGCTTGTGTGTCTGTCTGGAGCGATCTGCCCCTGTTGATCGGCGGCCGACTGGTCGAAGGCCGCGGCGCTGCCATAGAGGTCGAAAATCCCGCAGCCGAAGAGCGCATCGCGACGGTCGGGACCGCCGCGCCCGAGCAGGTCGACGCGGCCGTTGCGGCCGCGCGCGCAGCGTTCGAGCGAGGACCATGGGCCGGCGCAACGCCCGCCGATCGAGCCGCGATGATCGACGGTTTCGCCGACGCGTTCGACAAGAACGTCGAGGCCTTCACCGAGGCGATCATCGACGAAGTCGGCACCCCGATCGCGGTCGCGCGCCCGCTGCAGGTGCAGTGGCCGGCGGGCCATCTGCGCTGGTACGCGCAGCAGGCCGCTGTCGACCGGACGGAGCAGCTCGGCGAACACCTCGACCCGGTGCGCTCGTACAGCGAGGTCGCCTATCGTCCGATCGGCGTCGTGGCGGCGGTGACTGCGTACAACTACCCGCTCACCCTGGCGGTCCATAAACTCGGTGCGGCGCTTGCCGCCGGGTGCACCGTCGTCCTCATGCCCTCCCCGCGCACGCCGGTCGCGACTCTGCTGCTCGCCCGCGCGATCGCCGACTCGAGTCTTCCGCCCGGTGTCGTCAACATCATCGTCGGAGGCGCCGACGTCGGTCGTGCGCTGACGTCGCACCCCGACGTGGACAAGGTGACGTTCACCGGCTCCGCGGAGGTCGGCGCGCACGTCATGCGGCAGGCCGCGGCAAACCTGAACGGCGTCGTGCTCGAACTCGGCGGCAAGTCGCCCGCCATCTTGACGGCCGACGCGGATCTCGCAGCGCACGTACCTGCCCTGCACCTGCGCTACAGCCGCAACGGAGGGCAGGCCTGCGCCGCGCCGACCCGGCTGCTCGTGCCGCGGCAACGCTGGGCCGAGTTCGTCGATCTCAGCCGCGAGACGTACGAGCGCCAGTTGGTCGTCGGAGACCCCCGTGACCCGGCTACCGTCGTCGGTCCCATGATCGACGCCGCGCACCGGACGCGGGTGGAGAAGTACGTCGCCGACGCGGTCGCCCAAGGCGCAGCCGTCGTAGCCGGAGGCGGACGCCCCGAGGCTTCGCGCGGCCACTACGTCAACCCCGTGCTCCTCGCAGATGTCGACAACTCCTGGCCAGTGGCGCAGGAGGAGATCTTCGGTCCGGTGGCGGTCGCACTGCCCTACGACGACATCGACGACGCGCTACGCATCGCGAACGCGACGCGGTACGGACTGCATGCCTACGTGTACACCGCCGACGTCGAGCAGGGACGAACGCTGGCTGCGCGATTGCGGGCCGGCTCCGTCAGCATCAACGGCGGCGGTGGGTTCCGTCCGGACGCCCCCATGGGAGGCTTCGGGATCAGCGGAATCGGCCGCGAGGTCGGGCGGTGGGGCATCCACGAGTTCCTCGAGCCCCAACACGTCCAATGGCCGCTCGGCTGACAGTCACGTCGATGCCGGCCCGGCTGCGTCCGGTCGTCCCGTTAGCCATGCCGCCGAACGCAGATGCTCGCCGATTCGCGGGGTTCCGGTTGCGGTGACCTCCCCGGCAAGCAGGTAAACGAGTGCGGACTGGTGCCACCCGTCTGGCGTGCGTATCCACGTGTCGACGTAGCGCGCCCACACGTGCCGATCAGGCCGCTGCAGCTGATCGGCGTACCGCTGCCACGAGTACAGATAGCAGCGCAGGTGCGCAACGTCCGCGCCGGCGAACTCGACCTCCACGTTCGAGACATGGTGACTGCTCGAAACGACGTCCGCGGTCCGATCGGCGTACCACGCGCGGAGGCGGTGACGACCCACGATGGCCGGCTCACCCGGCAGGTAGGCGGCCGTACAGCCCGACGTGAACCGCGCGACCATGCGCTGGACATCGCCGTCGTCCGCTGCTCGCGCGAACGCGAACTTGTGGCTCGTGATCTCCGCGGTGTCGAGCCAACGTTGCAGACGGTCGTCCATGGCATTCCTCCGAGGGCGATTATATGGATACCATTCGCATGAATTTCGAGGAGGCTACATGGACAGGTTGCAAGGTCGCATCGCACTCGTCACGGCCGGGGGGTCCGGCATGGGTCGGGCCAGCTGCCTTCGGCTCGCGCGCGAGGGGGCACACGTCGTTGTCACCGATCTCGACGTCGAGGCGGCGAAGGCCACCGTTGCGCAGATCGAGGCGGACGGAGGCACGGCGGAGGCACGGCAGCTCGACGTGTCCGACCGATCCGCGGTCACGGCGTTGGCCGCGTACGTGCGCGACACCCACGGCGTGCTCAACGTGCTCTTCAACCATGCCGGCGTTCCTGGCGCCTCGGGCATCGACATCGACGAAGGTGCGTTCGACTTCGCCGTCGACGTCAACGTGAAGGGTGGATTCTTCCTCACCGCATTGTGCGAAGACCTCCTGCGCGCTGCGAACGGCTCCGCCTCGGTCATCTTCACCGCGTCCGTGTC
Source organism: Jatrophihabitans sp. (assembly GCA_036497285.1). Lineage (GTDB taxonomy): Bacteria > Actinomycetota > Actinomycetes > Mycobacteriales > Jatrophihabitantaceae > RYN-133. The sequence goes on from DASXJR010000079.1 coordinate 5,078, forward strand.
CGGGCTCGTCGGATCACCGTTGAGTCCGCTGTACTCGATGACCAAGGGTGCCGTCGTGCTGTTGATGAAGTCGCTCGCCCTGCGCCTGGCGCCGGCTGGTATCCGTGTCAATGCCGTCTGTCCCGGGCCGATCGCCACACCGATGCTCCCGCAGTTCTTCGGTCGTGACACCGGCGCGGATGTCTCGGATGTTATCGACAGCTTCACCGTCAACGTTCCGCTCGGCCGCCGCGGCGAACCGGACGAGATCGCCGCCGCAGTAGCGTTCCTCGCGAGCGACGACGCCAGCTTCGTGACTGGCGCGGCGCTGCCGGTGGACGGTGGGTACCTGGCGCGCTGAGCGCGGCTGATCGCCTGCGTGCGGCTCAGGGCAGGCAAAGTTCGACGCGCGGTCGCCCGTCCTTGGCGAAGTACGCGAAGGTCGAGTCCGCAAGGTCGTCCTCGTCGCGCATGAGATCGACGGACCACCCGTCGGCCAGGAACTGTTGTTGGCGCTCGAGCCGGTCGGACGGTGCGTAGGCCCAGTGGTGAAACACCATCCCGTCCGCAACGTGCCAGGTGCTGCCGGGAATGCCCTGAAGCAGTTCGACGATCAGACCGTCCGCACCGGTCGACTTCACGTGCGACAGGTCCCAGTGCACCCGGGTGCCGCGTGCACGGAAGTGGTCGAGGCGGCCGCGAACCGGTTCGTTCCAGCGCAGCCCGAACAGCGCGCTCAGCTGGGTCATCGCGGTGTCGAGATCGGCGACGGCGAAGCCGATGTGGTGCGGCACCTCGGCCAGGCCAGGCGCCGGTAACTCGCGGATCATGGTTTGCCGCTGAGGATCGCGTCCGCCTCGGTCGAGCCGACCGGGCGCATGCGCCGCTCCGCGATGCGCCACCGTCCGTCGACGCGGCGCAGCGTCCAGCAGTTGAAGGCGGCGACCTCGATCCGGAACCCCGCCTCGTTGCGAGTGATCAGCACCGAGTAGCCGCGTGCAGTCGCGGTGTCACCGTCGGCCTCCACCACGAGCGGTCCGTCGGCGGTGTGATGTTGCGATCGCCGCTCGACACGCCGGTGGGGGAGCGCCGTGATGAAGTCGAGAAGGAGCTCGTCGTGCCCTTCGAACCGCGCCCGGCTTGAATACCCCGGTGGCGCGGCCGCGCCGTTCATCGCGTGCACGGTTTTCGCCGAGATCGATCGCGCCGTCCTCCGTGAAGAGCTCCCACCCAGGCGCGCGACCGGCCGAGGTCAGCGTTGAAGGCGTAATCGGCGAGCAGAGTGCGGATGTTCCGCTCGTCCTCGAGCGCTGCACTCGCATGGCGAGCTCCGCGAGCTCTGTATTCATGCCTAAGGTTAGCATAGATTGACTGCGTGGAACTTGGCGCGATCTCCTTCATGACCGATACGTCGATCGCTCCGGCGGAACTGGCACGGGCGCTGGAGGAGCGCGGATTCGAGTCGTTCTGGGCAGGCGATCACTCGCACATTCCGGTGGATCCCGACAGCGCGCAAGCGCCGATCGACACCCGCACCGGTCGGCCGATGCCGGCGGAGTACTGGCACCTGCTCGACCCGTTCCTCGCGCTGACGGCGGCGGTGCAGGCGACCTCGCGCATCCGCCTCGGTACCGGGATCTGTCTGGTGAACGAGCGTGACCCCATCACCACCGCGAAACAGGTGGCCACGCTCGATCACCTTTCCGGCGGACGGTTCGTCTTCGGGATCGGCGGCGGCTGGAACGCGCGGGAGATGCGTGACCACGGTGCCGACATCGCGCACCGTTGGCCGGCGATGCGCGAACGCGTCGAGGCGATGAGGTGCATATGGACGCAGGACGTCGCCGAGTACCACGGGACGCACGTGAACTTCGACCCGATGATGTCCAGGCCGAAGCCGGTGCAGTGGCCACACCCGCCGGTACTGATCGGCGGGAACGCCCGCAACATCGCCCGCGTCGTCGATTACGCGGACGGATGGTGCCCCGGCACTCCGCACCTGACCGACGACGAACTGCGCGCACAGTTCGCCGAGCTACGGCGGCGGGCAACGGAGCGCGGACGTAGCGACGTCACCGTCACGGCGTTCCACGTCCCGCCGCTCGCCGGTCTAGCCCCGGGATCGCCGGTGGCGCTGGGGTCGCGTCGATGGGATCTGTTCGCCGAACTAGCTGTCGACCGAGTGGTGATCGTGCTGCCGCCGATGCGCGACGACTGCCTGCGGATGGCCGACTACTACGCCGACACCCTGCTCGCAGGGGTCAGCGCGGGCTGACGATCCCGGCCGTGAGCAGCCGGTCGACGTCCTCCACACCCCAGTCGCGCAGAGCCTCGACCGTGTCGCCTCCAGCGGGACGCGGCGGTACGCCGATCGCACCGGGCGTGGCCGAGAAGCGCGGCGCCGGTGCCGGCTGGGTCACCCCGTTACGCTCGACCAACGTCGCGCGTGCGGCGATCTGCGGATCATTTGCCGCCTCGGCCAACGTGAGTACCGGCGACACGCAGGCGTCCACCCTGCTGAAGACTTCCGCCCACTCGTCACGCGTGTGGCCCTCGAAGGCGCGGGATAACTCGCTCTCGATGTGCGGCCACCGTGCGCGGTCGAGCTGGTCGACCGGGTCGACGTCGACACCCAGCGTCTCGACCAAGGCACGGAAGAACACCGGCTCGACCGCTCCGACCGCTACGTACTCCCCGTCCGCGCACTCATAGGTGCGGTAGTGCGGCGAACCGCCGTCCATGAAGTTGCTCTCACGCTCGTCGCTGGTCGCTCCCGCGCTGCGATAGCCGTGCGCCGTGGCGAGCAACGAGCTGACGCCGTCGACCATCGCCGCGTCGACCACCTGCCCGACACCGGTTGCGCGCGCGTGGATGAGCGCGGCGAGAATTCCGCTGACGGCGAGCAGACCGCCGCCGCCGAAGTCACCCACCAGGTTGAGCGGCGGCATCGGCCGGCGGCCTCGTTCGCCGATCGCGGCGAGGGCACCGGCGACCGCGATGTAGTTGATGTCGTGACCCCCGAGCCGGGCGCGTGGTCCCTCCTGGCCCCATCCGGTGATGCGGGCGTACACCAGGGCGGGATTGGCGCCCAGCAACTCATCGGGACCGATACCGAGACGTTCGCAGGTGCCCGGCCGGTAACCCTCGACGAGCACGTCCGCGCGCGTGGCCAACTGCGCGACCAACTCGGCGGCGCCGGCGGCCTTCAGATCGATCGCCACCGTGCGACGCCCCCGCGCGGGCACGTCGAAGGTGTCGGGGACCAGGCGCACGCTTCGACCGGTGGGCCGTTCCAGCCGGAGGACTTCTGCACCCAGATCGGCCAACATCATGCCGGCAAACGGAACCGGCCCGAGACCGGCGATCTCCAGCACACGGACGCCGACAAGCGGCCCGGCACCGTCAGTCACGGGTGGACGTCACGACGTCGTCGGCCAGCAGTCGCGCGGTCTCATCGGCACTGAACCCGAGATCGGAGAGGACGCCGCGGGTGTCGGCGCCGACGCCTCCGGGGCGGCAGGTCCGCGAGACGCGGCAGCATCGGGTTTGCCACCAGGTGCATGCCCGGCACGCCGCTGACGCCGACCGTACCAGTGCGGCTCATCGCGCGATGCCGTTCGGTCGCCTCGGCGAGATCGCGAATGCGGGCGTTCGGTATGCCGGCGGCGTCGAGGCGCTGCAGCCACGCGTCCGAGGTGTCCTTCATGAACCGGTCGCCCAGCAACGCATTCAGCTGCTCGCGACGCATGATCCGTCCGGCCTGCGTCGCGTAATCAGGATCGTCGACGAGTTCAGGGACCACCACCTCGGCGAGGCGCCGAAAGAGCGGGTTGCTCGCTGCGCCGACGACGATGTCACCGTCGGCAGTCGGATAGGCCTGCAGCGGCGTCGTCGTCCCGATGCCCGAGCCCATGCGGGTCGGAACATCGCCGGTCAGCAGCGCGGCGGACACCCGGTCGCCGAGCAGGCTCATCGCGATGTCGGTCATCGCGAGCGTGATGGCCGTGCGGTCACGAGTGCCGCGCAGCGCAGCGAGGACGGCGAACGCCGCCCAGACCCCGGTGACGTGATCGAGCAGGCTGCCGGGCAGCCGGGACGGCGGCCGATCGGGCTCGCCGGTCAGACTCATCATTCCGGTCTCGGCCTGCACCAGCAGGTCGTATCCCGGCCGCGACTGCTCAGCCGGATAGAACGCCTCGATGCTCACGTGGACTATCGACGGTTTGACCTCGTGACACAGCTCGGCCGAGACCCCGAGCGATGCCGCCTTTCCCGGTCGCAGGTTCTGCACGACCACGTCGGCTTCTTCGAGGAGTCGACGAAGCACCGGCTGCGACGCGGGATTGCGCAGATCCAGGCCGAGGTAACGCTTACGGCGGTTCATCGCGGCAAGCATCGCGCTCACGCCGTCGCTGTCCGGTGACATCGTGCGGCTGGTGTCGCCACCCGGACCTTCGATCTTGACCACATCGGCGCCCAGGTCGGCCAGCAGGCTCGTTGCATGCGGGCCGGCGATGTTCATGCCGAAGTCGAGCACTGTAACGCCGGCGAGCGACTGCTCGAGAGTTGTCATGTCTCATCCGTCCTAAGTCGGCGATCGATACGCATAGTAGACATAAATCGCTGTGGCGTGCGAAGGTGCGGCCATGTCCATGGTCCCGCTGCGTACCGGAGTGCTGGTCGGATCGTGGCCGCTCGGCATGCCGACCGACCCCGTGTCGCTCTACGCCACGCTGCCCTCTCTCGTCGAGGAGGCCGGCTTCGACTCGTTGTTCGTCGGTGATCATCTGTTCGCCGCCGGACCCAGCGTGGACGCGCTGGCCCTCGCATCCTCACTCGCCGCGCGCACGACGCGGATCACGATCGGCACCGGGGTGCTGCAACTGGCGCTTCGCGAACCGGTGGCTGCCGCCAAGCAGGCGGCCACCATCGACTGCCTGTCGGGCGGCCGCTTCGTCCTCGGGGTCGGCGTCGGTGGTGAGTTCGAAGCCGAATGGTCAGCCGTTGGAGTGCCACGAACCGGCCGCGGTAGCCGGCTGGACGAGACGCGCCCCGGTGGCCCACCGGTGTGGGTCGGTGGTCGGTCCGACACGGCGCTCGCGCGCGCCGCTCGCCACCAGGGCTGGCTCGCATATGCATCCAGCCCACGGCGGGTGCGAGACTCCGTGCAGAAGCTGCAATCGCTGGGTCGTGACGCCGCCGACGGCTTCCGGGTGGGCGTCGTGCTGTGGACGTACGTGGCGGCAGATCGTGCAGCCGCGCGGACGCAGATCGGCCGCCTGCTCGGCCGGCGGCACCGGCAGGACTTCGATCGTTACGTCGATGCGTTCTGCGCGGTTGGCACGGTTGATGATGTCGCCGCGCGGGTGGCTGAGTTCCGGGCCGCAGGCGCCACCGACGTGTTCTTCAACCCGCAATGCCCCGCGGACGAGTTCCTCGACCAGGTGCGCTGTGTCGCCGAGTTAGCCAGCCGAGAAGAGGTGCCAGCGTGACGGATTTCGAGTCTCTGGCGTGGACGGTGGACGGCCCGGTGGCGACCGTCCTGATGAACCGACCGCCGGTCAACTCGGTGAGCCAGCAGATGTACCGCGAGCTCCGCGCGTTCTTCAGCGACGTCGACGGTCTATTGGGGGCCGGCGTCAAGGTGATCGTTCTGTCGGGGGAGGGACGCCACTTCTGCGCCGGGAACGACCTGCACGAGTTCGCGACGCTCGCGCCGGACAACGCCGATGCGCGCATGGCCGAGGTCCGGGCCGCCTTCTTCGCCATCCAGGATTGCCCCGTCCCGGTGATCGGCGCCGTGCACGGCGCGGCACTCGGAACGGGGCTCGCCATCGCGGCCTCATGCGATTTCGTCATCGCCGCCGACGACGCCCGCTTCGGCACACCGGAGATCGGGGTCGGGATCATGGGCGGTGCCCGCCATCTCGCCCGGCTGATCCCGGAACCGTGGGTGCGCTGGATGTACTTCACGGCCGACCCGGTGCCCGCTGCCGAGCTCGCCCGACTCGGCGGCATCATCGCCGTCGTGCCGCCGGCCGAGCTGCTCGGCACCGCCCACGAGCACGCCCGCCGCATCGCCCGACACAGCGTCGCCCTGCTGCGCACTGCCAAGGCGTCGCTGAACGCCGTCGAGACGATGGACCTGCAGCCCGGCTACACCTTCGAGCAGAGCCTGACCACCCGGGTCTGCGGTCATCCCGATTCGCGGGAGGCCGTGCGCGCGACGCTCGAGCGGCGCGTGCCGCACTACCCGTCCGATGCCGGCGCGGCGGCCGGGCGCGCTACCAGCGGCTGAGCGCTGCCGTCGAGATCGAGGGCGTCCGCGACACGGTGCACCCAGGTCCGCGCCGCCGCCACGTCCATAGCGGCGTACGGGGCGTCGAGCACGACGAAGTCGGCGCCGGCGTCACGGAACGCGCCGACCGTCGACCCGGCTTCCTCGGCGGCGACCACGCCGGGACGTGCGCCCACCCTGAGTGCGTCTCCGCCTGGAAACGGCCGCAGGGCACGGACCAGGTCGCTGAACCGCTCGGCGGACAGGTTGCTGCCGTACCAGCCGTCGCCGACCAGCGCGGCCCGGCGCAGCGCCGCCCGGCTGTGACCACCGACGAGCACCGGCAGGCGGGTGTGCCGCACCGGCGAGGGCATCATGGCGACGGGTGTTGGTCGACCGTCCACGAGGAGGTCCTGCTGCGCCCAGCATCTACGCAGGATGTCGATGCCTTCGTCGGTGCGCCCGCCGCGATCGTCGAACGGCTGCCCGAGCAGCGCGAACTCGTCCGCGAGCCACCCGGCGCCGACGCCCAGCACCAGCCGACCGCGCGACAGCACGTCCAGCGATGCAGCCTGCTTCGCCACCAGCACCGGCTGCCGCAGCGGCAGCACCAGAACGCCCGTGCCGAGTTGCACACGCTCGGTCACCGCCGCGACGTGGGCCAGCGCGACGAATGACTCGAGGAACGGCGTCGTCGGATCGAGCGGCGGTGTAGACGAGGCGGCATACGGATAGTCCGTGAGCGGACTCCGCGGCATGGCGACATGATCGGACACCCAGACGGAGTCGAAGTTGCTCTGGTCCGCGGCGACGGCAGTCGCGACAAGCGCGTCCGGCCCGGCCAGCGGCCCCCAGTTCGGAATCTTCACGCCCACGTGCACGAGGGCCCACCTCCTTGGCAAAAATTTATTCGCATGGTTATAACAGTCCTATTGAATTCCCGTGTGACGCAAGCTACGGTTTCCCGCATCCGCTACCACAACGAGAGGCCAAGCATGTTTCGCTCACGAATCGCATTGCTGGGAGCCGGCGTACTGCTTGCCAGCAGTCTGGCCGCCTGCGGCAGCTCCGGAGGTTCGTCCGGCGGCAGCGGCGGTACGTACAGCATCGGCTTCAACTCCGACCTCTCCGGCCCGTACTCGCTGAACGGTGTCGGTCAGCGTGACGGGTTCAAGGCCTACTTCGACTACGCCAACGCACACGGCGGCATCGACGGCCACAAGGTCAGCGTGACCTATCTCGACGACGCCTCCGATGTCACGCGCGCCACCGCCAACACCACGCAGCTCATGACGGCCAAGAAGGTCTCGGCGATCGGCGGCTACATCCTCAGCAACGCCTGTGGCGCGGCGGCGGTTCTGGCACAGAAGAACAAGGTGCCGATCAACTGCAGCGCGGTGTCGGACGACCTGATGAACCCGGTGCAGCCCTACGTGTACACGGCCCGCATGTTGCAGAGCAACGAGGCGGCGCCCGAGGCCCAGCTCGCCAAGCAGTTGGTCAAGTCTTCTACTCCGCGCGTCGCGATCATCATCTTCGCTTCCGCTGCCAGCGTGGCGCTGCAGCAGGGTCTGCAGGCGATCGCAAAGACGAACGGGTGGAACGTCGTTGCCAACGAACAGGTGCCGCTCGACACCACCGACGTCAGTTCGCAAACCGCGAAGATCATCGCTGCGAAGCCGGACGTCATCCTCGGATCCCTCTACGACCCGCTGGCGGTGTCGTTCGTCAAGGGCCTGCGCGCCAAGCAGGTCCAGACGCCTTTCGTCGACTACGACGGCGCGACCTACAAGGGCGGAATCCTGGCCCTCAAGGACCCGGCGTTCTATGCGCTGTCGTCGACGTCTGTGGACGGCACGGGTGACGGCGCCGGCCTGGTGCAGTACCGAGCCGCCCTGAAGGCCGCGGGCGTGGATGCCACGACTCCGTTCGTGAGCACCGGCTACCTGCAGGCGTGGAGCATCGCCGCCGGGCTGAAGAGCTGCGGATATCCGTGCGACGGCACGAAGCTGCAGGCGGCGCTGGACAAGCAGAACGTCGACACGGGCGGCTTCGCTGCCGGACCGATCACCTACACCCCCGACCGGCACGAAGGTCTGCAGGCCGCCAATCTGTACCACTGGGACCCGTCGACCAACTCGGTCAAGGCTGCCTTGGAGAATGCTCCCGGTGGCGACGGCAGCAACGGCTGACGTCGGTACGACGACGTCCTCGCCTGCGGTCCCGGGAAGTCGGACGGGACCGCAGGCGGCGTTCGGAGGATCATGAGCAACGAACTCGCCCAGGCGCTTGTCGGCGCCCTGGTGCTCGGAAGTCTGTACAGCGTCGTGGGGATCGGTTTCGTGATCCTGTACAAGGCGACGCGGGTTCTGAACTTCGCCCAAGGCAGTCTCATGCTGCTGGGCGGATTCATCTTCTACACGCTCAACCAGGACGCAGGCCTGTCGTGGCCGCTGGCCATGGTCGCGAGTGCACTTGCGATGGGTGTCCTGGGCGGTGCGATGTACGTGCTGTTCTTCCGGCGGCTTGTCGGCGCAGCCGAGTTCACGCTCGTCATCGCGACGCTCGGCCTGAGCGTGCTGCTGCTGACGGTGTGTCTGGTTGTCTGGGGACCGGGCACCCGGACGCTGCCCGACCAACTCTCGCGTAAGTCGCTGATCTCCTTCGGCAACCTCGACTTCTCGAGCATCGACGTCTTCTCGATCGTGCTGTCGGTCGTGGTCGTCGTGGCTCTCGACCTGGCGCTGCGCCACACCCGGCTCGGGATCAAGATGCGCGCCGTCGCCGACCAGCCGCTGCTCGCCTCGCAGCTTAAGGTGAACGTCAATCGGATGTCCGCGATCGCCTGGGCGATCGCGGCCGGATGCGCGGGCCTCGCCGGCATCGCGTACGCCATGCGGCTGTCGATCGACCCGGCCGGTATGACGGCGCTCGGGTTGCTCGCCTTCCCGGCGATCCTGCTCGGCGGCCTCGACTCGGTCCGCGGGGTTCTCGCCGGCGGATTCGTTCTCGCGCTCGCGCAGAGCGGCGCAGCCTTCTACCTCGGCGGCGAGTGGTCGAACGTGACCGCGTACGCCGTGATGCTGGCGGTGCTGCTCGTCCGGCCGCGTGGCTTCTTCGGTTCCCGATTGGCGGTACGGCTGTGAGCCTGCAGATACCTGAGCACCGGGTCGACAGCGGCGCCAAGTCAACGGCGGCCGGTGCGAGCGCCGATGAGCTCGCATCCGGCAGCGGTACGACCGGACGCTGGTCTTCGATAAGCCACCTGCCGGGGTATCGGATCGGCAGGTCGGTCGGTCCTTGGGTCGCGGCTGCCGTTGCCCTGATCCTTTTCGCCGAGACGTCGACCGACTACGTGCTGCTGATCGCGAGCACGGTGATCATCTACGCGATCAGCGCGATCGGCCTGAACGTGCTGATGGGTCAGGCCGGACTGGTGTCCATCGGCAACGCCGCGTTGATGGCGGTGGGCGCCTATACGACCGCCATTCTCGGGCCCAAGCAGTTCTGGGGTGCGTTCCCCGTGCCGCTGATCGTCAGTGCGATCATCGGCGGTGTCGTCGGTCTGTTCATCGCCGTGCCGGCCCTTCGGCTACGCGGGATCTACCTCGCGCTGGCCACGTTGGCGTTGCAGTTCTTCGTGTCGTTCGCGGGCGACCGGTACCAGGCGCACACCGGGGCGGTGTCCGGTGTCATGGTGCCTCCGTTGACCCTGGGCGGTCACGACTTCAGCAGCAGTTCTCGTGACTTCGTTCTCCTGCTCGGCGTCGTCCTCGGGCTGACGATTCTGATCGTGCGTGCCATGTCGCGACACGCGCCCGGGCGCATGTGGAACGCACTGCGGGAGAGTGAGCTCGCGGCGACCGCGATCGGTGTGAATGCTGCGCGCTGGAAGTTGTCGGCCTTCGTCGTCAGCTCGGCGATCATCGCGGTTTCCGGTTCGCTCCTTGGATACGCGAACCAAGTCGTGTCGTCGGAGTCGTTCACCCTGGAATTCGCGGTCACGTTCATCGTCATCCTCATCCTCGGTGGCATGGGGACGATCAGCGGCGCGATCGTCGGATCCATCGTTGTGGTGTCGCTTCCGTACATCCTGACCAACATCACGAACAACCTGCCGCAGACCGGGTTCGGCTCGTGGGTCACGGACAACGTCTTCTACATCAACAACGGCCTCTACGGGATTCTTCTGCTGGTCGTGCTGCTCTACCTGCCCGAGGGCATCGTTCCTGCGTTGGTGCGGCTCGGACGGTGGGGTATGCGACCGCTGACCTCGCGCCAGTCGTCCACCGACGCAAGCGTCAGCGTCGAACGGACCGAGCCGGAGCCGGAGGACAGCACGGCGCTGCTCAGCGTGCGGGAGCTGGCCGTCACGTACCAGACCGGGGCCCGGGCGGTGCACGGACTCAACCTCCGGGTCGGGGCGGGCGCGATCGTGGGTCTGCTCGGGCGCAACGGCGCGGGCAAGACGAGCACCCTGCGCGCGATCAGCGGCTTCCTCACGGCTGAGCAGGTGCGGCTCGGCGGCAACGTGTCATTCGACCACACGGACGTGCTGGGCTCCGCACCGGTGAAGACCGCGTCGCGCGGGATCGTCCTCGTCCCCGAGCGCGACAAGATCTTCCCGTCGTTGACGGTCGCCGAGCACCTCAGGCTGGTGTCGACGTCGGGCTACCAGGACGTCCTCGAGCGACCGTACTTCCACCGCCTGAAGGACCGCCTCGCCCAGCCGGCCGGACTCCTGAGCGGTGGCGAGCGACAGCTGCTGGCGCTGGCTACGGCATCGCTGCTCGAACCGAAGTTGCTGATGGTGGACGAGTTCACCCTCGGCCTCGCGCCCGTCATGATCCAAGAGGTGTCCCGGGTGATTCGGGGCCTACGGGACGACGGCATGACCATCCTGCTCGTCGAGCAGAACGCGGCCGCGGCGTTGGAGCTGTCGGACTGGTTGTATCTGATGGAGGGTGGGCAGATCGTGGCACAGGGAGCGCCCACCGACATGGCCGAACGCATCATGTTGACGTCGGAGGTTGCTTCGTGACCGCGAACACCGTTCCCGCCCTGCAGGTCCATGACGCGGTCCTCCGCTTCGGCGGCATCACCGCGCTGAACGAGGTCAGCTTCGCGGTGGAGCCGGGGGAGACCTTCGGCATCATCGGTCCCAACGGGGCCGGCAAGACGGCGCTGCTCAACTGCGTGTCGGGCGTCTACAAGCTCACCGCCGGCACTGTGTCGCTGTTCGGGGACACGATCGCCGGCATGGCGCCGCATCGGATCTCGGCCCTCGGGCTAGGGCGCACGTTCCAGAACATGGAGCACTTCCGCCGTTTCCGAGTGCTCGACTACGTCCTGCTAGGGCGGATGCACAAGGCCCGGGCATCCGTCGTGCTGTCCACGTTCGCCTGGCCGCTGATGGAGCGTGCCGAGCGGCGCGAACGAAGTGCCGCGATGGAATTGCTGGAACGGTTGAAGCTGGCCAAGTTCGCGCGGGCGGAGTTGGCGGATCTGCCGTACGGCGTCCAGAAGCGCATCGATATCGCCCGCGCGCTGTTCGGCGAGCCGAAGGCTCTGTTGCTCGACGAGCCGACGTCCGGCACCGTCACCAGCGAGCGTTCCGACGTCTCGAAGGCGATCGAGATGGTCACGGAATACGGCGTGCCCACCGTGCTCGTCGACCACGACGTCGAATTTGTCACGCGGCACTGCAGCAAGGTGCTCGTCCTCAGCTATGGCAAGCAGGTGGGTGTCGGGACGCCCGCGGAGATGCTGGCTCGTCCTGACGTGATCGAGACGTTCCTCGGGACACCGACGACGTCGACGCTGTCGGCCTAACCGCTGGGCCTCCCGGCCCGGCGCGATCCGTCAAGCGGACGCAGGGCTCGTCGGCTCGGTCCGACGGCCGTAAGCGGCCCGGGTCCACCACCGGTCGGTGAGCGGCTCGCCGTGCGACCACTCGTAGACACATTGCCGATGCGCGATCCGCCAGACCCCGTCACGTCGCTCGAAGTCGTCGAGGTAGCGGCCGGCGTTGAGATAGTCGCGGGCGCCGGGGCCGCTGCCCTCGGTGATCGCGCAGAGGAAGTAGCACTGGCAGCGGGCGCGGTCACTGTCCACCTGGATCTCGACGTTGCCGATCTGGTGGAAGTTCACCACGATGTCGGACCCGCCGACGAACACCGGTGACGTCGTGGCGAGGTACTCGCGGATCGGTCCGTCGAAACCTTCGTGATCCTCGGAGGCGTCGTCGTGATAGCACGACAGCGCTGCATCCAGGTCGCGCTGGTCGGTCGCGCGGGCACGGCGGTGCAATACCGCGGTTATTTCGCGTTCGTCGAGCAGCAACCGGACGGCGGCGAGTGCATCGGTCATGTGTGTCCTCCGAAGTCTTGCTCGAAGAAATCAATCCTAACTATAATCAGAGAACGCGCCTGAGGAGGAAACCGATGACCACAGTTCTGTCACCACAACCGGCCCAGCGAGCGCTGAGCAAACCACCGTGCCCGCCAGTCGGCGCGCTGCGTGGCAAGCGGGTGGGGTTGCGCCGTGACCGGTTCTGGTTGTCGTGGGACTGGATCACCGACGAGTGGGCGCAACTGCTCGAGGCGGACGGCGCGACGACGGTGATCTGGCGCGCTCCGGTCGGCAAGGGCGACAAGGAGATGATCGAAGGCGGCGAGGATTATGCCGAGTTCATCGGCAACATCGACGTCGCCGTCAGCGGTCTGGGGAACTGTGGTTCGTGCACGCTGTGGGCCATTCACGACGCCGTTGGCGCGCTGGACACCGGGTTGCCGACGGTCGCGGTGACGACCGAGCACTTCGAAGCGCTCGGCCGCACGCTCGCGGCCCAGCGCGGGCACGACAACCTGCGGGTCAAGCTGATGCCGTACCCGCTCGAGGGGCGGCCCGAGGACGAGGTCCGTCAGATCGCGCGCGACCATTACGCCGACCTGGTCGCGACAATGGGGGCCACCCGGTGACTGCCAGCGTGACGCTTTCGAGTGAGCGGGTCGAGCTGCCCGACGACATCTACGAGTTCTCCAACGCCGCGTTGCAGCGCGGGTGGTCGGACGGCCTCCCGTGCATTCCTCCCACCGAGGAGCGGGTGCTCGAGCACATCGCTGCCAGCGGGCTGCCGGGCGATCGCGAGCTCGGGATGCTCTATCCCGCCGGCGTGAACTGCACGGTCGAGCAACTCGCGGTGAACGCGGTGATGGCGGGCGCCCCCGCGAACGCGATGCCGCTCATGGCCGCGATGGTGTCGGCGATGGCCGACCCGTCGTTCGACCTGGCGGGCATCAACGCGACCACGGCGTCGGTCGTCCCTGCGTTCGTGGTGAGTGGTCCCGTCCGCGACGTCGCGGGGCTGCCGTACAAGCACGGCGCACTCGGCGGCGCGGCCGGTCCGGCACCGGCGATCGGCCGGGCGCTCCGGCTGGTCGTGCGCAACATCGCCGGCCAGGTCGTCGGCGTGACGTCCGAGTCGGTGTTCGGCCAGCCGGGACGGGTCACCGGCATCGTCACGTCCGAGTGGATCGAGGAATCGCCGTGGCCGTCGTTGGGCGAGCGACGCGGCGTGCCCGGGGACTCGGTGACCGTGTTCGGCGTGCTGGGCACTGCCAACATCCTGAACAGCTACGGATCGAGCGGCTCCGAAATCCTCGAGGTCGTCGGTAAGTCGCTCGCCTACTTGGGCAACAACAACATGGATCACTCGGCGCAGTTCGCGCACCAGCTCGTGGTCTTGAATCCGGTGTGGGCACGGATCGTCGCGCGGGAGTACCCGCTGATCGAGGATGTGCAGGAGGTGCTCTACCAGCACGCCGCACTTCCCGTCGAGGCGTTCCCGCCGTCGCTGCACCACCCGCTCGAGGAGGCGCACGACATCCGCGCGGACGGCCGCGTCTACCTGATGGACACGCCGGAAGACGTCTCCGTGATCGTCAATGGTGGCAAGGGCAGCCTGCACGGCACGATGCTGCCCGCGATGTCGAACATGCTGCCGGTGACGCGATCTCTGAATCCGGATACGTGGCAGCCGGAGGGACAGCAATCGGAGGAAACGCCATGACCGCCGGCCTGACCGAGGCGATCGAGGAAGTGCAGATGATCGTCTCAGCCGACGGCGCGCGGCTCGACCTCGTCGACCACCAGGCCGACGTCGTTCACCTGCGCCTGGACGTCGTGGATGCGTCCTGCGCCGATTGCGTACTGCCGCATGCGCGGCTCGTCGACGTGATCGAAGCGTCGCTGCGCAAGCGCACCGGCAACGACTCCCTCGTAGTCCGCATCGACGACCCGCGCGAGGCGTGACCGCACCCACCCATTACCGACTTTGACCCCCGTACGGTCGTGATCACTTCGGAATCGCGACCGTACGGGGGTCAAAGTGGGACTGGGCGGGCTCAGCTCTGCGCTCGGGCCAGGACGGCCAGTGCCTTGTCGTAGTCGTGGACCAATAGCGTCTCGCCGGAACTCGTGAGCGCGGCCGGCCGACCTTCGGCGAGCACCGACTCGTACAGCTCCACGACCTCGCGCGCTGAGTTGATCTCCTCCTCCGACGGTGTCAGCACCTCGTTGAGGATCGGCACGTGCGGCGGGTAGAAGCCGGAGAAGGTCGTGAAGCCCTGCCTGGCGATTGCCTCGGCCCGCCGGCGTACTTCGTCGAGGTCGCGGTAGTCGGGTGCGTAGACGATGTCGACCGACGCGATCCGCGCGGCGGTCGCGGCCAGCACGACCTGACCGGCCATCGGCTCGAAGACGCGATTCAAGGTTCCGTCGGGGTCGAACAGCGGGCAGCCGATGTCGACCGACAGGTCTCCGGGTCCGAACATCAGCGCCACTACCTGCGGATGCCGCGCGATCTCGCGCAGGTCCAGCATTGACCCGGCGGTCTCGATGATCGCGTAGATGTCCGGTGTCGCATTATGCGCAGCGAGCAGCTCGAGCACTTCGAGAAGCTCTTCGTACACGGCGATCTTCGGATAGGCCATGCAGGTGACGCCCGCTTCAGCGAGCGCGATCACGTCGTCACGTCCCCACGGCGTGCTCAGGTGGTTCGGCCGCGCCACGACAGGGCGTCCGCTGAAGTAGGACGGGTCGACCAGGTGCCCGACCAACCGGTCGCGCGCTTCTTCCTTACGGTGCGCAGGGACCGAGTCCTCGAGATCCAAAAAGATCATGTCCGCTGGGATGCTCGGGATCTTGGCCCACTTGTGGTCGTCCAGGATCGGGGTCTCGAAGACGGTACGTATGGCGCGGTACTTGGCCTTGCGTTCGTCGAGCGGTCGGTTGACCCCGCGATTGATCAACGTTCCGGACATCAGATGACCCCCTGGTCGCGCAGAGCGGTGATGCGTTCGGTCGGCATACGGAGCCATTGGCCGTAGACGAGGTCGTTGTCCTCGCCCAGTCGGGGTCCGACCCGCCAGACCGAACCGGGCCGCTGATGCAGCATCGGCACGACCGCCTGCATGCGCACCTGGCCGAGATCCGGGTCAGCGACGGTGATGATGTCGCCGCGCTCCTGGTAGGTCTTGTCGGCCACGATGTCCGCGGCGTCGTAGATACGCGATGCCACCACTTCCAGGGCGGCCATCGCCTGCAGGCACTCGTCTGCGGTGCGGCTGCCGATCCATCGGGTGAGCAACTGATCCAGGCGCGACTTGTGCTCGGCCTGTTGCGCTGCGGTCTGGTAGTTCGACATCGGCTCGCCGAGCAGTTCGGCGATGTTCTGCACCGATCGCAGAGTCGCGGACGTGACGGTGATCCAGACGTCGTCACTGGTCAAGTAGGTGTTGACGACCGCGCCGGGCGCAACCGCGAGCTGGTTGCCGGCGCGCTGCGGCGCTACGCCGAACTGGTCGTAGAAGATGACCTGCCACTCCACGAGTCGGAACAGGGTTTCGAACAGTGCCAGGTCGATCCACTCACCGTCGAAGTCGGGATCACCGCGTCGCACCAGGGCGGCCGAAACCGCGAAAGCGCCCATCAGTGCGGTGCAGGTGTCCGCGTGCGAGAAACCGGTGTGTACCGGCGGTCCGTCCGGGAAGCCGGTCACGTGGACCACCCCGCTGCGGGCCTCGCCGACCTTGCCGAATCCGGGCTCGTTGTAAGCAGAGGACGTGACGCCGTTGCCGGTGATCTGCAGCATCACCGCTCGCGGGTTCAGTTCGTGCACTGCAGCCCAGTCGAGGCCCCACTTGCGCAACGTGTCGACGCGGAAGTTCGTGATGACGACGTCGGCCCAGCGCACCAACTCACGAGCGACCTCCTGGCCCTCTTCGGACCGCAGATCCAGAGTCACCGAGCGCTTGTTACGTGCCGAGACCTTCCACCACAGGTGAACGCCGTCTTTGGCCGGGCCCTGGTGCCGACCGGGGTCGCCGCGTCGCGGGTCCTCTACGTGGACGACGTCCGCGCCGAGATCGGCCATCAGCGTCCCGGCCAAGGGGCCGGCGATCACATGGGCGAACTCGACGATCTTCACGCCGGCCAGTGCTGGCAGAGGGGTCATCTAAACAGCTCGCAGTCGTCGCAGGTAAGAAGATCTGGATCGTACCGCATTTATGCGCATGATAGTCAAGAAGCTGCCAAGCACTATGCGTATAGTATGCATGCTCGTTACGATGCGTGTCATGAGTCCTCTCGCCGACAAGGTCGCGCTCGTCACCGGTGCCGGTTCAGGCGTGGGAAGAGCGGTGGCGCTTCGCTTCGCGCGCGCGGGTGCAGCCGTGGTGGGTTTTGACGTCAACGCCGACAGCGTGAAAGCGGTCGCTGACCAGGCGGATGGCGTCGTGCTCCCCGTGCCGGGCGACGTCCGTGACGCCGGCGCCCTTCGAGAGGCTGCTGACCGCGCGGCCGACGAGTTCGGCGGCTTGGACATCGTCGCGCCGATCGCCGGCATCACGCGTACCGGTGTGCTCCTGGATATGAGCGACGACGACCGCGATGCGGTCTTCGGCGTCAATCTGATCGGTGTCTGGAACACGATCAAAGCGGCCCTCCCTCACCTTCTGCGCCGTGGCCACGGAGGACGCATCCTGGCATGCGGTTCGGTCGAGTCGGTGCTCGGCGGCGCCGGACTGGCGGCGTACGTAGCCACCAAACACGGGTTGCTGGGACTGATCAAGTCCGTTGCCCTGGAACTCGCCACCACCGGCATCACCGCCAACGTCATCTCGCCGGCCGGTGTCGACACCGAGCTGTTGCGTGCGGTCGTGCCCCCGGAGGCGATCGAGCACATCGCGACCTCGACCCCGGTCGGACGGCTCAGCACGCCGGACGAGGTCGCCGCATTCTTCGAGTTCATGGCCGGGCCCGAGAGCGGCTACATGACCGGAGGCAACATCGTCGTGGACGGCGGTGTAGCGCTGTTGAACAGTCATACCTACGGACAGAGCTGGGCGGAGAAATGATCTTCACGGACAGCACGCTCGCGCCGCTCGGCGACGAGGTCAAGGCGTTCTTCGAGCTGGACTACCGGCTCGTCTCGGACCCGTACCCGTTGTACGCGCGGTTACGCCAGGAAGCGCCTGTGTTCTGGCACGTCGACAAGGTTCTGTTCTCACACTACGAGGACGTCCGCGCGCTGCTCAGCTCGCCGAAGGTCCTGCAGGGGCTCGCCGTCAGGGGCACCCGCTATCGCACGGCTGCCGAACAGGCGCGTGAGCAGGAACGGGTGCGACTCGCCGAGATGTTCGGCTTCCTGGAGAAGCGGCTCGGCGGCACGAACGGCGCGCACCATGCCCGACTGCGCAAACTCGCACAGAGGGCCTTCACGCCACGCATGGTGGCGCAGATGGAGCAGCGCATCGTCGCGATCGCGGACGACCTGATCGGGCCGGTGCGGCGCGACGAGCCGGTCGAACTGATCGACGCCTACGCCTTCCACCTGCCGCTCATCGTCATCAGCGAGATGCTCGACATCTCGACCGAAGACCGTGACAAGCTACGGCTCTGGGCCAATTCGCTCGGCAAGTTCGTGGGCGCTGATTGGCGCGATGCGGACGTCATCGCCGAGGCGCACGAGAGTGTGTTCAACCTGCGTACCTATCTCACCGGCGTCTTCGACGAGCGCCGCGGCGGGCCGACCACCGATCTGCTCGGTGCGCTCATTGCGGCCGAGGGCGACGGTGGTGACAAGTTCACCGAGGACGAGCTCGTCGCCATGATCACGCAGTTCGTGTTCGCCGGCCACGAGACGTCGACGATGTTCCTCGGTAACGCTCTCGTCGCCCTCCTCGGCAAATTCCGCGACCAGTGGGACCTGCTCTGCCAGGACGACGGCACGCTCACCACCGCCGCCGTCGACGAGCTGCTGCGGTACGACTCGCCGTCACACAACATCGACAAGCTGGCCGGCGAGGACTTGGTGATCGGCGGCGTCGAGATCGCACAGTGGGACACGATCAACCTCATGCTCGCGTCGGCGAACCGGGATCCCGAGGTGTACGAGAACCCGGACACCATCGACTTCACGCGTTCCGGGCCGCCGCATCTGACCTTCGGCCGCGGCCCGCACCACTGCCTCGGCGCGGCGCTGGCACGTCTCGAAGCCCAGGTCTCGCTGCAGATGCTGGCGCGCCGCTTTCCCCAGATGCGACTTGCGACCGACACCATCCTCTGGCGGTCGACGCACATGAACCGTGGCCCCGAGGTGCTGCCTGTGATCCTCGGTCCCGAGCGAGCGGCCTGATCAGCGTCCCCCGCTCCAGGACGACAGAAGGGGCGCCTCCCGTACGGGAGGCGCCCCTTTCGCCCGCGTGGTGGTCAGCCCGCGGGCTGCACCGCCGGCAGCTGGATCTTGTAGAGCTCGACAGCGTTGTCCTGCAGCACCCGCTTGATCGTCTCAGGATCGAGCCCTGACAGCACTCGGATGAAGTGCTCCTTCGGATTCGGGTACAGGCAGGTCGGGTGCGGGATGTCGGTCTCGACAAGGACGTTGTGAGAACCGATCGCGTCGATCAGGCGTTCTGGGCCGGCCTTCTCGAACCAGAACATCACGTAGATGTGCTCGCGGAAGTACTCCGACGGGCGCTTCTTCGCGTGTCGAAGTTCGTCGTCCTCGGTGACCATCTCGTCGAACTGGAATTCCAGCGCTTCCAGCATGAACGGGATCCAGCCGATCCCGCTCTCCGCCGACACGACCTTCAGCTTGGGGAACCGGTCGAACAGGTTGCTCATGCACATGTTCACCATGATTCGCAGGTTGCTCATGTACATCTGCGTAGAGAACGCCGCGAGACGGCGCTGGTGACCGAACTCCGACCAGGTCGGGCTGACCGCCGAGCCGCTCAGCCGCTGCGTCGCCCGCGGCTGGTTGCGGGCGTTGCGGATCGCTTCGAGTTCTTCTTTCCGCGCGCCGGCGCCGATGTGGAAGTTGGCGACCAACTCGCGGTCGTTGAGAAGCTGCCACATCGGATCCCAGTAGTCCTCCCACAGTTCCGGGAGGCCGATCATCTCGGGCTTGTCCGACAGCGTGAAGCCGGTCATGCCCTGGTCGCTGAGCCGCTCGATCTCCCGCGCCGTCAGGTCGATGTCCCAGACCGGCAGCATGCCCTGTGGCAGCAACCGTCCTCCGGACTCCTTCTGGACGTCGATCAGGAAGTCGTTGTAGATCTGCAGAATGACGGTCCGCAGCTCGAGGTCCTCGATCGCGAAGATGTGGTTCGACGCGAAACCGATGCCGTTCGGGTAGACGACCTGCGCGTACACGCCGATCTCATCGAGCAGGTCGAGCCGTTCCTTGACGGCAAAGGCCGACTTGTCGATCAGCTCGTAGGGCTGGACGACGTGCGACCCGAGCACCTTACGGGCGTGGCCGTCCGGGCCGGTCTGAATGGTGTTGCCGCCGATGCTCGCCCACAACTCGCCCTCGATGTACCAGGCGGTGATGCCGTCGATGGTGCGCAGGATCGGCATCCGGTCGACGAACTCCTTGGGCGCACGCGACGTCCAGAGCTCGGCGGGTTCGGTGAAGTGTGCGTCGCAGTCGATGATGCGGACGTCGCGCAGGACGTCCTCGGCTGTGGTTGGCGCCTCGTTCGCTAGCGTCATGAAGCCTCCTTGTAATCACGCCAACCAGTATTCAACCGGATTATGCGCATGAATACAAGACCTTGATCAACTCCAGTCGACGACGTCGTCCATGCGGGCGGGATAGCGGGCCTCGCAGTACTCCTTGTAGTGCTCCATGTGCTCACGCATCAGCCGTTCCGCACGGCGAGCATCATGCTTCTCGATGGCTCGAGTGATCGCCTCGTGCTGCCGGAACACCAGCGGCCGGTCCTCCGGTGAATAGAGGACGCTGGTCACCCGTACCGACCAGATGCTCTGGATGGAATTGGCCGCCAGCGCGAGAACAGGGTTGCCGGCCGCACTGCAGACGGTGGCATGGAAGCTCGTCGCTATCGACGCGTAACGCGAGTCGTCACCGTTGGCGCTGGAGCTTGCATCCATGGCTGCCCGCACCGCCTCGCCGGCCTCGGCGCCCGGTTGCTCGGCCGCTTTCCGGGCCAGCAGGGTCTCGTACTCGAGACGTGCGTCGAGCAGTTCGCGGTACGTGGCGCCGATCGACTGCAGGTGCAACGTCGCCATCTGCCCGAAGTTGCGGGGGTCGTGAGGAGCGACAACCGGCCCGCCACCCGGGCCGGTCTTGATCGTCACGAGCCCGTTGACCTCGAGGATGCGCAAGGCCTCCCGCAACGACCCGCGCCCGATGTCGAAGCGCTCGAGCATGGCGCTTTCCGACGGCAGCATCGTGCCGGGCGCCAACCCCTGATGTTGGATATCGCGCAGGATCTGCCGTGCGACAGTCTCGGCGATCTTCTCCGTGCGGCGACCGCCCAACGCCCGCGAGGTGACCGTGGGGTTTGCCATAGGTGCTCCTCGGACGGCTGGATGATGCGATTGATAACCAGGAAGGCTACCGGTTTCCTTGACTCACGCAGATCAAAGCGGATAGTAGTCAGAAATTCGTTTTTCGGCAGGAGGACACACGGTGCAGCCAGACGAGTGGTTCGGCGGACGGGTCGCCGTGGTGACCGGCGCATCGCGGGGGATCGGGCGCGCGATCGTCGACCGCCTAGCGCGCCGCGGCTGCGCAGTCGTCATGAACGCGCGCGACGCCGACACGCTCGATCTTGCGGTCAAGGAGGTCGTCGCCGGCGGTGCCTCGGCCGTCGGCATCCGCGGCAGCATCAACGATCCAGCACTGCCCGACCGCCTCGTCGACACCGCGATGACCGAGTTCGGTCGTGTGGACTTCGTCGTCAACAATGCGGCGACGACCGCCTCGTACGGGCCACTTCTCGACGTCGACCGCGACGCGTTCGTCAAGACCATGATTGCGAACACCTGGCCGCCGCTGGCTCTCGTGCAGGCGGCGATGCAAGCCGGTCTGCGGGACGGCGCGGTGGTCAACATCTCGACGACGGGAGCACAGCGCGTCCATTCACCGACCGGGCCGTACACCGCGAGCAAGGCTGCCCTCGAGAGCCTGACCGCAACGCTCGCCCGCGAGCTCGGGCCCCGCGGGATCACCGTCAACGCCGTCGCGCCCGGACTTGTCCGCACCGAACTGGCGCGTGCGTTGTGGGAGGGCGACCGGGAAGAGCAAGAGATCAGGTTGGTGCCGATGCAGCGCCTCGGTGAAGCTCCCGACATCGCGGCCGCGGTCGAGTTCCTGCTGGGTCCGGACGCACGATGGGTCAACGGCGCCGTCTTGCGCGTGGACGGTGGCCGGTTCCACGTCGGAGGAGAGCCGGCCGACCTCATCGGCGTCTATTCATGACCGACCTGGTGACCGATCCGATGACCGACAAGGCATTGCACGACGCTGTGCAGTCGGCGCTGCGGCGCCGCTGGCCCGACTCGCGGCTCGGATCGCTCGAGACCATGCACGGCGGCCGGTCCGGCGTCACGCTGATGGCACAAGTGTCAGACGCCCCGTTGGGCGAGGTGGTCGTCAAAGCAGCCCCGTCCGGGCGCGCTCCGGTCGGTCGGCACGACGTGTTGCGCCAGGCGCGAGTGCTCATGGCAGTCGCGCGCGTACCGGGAGTCGTCGTGCCCCACGTTCTCGCCACCGGAACGGAGCCGGTCGCCTTCACGGTCATGACACGCGCCCTGGGCGACGTTGTCGAGCCGGTGCTCGATGCCGCGGAGATCCACCTGCCCGCCGAGCTGGCCCGGAGTCGCGCGCAGGCTGCTGCCCGGATGTTGGCGGCGCTGCACCGTGGCGCCCAACCGCCGGCACGTCCGGACGCGACCGAGGAACCGGTCGCCGACCTCGCTGCCGAGGTGCGTCGCTGGCGGGCGACGGCCGACGCCGCCGACCCGGCGATCCTTCGCGGCGGGGTACGCCTCGTCCAACTGCTCGAGAAGAACCGGCCGCCCGACGACGTGCCGCCGGTCCTCGTCCACGGCGACTACCGGCTGGGCAACGTGGTGTTCGCCGGCGAACGTCCCACCGGATTGATCGACTGGGAGATCTGGGGTCGAACCCACCCGGGCGTCGACCTCGGATGGTTCCTGGTCTTCTGTGACGCGGAACTGTTCCCCGGCATCGGCACTCCGGTGGCCGGCCTCCCGTCGTCGGACGAACTGCTCGACCTCTACTGGTCGAGCGGTGGCTGTCGCTTTGCCGACGTCGAATGGTTCGAGGCGTTCGGACGGTTCAAGATGGCTGCGATCATGGCGCACAACCTGCGTCGGCATCGCGAGGGCCGGCACGTCGATCCGTTCCAGGAGAAGTTGCCGCCGACGATTGAGCGTCTGGTCGCCACGGGCCTCGAGAAACTCGGCGGCTGACATGACAGTTGCTCCGTTGGGGACCGGCTCGATCGGTCTCGGGTTGTCCGCCGTCGGGGACACCGGCCGCGCGGTGATGCAACGGCTCGTCGCCGACGCCCGGGCGGCCGAGGCGGCCGGCTTCGACGGCGTGACCCTCAGTGAGCACCACGGCGGATTCGCGCACTACCTTCCCTCGCCGCTGGCCGTCAGCGCCCAGCTGCTCGCCCGGCTCGACCGCGCCTGGGCGATCGCGTGCCCGTCGATCCTGCCGCTACGCGACCCCGTCCTCGTGGCTGAAGATCTGGCGTGGCTCGCCGCAACGTATCCGGGACGCGTCGGCGCCGGCTTCGTCGCCGGCTATCAGCGGGCCGACTTCGATGTCGTCGGCGCGGACTTCGACGGACGCGATGCCGCGTACTGGCAGGGATTGGGCGACTTGGTGCGGGCACTGGGCGCCGGCTCCGAACCATCGCCGGTCAAGGGCGACCCCGCGATCGACGCACTCGGCACCGCCGGCCTGCCGCTGGTCGCGGGTGTCGGCGGCCCCGTCGGGGTACGTCGTTCGGCACGCCTCGGCGTCGGAGTGTTGCTGACCAGCCTGCGCGCTCCTGAGGCCTGCGCCGACCTCATCCGCATGTACCGCACCGCGGGCGGAACCCGCACCGTCGTGCTCATCCGGCGCGTCCACGTCGGGACGGACGCGGCCGGCTTCGGGATGAGCGAGTCTGCCTGGCAAGGCCGGTCGGACGCGCCGTCCTGGCTACACGCGGCCGACGGCGCTTTGCTGACCGGATCTGCTGACCAGGTGGCGGCGAAACTCGTCGACGCGATCCGAACTTCGGGAGCCGACGCGCTGAACCTGCGACTCGACGCGTACACCGGCGATGACGCGCAGGTGCCGGACCAGATCGCGCGGCTGGCCGCGGACGTGCTTCCGCGCATACGCGCCGAACTCGGCTGGGCAACGACGGAGGACGCATGACTGCACGCACCGGACCGCTCACCGGCGTCAAGGTCGTCGAGCTCGCTCACCTGCTCGCGGGGCCGATGGCGGGGACGTTGCTCGCCGACCTCGGCGCGGACGTCGTGCATGTCGAGGACCCGGGCACGGGGGACGCGGCGCGACGCCAAGGCCCGGACAAGGACGGCACGAAGCTGTGGTGGAAGGTCACGGCCCGCAACAAGCGCTCGGTGACAGTCAACCTTCGCGAGCCGGACGGACGCGCGATCGCCGCCGAGCTCGTGGCCTGGGCCGACGTGCTGATCACCAACATGCGCGTCGAGACACTGCGCAAGTGGGAGCTCGACTGGGACACGCTGCACGAGCGCCATCCGGCACTGGTGATGCTGCACGTCAGCGGCAACGGCATCAGCACCTCGCGCGGGAACGAACCCGGCTTCGGCAAGGTCGGCGAGGCGCGAAGCGGCGTCGTCGCAGTGACCGGGTTCGCGGACGGTCCGCCGGTGCACGCGGGCTTCAGCCACGCCGACACCGCGACCGGACTGATGGGCGCTTTCGCGGTCTGTGCGGCGTTGCTCGGGCGGGTGGGCACTGCCGAAGGAGAGCTGATCGACCTCGCTCTCGACGAGACGCTGTTCCGTCTTATCGACTGGCAGGTGATTGTCGCCGACCAGCTCGGTTACGCGCCGAGCCGCGCGGGGAACCAGCTCGCGATCGCGCAGGGCGTGCTCGTGAACACCTACGAAACGGCGGACGGGCACTGGCTGACCGTGACGTCCGGAACGCTGCGATCGGTCAGCAACATCGCCGCACTCGTCGGCGAGAACGCCGACGACTATGCGACACCGGAGCATCAACGCAGGCATGTGCCGGAATTGGATACCAAGCTGCGCGAGTGGGTCGCACAGCGGAACCAGGACGCAGCGCTGTCGGCGATGAAAGCCTGCGAAGTCGTTGCCGCTCCGGTACTGACCGGACGCGACATCCTCACGGACCCCCTCTACCTCGAGCGCGGTGACATCGTCGATGTTGCCGACGACGACCTCGGCACGGCGAAGATGCAGGGCGTCATACCGCGGCTGCACGAACAGCCCGGTGCGATCTGGCGATCCGGTCCTGAGCTCGGCGCGGACACCGACCTGGTCCTGCATGAGTACCTCGGCCACGGCGGCGACGAGGTCATCAAGTGGCGCGATGCCGGGATCGTCTGATTCAGCTGCGCGGCGGCATCGGGACGACCGCGCTCAACCCACCGTCGACGACGAGCTCGGTGCCGGTCAGGTAGCTGCTCTGCGCCCCGAGCAGGAACGCGACCGCCGATCGGCAGCCACGCACGAACTCGCCGCGAATCGGATCGCGCACGGGTGCGCCGCGCGTATGCCGAGGAAGCAACCGCGCTGATCAACGGTCACGCATATGTCGGGTACGGGCACTCGAGCCGCTCGGGTGTTTGCAGGTCGAGATCGTGCACAGGAGTCGACACCGGGCCTCCGTCATTGACCGCTGATATTTATACGCACTAATATCACGGTATCTACCGAGCGCTGCAAGGGATCGCTGCATGTGGGATTTCGAGACAGACCCTGAGTTCCAGGCCAAGCTCGATTGGGCCGACGAGTTCATGCGGACGGAGGTCGAGCCGCTGCAGTACGTGATCAATCACCCGCTCGATCTCAACGACCCTGTGCGGCGGGAGCTGATCCCCCCGCTACAGGAAGCGGTGCGCCGCAACGGCCTGTGGGCCTGCCACCTCGGGCCCGAACTGGGCGGACCTGGCTACGGACAGGTCAAGCTCGGACTGCTGAACGAGATCCTCGGCCGGTCCGGGCCGGGTCCGACGGTCGGTCCGGTTGTGTTCGGATGCGCCGCCCCCGACACCGGCAACGCCGAGATCCTCGCGCACTACGGTACGGAAGACCAGAAGGCGCAGTACCTCAAGCCGCTCCTCGACGGGACCATGTTCTCGGCGTTCTCGATGACCGAGCCGCAGGGCGGGTCCGATCCGAAGACGTTCACGACCACCGCGGTTCTCGATGGCGACGCGTGGGTGCTCAACGGCGAGAAGTGGTTCTCGTCCAACGCGCGGTGGGCAGAGATCCTGATCGTGCTGGCGGTTACCGATCCCGATGCCGCGCCGTTCGAGCGTATGTCGATGTTTGTGGTACCGACCACGACACCGGGTGTCGAGTTCGTGCGGCACGTCGGAGTCTCGGGCTGGGTCGAGGGCGAGGGCGGCGGCGACCACAGCTACATGCGCTACAACGACGTGCGCATCCCGCTCGACAACATCCTCGGCGAACGTGGTCAGGGCTTCCTCGTCGCGCAGACCCGGCTCTCCGGTGGCCGCGTTCATCACGCCATGCGCAGCGTGGGTCATATGCAAGCTGCGTTCGACATGATGTGCGAACGCGCGCAGTCACGGTTCACGCAGGGCGAGGTGCTCGGGAACAAGCAGCTCGTGCAGGAGACGATCGCCGAGGCGTGGATGACGATCGAGCAGGTGCGGTTGTTCGTTCTGCAGACCGCGTGGAAGATCGACAAGTACAACGATTACAAACGCGTGCGCAAGGACATCTCTGCGGCGAAGATCCTGGCGTCGCGCGCTCTCGTCGACGTGGCGACGAAGGCGTTGCAGGTGCACGGATCCCTCGGCATCAGCGACGAAATGCCGTTCGTGAGCATGATCGTCAACGGTCTGCACGTCGGAATCGCGGACGGGCCCACCGAGATCCACCAGGTCACCGTCGCCCGCGAGCTGCTTCGGAACGTGGCGGCGCACGACGGCGTGTTCCCGTCACAGCACGTCCCCGCTCTCGTCGAGCAGGCCCGCGTTACGTACGCCGAGACGTTGGCCCGTCATGGCCGTTGAGAGCGACGGCGCGACGCGTCGAGCCCTGGCCCAGGGGGTGAAGGCCGGCAAGTTGCAGGCGGCACTCGAGGCAATCGACCCGGATCTCGGCCGTTGGGCGAACGAGTACGTGTTCGGCGAAGTCTGGGCTGCCGAGGCGCTCCCGTTCGACGAGCGGATGTTGGTGGCGATCACCGCGCTCTCCGCGTTGAACCGTCGCGCGCAACTCCGCAATTACCTGCACGGCGCGCTGCAGGCCGGCATACCCGAGGCGAAGCTGCGCGAAGTCATGAAGATGATGACGGTCTACGCCGGCTTCCCGGTCGCCATAGAGTCGATGTCCGAGCTCGACTCGGTGCTGGCTGCGCGCCGGGCGCGCTCGTGACCACAGGCGTGGCGCTTGAGCCCGACGTGCAGGAGCACGCCGGTCGGCTCCGCGACTGGCTGAGCGAGCGTGCCGCCGAGCTGCGGCACTTCGCGGAACGGACGCCCGGCGGCATCGCCGCGAACGTCGAGCACGAGCGTGCACTACTTCGCCTGCTGCACGAGGCAGGTTGGTCCAGGTGGGGTTGGCCGACCGAGGCGGGCGGCTTCGGCGGCCCGATCCTGCTGCGCGCCGTTCTCTATGACGAACTCGCCGCAGCTGGTGTGGAACTACCCGAGGCGTACGTCATTCTGGAAACGCTCGGACCGTTGCTCGTCGAGTTCGCACCGGCGCTCGCTGCTGTTCACTTGCCCCGCTTTCTCGGCGGGACGGAGATCTGGGGCCAGGGCTTCTCCGAGCCGGAGGCCGGCAGCGACCTCGCGCACCTGCGCACCCGTGCGGTACCGACCGATCAGGGGTTTCTGCTGACCGGACAGAAGGTCTGGACGACCCTTGGGCAGTTCGCCCAATACGCCGCGGTGTTGGCGCGGACGGGCAGTTCGGACAGCGCACACCGCGGTCTGACGATGTTGTGGGTCGACCTGACGGCGCCGGGCGTGACCGTCCGTCCCATCGAGGCGAGCAACGGCCGCGACGAATTCGCCGAGATGTTCTTCGACGGAGTGATCGTGCCGGCCGATGGCGTGATCGGCTCGGTCGGTGCGGGCTGGGCCGCGGCGATGTATCTGTTGCAGTACGAGCGCGGCATGTACGCGTGGCAACGGCAGGCCGTACTGCACCGGCGGCTGCGCGAGGCGGTCGCTGCGGCGACCGGAGCGCATCACCGACCGTCCGCGACCGCATCCATCGCGCTCGGGCGGGCGCTGCACCTGACCCACCAACTGCGCGCCCGGTCGCGGCACACAGTGAGCCGGCTGTCGTCAGCGGAGAACCCCGGACCGGAGATCTCGGTCGACAAGGCCCTCCTCGGGCAGTCGGAACAGGCCACCTTCGACGCCGTGAGGTTGCTCGACCCGGGCGGCATGTTGTTGGGTAGCGCCGGAAGTGATCAACGGCAGCGTGACGAGTGGTTCTACAGCCGCGCGTCGACGATCTTCGGCGGTGCGATCGACGTCCAGCGCGACATCGTTTCTGAACGGGTGCTCCGGCTGCCGAGGTCGGGACGATGAGCGTCGACCGCAGCGTGATCACTGAATGGGCGAAGCCGTTGCTAGACACGGGCCGCGCGTCGGAGCTGGTCGACGACCTCGTGACATCCGGCATGGCCGACGAGGTGTGGGCCGACCCCGGATCGGCAGGAGCGCTGTTCGAACTGCAGGGCTCGTCGGGTGCGACATCACGCCTGCTCGACGCCTATGTGCTACAGCCGGGGCCGCAGTCGGCGCTGTCGGCGTTCCTGCTGCCGCTGCCCGGTACGGCCGTACCTCCCGCGCAGGTTCGGGGGCGCGAAATTGCCGTGGACGGGCTTACCGTCGGCGGCTGCGAGGACGCACCAGTCGTCATGTGGACCGACAGTGACGACGTGCTCGCCATGGATCGGCTGCGGGTCGAGGGCGTACCGGGATTCGACCCGGAACTCCGACTGCTGCGGTGGTCCGGCACGGTAACGCTCGACGACTGCGCCGCCCTGCCGCTCGCCGGCGACATCCTGATCGCGCGCGCAGCCCGCGCGCTGGCTCATCAACTGCTCGGCACCGCGTCACTGGCCCGGACGATCGCTACTCGGCATGTGCTGGATCGCCACCAGTTCGGCCGGCCGATCGGCGCGTTCCAATCCGTACGGCACCGTTTGGCCGATGCGTTCATCGCGGAAACCGGCGCGCGCGAGTTGCTGGAGAACGCGGGTGAGCCCATCGACGCGGTGCGAGAACGCCTGTTGCTCAAGGCAGGTGCCGGCCGCGCGGCGTTGCTGGCCGTGCAAGCGGCGCAGCAGGTGTGCGGGGCGATGGGCTTCACCGCCGAGTTCGGCCTGCACCGCGTCGTCCGCCGCGCGTACGTCCTCGACGCGCTGCTCGGTGGCAGTGAGGAGGCCGAGTTCGACCTGGCCGCGCAGGCGCTCGCAACTGGTCGCGTCCCGCTACCCGTACCGCTCTGACTCGTTGATCGACTAGCAGGAGCTTTGATGCAGAACGTCGTGATAGCGGGGGTGGGTATCCATCCCTTCGGCCGATTCGACTACGGCTACCGCGAGTTGGGTGAGTACGCCGCCCGAGCCTGCCTCGCCGACGCAGGGATACGACCCGAAGAACTCGATCACGTCTTCGTAGCCAACGTCGGTGCCGAGATGGCCAAGGGACACAACGTTCTCGACCGCGTGGCTCGGATCGGCGTCCCCGTCGTCAATGTCGAGGCGGCGTGCGCGTCGAGTGGCTCGGCGCTCTACCTCGCCGCGCGACTCATCGAAGGCGGCGGCGCAGACGTCGTTCTCTGCGTCGGCGTCGAGAAGGCGGCAAGAGGATTCATCGCCGCCTCCGGCTTCGATGCATGGCAGATCGACAACGGCCTCGGCGTCAATCCGCTGTACTTCGCCGTTCAGGCACAGGAGCTCATCGATAACACGGACGTGACCGTCGACGACCTCGCTGACGTGTCGGTGAAGAACCACCGTGTCGCGGTCGACAATCCGAACGCGATGTTCCGCAAACCGGTCAGTCGCGAGGAAGTCCTGGCCAGTAAGGGGATCTGTCCGCCACTGACATTGCTGATGTTGTGCGCGCCCAACGAAGGCGCTGCCGCGGTGGTGCTCATGAGCCGGCGTGCGGCGCGCGAGCGAGGAATGGTTGACGCGCCCCGGCTCAGCGGTATCGGCCTTGTCTCGCGAGGTCCGGACGACTGGTTCGTGCCGGCACCGTCCTACTCGCCCCGACGCACGAGCCTGACGACCCGGGCGACGCACCGGGCGCTGGAGGACGCCGGAGTGGATATCGCCGACATCGACGTCGTCGAGTGCCAGGACACCGACGCCGCCTCGGAGTTGATCGCCTACTCCGATCTCGGCCTCTGCGCGCCGGGCGAGGAGGCTGCGCTACTGCGAAGCGGGGCGACCGCGCTCGGTGGGCGCATCCCGGTCAATGTCTCAGGCGGCTTGTTGTCGAAGGGCGAGCCGCTCGGCGCGTCCGGGCTCGGGCAGGTGCACGAGTTGGTGCAGCAGTTGCGGGGCCGCTGCCGGCCACGCCAGGTCGATGGCGCCCGGGTCGGGCTCGGTCATGTGATGGGAGCCGGCCACAACTCCTGCGTCGTGGTGGTGACCCGGTGACAGCACTGCAGCCGGTCGAAGGCGGTCCACTTTTCGTCGACGCGCCCACCGGTTCGCCGACCGCGTTGTGCGCCTCGTCGTGCAGCGAATGCAAGCGCGTCGAGTTTCCGCGTCGCAGCCTGTGTGCGGCGTGCGGTGCCGCTGCGGTGGCGATCGAACTAAAGGGTCCCGCGCGGCTGCGGGTATTGACCGCGGTGCTCGCGCCACCTCCGGGCGCGAAGGTACCCGCGCCGTACGAGGTCGGCGTCGCAGAGTTCCCGGAAGGTATCTGCGTCATCGGGCTCGTCAGCGGTCCGGCGCGCAAGGGGGATTCTGTCGTACCGGTGGTGACCGAACCGTACGACGGCGGGCGGATCTTCGCGTTCGGTCGCGCGGGCTGAACGGGTGCAGTTCGGTGTCCTGCTCGGCGATGTGCCGGGCACACTCGATCCGCGCGACCAGCTGGACACGTTGCTCCGCCAGGCCGCGGCCGCCCAGGAGGCCGGCTTCGCGCTGCTGACGATCGGCCAGCACTTCCTCTACGGGGACGTGCGCTGGTTGCAGCCGGTGCCGACGTTGGCGCGCCTCTCCGCAGAGGTGGACGGACACGTCCGGCTGGCGACGACGGTGCTGATAGCACCGTTGCACGAGCCGGTGCTGCTCGCCGAAGAATTGGCCACCCTCGATATCGTCACGGGCGGTCGGCTCATCGTCGGGCTGGGCACGGGATACCGGCGTGAGGAGTACCGCCAGCTGGGCGTGCCGTGGAGCCGGCGCGTCGCCCGACTCGAGGAGGCCGTGCCGCTGTTGCGTGCGTTGTGGTCGCAACACGAGGTGAGCGCCGCGGGCCCGACCTGGCGGCTCGCAGGTGCCCGTCCGCATGTGCGCCCGCTACAACAACCGTTGCCCGTCTGGATCGGTGCGAGCGGCCCGGAAGGTGTGCGCCGCGCAGCCCGGCTCGGTGACGCGTGGCCGATCGGACCTCGCCTGGAGTTGGACGAGGTGGCGTCTCTGCTCGCGGTTTACGAAGCCGAGCGCGTGACGTTGGCACAGCCGGTCGGGCTGCAGCCGATCCGGCGCGAGATCGTGCTCGGCCCCGACGAGGCAACGGCCCGCGAACGCTTCACCGCGATGACGTCCGTCCGCTACGCCCAGTACGCGCAGCGCGAGATCGCGACCACGGGCGGACCACCGCCCGGGCAGGAGTCGGCCGCGGCGATGGTGGGGACGCCGGGCTCGGTCCGGCGGCAACTCTTGCAGCTGGCCGGAGAGTTGCCCGTCGGTCCGGTGATCGTGCGGGCGCAGTGGCCGGGCATGGATGCGTCCGACGTTGCGGCTTATCTGTCGGAACTGGGGCGCGAGGTAGTGCGTCCGCTCGCTAGTGCGTGCCCGACGCGAACTGCCGGATGAGGGCGTCGGCGTCCGCAGTGCCGCTCAGCCGTGCGATCGTCGCGGCCTCGTCCTCCAGTTGATCGGCGAAGCCGCGTTCCGCCGCCAGCCGGACGAGCCGCGCCGCCTCCCCGACAGCGGCCCGCGGACGGTCGCACAGCGCGGCGACCACCTGGCTCACCCGCGCGTCCAGGTCGTCCGGCGGGCAGTGTTCGGTGATCAGGCCCCAATCGGCGGCGGTGGAGGCGTCGAGCACGAGGTCGGTGAGCAGAAAGCGCGCTGCTCGTCGGACTCCGATCGTGGTCGGCAACAACCCCGTGACGCCGCAGTCCGGGCTCACGCCGATGCGGCCGTAGGCGCTCACGAACTTCGCCTTGTCCGATGCGATGACCACGTCGGCGGCCAGAACGATTCCGAGCCCGGCGCCGGCCGCTGTGCCTTGTACCGCGGCCACCACCGGCACCGGCAGCGCCCGAAGCGCTCGTAGTGCGTCGTGCATGGTGTCTGCGAGCCGCCGGACGAAACCGACCCGGTCACTCGCGGCCGCCATGGCCAGTACGTCGCCACCGGCACAGAACAACGGTCCGTCGGCGCTGATCACGACCGCGGCGATGTCAACGCCTGCCAGCCCGGTGACCGCAGCCTTCAGCGCGTACGCCGTCGGCAGGTCGAGCGCATTGCCGACGTCCGGACGTGCCAGCTTGATGCGCGCGATGCCGTCGGTGATGTCGGATTCGAGACACACAGGCCGTTCCCTTCGCGTCCGTGGCTCAATAGGATAATCATATGCATGAATGGATGATTCCCGAAGCGTCGAGGAGGAATTGGTGAGCCTGTTCGTCGAGGTCAACTGCGACGTCTGCGTCGGCGCCGGTCACTGTGAGTTGGCGGCACCCGAGGTCTTCAAGGTCGACGACGACACGGCAACCGTCGTTCTGCTCGATCCGCGCCCCGGCGAGGGGACACGGGACGGAGTTCTGGAGGCTGATGAGCTGTGCCCGTCCGGCGCCATCAGAGTGACCGACTCGTGACGTCAGCTCTCGTCGAAGCCGCACTGCAGATCTACGCGGTGTATGAGGGTCCGCAGACCCGGTAGTGGCCCACTCGTGCTGGTTGAACAGGACCAACGCGACGGCGAGCATCGCCGTCGTGCCGAGTGGCGTCCGAACCGGCCGTTGCCCCGGCAGACCGATGGGTGCTGCGCCGAACTCTGATACGACGTGATCTGCGATCAACGCGCGCAATCCGTACGCTCCGTCGCCCGCCTCGGCGAGTGCGGCGGTGACGGCGGCGCGGGCCAGGGGTTCCGTGTCGTCGGTGCGCAGTTCGACCACATAGGCCTCGAAGCTACGTAGCCCGCTGCGCCGATCGAGCAGCGTGTGCTGTAGAGCGGCGAAGCCGTGCCAGTCCTGCAGAAAGGGCGATGGTCCTCTGCGAGATAGGCCTCCGCGGCCGCGTCGAAGGCCGCTGAGGCTTCTGGTCGCCGACGGAGGAACACATACCGCCACCGCGTCGGCGGCTCGCGGAAGCCGTCTGCGCCGAGCGCAGTGACAGCGCGGGCCGTGTGGTACGACTGAACGCCCCCATGTGACCGCAGCATGTGGCGCGCCCACCGGGCGTGGTCGTGCAGGTAGTGCTGCTCGCAATCGTCCACGCTCCGTGCCGACGCCGGTGCGACGTACGAGATCGAACTGGGCGCCGTCATCCGTCGGCGGCGACGCGACCGGCCTGACCTGCGTGTCGCCCGTCCGGGAGCAGCATTCCGAGGTCGTCGAACAGCACGACGCCGTTGCAGAGCAACGACCAGCCCTGTTCGGGGTGCGCCGCACGGACGTGCGCCGCGCAGCAGTCGGACTCGTCCGCGCGCGGACAGCGAGGAATGTGATCGCACATGGGCTCTCCTAGATCTATTATCATAATACGCATGAACGCTGATGAGTACAGGTTCGGCGACGACGTTGCAGTTGGACCGGGCGCACAATCGCCGACGTCGCGCCGGTGACGACCCGGCCGGTG
Organism: Jatrophihabitans sp.; assembly: GCA_036497285.1. Lineage (GTDB taxonomy): Bacteria > Actinomycetota > Actinomycetes > Mycobacteriales > Jatrophihabitantaceae > RYN-133. Next base: position 38,959 of record DASXJR010000079.1, read on the forward strand.
CGACGTACTCTGTGAGCAGGATCAGCGCCCGGTGGAGGTGTGACATGCGCACTCGTCGAGGGCAGGGCGCAGGCCTCGTCAGAATCGTGGAAGGCACCCTCCGGCTCTTCCGAACCGGCGACGCCGTCGCACACCGCAACATCCACGCCGGCACCTACGACGCTCGGCGACTCGCGCTGGCGCTCTAACAAGACCAGATGCGAGCAATGGAGGTTGGGCCGTTGGCACGCCTGACAGTGCTACCGATGTGACGGGCATGTCGACGCCGATAACAGGGACATGCATTTCTGTCGCAATGTCATCTTTAGTCATCCAATACTGCTTCGGTCGGCCGTGCCCGACTGCGCGCGTCCAACGCTGGACCGTCCGAAATCTGTGACCTATCGTGAGTGATCGTCACTGACCAACGGCTGCGCGGGGACTCGAAGGGTTACTGGTTCGAGTCCAGTCAGGGGAGCCGCAGGGCCCGTATTTGCAGGGCTTCGTCACCCTAGCGATGATCTTGAAAGTGGCCCGGTACACATGGGTACACATTCCACCCGCCCGTTTCAACCTGGAAGATCGGCATTCCCGACTGACCGCGGCGTTCCGTTTGGCCTGCTGGCGGCTCGTCGCCGGGGTCAACAGGGAAGGGCTTCTCGGTTCGCAACCTTTGGGGGCGACAGCGCACGCGTATCCGGTCCGCGGCCTCCGGGGTAGCAGCGACAACCGGTAGGCTCGGATACCCCCGCGGACATGGAAGCGGAGGAGTTCGGCGGCGCCATCCTCGGTTCTCGCAGCGACTTCGGCGATAGCCGCGACCCGGCTGTGGGTCTGCGGGGGCTACGAGTCGCAAGAGCGGCCCTCCGACAAGTCCCTCCGCCGGGTGATCCAGCACCGTGCGGATGCTGAACGAGATCTGTTCGATCGGGAGTGACCGGTCGACCGAGCCGATTACCAGCCGCGGCAGGCCGTGGACATTGTGGGCCTGTTCATGAGGGCTCGACGTTGGTCATCGGATTGACGCTGTGCAGGAGCGGACCGCGATGCGCGCGAAAGGACATCGCGTCATGACGTTAGCGACGTAGTTTGGCCCGAGCTTGCGCATTCGCGATAATTGGGTACATCGTGGCCGAAAGCGGATATGCGGCACGCCCAGCCTGTGCAGCGTCATGGCCACGTCCGACGTGGAATGCGCCGCCCAGGCACTCAGCGAGACTTACCGCCCGGTCCGATTGGAGCCCGAAAGCGCGCGACCGGCGCTCGACTGCAGAGGCTTGATCTTGGCCGGGCGGTTGTCGGCACCGTCCGGTTCGGGTCCGACGTGCGGCTCGCGGAGGCTACCGGTTACCACATCGACGTCGCGATCACCGGTCGCTGCCATTCGACTCGAGGGCAGAACGAGCTCGTCATCCCACCCAGCAGGCTTGATGCGACGTTGTGCGGTTGGCCGCTCGGCGACGAGCGCGTATCACTGATGCATGAAGGGTTCGGCGTTGGCGGGTCCTGCAGGGCACCCGTTTCATGCGTTCGTTGTGCCGTTGCCGGTTGGAGCTTTCGTTTCTTCGTGGATCTTCGACCTCCTAACGCGGCTGCGTGCCGAGGGGCTGCCGTATCTGGTCGACGGCGCCTTCTGGTTGATCGGTGTGGGCTTGATCGGCGCGGTCATCGCGGCGCTGTTCGGTGCCATGGACCTGTCGCGCATCCCGCGGCGGACGGCGGCATTTTCGATCGCAGTTCGCCATCTCGGTCTCAACGTGCTGGCGGCAGCGCTGTTCCTCGCCGGTTATGTTTGGCGCGCCGGCGATCATGTTGAGTTGGACAAGACCCGGTGGGGTCAGCTGGCGTTGAGCGGGGTCGCCGTCATCGTGCTCGCTGCCGCCGTGTGGCTGGGCAACACTCTGACGTATCGGTACGGACGACGAGTCGTGCACCCGAGGGACACCGACGACAAGCCAGCCGTCTAGATCGTCGCTGCGGCGCGGTAGCCTGCGAGCCGCGCGTCGGGTTGCTGGGTGTAACACGATCAAGCTTGGGTCGACGACGATGTCGGTGCGTCCCAGGTCAGGGTGGCTCCAGCACCCGGCGTTGCGCTGATGGTGGCGCTGCCGCCGAGGCGGTGGGCGCGGGCGCGTAAGGCGGTCAGTCCGTCACCGACCCGCCGGTTTGGCGCGAAGCCGACTCCGTTGTCGGCCACTTCGAGGCGGATCAGGTCGTCGGCGACCGTAACGGACACGAAGACCTCGGTCGCTCGTGCGTGCTGGGCGACGTTGCTGAGCGCCTCGCCAAGCGCGGCGCTTAATTCTGCGCCGAGGTCGGCATCGAGGTTGTCGATGTCGGTGCTGATGCTGCTTCTTGGGTGAAATCCCAGTGTGCGCGTGGCGTCGTCGAGCAACTGCTGGAGTTGATCGCTAAGCGGTGGTTCGGATTCGCGGGTTCGGATGGCGAAGATGACGTCGCGCAGTTCGCGGATGATCCGGTCGACGCGGTCGATCAAGGGGTAGAGCAGCTCCGCGAGGTCGGGTCTGGTGGAGGAGACCGAGCCTAGCGAGAGCCCGAGCGCGGATACCTGCTGGATGGTGTGCTGATGCAGGTCGGCGGCGATGCGGTTGCGCTCGTCGCGCAGGGTGAGCTTGCTGTGGGTTGTGACCAGTTCCCGTGCCCGGTCGACCAGCCCGCGACGCATCTGCTCGGCGGCGGAGGCGATGGTTTGCAACTCGGTCGGCCCGACCGGAGCGATCACCCGATCCTCGGCGCCGCCAGCGACGACCTGCAACTGATGGACCAGCCAGTCCAGCGGCCGCAGCAGCATCCGCCGCACCAGCGGGATGGAGATCGCTGCAAGCAGCACCGACAGCCCGAGCGCGACGGCGGCGATCACCGTGGTCGCGGTCTGGCGCACCGAGATCACCCCGAGTTCGTCGTGGACCAGATTTACCGTGAGCGCTCCGAGTGCCTCCAATCGGCTGCGAAGGAGATCGAACCGTTGCTCGCCGGCCGGGAGATACGCACGTAGCTGGGTCGATGTCAGAGGGCCGCGGGCTCGAGCGGTGATCGCCGGCTCGGCGGCGGCGGTTCGCCAGCTGTCGCCCGCAGCGTTGACCGTGGCGAGCGTCCGGACGCTGGTCGGGTCGGGAGCGAGCAGTTCGCGTAGCCGCGTTTGGAGCTGCGCCGTGCGGGCCGCGCCCACCCGGTAGGGCCGCAAATACGCCTCGTCACCAGTGAGAAGGAACCCGCGCTGCCCGGACTCTTGATCCACATACGCGGCGGTCAACTGCCCGACTGCGACCTGTGCGGATGACCATCGCCGCTCTAGCTTCGTTTGCGCGTCCTGATTGAGCTTGCGCGCCATGAACGTGGCAATCGCGGTGGCCAGCAGCAACCCCACCAACAGCCCGATCGTCGCCCACGCCAACACGCGAAGCGAATATCGACTCGTGCGCAGCGCACCAGGCGGAAAGCTTGTCGTCGCTTCATCGACGTCAGTATCGAAGTCCATCGTGGCCTCCCCGAACGAGCGGCTTCCAGCAAACCCGGACCACTGAAGGCAATATCCGCCCGCATCCAGGGCACACACAAGGTCGCAAACAAGCTCGACCTCGGCGCTGTGGCATCAGCGGCGCCCCGGGCTCCTCGAGCGGAATCGGCTAGGCCAGCGAACCCCTGACTGACGTGGTGCCGCCGCTCGATCCGCGGTAGGCGGCTAGCAGGGTGACGTCGTCGCTGTGGCGGCGGGTCCCGGTGTGCTGTTGAAGTACTGCCCGCGCGACTGCGCAGGCCTCGGCGGCCGCATGCCGCCCGCGTAAGGCATCGACGAGCGTGTCCATGCGCAGCGGAACTCGATGAGCGTCGCGCGCGTCACTGAGACCGTCGCTGTAGAGGAACAGCAGGGCCCCGGGTCTGAAGCGAGTGTGCTCGAGGGTTGCGACTGGCAGCGCGCGGTGAATGAGCCCCCCGGTGGTGTGCAGCATGCTTACCTGTCCGTCGGCGTCAATCAACAGGGGGGCGGGGTGCCCGCAGTTGGCCCAGGTCAGGTGGCTTGTTGACAGGTCGATGTCGATGATCACTGCGGTGGCGAACATGGACTGGGTGTTTGCGAACACGTCCCGCGCTGGACCCTCGAGCAACGGCTCGACGGGCTGTCCGCTGCGCAGCCCACTGCAGAGCACCGCCTTGAGCGCGACCGCCAGCAGTGCTGCGTCTGTGCCGTGGCCGGTGATGTCTGCCAGGACGAGAGTGACCCGCCCGTCGGGGTGCACGATGACGTCCCACCAGTCGCCCGCCACTTCACCTTCGGCGGGCACCACTTCCCCGTGCACCTCAAGCCCGGCTGGGAGCCCTGTCGGAGCCGACGGTGCCAGAGCGCGCCGGATCTCGACGATCGCAGGCGCCTGCTGGAGCAACGCTTCGGTGGCGTGCTCGGCTGCCTCGATCTGCTCGACGAGGTGCCCTCGCATCAGCTCCGCATCGCGTCCCAGCGCGACGATCTCCTCCGGCCCCGACCCCGCCAGATGCAGATGGACCGCGCCGCCGCTGACGGTGTGCAGTGATGCGCGCAGGCGCCCCAGCGGCCGCACCACGGCGCGCCACGCCGCGACGGTGAGAGCCAGCACCGTTGCAAACAGCAAAGCCAACGCGGCGACGAGCGTGGTCGACAACACTCGGGCGGCGTGCGCCTGGGCCCGTTGTCCGGCGGATCGTTCGGCGGCGAGCATCTGTTGGAGATGCTCGACGTTCGCTCGCAACCGGGCGAACTCTGCCTTGCCCGTCCCCGTGGCGACCAGCGCGTCGGCTTCCGCCGCGCGGCCTGCAGCTCGCGCGCGAAGCTCCGGGGCGATGGAGGCCAACCACCCGGCAGCAGACGCCACTGCGACGTCAACGTCAGCGACCAATGCGCGCTCGTCGGCCAGCAGCGACCGCAGCTTCGCAGCGTCACGCCGCGCGCCGGCTATGCCCCGCTCGTAGGGCGCCAGAAATGCAGCGTCACCGGTGATGATGTAGCTGCGCTCACCGGTCTCCTGGTCGACGTAGTCGTCCATGAACTGGCGCGCAATCAGAGCGGCAGGATCGAGTACCTCGTCGATCCGCTGCTGGGCACGGTTCAGCGCCGCCCATTCGCCAGCAACAAGCACGGCGACCGCAGCGAGCAGCCCAACGACCAGCGCAAGTACTACCGCGCTGAGCCGCCGCACCGACATCTCGGCACTGTAAGACCATGACCCGCCCTACCGGTAGGCGCTCGCGGTGGCCGATGCTGTGCTTTGGGACTGATGACGCCGTGACCTGCCGTGGCTGGCGTCCCTCCTCCAGTGCGAAACGACTACACAGAGGCTGCTCTCTGGTCGTCGTTCTGTGCGGTGAGCAGGCAGTGGGAGAAGGGTTCGCTGGCCGGTGTTGCTGGGTTGTCGGCTAACGGCGATGTGCCTCGACGGTGTCGCGCAGCCGGTCACAGTTGTTGAAGGCGGCGGGGTTCAAAACCGCCGGGGGCGTCGCCGGGTGCAGGACGTGACTGCTGCGGTGCCATCGTTTCGTGCTCATGTGGCGAGGATGAACGAGCCGCGGTGAACGGACACGACGCCAGCGGCGAGGGCGCTGGCAAAGTTGATCATGCGGGTCGGTCCGTCGTTCAGAATTGCGGGCAGAGTTGCTGCACTGCCGGCGGCGGATACGCGTTGGCCGAGATCACCGAACCATTGAAGTATCCACTGGGTTTCGTCGACCCATTCAAGTATCTCGAAACCAGCGGAGGCGATCGTGTCGCGCAACTGGTTGGCAGTTGCGAGGTAGCTGTCGGTGCCGTCGAGCGACCACGGCAGGGGCGGGGTTGGTTGGGTGTCGCCGGTGACGCAGACCTCGAAGGTTGCAAAGTGTGCCCCTGGCCGCAGGCGCCGGGCGATCTCGGTGAAGTAGGTCCTCTTGTCGGCGATGTTCATTTGGACGTGCATCGTGTACGCGGCGTCGAAGTCAAAACGGTCGAGCGCTGCGATGTCGCCGCAGACGAAGTCGACCTGGTCGTCGAGCCCCGCCGTGCGGGTAAGGGCCTGGGCGGTGTCGATGTAGACGGGGGTGATGTCGACGCCAACGACCTTGCAGCCGCCGCTGCGGGCGATCTGGCGTGCGGGCCCGCCCAGTCCGGAGCCGACGTCGAGCACGGTCATCCCAGGTGCCAGGTGCAGGCTGGGCCGGAGCCGCTCGACGGCCTCGGATCCGCCACTGTGGAACTGGTCGAATTGGTCACGATGGAGTTGGGTCAGCGCGGCGAGATCGGCTTCGGCCAGGCGCTCGATTGTGGAGACGAGGTCTGTTTCGGTGTAGGTCACGTTTGAAGCTCCTTATCCGATTGCGGTCGAGCTTGACGAGCGATTCGTTCGTGCGGACACGCTCAGATGAGCGCTGACGGTGTCCCGGTGATCGCCAGTCCAGGTCCGCGTCGGGAGGCGCTAACAGGCGAGGCAGCGCTGCATCGACGACCCCGAGCGAGTTGTCCGGGCGAGTCAGGCATTGACCAGCGTTTCCTGGTCGAGTGGGTTCTCGCTGACGCCGATCCGGTTGTGGATCCGGCGCAACGGCCTCGGTGCATACCAGCTCCGCTGGCCGAACGCGCGCATGAAGGCGGGGACGAGGACGCCGCGTACGAGGGTGGCGTCGATGAGAATCGCCAGTCCGGTGCCGAGCCCGAACAATTGGATGAAGCTGACGTGGCTGGTGCCGAACGCGAAGAACCCGACGGCCAGCAGCGCGGCAAGGGTGGACACGATCCGTCCGGTACGAGCCAAACCGCCGGCGACCGCGTCAGCATTTCCGACGCCCGCGTCGTGGAGTTCCTTGATCCGGCTGATGACGAACAGTTCGTAGTCCATGGAGAGACCGAACGCGATGCAAAATAGTAGGACCGGCATCGCGGTGTCGGTGGGTCTTGGGGTGAAGCCGAGCAAGGACGCGAAGTGGCCGTCCTGGAAGATCCATACCATCGCACCGAGCGTCGCACCGAGGGTTAGCGCGGTACCGAGCAGGGCGCGTATCGGTTGCAGGATGCTGCCCGTGAAGAGGAACAGCAGGATGAAGGTGGTCGCCACGATCAGCGCCCCGGCGAGAAGCAGGTGGGAGCTGATCGCGTGCTTCGCGTCGATGAGCGTTGCGGTGGCGCCGCCGACGAGCACCGTTGTTCCCGCGGGTGCGGTCACCGCACGTACCTGCCTCACGAGCTCCTGTGCTGCGCCCGAGGCTGCGTCCAGTCCGGTGCTCAGACTCACCCGTTGTGAGGTTGGCTGACCGGCACTGGCGGCGCCGACGCTGATGTTGACGCCGTGCACCCCCCGCAGATGAGTGAGCTGGTGGGTGTAGCTCTGCAGCTGGGCCTGACGCAGGGCGGGGGTGATCAGCACGTCGATGACGTCGGGGGTGGTCGCGAAGTCGTTGCGCAGAGCGTCACCGACCTGATGACTTGGTGCGCTGGTGGGCAGGACTCGTTCGTCCGGCGTTCCGAAGGTGACCGAGAGCAGCGGTGTCGTGAGGAACAGCAGCACTGCGATAACCGGGAGCGCAGCCACGACGGGGCGGCGCATCACCGCGACAGCCAGACTGCCCCAGAACGGGGCCTCGACGCGGCGCACCGGGCGGATCCCGCGGATCCGTCCGGAATTCACCCGCCTACCGAGGACCGTGAGCAAGGCCGGCAGGACGAGCAGTGCGCTGGCCGCAGAGAAAAGTGTGACGCTGACGCCGGCGTAGGCGAACGACTTGAGGAAGTAGACCGGGAACACCAGCATCGCCGACAACGCGGCAGCGATGGCGAGCGCCGAGAACGCGATTGTGCGTCCCGCGGTGGCCATCGTGCGCGCTACCGCATCGCGGACCTCGACACCTTTGGCCAACTCCTCGCGGAAGCGGCTGACCATGAGCAGCGCGTAATCCATGCCCAGACCGAGTCCTAGACCGGACGCGAGGTTGATCGCAAAGATGCTGACGCTCGTGACATGAGTGAACAGGTCGAGGGTGGCAAACGCGGCGAAGATCGCGAGGACCCCGATCGCGAGCGGCAGCAGGGACGCGACCAGGCTGCCGAACACGATGATCATCAGGATCACGGTGAGCGGGACGGCGATGCTCTCGGCCACCGCGAGGTCCTTGCCGACTTGGGTGCCGACGTCGGTGCCCTGAGCTCCGCCGATGCGCACCGTCGCGGCATCGTCGTCCAGGTGGGCGTAGTCGCTCAGCAGTGCCTCGGCGTTCGTGTCGGCGGTCTGCGCATTGCCGATGACGGTGGCCAGGATCAGCGCGTCGCTGCCGTCGCGCGAGCGCAGTCCGGGCGAGTGGGTGTCCCAGTACGACGTGACGCCGCGCAATCGGCCGTCGGCGCTCAATCGGCGCGCCAGCGCCTGGCCCGTGGCGCTCACAGGGGCGCTGTCGACGGTCCCGGTCCGCGCATGCACCAGGAAGATCATGTCCGGCTCGCCGCCGAACTTCTGGTCGAGCAGCACCTTCGCCTGGCTCGAGCCCGACGCCGGATCATCGAACCCACCGCTGAGCAGCCGGGCGAACGCACCGACCCCGAGGACGGCCGAGATCACGAGCGCCACGACGCTCACCGCGAGGACGAGCCGGGCGCGGCCGACGATCCTCAGACCCAGTCGATAGAACACGGCTAACTCCCTCGCGGCGCTGGATGTTGACACCGTGAACTTGCCATATGAAGTTCACGGTGTCAACATTGTGTCTCGTGACGGCACCCGGCGCAGGTAGGCAGCAGCGCTACCACCACGGCGACCTGCACCGCGCTCTGGTAGAGGCGGGGACCGGGCTCGCCCGCGAAGGTGGCCCGTCGGCAATCGTGTTACGCGAGGCAGCACGACGCGTCGGCGTTTCAGCGAACGCGGCGTACCGGCACTTCAGCGCGCTGCCTGATCTCGTCCAAGCCGTAGCATTCGACGCGCTGTCCGCCTTGGCCCGTTCGATGGAGGCCGAGCTAGCGCAATGCAGCCCGAGCGGGGATGCCGGCCGAGACGCCATCGGCCGTCTAGGCGCGGTCGGACGCGGCTACATTCACTTCGCCCTCAGCGAACCGGGACTATTCGCCACCGCGTTCGCGCCTCCCAAGTGGACGACCTACACCGGGCAAGCGCCGACTCGTAGCGGCAACCACGCGGCTCGCACCGACGGTGGACTACCCGGGGCGGGCGACTCCGGCATGATGGCAAATGAACTGCTCGGACAGGCACTCGACGGCATGCTGGACGCCGGAGTCCTCGACGCAGCAGATCGCGACACCGCGGCCACGAACGCCTGGGGTGCCGTGCACGGTTTGTCGATGCTCCTTCTCGGGCCCCTGGCGGGACAGGCACCCTCAGCGCAAGAAGCGCTTATCGACGCGTACCTGGACCTGATCTGCCGAGGTTTGGTCACACGCAAGAGCATCTGAGCCAGCCAGAGACGCATCCAGCAGATACCGATACCTGCCTCCTCCGCCTAAACGTCCTGAGCTGCGAACTTGCTGCCGCGGCCGGGTGCGGAAGTTCTAAGTCGACGTTGCAGGCCTGGTCACGAGGAGATCCTGCATTTGTCGAACGGCGCTACCCCTCAGGGCGGCAGATATTCAGGCCAGGGACTTCCGAGGGATCGGCGTAAGCCTTCATGTGCACGACCTGCTCACCGCGCACCGTGAAGACATCGGCGACAGTCGCCTCATGCGGCGTGCCGTCGACCAGCACCCCCTCGATGTGATGGACCGCGACGATGCGCTCGCCCCGCCGGGAAACGGCGGGGGTCGAGCGCAGCTCGCGCCAGGACGCGCGTGAGGACTGCAGATACTCGAAAACGGCAGCACGGCCCACTCGCCGGCCCCCGTTGGGGAACTCGAGAGGTTCGATCCACTCAACATCCGGGTGCAGATCGGTCACCGCACTGTGGATGTCTCCGGCGGCGAAGGCGCGGTATGCCGCGACAACGATGGCAACATCCGGGTCGTCTGTCTCCGTCATGGCAATGAGCGTGCCGGTGGTCACGGTCCGGCGGAAGGCACGTTCGCTATCGGCGAGACCAACGTGGTTAGTGTGACCACCTCGCCTACGTTGATCATGTCCGCTCTCGCCGAGTATGAGAGCGTCTCTCGATCGCAGCTTGGGAACCGCCAGCGCCTTGTTATGAGCGCCTCAGCCACTTGGGTGGTCAAGGTTGACGAACGGGTCGAGACTTGCTGGCGTGGGGTCGGATCTGCTCGAGCTTGTGGTGCGTCGCGAGCCGCTGCCGGCCGCGGGTAAGTCCGGCGCGCAGTTGGAGCGCGCTTGGCTAGACGACGGTTCGACGGTGGTGATCAAACACGCCGACGCTGCCGCGGATTGGATCATGCAAGCGACCGGGGACGCCGGACGCGTCGCGGCGATGTGGGCCGATGGCACGTTTGGCAGGCTTCCCGCAAGCATCGAGCACGCGATTCTGGATGTGCAGCCCGCCGCCGGCGGCGCGACGGTGGTCATGCGTGACGTTGCCAGCCACTTGGCTCCCGGCGACCGGATGCCGGAGAGCTTGCATCACCGGGTGCTGTCCGCTGCAAGAGACTCCCACGCCGCGTTCGCGGGCGCGTCGTTGCCGCAGCTGTGCGACCTGCGCCGGTACTACACATTCCTGTCGCCGTCGGTTTGTGAACGCTTCGCCGTCGAGCATGACGTACCGCGGCTCGCGCTGCAGGGCTGGACACGGTTCCACGAGGTCGTCGCCAGCGATGTGGTCGAGGCGATCGCTGCGGTACACGACGACCCCGGCCCGCTCGTGGATGCCCTCCTGGCACGGGACCGCACGTTGGTACACGGAGACCTCAAGCTGGCAAACCTCGGCAACGACGACGATCGGGTGATCATGCTGGACTGGGGGACGTTGACATGCTGGGCGCCAGCGAGCGTGGACTACGCGTGGTACCTGGCCATCAACACCGCAGCGATCGGCCGCGATCCCGGAGAGATCCTCGACGATGTTCGTCGGGCACAACACGCGCCCGACGAGGTCGCCCTGCGCCTTGCGCTAATCGGCGCGCTTGCGCAACTCGGCTGGGAAAAGGCGCTCGGCGCGACGGCGAACGATCCCGAGACTCGACAACGCGAACGCGCCGCACTCGAATGGTGGACCCGCAAGGTGCGCGAGGCGTTCCCACAGATGTGATGCGCAATCCGATACCAATGGGTCACCTATTCGCCTCGGGCGAACACAAAGCGCGATCACGCATGGGCCAGGCGCAGCGAACTCCGCGGTCGAGTCGATGCGGTCACGTTGGACGAAACTGATCTGGCTCGCGACTTCTCCGGCACCGCCGCCGTCAAGCACCGTGACCAGTCTCGCGAACCTACCGATTGATCCGCGCGAGCCGACCTCGGCGAAAGATGTACGCAGATCGACGGCTCCGCGCGCGACGCCAACGTTGCGGCGTCCCGGTTGACGATCCTCATCGAGACCGTGCCTGATCAACCTGGTGGAAGCCGTGTTCCGCCCCAGGAGGTCGTCAGCCATGTCCGGACGAGTTTGTCCCCGCGGACCAATCCGCAACGGCGCGTTCGTCGCGACGTGGGAGGCGGATGGTGATGTGCAGTCCTCCGGTCGCTGGTGCGGTTGCTTCGAGGTCGCCGCGGTGCACGTCTGTGATTGACGAGACGAGCGTGAGGCCGAGCCCGAAGCCGTCGTGGTGGGTGGTGCGGTCGTCGAACCGAGTGAAGGGCAGGAACAGGCGTTCGACCATGGCGGAAGGAATCACGGGTCCGGTGTTGACTACGCGTAGTACGGATGTGAAGTCATCAGTGGTGGTCGTAACCGTGATGATGCCGCCGGGGATGTTATAGCGCTCGGCGTTGTCGAGCAGGTTGTTGATGAGTCGTTCGAGCAGGACCGCGTCGCCGGTTACGGGCGCGCTTTCGAGTTCGGCGGTCGTCGTGACGCTGTTGCTGTGACGGCTCTCGAGTGCGTCCTCGGTGATCGTGGCGAGGTCGAGTGTGTCGGTTAGAGTGCGCGGCTGGTCGTTGCGAGCGAGTACGAGCAGCGCTTGGATGAGTTGCTCGGCGTGATCGACGGCCTGACGGACTTCCGAGCTCATCGATGTCAGTTCTGCGAGGCCCGGGTTGGGTTTGGCGAGGACGACATCGATCGCGGTGCGCATGACGGTCAGCGGCGTGCGCAGTTCGTGGCTGGCGTTGGCGATGAAACGGCGCTGGCTGGTGAGGGTGCGGTCGAGTTGTTCGAGCATGGTGTCGAAGGTGTCGGCGAGCTCACGTAGTTCGTCGTGTGGGCCTTCTAGAGCGATGCGATGAGACAGGTTCTGCTCGCTCGCGGCGCGGGCCGCGGCTGTGATGCGGTGCACTGGGCGCAGGATGCGTCCGGCAATGATCCAGCCCGCGACGAGGGCGAGCAATGTGGCGACGGCCAGGCCGAGTGATGAGTAGAGGATCAGATGGTCGAGGGCTGTGCTGCGTTGTGCGGTCGCGCCTGCCCGTACGCCGTTGGCGTACAGCGCGGTGCATTTGGTGGTGATGCTGCTAGCGGGGGCGCCCTTGGTCTGCGCGACGCGGACGCATCCGGCGATCGCGCGGCGGATCGACGGCGGGGTTGTGTTGGTTTTGGTGTCATGCAGGGTGTGCGCGACAAGCAGGTAGGTGGCCAAGACGAGCGCGGCGCCGCCCAGCGCGAACAGCGCGGTGTAGACCAGCGTGAGCCGGTAGCGAGCGCTGAATTGGCGTGTCATAGCCGGTAGCCGACACCCACGACTGTGTCGATCAGCGGCGGGTCGCCGAGTTTGCGGCGCAGCCGTCCGATCGTGACCGCGACCGTGTTGCTGAACGAGTCGGCGTTTGCGTCCCACACGTGTTCGAGCAGTTCCTCAGCAGTGACCGGTGCGCCGTCGGCGGCAGCCAGCTGCTCGAGCACGCCGAACTCCTTGCGGGTGAGCGTGAGCGGGATGCCGGCGCGGCTGGCGCGATGCCGCGCGCGATCGATCACCAGCCCACCACGCTGCACGACGGCTGGGGCGCCCGGTCCGCGTCGTCCGAGCGCGCGGATGCGGGCGATCAGCTCGCCAAAGGCGAACGGCTTGCCGAGGTAGTCATCCGCGCCGAGTTCGAGTCCGTCGATGCGGTCATCGACATCGGCAGCGGCGGTGAGCATCAGGATGCGGGCCGATGAAGATTCGTCGCGCACCAGCCGCCGGCACACCTGGTCGCCGTGGACGGTCGGCAGGTCGCGGTCAAGTACGACCACGTCGTAGTCGGTGCCGGATGCGGCCTGTAACGCGGTCGCGCCCTCATAGACGACGTCGACAGCGAAACCGGCGTCGCGCAGGCCCTCGCCGATCCGGTTGGCCAACGCGACGTGGTCCTCCACCACCAGTACCCGCACCCGCACATTGTGCGGCGGCAGGCATGACATCTGTCTAACAACCGTTGTTGCGCTGATGTCATCGGCGGCTTGCTACACCTGACGGGTCGTGGCGTCGCAAGCGCGACGCGGGCTACCCGGAAAGGCGCAGCCAATGAAGTTGATCGTGTTCGCTTGCGTGGTCATCACTTTGCTGGCCACCGCATGCAGCGCGAGCCGTGCGGGCCCTCGCATCGCAAGTATCGCCTCCTCGCCTTCCCCGCCTTCCTCGTCTTGGTCGGCGCCCGTGACGGGTGCTGCCTCAGACCGGTCGGCATCGGCCGGCGCGCTGGCCTTCTCGCAATGCATGCGCTCACACGGCGTATCGCAGTTCCCCGACCCCGACAGCGACGGCACGCTCGCCAAGGTCAGTCCGCAGCAACTCGGAGTCAGCAGCAGCCAGTTCCAGGCAGCCCAGCAGGCCTGTGGGTATCTGCTTCGGTCGACCACCACCCAGCTGCAACAGACGCTGAGCGGGATGCGCAACTTCGCCCGGTGCATGCGCTCGCAGGGTCTGCAGGACTGGCCGGACCCGACCACGGACAGCGCAGGGCAGCCGGTTTTCGATCTCCACGGCCGGATCAACCCCGACTCGCCCCAGGCTGACGCCGTGTCCGGCGAATGCTCCCACCTGCTGCACCCAGCCCCTGGACAGAACGGCACCATGCTGTGCGATGGCATTGGCGAAGCCGGCTGCCACCACTACGGGTAACGCAAGCGCGGAACCTCCGCGCCGCTGCCCATGACGCGCGGTAGCGCCGCGTTGCGTACCAGCCAATCGAGGCGAAAGGGATGCCATGAACGGCACGGCCGATTCGCGAGCGGACGACCACGACAACCGGGTCGAGATCGTCCAGCGCGGATGTCGGCTCCGCCGCGCCGCGATCATCGCCGCCGTTGTCGTGTTGATCGCTGCAGGCGCGGTTGCGGCGGTCCGGGCGTTCACCGCTCGTCGCGGCGGCGGCAGCGGGGCGGAAGACGACGGGTTCGCGACGTCTCTAGCCACGGTCGAGCGCCGGTCGCTGTCGACGCGCACCCAATTCCCTGGCACCTTGGGGTACGCAGGGTTCTACCTGGTGCTGGCACGCGCGAATGGCACAGTGACCTGGCTGCCGGCACCCGGTCAGGTCATCGAGAACGGCCAAGTGCTGTACCGGCTGGATGGGTCGCCGGTTGTGCTGTTGTCCGGGGAAACCCCCGCCTACCGCACGCTTGAGGCTGGCACCATTGCCGCGGACGTTACGGGAGCCGACGTGGCGCAGCTCAACCACGACCTCGTCGCGCTCGGCTACGCCCGCCCGCGCGATGTGGCGCCGGCCTGGGACCAGTTCAGCTGGGCCACCCGGGCTGGAGTACGGAGGCTGCAGAAGCACCTGGGGGTCGAACAGACCGGCCGGCTCGATCTGGGAGCGGTGGTATTCCTGCCCACGCCGACACGGGTCTCCGCGCTGCAAGCCCATCTGGGCGGCCCAGCGACGGGTCGAGTGCTGCAGGCAACCTCGACGACCCGGTCGGTGAGCGTCGCCCTCGACGCCGGCCTGCAGTCCGAGGTCAACCGCGGCGATCCGGTCACTATCACGCTGCCCGACGGGAGCACCACGTCAGGCACAGTCGCCTCGGTGGGCCGAGTCGCCACCGTGGCGTCGAACGATCCCGGCAGCGGGACGAGCAGTGGCGCGACCGTGCCAGTAGCGATCCGACCGGCGCGGCCGGCCCAGACCGGAAGCTTCGATCAGGCTCAGGTCGAGGTGTCGATCATCGACCGAACGGTGCACAACGTGCTGGCGGTGCCGGTGGACGCGCTCGTCGCGCTGGCCGGCGGCGGGTACGCAGCGGAAGCAGTGGCCGGTGATGGCACGCACCACCTTGTCCGAGTGATCCCGGGCTTGTTCGACGACGGAGTCGGCATGGTGCAGGTGTCCACGGCTGGGCTGACCGCTGGACAACGCGTCGTGGTGCCCGGCAATGCCTAGCCGGCAGACAGTTTGCGGATTGGTCCGGACCGAGCCGCAGGAGCCGATTGGCGTCAGCGAACGTCAGCCGGTGCTCGAAATCGACACGGTGACCAGGATCTATCCCGGCAGCCCACCGGTAACCGCTCTGCGGCAGGTGAACCTGACCGTGTGCGCAGGTGAACTGGTTGGCGTGCTAGGCCCATCCGGTTCGGGCAAGACCACCCTGCTTCACGTAATGGGCACCCTGGACCGGCCCACCAACGGAACGGTAATGATCACCGGCATGGACGTGGCCGGGCTGTCGGATCGGCAGCTCGCCACACTGCGAGCCGGCCGAATCGGGTTCGTATTCCAGCACTTCTTCCTCGCCGAACACGCCAGCCTGCTCGACAACGTGGCCGACGGGCTGCTCTACGCCGGCGCCGCTGTCACCCAGCGGCGCCACCACGCAGCCGACGCTCTGGCTGCTGTCGGTCTCGCGGACCGGTTGCACGCGCGCCCGACGCAACTTTCCGGCGGGCAGCGGCAGCGTGTCGCGATCGCTCGCGCACTGGTCGGTTCCCCCGCCATCGTCTTGGCAGACGAGCCCACCGGCAACCTCGATCAAGCCACCGGGCAGGCTCTTCTCAGCCTGCTCGACCAGCTGCACGCTGCCGGCACCACCATCGTCGTGATCACTCACGACGAGCACGTCGCCGCACGCATGCCCCGCCGAGTCGAGATGCTCGATGGGCGCATCGTCGCCGACACCGCGCACCCCACGCTTCTCGCGGAGACACGTCGATGACCACACTCGGTTCGCACCGCCTGCGCGCGACCGACCTGGCCCGCCTGGCTGTCGTGGGCATTCGCACGCGCAAACTGCGCGCTGCGCTGTCCGCGCTCGGTATCGCGCTCGGTGTCGCCGCGCTCGTCGCCGTCCTCGGACTGTCCTCATCCTCACAGGCCGGGCTGCTCAACGAAATCAGCAAACTAGGGACCAACTTGCTCACGGTTGCCAACGGGCAGACCCTGACCGGGCAAACCGCCGAGCTCCCGACCACCGCCCCCGGCATGATCGCCCGGATCGGACCGGTCACCGCTGTCGACGACACGGGCACGGTCAACAACGTCAACGCGTACCGCAACCCGCTCGTCCCAACGATCAACTCCAACGCGCTGTCGGTCCAAGCCACCAGCCTCACCCTGCCCGCCACCGTCGGCACCACCGTGGCCCAAGGCCGGTTCCTCAACCCGGCCACCGCCCAGCAACCCGTCACGGTGCTCGGCGCCCTGGCAGCCGAGCGGATGGGTATCGACCGCATCTACCCCGGCGAACGGATCTGGCTCGCCGGGCCGAGCAACGGGCAGTGGTTCTACCTCGCCGGCATCCTCCGTCCCGCCGTGCTCGCCTCCCAAATCGATACCGCAGTGCTCATCGGATACCCCGCCGCCGAGACCTACCTCGGCTTCGACGGCCGGCCTTCGCAGATCTACCTGCGCGCGGCCACAGACCAGATCGCCGCCGTCCACGACGTGCTCGCCGCCACCGCCAACCCCGCAAATCCCGGACATGTCGCCGTAGCCCAGCCCTCCGACGCACTGGTCGCCCAGGCCGAGGCCAAGGGCGCTCTCAACAGTCTGTTCCTCGGCCTAGGCGCCGTCTCCCTGCTCGTCGGCGCCATTGGCATCGCCAACGTGATGCTCATCGGCGTACTCGAACGACGCTCCGAAATCGGTATGCGCCGCGCCCTCGGCGCCACCAAAGCACACATCCGTAGCCAGTTCCTAGCCGAAGCCACGCTCCTCGCGCTCTGTGGCGGCGCAGTCGGCGTCGGGCTCGGCTCTGCAATCACTGCGATCTACACACGCACCCAAAACTGGGCCACCGTCATCCCACTGCTCGCCTGGGCGGGCGGCCTCACCTCCACACTGCTCATCGGCGTCACCGCCGGGCTCCTCCCGGCGCTTCGCGCCGCCCGTATGTCCCCGACCCAAGCACTCTGGACGATCTGACACGTGTATGCGCGCAACAGCTACCGCATATCGCGCTGACAAATGGCTCTCCGAACGACCCGATAACCGAACCCCGACCGGCACATGACGCGCCCACCCTCCCTCCGGGCAGCGTTGACCAGGTTTCCCCCCGCCGCTCGTCGCGGCCGTCTACCGGCCCGCGCCCACCAGGCGAGCGAGCCGCCGAGCTGCGCTCGGTGCGCGGACCCGTGTCCAGCAGGTAGTTCGCACTGCACGTCGTGCCACGTGTTGCCGCAACGCTTACTCACGGGCATTGAAGGTATACGCCGGACACCGTGTTCTGGCGGGTCCAAAGTCCCGATCGCGTGTGCGCGCGGGGCGCTGGTCAATCTCGCGGGTCCTGGGCTCAACCTTGCGGCGTTCGTGGTTCTGGTAGTCACCCGCGGCGACGGCGCGTCGCGAATTCGGTGTGGGCGAGGAAGACCTTGTGGTCGGTGTCGGGACGTGGCAGCGGGAGCCGGGCCGCAGGATTTGCCACCTGGGCGACGGTGACGCCGGTGGTGCAGGCGATCGACCGAGCGGCGTCGGTCGAAGAAACACCAGTCACGATGCCCTGTTGGGATCGTCGACAGGGTGGTGGTGTTCACCAGGAGAACTACACCACGGACAGATCGCGCGAGCGGTGCGTACCCGCTACCGGGGTGTCGGTGCAATCGTGACCGGGCGGCGTTCTGCCAGTGCATGGGTCTCGTAAGGGCGGTCGGAGCGTGGCAGCATCCGTTGCATGACGGCGACCAAGTTCCTGTTGGACGAGTCCGAGATGCCGACCCGGTGGTACAACGTCATCCCTGATCTGCCCGAACCGCCGCCCCCGGTGCTGCATCCAGGCACTTTGCAGCCGGTGGGGCCCGACGATCTTGCGCCGCTGTTTCCGATGGACCTGATCCTGCAAGAGGTCACCACTGACAGCTATGTCGACATCCCCGGCCCCGTTCTCGACGTATACCGGCTCTGGCGGCCATCACCGCTCTACCGCGCGCACCGACTCGAGAAGGCGCTGGAAACCCCTGCGCACATCTACTACAAGTACGAGGGCGTCTCCCCGGCGGGCTCCCACAAGCCGAACACCGCCGTCCCGCAGGCCTACTACAACGCCCAGGCCGGTATCCGGCGGCTTACTACCGAGACCGGAGCAGGCCAATGGGGGACGGCGCTGGCCTTCGCCTGCGCCCAGTTCGGACTGGCCTGCGAGGTGTGGCAGGTGCGGGCGTCCTACGACCAGAAGCCGTACCGGAAGATGATGATCGAGGTGTTCGGGGGCACCGTTCACCCGTCGCCATCAGACTTGACCGGAGCCGGCCGCAAGGTCCTCGCCGAACACCCGGATTCGACCGGCTCGCTCGGCATCGCGATCAGCGAGGCCGTCGAGGTGGCCGCGCAGAACCCGGATACCAATTACGCCCTCGGCAGCGTGCTCAACCACGTCCTGCTGCACCAGACGATCATCGGTGAGGAGGCACTGCTGCAGATGGCGAAGGCAGGCGAGCAGCCGGACCTCATCGTCGGCTGCACCGGGGGCGGATCGAACTTCGGCGGCCTGGCGTTCCCCTTCCTGCGCGAGAAACTGCTCGGCCGGATGGCGCCGACGATCCGGGCGGTCGAGCCGGCGGCCTGCCCGTCGCTCACCCGCGGCGTTTACGCCTACGACTTCGGTGACACCGCGGGCATGACGCCGCTGATGAAGATGCACTCGCTCGGGCACGATTTCGTCCCGGATCCGATTCACGCCGGCGGTCTGCGTTACCACGGGATGAGCCCGCTCATCAGCCATCTCAAGGAACTCGGGCTTCTCGACGCTGTCGCGAAGCCGCAAAGTGAGTGCTTCGCGGCCGGCGTGCAGTTCGCGCGCACCGAGGGCATCGTCTCGGCGCCCGAGCCGACGCATGCCCTCGCGGCGGCCATCGAGGAGGCCCTGCGGTGTAAAGAAACCGGGGAACCGAAGGTGATCCTCACCGCGCTGTGCGGGCACGCCCACCTCGACCTGCCCGCCTACGACGCATACCTGTCCGGGAAGATGGTCGATCACGAACTGGACGCGAGCGCGGTCGACGCAGCGATTCAGTCAATGCCGCCCGTTGCGGTTGGCTAGCTTGCTCGAAGGGCGTTGAGCATGGCCGACCCGAGCGCCGGCGCCAGCGCGTTGCGCAACCGGGTGGCAGGTCGCACGTCAGTTGCCCTTGCGGATGGAATCGACGAAGCGGTGCGCCGGTGTTTCGAGCCGCTGGCGGACCGCGTGGAATGTGGCGGACGCCTCGGCGCCTGGCCAACGGGGTGGGAGCAATTCGGCCGGCAACCCCGGATCGAGGTAGGGCAACCGGCGCCACGTGGTCAGCGTGCGGATGTAGTCGGCGAATGCGATGGGGTCGTCAGCACGTTTGCGTCCGCGCATCTGCCAGCCGTCCAGAATTTCGGCGTGCGATCGCGCGAATTCGGAGTACAGCTCGTCGAGCTCATCGAGGTTCCACCACATTGACACCTTCGTCGCGAGCTCCCCGAAGCCGTGGTGGTCGGCGTGGAAGAGGTCGACGTAGTCGGCGAAACCTTCACTGGTCAGGACCTCGCGTGCCTCCTCTTCGAGATGCTTCGGCGCGATCCAAATCCCTGAGCTGACAGTGCCGAAGCCGAGCCAGGCGAGCCGAGACCGTAGCAGGTGTCGCTTGTCCCGTTCCGGCTCCGGCACGCTGAAGACGGCGAGCAACCAGCCGTCGGACAGCGTGGCTCGCCGTTGCTCGAAGATCCGCCGATCGCCGAGATCAAGCATGCGCCGTGCGTGCTCGCCGATGGTGTAGCCGGCGCGTCCGTCGACGCGCTCAGCCTCGATCACGCCGCGCCGCTTCAGCCGCGAGATCGACGAGCGCACCGCGGTCTCGTCCGCACCTAGCTGGGCCATCAATTTGATCAGGGTCCCGACGCTCAGCCAGCCCCCGGACTCACGTGCGTACATGCCGAACAGACTGACGATCAGAGCGCGTGGCGGCAGCGCGACCGAGTGGGCCGCCGGCTCGGCATTGCGTGCGCGGTCGGCGGTGGTCACGGCACGAAGATACCGCCGGGGACTGTCCGGGCCAGCGTTGCCAGTCTGTCGCTCCCTTGACTATCGTCAACACAGCGCCATACTGATCTGGTGATGCCGTCGGGGCACATCGACATGTTCTGCCGCGATTCGCTGCCGCCACGGGATCAGTGGCCCGAGCTGGTGTTCGACATTGCGGACGTGCACTATCCCGATCGGCTCAACTGCGTCACCGAGCTGCTCGATCGGGTCATCGAGCGGTATGGCCCCGATCGGCCCTGCCTGCGGACGGCCGACGGCGGCGTCTCGACCTACGCTGACGTGCTTCGCGAGGTCGAGCGGATCTGCTATGTGCTGTGCAACCGCTACGGGATCGTCCCGGGCAACCGCATCCTGTTGCGTGCGCCGAACAACCCCCGGCTCGTCATTGCATGGCTCGCGACGCTGCGGGTCGGGGCGGTCGCCGTCACCACCATGCCGATGCTGCGTCGCGGTGAACTGTCCACCCTGGCCGAGATCGCCCGAGTCGACCTGGCGCTGTGCGACGACCGATTCGTCGACGATCTGCGGGCGGCCGATCTCGGAACTGCGCCGCTGGTGACCTTCAACCAGCTCGCTGCGACCAGTACCGATCAGCCGAGCCCACCGTTCCCGTCGGCCGACACCGCCGCCGACGACGTGGCGCTGCTCGCGTTCACCTCTGGCACCACCGGCAGGCCGAAAGCGACGATGCATTTTCATCGCGATGTGCTTGCCATCGCAGACACGTTCGGTCGCCACATTGTGCGAATCAGGCCCGATGACGTCGTCACCGGCACACCGCCGCTCGCGTTCACGTTCGGCCTCGGCGGCCTGCTGGTGTTCCCCATGCGGGTCGGTGCATCGACGCTGCTGCTGGAGCGGGTGACCCCTGACGAGCTTGCGACTGCTATCCGCACTCACGAGGTCACGGTCTGCTTCACGGCGCCGACGGCGTACAAGGCGATGCTTGCCGCCGGTGACGCGGACCGGCTGCGCGGGCTGCGGCGTTGTGTGGCCGCCGGCGAGCACCTGCCGCGGTCGACATGGCAGGCGTTCTACGACGCGACCGGCGTCCGCTTGATAGACGGCATCGGCTCCACCGAAATGTTGCACGTGTTCATCTCTGCCGCCGACGATGCCATCCGTCCCGGCGCGACAGGCGTCCCGGTGCCCGGCTACCACGCGACGATCCTCGAAGCGGAGGGACACGAGGTGCCCGTCGGTACGCCAGGACGGCTCGCCGTCAAAGGTCCGACCGGCTGCCGCTACCTCGCCGACGAGCGCCAGCGCAGCTACGTACAGAACGGCTGGAACCTCACCGGTGACGTCTACGTGCAGGACGAGGACGGCTACTTCACCTATGTGGCTCGCGACGACGACATGATCGTGTCGTCCGGGTACAACATCGCCGGTCCTGAGGTCGAAGAGGTGCTGGTCGGGCACCCTGCCGTTGCGGAGTGCGCGGTCGTGGCAGCACCCGACCCGGACCGTGGCCACATCGTCAAGGCGTACATCGTGCTGACCGACGGCGTCACCGGCGACGACCGGTTGATCGCCGAACTGCAGGACTTCGTCAAGCGCAGCATCGCGCCGTACAAGCACCCACGCGCGATCCAGTTCCTGGCCTCCCTCCCGCGCACGTCGACCGGAAAGGTGCAGCGCTACCTGCTGCGCGATCAGGCCGCGTCCGCTGCGCAGGCGTCATGAGGATTGCGGTCGTCGGCGGGGGACCGGGTGGGCTCTACTTCGCCGCGCTGATGAAACAGCTCGATGCCAACCACGACATCACGGTGTGGGAGCGCAACGCGCGCGACGACACGTTCGGTTTCGGCGTGGTCTTCTCGGACGAGACGCTCGGTGGCATCGAACATGCCGACGAGCGGATCTTCACGCAGATGCAGGCCGAGTTCGCGCGCTGGGACGACATCGACGTGCACTTCCGCGGGCGGACGTTGACCAGCGGCGGCCACGGCTTCGCGGCGATGAGCCGCAAACGGCTGCTGGAAATACTGCAGGACCGCGGCGCCGGACTGGGCGTGCGGCTGCACTTCTGCACACCGGCGCCCGATGTCGCCGACCTCGCCGCCGAGTACGACCTCGTCGTCGCGTGCGACGGGGTGAACTCGGCGGTGCGCACGGCCTACGCGCAGCGGTTCCGGCCAAGCCTCGAGCAGCGCCAGTGCAAGTACATGTGGCTCGGCACGTCCAGGGTCTTCGACGCGTTCAAGTTCTACGTCCGCGAGACGCCGCATGGCGTGATGCAGATCCACGGCTATCCCTACGACGCGCGGGGAAGCACGTTCATCGTCGAGATGAACGACGCGGTATGGCGGCGAGCCGGTTTCGATGCGTTCGCCGACAGGGAATTCCGTTCGGGGGAGTCGGACGAGAAGTCGGTCGACCTGATCCGCGATTGGTTCGCCGACGTTCTCGACGGCCATGACGTGCTGATGAACAACTCGAAATGGCTCAACTTCACGACAGTTCGCAACAAGACGTGGCGACACGGCAACATCGTGCTGATGGGCGACGCCGCGCACACCGCGCACTTCTCGATCGGCTCGGGCACCAAGCTCGCCCTCGAAGACGCGATCGAGCTGGCGCGCTCGATCGGCCAACACCCTGGCGACCTCGCTGCGGCGCTGAAGCACTACGAGGACCTGCGCAGCATCGAGGTGCTGAAGATCCAGAACGCGGCGCGCAACTCGACCGAATGGTTCGAGCACGTCGACCGCTACGTCAACCTGCCACCCGAGCAGTTCGCCTATTCGCTGCTCACGCGCAGCCAGCGCATCAGTCACGAGAACCTGCGCCTGCGCGACAAAGGCTACGTCGAGGACTACGAGGACTGGATCGCCGAGCGCGCCGGAAAGCTCCGGGCGCCGCTGCAATCGTCGATCCCGCCCATGCTCACGCCGTTCACCCTGCGCGGCGTGACGCTGAAGAACCGGGTCGTCGTCTCGCCGATGGCGCAGTACTCGTGCGTCGACGGCATGCCGG
>DASXJR010000080.1:0-7452 GCA_036497285.1 Jatrophihabitans sp.
GACCGCGGCGAGCAGGTTCTGCTTGTTACCGACTGCGGAGAAGACGGTCGGCTTGCTCACGCCCGCCACGGCCGCGATCTGGTCGACGGTCGTCGCGCCGTATCCCTGAGTGACGAACAGCTCTCGTGCGGCGGCGAGGACCGCGCGCCTGGTCTGCGCGGCCTGCTCGTCACGGAGGGGGGACGAGTACGCCTTGCGCCCGTCCTTGACCTCAGTCACGGATCGAACCTACCGTGACAGTTGGTTAGACGCGCGGTAGTCCAATTTGTCGGAATAGCCCGCGAGGTGGCCAATGCGTGAGCGGCCGATGTCCTATGTCGTCCCCGGCCTGCCGGACCCGAGGTCGACGCACCGTCACACGTCGCGTTGCTACTGGGACCTGACGGAGTGCAGCTGGGTGTGCCGGTCTGCGGTGACCGCGCCGCTCGCTGGTGTGGGTGCGCCCGCGGAGGGCTCGCCGTCGGTGCCGGCGCCGAGTCCGCTGCCCCGTTAGCGCCGGTCAGCTCGCTGTGGCGACGGGCAGCACCTTCAGCGCCGTCGACGCGAAGTGCGAGTGCACCCGGTCGTCGACCGGGTCGTTCGCGGGATCGTCGTGCACCACCAGGTGGTGGTAGAGGGTGTCGCGCTGGGCCGGGATGCGGCCGGCACCGCGGATCAGCTCGATCAGCTCGGTGCGGTTGCTGCGGTGGCGGGCGCCGGCGCTGCTCACCACGTTCTCCTCGAGCATCACCGATCCCAGGTCGTCCGCGCCGAAGTGCAGGGTGAGCTGGCCGATGTCCTTGCCGGTGGTCAACCAGGAACCCTGCAGGTGGTTGATGTTGTCGAAGAACAACCTGGCGACGGCGATCATGCGCAGATACTCCAGGCTGGTCGCCTGCGTGCGGCCCTTCAGGTGGTTGTTCTCGGGCTGGTAGGTCCACGGGATGAAGCTGCGGAACCCGCCGGTGCGGTCCTGCACGTCGCGAATCATGCGCAGGTGCTCGATGCGCTCGGCGTTGGTCTCGCCCGTCCCCATCATGAACGTGGCGGTCGACTCCAGACCCTCTTCGTGCGCGGTGGCCATGACCTCGAGCCACACCTCGCCGCGCTCTTTGAGCGGCGCGATCGCGGTGCGAGGCCGCTCGACGAGGATCTCGGCTCCGGCGCCGGCGAACGAATCGAGGCCGGCGACCTTGAGCCGCTGGACGACCTTGCGGTGGTCGAGGTCGGACGTGCGCGCGATGTGCACCACCTCGGACGCGCCGAGGCTGTGCAGCACCAACTGCGGGTAGCTGGCCTTGATCGCGCTGAAGGTCTGCTCGTACCACTCGATGCCGAGCTCGGGCGAATGGCCGCCCTGCAGCATGATCTGCGTGGCACCGAGATCCACGGCCTCGCCGCAGCGGCGCAGCAGTTCGTCCAGGCTGTGCGTCCAGCCCTCTTCGTGCTTGGGCGCGCGGTAGAACGCGCAGAACTTGCACGCGGTGACGCAGACGTTGGTGTAGTTGATGTTGCGATCGATGATGTAGGTGGCGATGTTGTCCGGATACCTTGCCCGCCGGACCGCATCGGCCGCCCGGCCGAGCGCATGCAGCGGTGCGCCGGTATAGACCGCGAGCGCTTCCTCGGGAGTGATCCGTCCGCCGGCAGCTGCCCGATCGAGAACGTCCTGCACGCCATGAGCCTACTTCCGCAACGTTTCGAACGGTTCGGCGCATCATTCCCGTGGAGGGCAGATGCAGCTCGACGAGGTGATCGCCGACCTGATGCGGACATCGGGTGATCGGCTGCTCCGCCTTGCCTACCAGCTCTGTCACGACCGAGCTGCAGCGGAGGATCTCGTGCAGGAGGCGCTCACTCGCGTGTACGGCAGTTGGCTGCGCCGGGCGCCGGCCGTCGACAATCGCGAGGCATACGTCCGTCGCGCCGTCGTCAACGAGTACCTGCGTCGACGCCGGTTGAGGTCGGCGTCGGAGGTCGTGACGGACGAGGTTCCTGACCGCGGAACGGACGGCTTCGACTCCCGCGTGGTCGAGCACGACGAGGTGTGGCGGGCGCTTGCCCTGTTGCCGGCGCGACAACGGGCCGTCATGGTGTTGCGCTATTACGAAGACCTGCCGGACCGCGAGATAGCGGCACTCATCGGCGCGAAGGAAGCGACGGTACGCAGCCTGGCGCTGCGTGCGCTCGAGTCGCTGCGCGTGAGCCATCGGGTCGAGGAGCGGTCGTGATCGAGGACGAACTGCGCGCAACGATGTCCGCGCACGATGCCGAAGCTCCGTCGGCGACCGACTTCCGCCCGCACGTGCGCCGCGACAGGCACGTACCGAGCATCGTCGGCGCTGTCATAGTCGTCGTGCTCGTAGTGGCTGGCGTGAAATGGCTACAAACCGGCCGATCACCCGTCACGCCGACCCGCGCGACGGGGCAGGCGGTCGCCGATTG
This sequence comes from Jatrophihabitans sp., assembly GCA_036497285.1. Lineage (GTDB taxonomy): Bacteria > Actinomycetota > Actinomycetes > Mycobacteriales > Jatrophihabitantaceae > RYN-133. The sequence continues at coordinate 2,425 of DASXJR010000080.1, forward strand.
CCCGACGCTGCCGCGGCGTGCGGACCTCAACCTCTGGGTGCCTGATCGGTCGCGGGCGCCGCGTCATTCGCTCGTCCCTGACCACACGCCGACCTCGGTCACTTTGTGCGCCTACCTGCATGACTCCGGCATCGGGACGCCCACCGGCGGCACTCGGCTGGACGGCAACCTGGCTGCCGTCACGACAGCTCTGCGCGCGGCCCGTCCCGCCCGAAGCGGCGGTTTGGCGTGCACGTTGAATGCAAGCGCAACCGACTTCGACAACTATCTGATCCGAATGGCATTCGGGAGCGCGGTCGTGTGGGTGTCGGCACCTGGAAGCCACTGCCTGGGATCGACCAACGGCAGATTCAGTTCAGGGACGAACCTGCGCATCGATGCCGCGCAGGCGTACCGGTACGGTCGCTGGGACACATCGACCGATTACTCCCCGCCCGGCAACTGCAGCCTGTCCGTGGATCCGCACGCAGCACGGACGCTGCCCCCGGCTGCGACGAGCATGACGATCTGCTTCGCGCGCACGCCGCCCGGGCGCTACACGCTGTATCGCTTCGAGAGGGCGCAGCTCGACCAGGTCGATCTCCGTCTCGCGGCCAAGTATGACCGCTACGCCGCACGTGTTCCGCCGAACAGGGCATGCCCCACTGACTTGTCGCCAATTGCGACGTGGATGACCGTGCATCTGGACTATCCCGATCGGCCCGACGCAGTCGTCGTCGGCGACCCTCGGTGCATGCGGGGTCCCGGCGGGCTGGTCCTCACCGGTGCGGCTGCCCGGCAGGCGTACCTCCTCTTCGCCCTGGCACCGACCTATCTCCACTGACGTCATCGCCGCCGGAGCGGTTTGCCGGGCCGAGGCACGGTTCAGCCGCGCTCGAGGCGACGCAGGGCGGGACGGACGGAAGCAAGCACGTCCTCGGCGCTCGGCGGTCCGTCGGTGGCTGCCAGCTGCCCGGCGACGCCGTGCGCGTACGCGGCGACCGCGGCGGCCTGCGGCGCCTCCAGCCCGGCTGCGAGCAGCGACCCGATCAGCCCGCTGAGCACGTCGCCGCTGCCTGCGGTGCCGAGCCACGGTGTGCCGGTCGGGTTCACGTACGCATGCCCGTCCCGGTCGGCGACCACCGTCGCGTTGCCCTTGAGCAGCATGGTCACGCCCAGGTCGGCCGCAGCGCGTCGGGCGGCGCCGAGCCGGTCCGGGCCCACCGGTCCCGCGATGCGCTCGTACTCGCGGTCGTGCGGGGTGAGCACCGTGGGCGCGTCTCGAGAAAGCAGGTCCCGGTGCTCGCCCACCAGCGTCAGCCCGTCCGCGTCGACGATCACCGGCACGTCGGTCGACAGCACGTCGCGCAGCAGGTTGAGCGCCGTGTCGTCGGTACCCATCCCCGGCCCGACCACCCAGGCCTGTACCTGCAGCTGGGACGGCCGCTGGTCGTCGTGCACGACGACCTCCGGGAAGCGCGCGCGGATCCCGTCCGGCGAGGCGCCCGCGTAACGCACCATGCCCGCGCCACCGTGCACGGCCGAGCCGGTGCACAACACACCGGCGCCGTTGTACTTCGGTGACCCCGCGACCACCCCGATCACGCCGCGGGTGTACTTGTCGTCGACCGCGCCGGGCACGGGCAGCAACGCCCGCACGTCCGGTTCCTCGAGCACGTGCGCATCGGCGGACGGGAGGGCGAGCCCGATGTCGACCAGGCGCACCTGTCCGGCCAGGTCCGTGCCCGGCGCCACCACCGAGCCGGCCTTCAGCGCGCCGAACGTCACGGTCACGTCGGCGTGCACGGCCTCGCCGTCGACAGCTCCGGTGTCCGCGTCGACCCCGCTGGGCAGGTCGACGGCCACGGTGAGCGAGCCGCGGGCAGCGGCAGCGAGCGCGGCGGCGGCGGGGCGCAGGCCGCCGGACCCGCCGATGCCGAGGATCCCGTCCACCACGAGGTCGGCAGGCACTTGCGCCGGTCCGGCGTCGACCGTCCGGCCACCCGCGCGTACCAGGGCGGCGAGCCCGCCGGCATGGGCACGGTCGGGGGCCAGCAGCAGCGCTGTGACCCGAGCGCCGCGCGCGGCCAGCCGGGCGCCCGCGTACAGCGCGTCCCCGCCGTTGTTGCCGGCACCGACGAGCAGGGTGACGCGCGCGCCGTAGACCGCGTCGAGCAGGTCCGCGCAGTGCACGGCGAGAGCGCCCGCGGCGCGCTGCATCAGCGCGCCCTCGGGCAGCCGGGCCATCAGTTGCGCCTCCGCATCGCGCACCTGCTCGACCGTGTACACCCCGTGCATCGGCCGTCCCCCTCTCACTTTTGGCGCCCTGCCCCGCTATTTGACGGCAGGCCGCCAAAACCGAACTATGACTCGGCGATCACCGTCGCCGAAGCGATACCCCCGTCGTGCGAGAGCGACACATGCCAGCGGGTCACTCCGAGCGCCGCGGCCCGCTCGGCCACCGTCCCGGTGACCGTCAACGTCGGACGACCGGCCTCGTCGTTACGCACCTCGGCGTCGGTCCAGTGCATCCCACCGCCGGCCCCGAGCGCCTTGGCCAGTGCCTCCTTCGCGGCGAACCGCGCCGCCAACGACTCGGCCGTGCGCATCTCGCCGTGCGGCGTGACCAGTTCGGCGGCGGTGAACAGCCGGGCGGCCATCGAAGGCGTACGCATCATCGCCTCGGCGAAACGCGCCACCGGCACGACGTCGATACCGACGCCAACGATCATGTCAGTGCGTCGAGGTCGGCGTGCTGCCGTCGGCGGGCGCGTAGTCGGACAGGTGCCCCGGGAACGCCGACACCTTCGGGTTCAGGTACGCGGCCGCGTTGTTCACCGCCGTGGCAACCTCGCCGAACCCGGTTGCGATCAGCTTCACCTTGCCGTCGTAGTCGACGATGTCGCCGGCGGCGTAGATGCCGGGGACGGTCGTGCGTCCCATCGAGTCGACCACGATCTGACGCTTCCGGATCTCGATCCCCCACTCCATGAGCGGGCCGAGGTTGGCGGTGAACCCGAGCGCCGCGACCAGCCGCGAGCAACTGATCGTATGGATCGTGCCGAGCACGTCGATGTCGACCTCGGTCACGTCGGGGTCGCCCCGCACGGCCGAGATCTGGGCGTCGGTCAGGATGTTCACCGATGACGCCTTGAGCAGTTCGACGGAGTGCGGGTGGGCGCGGAACTCCCCGCGGCGGTGCACGATCGTGATCGACTTGGCCAGCGGTTCGAGCATCAGCGCCCAGTCCAGCGCCGAGTCGCCGCCGCCGACCACCACCACGTCCTCGCCGACGTAACGAGCGGGGTCGGGGACGAAGTGCGCGAGCCCTCGCCCGAGATAGTCACCGCCCGCCGGCAACGGACGTGGTGAGAACGTGCCGATGCCACCGGTGATCACGATCGCGCGGCAGTCGATGCGCAGCCCCGCCGCGGTGGTCACCGCGAACGAACCCTCACCGCGCTCGAGTTCGACGGCCTGGTGTCCGAGCAGGTACTGCGGATTGTGCGGAGCGGCCTGCTTGACCAGTTCGTCGACCAGGTCCCGTCCCTTGATGGCCGGAAAGCCGGCGACGTCGAAGATCGCCTTCTCCGGGTACATCGCAGTGATCTGGCCGCCGGGCTCCTCGAGCGAGTCGAGCACGGCGGTCGACAGCGTCCGCACGCCGGCGTAATAGGCACCGAACAGACCGACCGGACCCGCGCCGACGATGAGCAGATCCACTTCGGTCGATGTCGCCTCGCTCACACCGGCACCCTATGCCAACCCCGCATCGACGGTCGGGACTGCCGCGTCACACCCGCGGGGAACGGCTACTCGACGGTGACGGACTTGGCCAGATTGCGGGGCTTGTCGATGTCGTTGCCCCGCGCCAGCGCGATCTCGGCCGACAGGATCTGCAGCGGCACGGTGGTGACGAACGGCTGATGCAGCGTCGGCACGACCGGCACCTCGATCAGGTCCGCGGCGTGCGCGCCGGCCGCGGAGTCGCCCTCCTCGGCGATCACGATCGTGCGCGCGCCCCGAGCCTTGATCTCGGCGATGTTGCTGAGCATCTTCTGGTGCAGCAGCGGACGGCCCGTGGGCGACGGCATCACGACGACGACCGGCAGCTCGTTCTCGATCAGGGCGATCGGGCCGTGCTTGAGCTCGCCCGCCGGGAAGCCCTCGGCGTGCATGTAGGCGAGTTCCTTCAGCTTCAACGCGCCTTCCAGCGCGACCGGATAGCCCATATGCCGTCCGAGGAACAGCACCGCCTTCGAATGCGCGATCTCGCGGGCGATCGCCGACACCTGGTCGACGCAGCCGAGCGTGCGCGCGATCGCGGCCGGCACCGCGCACAACTCGGCGAAATCGCGCAGGATCTCGTCGCCGTACTTGGTGCCGCGAGCCTGGCCCAGCGCAAGCCCGACCAACTCGACGGCGGTCACCTGGGCCATGAACGTCTTGGTCGCGGCGACACCGATCTCGGGGCCGGCGTGGGTGTAGAGCACGGCATCGGACTCACGCGGGATCTGAGCGCCGTTGGTGTTGCAGATCGCGAGCACCTTCGCGCGTTGCGTGCGCGCGTGCCGGACCGCTTCCAGGGTGTCCGCGGTCTCGCCCGACTGGCTGATCGCGACCACCAGGGTGCGCTGGTCCAGCACCGGGTCGCGGTAGCGGAACTCCGAGGCCATCTCCACCTCGACCGGGATCCGGCTCCAGTGCTCGATGGCCTGCTTGGCGATCAGGCCGGCGTGGTAGGCGGTGCCGCAGGCCACCACGAAGACCTTGTCGACCTCGCGCAGCACGGCGGTGTCCAGCCGCAGCTCGTCAAGCTCCACCCGACCGGCCAGGAAGTGCCCGCGCAGGGTGTTGGCGACCGCGGCCGGCTGCTCGTCGATCTCCTTGAGCATGAAGTACTCGTAGCCACCCTTCTCGGCGGCCGCGAGGTCCCAATCGATCCGGAACTGCTTGCCCGACACCGGGTTGCCGGCGAAGTCGACGATCCGGTGGCCGGACCGGGTGATCTCCACCAGCTGGTCCTGGCCCAGTTCCACCGCGTCCTTG
>DASXJR010000081.1:0-37222 GCA_036497285.1 Jatrophihabitans sp.
GAAGCGCGTGGCCTGCTGGAACCGGAGCGCACCGAGGGCGGCACCCGCCGTTATAGCGCCAACGACCTGGACCGGCTGCGCCGCATCGGCGAGCTGCTCGATGCCGGGGTCAACCTGGCCGGCATCGCGATGGTCATGGACTTGCAGGACGAGAACACCCAACTGCGCGCGGAGAAGCAGGACGCGGAGAAGGAGGAACAGCAGTGGCTGCCCACCGCACCGGTCAAGGCCGCACCGATCCCAGCGAGCAGATCCCCGAAGCGGACCTCCTCGAGCAGCAGGTCCCGCCCGACCCGCCGCTGAGCGCCCGACCAACGCTGCCCGGTCGACCGAGCTGACAGTGCGGCCACTGGGACCCATCGCCGGGCAAGCCTGCACAGGGCAAGGCAGCCGTTACTGGTCCGGCCATACCCAGCGCTAGGCATCGGGGTCTGAGGTGTCGGGCGACTCCGTGGCTCGTCTAGCGGATGAGCGCACCCCGGTACCCAGAGGCGGCATGCAGGGCGCAGTCTGTGGCGATCATCCAGCCACCGGTCGAACCGCCGAGGTGGGTCCCAGCGGGAAACGGCGGTCTGTTGCCATGGTGATTTGGTTTGGCAGGGCAACGGCAGCCGCCCTCAACGGCCTCGGCGCTGCCCGGCGTCGGATCCTCGTTCGGGCTGGGGGCGTTGTTTGTCATACGTGATCCATCAGGAGCGAAGCTTCGGAGTTGGTTACCCCGAGGAACCCGTCGGACCGCCGATCGTTAGACGGTGACTGGAGGCAGGGTCCGGGTGAACAGCCTTACCTCCAGGACACCATCAACGATCCCACTCGATCGTGTGACATCACAACGAATTTGTTGGGGCGGATCCCTGCTGTCGATCTCCGTCGACGGTCCCGTGTGTCGGCAGCGCCGAGGCGGTGGGAGTTGGCGTTGCAAAGATCCGTTTACTGACATGTCTGAGCTGGGTAGATGGCAGGCGTGTGAGCAGACAGCGCCGCGGTGGGCCATGTCACGGGAGTTGCGGGCATGACTGGAGTGTCGGAGTCGTCAGTTGATGTCTTCGGGTGCGAGGCCGACCTGGACGGGTTGCGGGCGGAGCTGGCTGCAGCACAGGAGATGATCGCGAACCTCAAGATCGCGTTGGCCACCAGCCGACGAATAGGCCAGGCGCTAGGCATCCTCATGTGCGCCCACAAGATCACTGAAGCTGAGGCGTTCGCCATGCTCCGCTCCGCAAGCCAGCACCAGCACGTCAAGATCAAAGACCTGGCCGAGGACGTCGTCTTGACCGGCACCCTCGCTGAGCAAGCCGAAGCCAGCTAGCCAGCGCGAAGACCACCGTAGATGTCTTCGGCCACCTCTGGCCCGACCGCGACGAGTCCACTCGAGCCGCCGTTGCGGGCGCGATCGCGTCGCGGTAACGAATCTCCTGCGGAATCGATCTTGAAATGCGCTCGCCTCAACGACTGGAGGCCCCGGAAAATCCGGGGCCTCCAGCGTTGCTACGACTCAGACGTCGTAGTAGAGCTCGAACTCGTGCGGGTGCGGACGCAGCCGGATCGGGTCGATCTCGTTGGCGCGCTTGTAGCTCACCCAGGCCTCGATGAGGTCGTCGGTGAAGACACCGCCCTCGGTCAGGAACTCGTGGTCGCCCTCGAGCGCGTCGAGCACCTCGTTGAGCGAGCCGGGCACCTGGGCGATCGAGGCCAGCTCGTCCGGCGGCAGTTCGTACAGGTCCTTGTCGACCGGAGCGGGCGGCTCGATCTTGTTCCGGATGCCGTCGACACCGGCCATCAGCATCGCCGCGAACGCCAGGTACGGGTTGGCGGACGGGTCCGGGATGCGGAACTCGATCCGCTTTGCCTTCGCGTTGGTGCCGGTGATCGGTACGCGGATGCACGCCGAGCGGTTGCCCGAGCTGTAGACCAGGTTGACCGGGGCCTCGAAGCCCGGGACCAGGCGGTGGTAGGAGTTCACCGTCGGGTTGGTGAACGCGAGCAGCGACGGCGCGTGGTGCAGCAGACCACCGATGTAGTAGCGCGCAGTGTCCGACAGCCCGGCGTAACCGAGCTCGTCGTAGAACAGCGGCGCGCCGTCCTTCCACAGCGACTGGTGGCAATGCATGCCCGAACCGTTGTCACCGAACAGCGGCTTGGGCATGAAGGTCGCGGTCTTGCCGTTGGCCCACGCAACGTTCTTGACGATGTACTTGAACTTCAGCACGTCGTCGCCAGCGGCCTGCAGCGTGTTGAACCGGTAGTTGATCTCCGCCTGGCCCGCGGTGCCCACCTCATGGTGTGCGCGCTCGATCTCGATGCCCGCGGCGATCAGCGCCGTGCTCATCTGGTCACGCAGGTCGGCGTAGTGGTCGACCGGCGGGACGGGGAAATAGCCGCCCTTGTAGCGCGTCTTGTAGCCGCGGTTGCCGCCCTCCTCGACGCGGCCGGTGTTCCAGGCGCCCTCGATCGAATCGATGTGGTAGTAGCCCTGGTTCTGCGCGGTCTGGAAGCGGACGTCATCGAAGACGTAGAACTCGGCCTCCGGACCGAAGTACGCGGTGTCGGCGATGCCGGTCGACTTGAGCCATGCCTCGGCCTTGGCGGCGACCTGACGCGGGTCGCGCTCGTAGGGCTCGCCGGTGCGCGGCTCGACGATCGAGAACGCCACGTTGAGGGTCTTGGCGGCACGGAACGGGTCGACGTAGGCGGTGGACGGGTCGGGGATGAGCTTCATGTCCGACTTGTGGATCGCCGCGAACCCGCGGATCGACGAGCCGTCGAACATCGCGCCTTCGCTGAAGAAGTCGTCAGGCAACGTGGCGGCGGGGACGTTGAAGTGCTGTTGCTGGCCGGGAAGGTCCGTGAAGCGCACGTCGATGAACTCGACGCCCTCCTTCTCGACAAACGCCTTGACCTCTTCGGGACTGCTGAACATCGAACCTCCGGTGCGGTTTGGGGTGCGCCCTATCCAGCTGGGCATCCTTTCGCGGGCGTGTTACGGCGATGTTGCGGGCGGCCGTGGTCCCAGGTTAGGCCCGTACGACGGCGGTGTCCGAATAGCGGTCGTGCAAGCCACGGCCGTCCTTGTCGAAGATGACGGCGGGCACCAGCAACATCAACAGCAACGTGCGGACGATTGCCCGCCACGGGTTGACCGCCTCGTTGCGGTCGACCCGGATGATGCGCAGCCCGAACAGGTACATCCCGAGCGTGCGTCCGGCGAACAGCATGCCGAGGATGTAGTCGAGCGCGAACGGGATCAGGCTCCAGTAGCCGGGCAGGCGCTGTGCGAAGTCGCGGTGCCGCTCTTGATGGATCACCTCGACGAACAACGCCGCCACCAGGGCGGAGAGCAGCGCGTCGACGATCCAGGCCCCGATCCGGGCGCCCGGCTGAGCCAGCGATGCCGGCCCGGATTCGGGCAGCCCGAGTCGCTGGCCGCGATATGCCTCGCCGGCGGTTGGCATCGTCACGAAGTCAGGTGCGGCGCCGCACCGTGCGCTGGACGTTGCGAAGCTTGGCGCCCTGCGGCATCGGACCCTTGGGCAGCGGGGCACGCGCACCGCCGAGGGCGGCCAGTCGCTTCTCGAGCGTGCTCACCTCGCCCTTGGACAGGTTCGACGGGAGCTTCGTGAGGTACCGGTTCAGCTTGCCGAGACGGACGTCGCCCTCGCCCGTCCCAACCGTGATGTCGTAGATCGGTGTGTCGCCGGCCACACGGGCGACCTTCTTCTTCTCCTGCGCCATCAGCCCGCGCACGCGATGCGGTGCGCCTTCCCCGATGAGCACGATGCCGGGACGGCCGACGAGCCGGTGTACGGCGTCCATCGACGCGCTGCCGGCAACACCCTGGGTGAGGCGCCAGTCGCCCTTGAGTTGCTGCTGCAGCAGCCACCCCGCGGCACCGGGTTGCCCCTCGGCCTGTGAGTACATCGCGGATTGCGCCCGTCGGCTGAACACGAGCAGCCCGACGATGAGGAGCGCGAACACCGCGAACGGGATGCCGACGTAGACCGAACCGGTGACGAAGAGCGCAATCAGGTAGAGGGCGGCGGCGGCAAGAACCGGGAAAAGGATCAGGTACGGCAGGAACTTCGGGTCCTGCCGGCGGGTCAGGGTGAAGGCCTGCCCCATGCTGCGCCAGGTATCGCGACGCTTGTGCCGTTTAGCGATCCGCATCTCTTTTTTCTCCGCGCGCGTGGGCTTCGCGGGCTTGCTCGCGGATGCAGATTTCGCCATGCATCCAAGGATAGAGGGGCTTGGGACATGCCGTTGCCACCCCTTGGTGAATAGCTTCCTTGGTTTGGAATTCACCAAATCGTTATGCATACTCGTTCGCTGACCCGGACGTAGGTGTTCGGGAAGACTGTGAGGAGTTCTGTACGTGCAACGCGCAATCCGGGCGCGCGTGGCGAAGTTCCGCATGATGTTTCTTGCCACTCTGGCAGCGGCCGCTTCGGTCGTTGCTCTCGTTGCCCTTTCTGCCCCCGCCGGCGCCGTGACCACCACCCACGCCACGTCCGGCCAGATCCACAAGGCTTTCCAATACCGCAGCGGCCGGATCCGGCTGACCGGATACGCATTCGACCGCTACCACCAGCACCGTCATCCGGCGATCTGCATCGTGATCAATACGCGGTGTGTGCGGGTCGTCCGTCCGGACGGGCTCAGCCGCAAGTACGACCGGCTCCACCACATCGTCGGTGCGCATCGGTTCGCCCTCACGCTCCGGGTGCGTCGGCCCGGTGTGCCGATCGCCATCCGTCAGCGTGGCAACCGGCACCACCGACTCGATCGCACGCACGCGCTTTCGCCGGGCAAGCGGATCGTGCGGGTGGCGCGGCACCACCTCGACGCGCGTTATCGGTGGGGCGGATCCTCGCCGCGCACCGGTTTCGACTGCTCGGGCTACACCATGTACAGCTACCGCCACGGGCGTACCGCCGCCCTGCCGCACAACGCCGAGGCGCAGCGGCACTCGCGACACATGCACCGGATCCGTCGTCGGCACGCCCATCCCGGCGACCTGGTGTTCTACATGCGGGGTGGTTCGGCGTATCACGTGGCCATCTACGCGGGGCACGGCTACCAGTACTCGGCCACAGACCCGCAGGAAGACGTTCGGTACCAGCGAATCTCGTCGCGGAATGTCCTGTTCGGGACGGATTGGCACCATTGATTGACCGCTGAACCGCTTCCTCGGTTTGGCATTTACCGAAACGTTATGAATACTCCCCGGGTGATCGTTTTCCCCCGGACGGTCGTCGTAGCCCTGCTCGGCACCCTTCTCAGCGCGCTCGCCGTCTGCTCTGCGCAGGCGGCGAGCGCGTCGTCATATCGCGGACGGATCACGTCGGCCTTCCAGTGGCGCGACGGATCGGTGCGCGTGATCGGCTCGTCGTCGGCGCCGAAGGTCTGCGTCGCGGTCGCGGGGGACTGCCTGCGCACCGTTCGTCCCGACGCCGGGCACACCTTCAACGTCGGTCTGGCGCCGCAGCGGCCCGCCGTGCGGATCGCGCTGCGGTCCGGTTCGACGATCTTGGACGTGGTGCACGCCGATTCGCCGGGTGCCCGGGCGGTGCGGGTGGCCAAGCGCTACGTGGGTGGTCGGTACGCCGAAGGCGGCGCTTCGCCGCGCGGTGGCTTCGACTGCTCGGGATACACGATGTACGTGTACCGCCAGGGCCGGGTGTCGTCGCTGCCGCACAACGCCGAGGCGCAAAGGCACGTGCGGTACATGCATCACGAATCGCGGGCGGCCGCACGTCCAGGCGATCTGGTCTTCTACCTGAGTGGCAGGTCGGCCTACCACGTCGCCGTGTATGCCGGACACGGCTACCAGTACGCCGCGGCTACGCCTGCCGACGGAGTGCGCTACCAACGCATCTGGTCGCGAGACGTCGAGTTCCGCACCGATTGGCATGACTGATCCGCCGAAGGCGGATCTTGGCTGACCCGCTGCCGGCGTGGGATCTGCATGAGTGGCGCGTTCTGGTGGTGAGTGGCGCGATATTCCGCGCCACTCACCGTCGAAGCGCGCCACTCATCGCGAGACCCGCGCGCGAGCTAGCGCGCGATGGTGGCGTCGGCGCCGCCGCAGTTGCCCCCGCTGTCGACGGCCCAGGTGCCGTCAGGCAGTCGGATCACGTGCAGGAACTGCGATCCGTAGGTCAACAGCGCCGCCCGGTCGTCGCGGGCGACGACGGTCCACTGCGCGTCGCGCGGCGGGAACTTGGCCGCGGCGGCCTCGATCGTCGCAGAGCCCGATCGGTTGCCGGCGAAGGACACGCTGAACCCGGATCCGTATGCGCTCGAGCCGTCGGTGGGGCAGTACGCCGCGCCCGGCACGTGTCCCAGAACGGGCGTCGGCGCCGACATCGTCCCGCCGGGATCGACGGTGGCCGAAACGCTGGGCAGCGGGTTCGGGATCGCCGAACTGCCGGCCGGCGCTGCGCTACTCACCGGTCCACCGGCCGCGATCGTCCCCTTGTGGTCGGGACGGAGGCTCACCACCAGCACGGCCAGTCCGGCCACCAGAACCGCGGCGATCAAGCCCGCGACGTAGGGGGATGCCGACCGCTTCCGGACCGGGGTGGGGACGATGTCCGGACGGGCGGAGTCGACCTGCTCGCGCCAGACCTGCGCATCGGAGCGCAACAGGGCATCGAGGTCAGGTTCACGGTCAGTCATCGCCGGCCTCCAGTCGTCGGGCGAGGGCGTGGCGAGCGTCGTGCAGGGCCGACTTCACGGTCCCGTCCGCGCAGCCCAATACCGCAGCGACCTCGCTCACGGGCAGATCGAGGTAGTAGTGCAGGAAGACGGTCGTGCGCTGCCGGGCGGGCAACGCGGCGATCGCCCGTCTGAGATCGACCCGGCGCACGTCCGGCTCGGCGACCGGGACCGGCGGCGCGAGTTCGACCGGTTTCGGACGACGGATCCACCGCCGGCGGGCGCGATCGGCGACGATCGCGAGCAGCCAGCTACGGGCCGATCCGCGCTCCGGGTCGAAGCTCGCCCGCTTCGTCCAGGCTCGGGTGAGAGCGTCCTGGACGAGGTCGTCCGCATCGTCCAACGAGCTCAACGACACGGCGAAGCGCCACAGGTCCGGCAGCCACGGCGTGACCCAGCCGTCGAAGTCCTCGGTCGGGAGGGACGAACGGATGGCCATCTCCACGCCTCATGTACGCCCCACCGAACCGGTTCGGTTGGGTCGTGGAGAAGAGGATGTCAGGAACGAGCCGCGATGGCCTGCTGATAAAGCCGACCCGCGCGGTAGGACGAGCGCACCAACGGCCCCGACATGACGCCGGCGAAGCCGATCTCCTCGGCCTCCTCGCGCAGCTCGACGAACTCCTGCGGCTTGACCCAGCGGGTCACCGGGTGGTGTTTCGGCGACGGGCGCAGGTACTGGGTGATCGTGACGAGCTCGCAGCCCGAGTCGTGAAGATCCTGCAGCGCCTGGCTGATCTCGGCGCGCTCCTCGCCCATGCCGAGGATCAGGTTGGACTTCGTGACCAGCCCGTCGGCGCGCGCTGCCCGGATCACGTCCAGCGAGCGCTCGTAGCGGAAGCCCGGACGGATCGACTTGAAGATCCGCGGCACGGTCTCGATGTTGTGCGCGAAGACCTCTGGGCGGGACGCGAACACCTGGGCCAGCAGTTCCGGGATCGCGTTGAAGTCGGGCGCGAGCAGTTCGACGCCCGTCCCCGGATTGAGGCGGTGGATCTGCTCGACCGTCTCGGCGTAGAGCCACGCGCCGCCATCGGCAAGGTCGTCGCGCGCGACACCGGTGATCGTGGCGTAGCGCAGCTCCATGGCCTGCACGCTCTCGGCCACCCGACGCGGCTCGTCGCGGTCGAGCGCGGTCGGCCTGCCGGTGTCGATCTGGCAGAAGTCGCAGCGCCGGGTGCACTGGTCACCACCGATGAGGAAGGTGGCCTCGCGGTCCTCCCAGCACTCGTAGATGTTCGGGCAGCCGGCCTCCTGGCACACCGTGTGCAGACCTTCGCGCCTGACCAGGTCGCGCAGCTCGGAAAAGTGGGGCCCCATGGTGGCGCGGGTCTTGATCCACTCGGGCTTGCGCTCGATGGGCACGGCCGAGTTGCGCTGCTCGATCCGCAGCATGCGGCGGCCCTCAGGCTGCACGGCCGTCATGCGGGGCCCCCGCGAAAGTGCGGAGTGTTCTTTGCGGAGCAGTTTCGTGGGGTGCTCACACGGTCACCTTTACATCCGTCAATACGTGTATGTGCTTCTCGACGGCCGGGAGTACTTCGTCCACCGTCACATCGCGGCCGAGTTCCTTCGACAGCGACGTGACACCGGCGTCCGCGATGCCGCACGGGACGAACGTGTCGAAGAAGTTCAGGTCAGGGTCGCAGTTGAGGGCGAACCCGTGCAGGGTGATCCCGCGGGAGACCCTGATCCCGATGGCCGCGATCTTGCGGTCCGGGCCGTTGCCGGTTACCCAGGCGCCGCTGCGTCCCTCGACTCGTCCCGCCTCGACCCCGAACTCGGCGCAGACGTCGATCAGCATGCCTTCCATGCGTCGGACGTAGGCGACCACGTCGATCGGATCGGGGAGGCGCACGATCGGGTACCCGACCAGCTGACCCGGACCGTGCCAAGTGATCTTCCCGCCGCGGTCGACGTCGATCACCGGGGTGCCGGTCGCGGGGCGCTCCCACGGCTCGGTGCGCTTGCCGGCGGTGTAGACCGACGGGTGCTCGAGCAACAGGACGGTGTCGGGTTCGACGCCCTCGGCGACGGACGCGTGCAGCGCCCGCTGTTGATCCCACGCCTGCAGGTAGGGCACCAGACCGGCGCGGATCACCTTGAGTTCACCCACCGCACCTACCGTACTCAGAACTCAGCGCCGTCCCGATCACGGCCGGGACGAGGACCCCTGTGACGGATGTCAGGGGATTCTCGGGGTGAAACCCCATCGAGGAATGTCGGTGGTACTCGATAGCGTGACGCGAACCGATAGGAGGGTCCGATCATGACTCGCACGGAAGAGCGTCAAACCAGCGCGCCCGAGCCTAAGCGACAACGTCCCCGCACCGTGTGGATGTTCGGAGCGCTGGCCATCTTGTTCCTGCTCATCGGCCTGGCCGGCGGTCAATACCAGGCGAAGTTGTCCGACGTCCAGAAGAACGACAACTCGTCGTTCCTGCCGAGTTCGGCCGACTCGACCAAGGTCTACAACGAGTCGCAGAAGTTCAACTCGGTGCAGACCATCCCCGGCTTCATCGTCTACCAGCGCGACGGCGGGTTCACCGACGCCGACAAGAGCAAGATCCTTTCCGACGTCGCCACGTTCAAGACCATCGACGGCGTCGCGGCCGATCAGGTCGGTGAGCCGCGGTTCAGCGGCGACGTCGCGGCGACCGCGGTGCCGCTCGTCGGCAAGGCGAACGGCGTGAGCGTCAAGGGCCCGCAGTTGGTCGACACCGAGAAGGCCGTCATCAAGGCGGCCAAGGACGGTGCGCCGGCCGGGCTGGTTGTGCACAGCGCCGGCGCGGGCGGCATCCTCGTCGCGTTCATCGACGCATTCCAGGGCCTCGACGGCACCCTGCTGCTCGCGGCCGGCCTGGTCGTGATCGTCATACTGTTGTTCGTCTACCGCAGCCCGATCTTGTGGTTCTTCCCGCTGTTCAGTGCGGTCGTCGCGCTCGGCTTGGCCGCCCTGGTGATCTATCCGCTCGCCAAGCACGGCGTGATCACCTTGAACGGACAGAGCCAGGGCATTCTCTCCGTGCTGGTGATCGGTGCCGGCACCGACTACGCACTGCTGCTCGTGAGTCGATATCGCGAAGAACTGCACGAGTTCGACAGCAGATTGCAGGCGATGCGGGTCGCCTGGCGAGCGGCCGCGCAGCCGATCGCGGCCTCCGGGATCACCGTGATTCTCGGCCTGATCTGCCTCACGGCGGCAGAGTTGAACTCGACGGCGAGTCTCGGGCCGGTGTGCGCGATCGGCATTGCTTGCACGCTGATCGTCATGCTGACGGTGCTGCCGTTCCTGCTGGTGATCTGTGGCCGCTGGATCTTCTGGCCGAAGCGGCCGCGGGTCGACCACCAGACCGACATCGCGACCCACGGTCTGTGGGGGCGCGTCGCCGGTGTGGTGGTCGGCAACGCGCGCATGCTCTGGGTGGGCACCGGCATCGCCCTGATCGCCTGCGCGATCGCAATCACCGGTCTCAAGACGCAGGGTCTGTCCACGACCGATGGCTTCACCAACACCCCCGAGGCGGTGACCGGTCAGCACATCTACGACAACGCTTTCCCCAACAACAAGGGGGCGGGCGCGCCCGCGGACATCCTGTACAACGCCGACAAGACCGATGCGGTCGTCGCGGCGGTCAAGCAGGTTCCCGGGGTATCGCCGAAGCAGGTCTGTGTGCAACCCGACTACGCGAAGGTGACAGAGACGTTCAAGGTGCTGTCACCGGCGCAGCGCGTGCGGCTCGGCGCGCAATTGGCCGGCCGATGCGCACCGCCGAACCTGCAGGTGCAACCGCAGGGCGGTCAACTGCTGATCAACGCGGTGTTGACCGACAGCTACGACTCGCAAGCGGCCTACGACACGGTCAAGCGCCTCCGCGCCGCGGTCAGTGCCGTGCCCGGTGCCGACGCGCTGGTCGGCGGCAGTTCGGCGACCAACCTCGACATCCAGGACGCCTCCCGGCACGACCGCAACCTGATCCTGCCGTTGGTGCTCGCCGTGATCCTGATCGTGCTGGCGCTGGTGCTGCGGGCGTTGTTGGCGCCGCTGATCCTGATCGCCACAGTGGTGCTCTCGTTCACCGCTTCGCTCGGGGTGAGCTCGCTGTTCTTCAACCACGTGTTCCACTTCAAGAACGCTGACCCGGCGTTCCCGTTGTTCGCGTTCGTGTTCTTGGTGGCGCTAGGGATCGACTACAACATCTTCCTGATGACCCGGGTTCGCGAGGAGACGGTGGAGTTCGGTACGCGGCAGGGCATCCGACGCGGGCTGGCTGTGACGGGTGGTGTCATCACCTCGGCCGGTGTTGTGCTCGCAGCCACGTTCGTCGTGCTCGGCGTGCTGCCGATCGTGTTTCTGGCCGAGCTCGGTTTCACGGTCGCGTTCGGGGTGTTGCTGGACACGATCGTGGTGCGATCGATCCTCGTGCCGGCCCTGAGCTACGACATCGGCAAGAAGATCTGGTGGCCTTCCAAGCTCGCGGGGGCCGACGCCAAGAGCTGAGGTCGCCGCGCGCGAGAATGTGTAGGTGACCTCCGCCCGCACAATTCTGGTCGACGTGCGCCGCCGCGTCCGCGAAGGCGGACAGGCGGCGGCGGCGCGGGCGCTACGACTGACCCTCGCCGCCGTCGCGGCCTTCCTGGCCGCGCGGTGGGCGGGTACCGAGTCGAAGCCGGTCACCGCCGCACTCACGGCGCTGCTGATCGTCCAGGTGACGTTCTACGGGACGCTCGCCGAAACGATGAGACGCGTCGTGAGCGTGGTGATCGGCGTCGGCGTCGCAGTCACGGCGGCATCGTTCGTCGGATTCACCTGGTGGAGCCTGGGCCTCATCGTCCTGGTGTCGATCCTGATCGGCCAGGCGCTGCGGCTCGGTCCGCACCTGCTCGAGGTGCCGATCAGCGCGATGCTCATCCTGGCGGCCGGCGGAGCGGGCATCCGCGCCACCGACCGGGTCATCGAGACACTGATCGGCGCGGGTGTGGGCGTCCTCGTGAGCGTGCTGGTCCCACAGCGTCCCCGTACCCGCAGCGCCGGGATGGCGGTCGAGCGGTTCGGCGACTCGATCGCGGGGCTGCTCGACCGGGTCTCGTCGTCCTTGCAAGACAGCGCTGTCGGGCGCGAAGAGGCCATGGGCTGGCTGGACGACCTGCGCGCGATCACCGCGCGTGCCGAGCAGGTCGAGCGCGAGGTGGACGAGGCCCGCGAGAGCCGACGGCTGAACCCACGCGCGGCCGGCGTCCTCGACACGACACCGGACCTGCGCAGCGGTCTGCAGGCACTGGAGCACGCGGCGGTCGCGCTGCGATCGGTGTTCCGTTCGCTGGCCGACGGCGCCGGCGTGACCCAGGACGAGAGCCGTCCGGACGGCTCGGGCGACGAGCCGCTGCGCGAAGCACTCGCCGTGCTGATGGCCGATCTCGCGCGGGCGGTGCGCGACTTCGCCACGCTGGTGCGCGCCGAGGGTGACGAAGCCGGCGAGCAGCACACCGATGAGCTGGCCGATGCGCTCGACGCCGTGCGTGAGGCACGGGTGCGGCTGACCGAGTTGCTTCTGATCGACCCGCGTGAGGCCGTCGGGCTCTGGCAGTTGCGTGGTGCGCTGCTCGCCGGGGTGGAGCGGGTGCTCGCCGAGCTCGACGCCGAGGAGCGCCGGCGTAACACCGCGCGCCGGCGCGAGGAGGCCGCCGCCCAACAGCGCCGCGCCGCTCTGGCCGCGCAGCGGTTGCGCACCACGACGCGCAAGGTGGTCGCGGACAATCCCGCGATCAAGCGCGCGGCCGTGCGTCCCCGCGAGCGCAGACCTGACCGCTGATCACAGCCGGCGGGGGTCGATCCGGGTTTCGATCGCCCGACCGTCGGGGTCGCGTTCGACCCGGTACGCGCCCCGGCCGTCCCGCTCGCTGAGCGCTTCGACGAACTCGGTGCCGCGATAGAGCAGCCCGACCCCGTCGTCGGTCGCGTAACCGTCCGGCAGTGTGCCGTCGGCGATGAGGCTCTGGAACAGCGGTCGGCGCTGGGCCTCGGAGTCGTAGTGCACGCCGTTCGAGTACGGCAGGAAGCCGAGTGCGTCGGTGAGCGGACGCAGCTGCGGGCCGAAGGAATCGGTGGTGCCGCCCAGGTGCCAGCAGATCGAACCTGCGCTGCCGCCGGTGAGCACCACCCCGGCCTGCCAGGCGGCGCGCATCGCCTCGTCCACCGCGTGCATGCGCCACATCGCGAGTAACCCGGCGACGCTGCCGCCGAACACGAACACGACGTCCTGGTCGAGCAGGTGCGCATGGACGTCCGCGATCGTCGGCATCGGGAACAGCGCGAGGTGCGAGGCAGTGATTCCGCGGATCAGCGCCGCCTCGTAGAACGCGCTGATGATCATCGGGTTGTCGCCGAGCGCCGTGGCGAGCAAGCACATCTTCGGCTTGCGTCCGCTCACCCCGCTCAGTTCGATCGCGTACTCGGTGAGCTCGCTGAACTCGAAGCGGGTGCGGCGGCCGTTCTTGATGCCGCCGGAAGTGGCAAGAATCGTTGGCGCGTCTGCGGGCACGCGCCGAACGCTATCGCGCGCTCCGCAACCTCAATCGAGTTGCTTGTGCAGGAACTCCAGGTCGGCGCGCTGTCCCTCGACCGGCGTCTCGACGATCACGTCGCAGCCGGCATCGCGGCACACGCTCGCAATCAGGTCGGCGTCGACCGTCCCCACGTCGAAGTTGGCGTGCCGGTCGGCGCCGGAATCGAATTCGTCGCGCGAGTTGTTGGCGTGCACGAGGTCGACCCGGCCGGTGATCGCCTTGACCCGATCGACGATGTCAACGAGTTCCTCGCCGCCGGCCCAGGCATGGCAGGTGTCGAGCACGAAGCCCGGACCGAACTCACCGATGGCGTCCCACAGCATGGCCAGCCGGTCGAAGCGGCGCGCCATCGCGTTGTCGCCGCCTGCGGTGTTCTCGATCAGGATCGGCAGCGGGAAGCCGCCGTCTTCCTTGGCTCGCTCGAAGGTCTTGTGCCAGTTGTCGAAGCCCACCGCGGGGTCGTCCTTCGCGGTCACGTGGCCGCCGTGCACGATCAAACCCTTGGCGCCGATCTCGGCGGCCGCGGTCGCGTGCTGGGAAAGGATCTTCCGGCTCGGGATGCGGATCTTGTTGTTCGTGCTCGCCACGTTCACCAGGTAGGGCGAGTGGATGTACACCGTCAGATCGCTGGCCTTGATCGCGTCGGCGTGGGGGTGCGGTTCCGGTTTCTTCCACCCCTGCGGATCGGACAGGAAGAACTGGATGGCTTGCGCGCCGACCGATTCGGCATGCGGAAGCGGATCGGCGGAATCGACGTGGGCACCGAACAGCGGCATGGATCCACTGTAAGCGCGCCGTCCGACTGGCGCCTGGAGCGCGGGTGGCCGGCGGCAAGCGTGGCCTTGTGGATAACGGGAACGCGCGTCTGTCGACCCGCCTAGCCTCGACAGACATGACGCGTGGAGCCTGGCGACTGCCCGGATACAAGGTCGAGGCGCTGATCGGCGCCGGCGCCTCGGGCGAGGTCTGGCGCGCCACGGTCGGCTCCACCGGCGTCCCGGTGGCCCTCAAGCGCATCTGGCTGTCCGAGCGGGCCCAGCGCCAGGCCGCCATCAGCGAGGCCGCGATACTCGGCGAACTCGACCATCCGCACCTGATGAAACTGCACGACGTGCGCCGGCTCGACGACGCGATCGTGCTGGTGCTCGACCTTGCCGCCGCCGGCTCCCTCGCCGCCTTGCTCGACCGCCGCGGGCGGCTCACCGTCGGCGAGACGATCACTGCGATCGCGCCGATCGGGTCCGCGCTCGCCTACGCCCACAACGCCGGTGTGGTGCACGGTGACGTCTCTGCCGCCAACGTCCTGTTC
Source organism: Jatrophihabitans sp. (assembly GCA_036497285.1). Taxonomy (GTDB): domain Bacteria; phylum Actinomycetota; class Actinomycetes; order Mycobacteriales; family Jatrophihabitantaceae; genus RYN-133. Next base: position 14,591 of record DASXJR010000081.1, read on the forward strand.
ACCGACATCGGCTTGCCGCTGCTCGCCGACCTCGGCGTCGCCCGTCTGCTCGGCGACACCGCTCCGGTCCGTACGACGCCGTGCTACGTCGACCCCGCGGTCGCAACCGGTGCGCCGCCGGAGCCGACCAGTGACGTGTTCATGCTCGGCGGGGTCGCGCTGCATGCGCTCACCGGAACGCCCCCATGGCCCGGTGGCGACGCCGCCGAGGTATTCGAGACTGCGGCCACCACCGGTGTCGAACCGGACTGGGCCGGTCGCCTCGCAGCCGCCGGGGTGCCGGAGGCCGTCCGGAAGGTCGTCGTGCGCGCGCTGCGCCTCGATCCGCTGTTTCGCGGGACGGCCGCGGAGTTCGCACTCGAGTTGCGGCATGCCGCCGAGCCCGTGGCGGTGGAACTCGCGGCCGGGCGCACCCGCCGTGGCACGGCAATGCTCGAGTCGTGGCCGCTGGAATCGGTCCCGGTCGCCACGGACCAGCCGGCATCCGGTTCGGTGCGGGTGCCGCCGTTCGCCCGGGCGCCGCTCACGGCCGGGGTGCGGGCGCCGACACCGTTTGCCCGCCCACCGTCCGGACGGCACGCCTCGGCCACCGAACGTACGGGGCGTCGTCGCCTGGCACCGGCCGTCGTCGCGGCCGCGATCGTCGTCGTCGCCGCTGGAGTCGGGACGGCGCTCTGGTGGCCGGCCGCCGGACGTTCACAGAGCCGCGACGTCGCCGCGACGCCGCGGCAAACTGCGCCGCCCCTGACCTCGCCGGCCACGCCGCCGGTCGAGCCACGCGCAACCACCGTCCATCAGCCCGATCGGGTCGCGAGCGTGCTGGCCGACCTCGACGCGCGCCGCGCACAGGCCTTCGCCCGGCGTGACCCCGCGGCGCTGCGCGGCGTCTACGCCTCGCCGACCTTGCTGGCGCGTGACCGTGCGTTGCTGATCTCGATCGTGCCGCGCGGCTGCGGCCTGTACGGCGTCCGCTCGCGGTTCGCCGCCATCCGGGTGACCCGGCGCGGTGCCCGGCTGCGGGTGCGCACCGTCGTCACAGTGCATCCGTCCGACCTCAGATGCGGCGGCACGCGGGCGGGACGGGCGGGCGGCACCCAGCCCGTCACGACGACGCTCGACCTCGTCCGCACCGACGACGGCTACCGGATCGCCGCCGAACACACTTGACCGCCTCAGCGGTCGAGGGCCCACCGCAGCGCCGACTCGACATCGCGGTGCTCGAACTCGAACCCGGCGGCGATCAACGCGGCCGGCACCGCGCGCTGCCCGCCCAGCACCTCACCGGCGAACTCGCCGAGCACCAGCCGTACCCCGAACGTCGGTGCCGGCAGCACGGTCGGCCGGTGCAGCACCCGTCCGAAGGTGTTGGTGAACTCGGCGTTGGTGACCGGTGCCGGTGCGGTGAGGTTGACCGGTCCGCCGACGTCGTGCGTCAGCAGGAACTGGATGGCACGGATCTCGTCGCGCAGCGAAATCCACGGCATGTACTGCTTGCCGTTGCCGAGCTTTCCGGCGACGCCGAGTTGCACCAGCGGCTTGAGTCGCTTCATCAGGTCGCTGTGGCCGGCGAGCACGAGTCCGGTGCGAGGGTGCACCACGCGCACGCCCGCCTCGCGCGCCGGATCCGCCGCAGCTTCCCAGCGGACGCACACCGACGCCAGGAACGAGTCGCCCGGCGCAGCGTCCTCCTCGATCAGCCGGTCGCCGGTGTCGCCGTAATAGCCGACGGCCGACGCGCAGATCAGCGTGCGCGGGCCGCCGTACTCGGCCAGCGACCGCGCGAGCGTGCCCACACTGTCGACCCGGCTGGTCAAAATCTGTTGCTTGTACGAATCCGTCCACCGGCGCGCGCCGACGTTCGCGCCGGACAGGCACACGACCGCGTCCGCGCCGGCGAGGAAGTCCGGGTCGACGAGACCCGCCTGCGGATCCCAGCTGTCGGTGTCCGGCGTGGACGCCGCCTGCCGCAGCAGGGTTTTGACGTGGTGGCCGTCCGCGCGCAGCGCGTCACGAAGCGCTGTTCCGATGAAACCGGATGCGCCGGCGAGCACGACCTCCACCCGAGCAGACCTACGCCAGGCCGAGCGCGCGCTCGAATGCGCCTGCCTCGAGCCGCTGCTTGATGGTCACCAGGAAGCGCGCGGCGTCGGCTCCGTCGACGATCCGGTGGTCGTATGACAGCGCCAGGTACACCATCGAACGCACCGCGATCGTCTCGCCCAGGTTCGCGTCCTCGACGACGACCGGACGCTTGACGACCGCTCCGGTGCCGAGGATGCCGACCTGCGGCTGGTTGATGATCGGGGTGTCGAACAGTGCGCCACGGCTGCCGGTGTTGGTGAGCGTGAACGTGCCGCCGCCCAACTCGTCCGGGCTCACCTTGTTGTCGCGGGTGCGGGCCGCGAGGTCGGCGATCTTGCGCGCCATCCCGGCGAGATTGAGGTCACCGGCGTTGTGGATCACCGGCACGAGCAGGCCGCGATCGGTGTCGACGGCGACGCCGAGGTGCTCGGCGTCGTGGTAGGTGATCTCCTTCTTCTCGACGTCGACGCTGGCGTTGACGACCGGGTGCGCCTTGAGCGCCTCGATCGCAGCGATTGCGAAGAACGGCAGGAACGAGAGCTTGACGCCCTCGCGTGCCTCGAAGTCGGACTTGGCCTGCGCCCGCAGCCGAGCGATCTTGGTGACGTCGACTTCGACGACCGTGGTCAGTTGCGCCGAGACCTGCAGTGACTCGACCATGCGGGCGGCGATGACCTGGCGCATGCGCGACATCGGCTCGACGCGGCCACGCTTGCCTGCCGACGGTGCTGCGGCAGCTGCGGCTGGTGCGCGGGTCGCCGGTGCTGCGGCAGGTTCGGCAGCTGTGGTTGCGGCGGGGACACTGGCCTCGGCCGTGCGCTGCCGGGCGGCCTCGGCCGCGGCCAGCACGTCGGACTTGCGGATGCGCCCGCCGACGCCGGTGCCCTGCAGCGAGTTCAGGTCGACGCCGTGCTCGCTGGCGAGCTTGCGGACCAGCGGGGTGACGTAGGTGCCGGCGACCTCGTCCTCGTCCTCGTCCGCCGCCGCGTGCTGCGGGGCCGACGGTGCGGACGGGGCGGGGGACGGCGCGGCGCTCGTCGGGGCGGGCTGCGGCGGCGTCGGTGCCGGCCGCTGTGGCTCGGGCTCGGGCTCGGGCTTCGGCTCGGGCTTCGGCTCGGGCTCCGGCTCCGGCTCCGGCTCCGGCTCCGGCTCGGGTTCCGACTCCTGCGCGGCCTGCGCGGCCGAACCGCCGTCGTCGGAAGCACCGCCGTCCTCGCCGGCCTCCCCGATCACCGCGAGCTCGACGCCGATCTCGACGGTCTCGTCCTCCTGCACCTTGATCGAGAGCAGCGTGCCGCCTGCCGGCGAGGGGACCTCGGTGTCGACCTTGTCGGTCGACACCTCGAGCAGCGGCTCGTCGGCGTCGACGTGGTCGCCCTCGCTCTTCAGCCAGCGGGTCACAGTCCCTTCGGTGACGCTCTCACCGAGGCGGGGCATGGTCACGGACGTCGCCATCGACGCGGCTCCTTATGCGGGTTGGTGGGTTGATCAGTCGTGGACGTGCAGCGGCTTGCCTGCCAGCAACAGGTGCGCCTCGCCGATCGCTTCGGACTGGGTCGGGTGCGGATGGATCAGCTGGGCGACCTCGCTGGCCAGGGCCTCCCAGTTGTAGATCAGCTGCGCCTCGGCGATCAGCTCACCGACCCGGTCGCCGACGATGTGGACGCCCACCACGGTGCCGTCCTGCAGTGCGACGAGCTTGACCGCGCCCTTGGTGTTCAGGATCGCCGAGCGGCCGTTGCCGGACAGGTCGTAGGTGACGGTCTTGATCGCGTCCTGGCCATGCTTCTCGACCGCCTGGTTCTCGCTCAGGCCGACCGACGCGACTTCCGGCGAGGTGTAGGTGATGCGCGGGACACCGGCATAGTCGATCGGAACCACGGGCAGGCCGGCGATGTGCTCGGCGACGATGATGCCCTCGGCGAAGCCCACGTGCGCGAGCTGCAGGTGCGCAGCGCCGCCGATCGAGATCAGGTCACCAACCGCGTAGACGCCGTCGACCGACGTGCGCATCAACTCGTCGGTGACCACGAAGCCGCGCTCGATGCTGATGCCCTGTTCCTCGTAGCCGAGGCCGGACGAGGTGGGGCCGCGACCGACAGCGACGAGCAGCACCTCGGCCTCGAGCGTCTCGCCGCCCTCGAGGTGTACGCGCACGCCGTTGTCGGTGTGCTCGACCTTCTCGAACCGGGCGCCGAGTTTGAAACCGATCTTGCGACGGCGGAAGGCTCTTTCGAGCAGCTTGGAGTTGGCTTCGTCCTCGGTGGGAACCAGGTGGGGCAGCGCCTCGACGATCGTGACCTCGGTGCCGAAGCTCGTCCAGGCCGAGGCGAACTCGCAGCCGATCACACCGCCACCGAGCACGATCGCCGTCGCCGGCACGTGATCGAGCTGCAGGGCGTGCTCGGAGGCGATCACCCGCTCGCCGTCCAAGTCGAGGCCGGGCAACGTGCGCGAGTAGGAACCGGTCGCGAGCACCAGGTTCGTACCGGTGTAGGTGTCCTCACCGACCTGCACCGTCTTCGGACCGACCAGGCGGCCCTCGCCCTCGATCGTCTGGATGCCGCGGGACTTGATCAACCCCTGCAGGCCCTTCCAGTTCTTGCCGACGACGCCGTCCTTGTACTTGTGCACGCCCGCCATGTCGATGCCCTCGAACGTGGCGTTGACGCCGAAGCTCGCACTCTCGCGCGCGCCGTCGGCGATCTCGCCCGCGTGCAGCAGCGCCTTGGTGGGGATGCAGCCGCGGTGCAGGCAGGTGCCACCCACCCGGTCCTTCTCGATGAGAACCACGGACTTGCCGAGCTCTGCTGCCCGCAGGGCCGCGGCGTACCCGCCACTGCCGCCGCCGAGGATGACGAGGTCGGACTGGTTGTCGGCCACTGCTACTCCTGTTTCGCTAATCGGCGTCGATCAGACTGGTCCATCTTGGCACTAGGCCAAAGTTGACCCGTAAGACAGGCACCGCACAGTCGAACGTGACACGATCGCGTTCATGAAGTGGTCGGCGCGCTGGCGCACGGGCCGTCCTGGGACGCTGCGCAGCGCGTCCTCGGCCGACCTGGACCACCTGAGTGCCTTCGTCCGCAGCCGTGAGGGTGTGGAGGCCTACCTCGAGCCGCGCACCACCGTCACCGACACCACCGTGGTGCTCGTCGCCGCGACCGGAGAATGGACGAGGCGGCGCGTCGACGGCGTGGCCGGTGCACAGGCGTTCGCGAAGAAGCAGCAGATCCCGCTGTACGAGGTCGAGCGGGTCGGGTATCCCAGCCGCATGCGTCGGTGGACGCAGGAGCGCAAGGAACGTGGGGACCCGTGATGCACCGTCGCCGCACCTAGCCGATCTCAGTTGGCCAGTTGTGCGACGGTGGCGACGATCGTGCGCACCGCGGCGCCGGTGCCGCCCTTGGGTGTGTACCCGTACGGCTTGCCTTGGTTGAACGCCGGGCCGGCGATGTCCAGGTGCACCCACGGCACACCCTCGGCGACGAAGTCGCCTAGGAACGCGCCGCCCACCAGCATGCCGCCCCATCGGTCACCGGTGAGGCTCGCGATGTCGGCCACCGGCGAGTCGAGCGCGGGCCGCAGCTCCTCCGGGATCGGCATCGGCCAGACCAGCTCGCCGACCGAATTGCCGGCCGCGGCGACCTGATCCCGCCACGCTTTGTCACCCATCGCGCCGATCACCCGGGCGCCGAGCGCGACGAGCTGCGCTCCGGTCAGGGTGGAAGCCTCGATGAGGTAATCCGGTTCGTCCTCGCACGCGCGCACGATCGCGTCGGCGAGCACCAGGCGCCCTTCGGCGTCGGTATCGGACACCTCGACGGTTCGGCCGCCCCGCATCGTGATCACGTCGGACGGGCGGTACGCAGCGCCCGAGGGCATGTTCTCGGCCATCGGCACGGTGGCGGTGACCTCGACCGGAAGCTTCAGCGCCGCGCACGCCAAGGTTGCGCCGAGGACGGCTGCGGCACCTCCCATGTCGGACTTCATCCAGCCCATGTTGGCGGTCTTGATGTTCAACCCGCCCGAGTCGAACGTGATGCCCTTGCCGACGAGGGCCACGCGCGCGACCGGACGCGGCGGCTTGTGCGTGAGCCGGACGAGCCGCGGCGGACGCGACGATCCCGAGCCGACCGCGAGCACTGCGCCGAACTTGCCGCGCTTGAGCATGCGCTCGTCGAAGACCTCGATCGCCAGACCGTCCTGGTTGGCGCGCTCCTCGACCCGCTCGGCGAACGTGGCGGGGTAGAGGTCGTTGGGCGGAGTGTTCACCAGGTCACGGACGAACCCGATCGCGTCGGTAACGGCGGTGGCTCGCTTCAGCTCGTCCTTGGCGGCCTTGTCGGTGGCGCCGGCGACGGTGACGGAGCGGAGCCGTGTCGGCGGCGGCGTCGACTTGTACTCGGTGAACGAGTACGCGCCGAGCCCCGCGCCCTCGACCAGCGGCGCCACCGGTGCGTCGATGGCGATGTGGACGGTGCGCTTGCTCGCAAGCTCCCGCAGCGCGGCGCCGACCGCGCGGCGCACGGCCTCGTCGTCCGGGTTCGGACCGATGCCGGTGGTTACGACGAGCGGGAACCGGGCGAGCCCGAGCGTCGGGATCCTGAGCACCTCGTCCGGCTTGCCGGTGGCCCCGACCGCCTCGAGCGCCTCGAGCAGTGACGCGTCGAGGGCGTCGTCGACGATTTCGCCGCCGGCTGCGAGCTCGGGTCCCTTTGCGCCCTGCACCACGCCGACGACCACGGCGTCGGCGGTGAGTTGTGTGGACGGAGCGACCAGCGAGATCTTCGGCATGACGGCGATCCTAATAAGGTGCGGAATATGGCCGAATCGATGCACAGCCCCCTTCATGACCGACACGTCGCACGCGGCGCCAAGCTCGCAGACTTCGGCGGCTGGGAAATGCCCATCGAGTACGCGGCCAGTGGCGGCGGGGTCCTGCGCGAGCACGTTGCGGTGCGCGAGGCGGTCGGGATCTTCGACGTGTCGCACCTGGGCAAGGCGACCGTCGGCGGTCGCGGCGCCCGCGAGTTCGTCAACCGGTGCCTGAGCAACGACCTGGGGCGGATCACGCCCGGCAAGGCGCAGTACACGCTGTGCTGCGACGAATCCGGCGGCGTCGTCGACGATCTGATCGCCTATCTCGTCTCCGACGACGAGGTGTTCCTCGTGCCGAACGCCGCCAACACCGCCGAGGTCGTGCGCCGACTCGCCGCTGCCGCGCCCGACGAGGTGTCGGTGGTCGACCAGCACCGCGACTTCGGAGTGCTTGCGGTGCAGGGCCCACGGTCAGCGGACGTGTTGGGTGCGCTCGGGCTGCCGGCGGGGTTGGACTACATGGCCTACGTCGACGCCGACTTCCGCGGTGCGCCCGTACGGGTGTGCCGCACCGGATACACCGGCGAACACGGGTACGAGTTGATCCCGGCCTGGGACGACGCCGCGCCGCTGTGGGACGCGCTGGTCGCCGAAGCAGAATCGTTCGGTGGCATGCCCGCCGGGCTCGGCGCGCGCGACACGTTGCGCACCGAGGCCGGGTATCCGCTGCACGGGCAGGATCTTTCGCTTTCCATCAGTCCCGTCCAGGCCCGCTCGACGTGGGCGGTCGGTTGGAAAAAGGACGCGTTCTGGGGACGGGAGGCGCTGATGCTCGAGCGCGAGAGCGGGGCGGCTCGGCTGCTGTGGGGGCTCGAGTCACTTGACCGTGGCATCCCGCGCGCGCACATGCCGGTGCTCTCCGCGGCCGGTGACCCGATCGGCGAGGTCACCAGCGGCACGTTCTCACCGACGCTGCGCAAGGGCATCGGGCTTGCGCTGATCAGTACCGCGGGCGACATCGCCGAAGGCAGCGAGGTCGCCATCGACGTCAGGGGACGGACCTCCGCGATGCGGGTCGTCCGCCCCCCGTTCGTCGAACTACACGTGCGCTAGCCCGTCAGGTGGTGACCACCAGCGTGTGGTGGCCCGCCCCCGTCGGCACGGTGACCTCGTTGCCGCGGTTGGTCTGCCGCACCTGGTAGCTGTGCACGGCACGCCCGTCGAGGGTCACCGTTGCGGGGTCGGTTCCGCGCGGCAGTGTGGTGCCGATCGTGACGTTGCGCGCACCGACACCGCTGCTTGTCGTGACGTCCGTGCTGTAAGTCGTGCCGACGTGCGTCGCGTGGACGTCCGCCGACCCGTTGCCGAGCCGGATGTCACTGCCCTGCACGGTGGTCTGGCCGTCCGGTACCTGCGGGACGAACGCCACCGCGCCGACGCCCAGGTCGGGCTGCACGCCGAGCCACTGGTGCACCACCGGCCACGCCGTGCCGTAGTTGCCCCACGCCTGCATGAACATCGAGCGGCAGGTCCAGCAGCGGTCGATGTTCGCGCCCTGATCCGGCGACGGGAAGATCTCCGGCATCGCGCCGGGCTGCTCGTCCGGTGTGCCATCGGTGGCCGGTTCGGAGAACATCGTCTCGCTCAGCGCGTGGATGTAGCGCTGCTGCTCGCCCGGCCCGAGCCGGCCGTAGTTGCCTTCACCGACGGACTGGATCGACGTGGTCAGGCCGTAGATCGCCTTCTCGCCCTGCCCGTTCGGCGGCCCGGTGCACCCGGTGTGGAACAGCCCGGGGTTGAACGGTGGCGTGCCGCTGTAGCAGTCGTTCTCGCGGCCGGCCAGCGCGGCGGTGCCGTGGCTGTACGGCGCGACGCCCGGCACGGTCGCACCCTTGACGTGCAACTCGGCTTCCATCGGGGTCTGGCCGATCCAGTACTGCTGGAACGACTGGCGGTTGCCCGGGTCGAGCAACGAGTCCGCGTACTGCGATGCGGCCTGGTACCACCACGTCCGGTCGAACTTGGCGAGCAGCTTGTCGGCCAGGTTCTTCGCCCACGCGAACGTGCTGCCGTCGTTCTTCGACTTCGCCATCTCGGCGAGGTCGTACAGGCCGCGGATCAGGTACACCGCGTTGTCGACCTTCTCCGGACCCATGCCGGTGCGCTCGACGTTGCCCGAACCCTCCGGCCAGCCGTCGCGGTCGACGTCGAGCTTGTTCACGACGTATTTCAGATTTCGGATACAGAAGTTGTACATCTCGTCGCGGAACTTGTTGTCGCCCGTCCAACGCCAGATCAGATCGACGGTGCTCGGGAACTTGACCGTCTCGTCGGTGTTGAAGTCGTTGCTCTTCGAGCCGTCGGCATTGGTCGTCTGCGAGTCGTGGCCGAAGTAGACCGAGCCGTCGGACACAGTCTCGTGCACGACGACGCCGGAACGGTTGTTGAGGATGTCGGAAACCTTTTGCAGGGTGCGCATGTGGTTCTCGATCGCCTCGAACTGCCCGACTGCCACCGCGGCGTAGGCGGTGTATTCGCCATCGGTGGCGAACATCCACGGATAGTCGGGATAACCGGCCCCGATCCAGTTCGCGTCGGCCACGGTGCCGAGCGGCGGCGGGTACTGCTTGCCCTGGTTGGTCCAGCGGATCTGCAGGTTCTTCGCCGACAGCGTCAGATCGGCAAGGTTCTGCTTGCCCCAGTCGACCGCGTTCTGTACCTGCTGGTCACCCGGAAGCGACAGCGTGGTGCGGTGGGCGAGAGCCTCCCGCGAGGCGACCTTGGCTGCGAGCTGCGCGTCCGGGTTCTGCAGGGCCTGGCTCAACTGCTGCTGGGCCTCGGACGTGCTCTGGTCGGAGCCTGCGGCCGCGAGCCACACCGTCTTCGAACCGTTCGCCGGCAGCGGCACGGAGTAGGTCAGCTCACCGCCGGTGCCGTGGCCGAACGGACCGTCGTCGCACTGCGAGGGCTTGGGCTCGGCCGGGGCGCCCGGCTCGGTGCCGGTGCAGCGATGGCCGGGCTGCGGGCCCCAGTACTGGTGGCCGATCGTGCCGCTGTCGGGCGTCATCGAGGTGCCGACGACGGCCGAGTAGTCGTGCGGCGATGCACCCGGGACGGTCCCCTTGTCGGTGAACACGAGGTCCTGCCCGTCGTAGGTGCCGGAGTCGGGCAGGTTGTCGCTCGCGTTGGGAGTGAGCCCGCCGAAGCCCCACGGCCACTGGCCCATCAGCTCCGAGTGCGCGTCGACGCGCAGCGTCGCGGTGCGGGCCGCGCCGGGGTTGGTGATGGTGAGGCCGAACAGCGCCGCCCGGGTGCCGTCGGGCACGAAGTCGGTGCGCTGCAGCTGCAGACCGTCGGTCTCAGGGAGGTCGTAGCGGGTGTAACCCCAACCGCTGGAGAACTTCGTGGCCGGGCCGACCCACTGACCGTCCAGCCCGAACCACACGCCGTCGAGCATTTTCATCGGCGGCGTCCAGATCCCGCCCATCTCGCCGGTGATGTGCCAGCCGTTGGCGTAGAAACGACCGTCCTCGAAGCCGAGCGAGTAGGCCCGGGTGCCTGCCGCGACCTCGCGGCGATCGGCGAGCCGGGTCGTCACCGAGGACTCGGTGGAGCTCGCGAGACCCGCGGCCGTACGGGGTGATTGCGATGTCGCGGTGGGCGCGGCAGCGAGCGTGCCGGCCGCGGCGATGGAAATGGACAGCAGAGCTGTAACCCGACGCCTCATAGCGAGACCCCTTCATGACGGACACACCGGATGTTTCGAACTTCGCCGACGAAACCCGTCATGTCAACGATTCAGTCGATTCGGTCCTCCGGCTCGCTGTCCGATTTCGTCGCTTCGGCCGACTCGCCTTGCTCGTGCGCCACCGGGACGACTGCCTCGCCGGTGTCGCGCAACGCGTGGACGGTCGTGTTCAGGAAGGCGACCAGTGGGACGGCGAGAAGCGCGCCGACGATCCCGGCCAGAATCGTTCCTGTGATCACGGACAGTGCGATCGCGAGCGGGTGCAGTTCGACGCTGCGGCTCATGATCCACGGCTGCAGCAGGTGCGCTTCCACCTGCACGAGCACGATGATCGACACTGCGACGACGATCGCGGCGGTCACGCCGTGCTCGAGCAGCGCCACCGCCGTGCACAGCGCACCGGTGACGGTGAGACCGATCAGCGGGACGAACGAGCCGAGGAAGATCAATACGCCGAGCGCTGCGGCGAGCGGCACGCGCAGGACTTCCAGGACGATGAACACCGATACGCCGTGGAACAGCGCGATCAGCACCTGCCCGCGCATGTAGCCGCCGAACGTGTGCCACCCGGCGCGGCCGGCCTGGTCGATGCGGGGCTGGGCCTGGCGCGGGAACAGCCGGAGCGTCCACCGCCAGATCGACTTACCGTCGCGGAGCAGGAAGAACGTCGAGAGCAGGATCAGCAGCAGGGCGCCGAGCGCCTCGGCCGCGGTGCGGACGGTCTCGATCGCGCCGCTGATCAGCTTGCCCTGATTGCGCTGCACCGCGTCGGTGATGTTCTTGGTCAGCTTGTCCAGGTCAGAGGACTTGAGATGCAGCGGCCCGGTCTGGAGCCAGTCGCGCGCCTTCTGGACGAAATTGGTCACCTGGTCGGCAAGCTCGCCGGAGTGCGTGCTGATCTGCCAGCCCACGAAATACCCGATGCCGACCAGCGCGGCGATGCCGACGAGTAGAGCGAGCCCTGCCGAAAGCGACGCCGGACCGGGCAGCATCTTGCGTAGCCGGCTCTCCAACGGATGTAGGACAGCGGTCAGGAACAGGGCGAGGATGAACGAGAACGCGACGAGTTCGACGCGCAGAAAGATGCGAGTGAGCACGTACAGGCCCAGCGCGAGGGCGAGCAGCCGCCAACTCCAGGCGGCCGCGACACGCACGCCCCAGGTGACGGCCTCGTTGGCGTCCCGGCCGGAGTCGGACAGCAGTGGCGTGGTCGGCTCAGGTGGCTGCTCTTCCTCGCCGTCGCCGTCGTCGTTCACCGTCGGAGCTTAACGGCCCAAGGCGTTCGCGGCGCGGATGACGGGCACGGCGAGCAGTGCGGCGAGCCCGTCACCGACGCTCGTCCCCAACCCGAGGATCCCCGGCTGGCCCATCCGGGTCAGCGCGAGCTCTTGCACGGGGTCCGAGCCGAGGTCGGCGGCGGCCCACCAGCGCACGGCGCGCGGTTGCGCCTCGTAGGCGATCAGTGCGGCTGCCGCGGCCGCCGGCCCGTCCAGCAGCACCGGGGTGCGGCGGGCCGCGGCGCGCAATGCGATTCCGGCCGCGACAGCAAGCCGCGCGCTACCGATCTCGGCGAGCAACCGGTCAGGTTCGCTGCGCACCTTCATGCACGCCCGGCGGGCGTCGCGCACCGCCACGGCGCGTTCCATCCAGGCGTCCGGGTCGGTTGCGGCGGCTCCGCGGGCGAGCACCTTGACCGGTTCGGTGTTGGTGAGCGTCGAGACCGCGACTGCCGCGTCGGCTCCGCTGCCCGGCACCGCGATCATGAGCAGGTCCGCACCGGAGTCGATCTCGGCGTCGGCGATCGCTGCGCCGACGGACAGGTCACCGTGGGCATCGGCGCGGCGGTACGACGCGCCCACGCCGTCGGCCGTGGCCGCGACGAGTCTCGACACGTCGTCGCCACGAGTCACCACGATCAGCCGCGGGCGGTCGAAGGTCGCCCGCGGGCGCACCCCGCGCCACCACTCGGCGAGCGGGGCGAGGCGGCCGAGGTCGTGCTGGTCGGGAAGGGATTCGCGCAGCGCGGTGCCGGCCTCGCTGTCGGGCCACTCGACGTCCGTCCCGAGGCTGACAAGATCCACCGGCTCCACAACTCCCAAACCCTACGGTGCGAACTCCGGTGCCGCGTCGAAGGCGGCTCGCCGTGCCGCCCGGCGCAGCGCGAGCAGCACCGGGCGTCCGACCAGCAGCAGGGCGAGCGCGGTGGCGATCCCGCGGGGGATGTCGAAGCCGAGGCTGGTGGACATGCTGAACGCCAGCCAGCGGCGCAGGTTGTCCAGCACGGCGCCGCCGGGGACGAACGTGACGGCGGCGCCGGCGCCCGTCCCCGTGGTGCCGAACGGCCAGAACCAGAGGTTGAGGACGAAGCCGTAGGCGATACCGGAGACGAAGCCGTAGCCGGCCAGCATGGCGAGCTCGACGCGTCCGCGCAGCCGGGGCAGGCACCCGGCGAACAGGCCGACCCAGCCGGCGGCGAGCATCTGGAACGGCAGCCACGGACCGCCGCCGCCGGTCAGCGCGGCCGAGGCGAACATCGCGACGTTGCCGAGAACGAAGCCGAAGCCGGGGCCGAACACCCGCCCGGCGGGCACTAGCAGGAAGAACATCAGCTGCACGCCGCTGACCCCGCCGGTGATCGGACGCAGCACGGCACAGGCGCCTGCCAGAACGCCGAGCATCGCGACGGCCTTGGCGTCCATGCCGCCGTCGGCGATCTCGCCGGCGACGACGAGCAGCAGCAGCGGCAGCATCACCAGGAAGATCCACGGGGCGTCGTGGGAGTGGCCGCTGTCGCTCGCCGAGAAACCGAGCACGAGCGGCCAGGTGAATGCGCCGACCCCGACGAGCGAGACGGCGATGATCGCCGCCAGCGCCCGCGGCCTGAGAACCAGCGCGCGGCTCATGAGGCTAGAGAGCGAACGACGTCGTCGACGGTCAGATACGGCAGCGGGGCGAGCACCTTGGCAACCTGCGGTGCGAACACCGGAGAGTGCGTCACGACCTCGCGGCTCGGTCCGTCGGCCACGACCTCGCCGTCGGCCAGCACCACCGTGCGCGCACTCACCTCGGCGGCCAGTTCCACGTCGTGGGTGGCCAGCACGACCCCGTGCCCGGCCGCGGCCAGCTCGCGCAGCACCGCGATCAGCCGCGCCTTGGCCGGGTAGTCGAGCCCGCGCGTCGGCTCGTCCAACAACACCAGCGGGGGCGCAGCGGCCAGCACCACGGCGAGCGCGAGGCACAGCCGCTGTCCCTCGGACAGGTCGCGCGGATGCAGCGACGCGTCGAGCGGGCCGGCGAAGCGGGCGAGCAGGGCCGCCGCGGTGCCCTCGACAGCACCGGCGTCGCGGTCGGCGATGCGGCACTCCTCGCCGACCGTGTCGGCGTACAGCAGATCGCCGGGCTGTTGCGGCACGATGCCGACGCGGCTGATCAGGTGACGTCCCTTGAGCGTGCGCGGGTCGCGACCGCCCACCTCGACCGTTCCCGACGTCGGCGCGACGAGTCCGCACAGCGCCGACAGCAGAGTCGACTTGCCTGCCCCGTTGCGGCCCATCAGCGCGACGATCTCGCCGGCCCGCACGGTGAAGCTCACCTCGCGCAGCGCGATCAGCGCGCCGTAGCGCACGGCGATCCGGTCGGCTTGAGCCAGCTGCATGCCCAGCGCCGGGCCGGGAGTCGTGACGGGGTGTTCGGGCAGCCGGGCGCGCAACTCGCGGGCCGGCACCCGGGCGTCCCGGACGGACAGCGGCGGCGGGGTCCAGCCGACCGCGCGGGCCAGGGTGACGACCGGCGGCGTGATCGTGGTGCGGGTCATGACGGCGCGCGGTTCGTCGCGCACGGCGCTGCCGTCGCCGGGCAGCCAGAGCACCGAGTCGGCGTGCTGCACGACGCGTTCGAGGCGGTGCTCGGCCATCAGCACGGTCAGCCCGAGGTCGTGGACGAGGCGTTGCACCGCAGCGAGCACGTCCTCGGCCGCAGCCGGATCGAGCGCCGAGGTCGGCTCGTCCAGCACGAGCACCCGCGGGTGGGCGGTGAGCACGGCGCCGATGGCCACCCGCTGGGCCTGCCCGCCGGACAGCGTCGACACCGCACGCGCGCGCAGGTCGACCAGGCCGAGCAGATCGAGGGTGTCCTCCACCCGTCGGCGCATCACGTCGGGCGCGATGCCCAGCGATTCCATGGTGTAGGCGAGCTCGTCCTCGACCGTGTCGGCGACGAACGACGCGACCGGGTTCTGCCCGACGACTCCGACGAGGTCGGCGAGTTCCCGGGGCGGATGGGTGCGGGTGTCACGTCCGTCCACCATGACCCGTCCGGTCAGCCGTCCGCCGGTGAAGTGCGGGACGAGACCGTTCACCGCGCCGAGCAACGTCGACTTGCCGCTGCCGGTGCTGCCGATGACCACGCACAGCTCGCCCTCGGGGACGTGCAGGGTCAGGTCACTCAGGACGGGCTGCGGCGCGTCCGGATACGTGATCGTGACGTTCTCGAAGTCGATCATGCGGGCACCGCTGCCCGGGCGACCGGCAGTCCGCTCGGGACGTCCGGGGTGGCGAAGGCGGGGATCGCGGAGACGAGCGTGAGCAGGAACGGCACCACCCGCAGCGTCGGCCATGCATACGGAACGTCGACGGTGAGTTCGTCGTGGACGGTGAGGACGTAACCCAGCACGGTGACTGCCGAGCAACCGACGACGAGCCACTCGGCGCTGCGCCAGCGGTCGGGCCGGTATCGGGTGCGTTGCACGCGCCGTCCCGCGACGAAGCCGGCGACGACGGCGAGGCCGGTGCCACCGCCGAGGAGCACGATGCCGGTGCGGTGACCGTTTCCGGCGGCGATGACCTGATAGGTGCCGACGACGGCCGCGGCCAGGCCGAGCAGCACTCCTGACCCGGACAGTCGCCGGGTGAGGGCGGGCAGGTGTGTGCGGCGCCCGTAACCACGCGAATCCATCGACGCGGCAAGGGCGATCGCGCGTTCGAGCGCCTCCTCGAGCACCGGCACCGCGACGCCGCGGATGCCGCGCATGCCGGCCACCGAGCGGCCGCGAAGGCGTTGCGCGGCGCGGATGCGGACCACCGACTCGGCCAGGCTCGGCACGAAGGTCAATGCCACCACGACCGCCACGCCGACCTCGTACAGGGCGGCAGGCAGGATGCGGGTCAGCCGCGCGGGGTGCGCGAGCGCGTTCGCCGCGCCGAAGCAGGCGATGAGCACCGCCAGCCGCAGTCCGGACACGAACGCGTTCAGCAGCGCCTCGCCGGTGATCGCGCCACCGAGCGAGATGCCGCCCAGCCAGTGCGGCAGCGCGGCGCTCGGGAGGGTGACGAGGGTGTGCCCCGGGTAGCGGGCGCCGAGCAGTACCTGCAGCAGCATGGTGACCACGACGGTCAGAGCGCCGAGTTTGAGCAGCAGTCCGTACGCGCGCGCCCACGGTGCCCTTCCCCGTCGCGCGGCGACCACGACTGCGGCGACGGCGGCAATCGTCAGCAACAGCAGCGGATCGTTCGTGCGCATCGAGGCGTAGGCCAGCCCCAACGCCCACAGCCACCAGGCGCCGGGGTGCAGCAGTCGGGGCGCCGACCGCATCGCGTCAGTTCGCCCGGCGGCGGGCCAGCGTCCAGGCGGTGCCGCCGAGCCCCGCGATGACGAGCACGGCGACGACCGTGCCCCATGCGGGGAAGCCGCTGTCGGTCTTGTCGGCTGCGGTCGGTTCGGCTGCCAGGGTGCGGGCCGCCGATGCGTGGACGGGTGCGGGCCGTCGCTTCGTGGCAGGCGGTGTCGCGGCGGACTTCGTGTGCGTCGAGATTGCCCGTGTGCGGTGAGCGCTGGTGGCCGAGCCGGTCGGGTGCGCGGTCGCCCGGGCGGTCGGCGGCGGGGGAGGTGCGATCTTGGCGAACGTCCGCTTCGTGGATGCCGACCGGGAAGGCGTGGGCTGGGCGGGGGGCGGCTGAACGACGGCCGGCTTGCTGCTCGTCGATGTGGCGGGAGTCGGCCGGGCCGAGGCCGCCGCACTGGTCGGGGTGGCCTTCGGCGCCGCCTGGGGCTTCGGATCGAGATGCCCGCACAGTGCCGCGTAGGTGTAGCGCGGCGGTTTCGGTGCCCTGCTCTGGCCGTTCACATACGACCAGCCCTCGACCGTCCCGGCGCGCGGGTGCGTGGAGCCGGCTCCCGCGTTGCTGTACGTCCACGTACCGCCGCCGCCGGAATGCCAGTAGGACCAGTAGTGCGTGTTGTCCGGCCGCGAGGTTCCCGTCCCGTCGATCTTGAGGACGAAACCGCTGTACTGCTGGGTGCCGAGCACGACCCGGTGGTGCTGCTCGAGCACCTGGAGGCCCGTCCCGCCCGGCGTGGCGCAGCCGGCCGAGACGCGGCCGGTCGCGTACCGGACGACGACGCCGACGTGCCGCGCGGTGGCGGCGGCCGGGGTGGCGGCGACGAGCACGCCCGCGCCGGCCAGGGCGAGCGCGCCCGTGATCGCCAGCAGCCGCCTCATCGGCGCCAGGGGCGTCGGCGCCCGACCAGCACGAAGGCGGCGCCCGCGGTGATCAGGCCGACGCCGAGCGCGATCTCGAGGTTGGTCTGGTGCGCATCCCGTCCGGTGTCAGCCAGCGGCGGTGCCGAGGATGCGGTCGGTACCGAAGCGACGGGGGCGGCCGTGACTGTGAACGAGGCCGTGCTCGCCAGGCCGCTGCGCCGACCGGTGAATGTGATCGCGTGCTTGCCCACGTTTGTGGGCGGCACGGTGAAGGACAGCGTCACGCTGCCATTGTGATCGGCCTGGGCGTGTGCGAGCGGGGCGGTGGCCGGGGCGAGCACTGCAGCGACGGTCTCGCCCGCGGCGAAGCCCGTGCCGGTCACGGTCTGGGTGTGCCCTGCGACCACATGCGGACTGCGGACGGTCGGCGCGGCCAGCGCGAGCACGGGCGAGTCCGGCGCGGCCGATGCGGCGGACAACGTGGCGAGGCTGCCGCCATGCACCATGCCGAGAATCCCGTCCGCAGTCGCCTTGATCGACGAGCTCGCGTCGAAGTGGCCCTGGTACTTCAGCGCCCCGCGGGTGGCGCCGGCGCCGACGGTCGGGCCTGTTTTCACCTGCTGCGTGGCGAGCCAGGCGCGCGACTTGCTGATGTCCACGCCGTGCGCGCGCAGT
Source organism: Jatrophihabitans sp. (assembly GCA_036497285.1). Taxonomy (GTDB): domain Bacteria; phylum Actinomycetota; class Actinomycetes; order Mycobacteriales; family Jatrophihabitantaceae; genus RYN-133. Next base: position 32,395 of record DASXJR010000081.1, read on the forward strand.
GCCGCTGCAGCCAGGCCGGTCGAGTCGACGTTGTGGACGTGCTGCGCCGTCCAGGATCCGTCGCTGTTGCGCACGCTCGTCAGCCAATGCGCAGCGTGGTCGAGCGCGGCGCTCTGTCCACCGAGCGCCTGCAGCGCCATCATCGCGTAACCGGTGGCGTCCGGATCGGACGTGCACGGTGACGACCCGTCCGTGGCCGAGGTGAACCCGCCGTTCGGGCACTGCAGCGACAGGAAGTAGTCGGTTGCAGCCTGATCCGGCGCGTAGCTGGCGCCGTAGCGCGCGGCACCGCGGGCCTCGGCCAGGATCGCCAGCGACTCGGAGATGCTCGAGTAGATGTTGCGCGCGGCGCCCGGTGCCGGACAGACCGGCGTCGTGTAGTCCTTGTCGTTCTTCGGCTGCGACGCGGACGTGCACTGGTCCTGCTTGAGCGCGTGCAGCAGGTTGTATCCGCCGAAGCGGGTGGGGTCGGCGTCCGCTACCAGTGCCGCGACCGCCGTCTTGCCGATCGACCCGTCGTACGGGCCGGGCTTGCCGGACGTGTCGTGCACCGACGTGTAGTCGTCGACGTGCTTCTTGAAGTAGGCGATCGAGGCGTCGATCTGCCGCTTGCCTACACCCGCCGCGGCGAGGGCGTAGATCGAGTCCGCCGTCGTGCCACCGTCGAAGTACGTCCCGCCGGGGTAGTCGTAGTGATCGGTGAACTGCTGGGCCAGCCAGCCGGCGGCAGCCTTGGCCGGCGAGGTCGTGGTCGCTCGTGGTGCGACGGCGTCAGCGGAGCCACCGACGGCCAGGGTGACGAACGCGGCGGCGCCGGCGACGGCGGTCGTGCGCAGTGAGCGTGATGACGGCATGGAGCAGCCCCTTGGATCGGGCGGCTGTGGCTCGAGTCAGGGTGGGCGACAGGCGCCCACTCGTACCCTGCACCGCAGACCTCGACGGTGTGGACGAAGCACCCGGGCAGGCATTCCGACTCGTCCCTCGCGGGACCTACGGCTGCGGGTCAGTGCCGGACTTCGACCGGCTTCCCCTGCGCGCGGGCGGTGGATCGATTGCACCTCACCACACCGCGCGTCGCGCGGTCAAACCGACGTGACGCTGCCGACCATCTCCGGCCGGCTCCCGCCGGGCGCGCCGGTCTCGCCGACCGCCTTGACAGTGGTCAGTTCCGGCCACAGTGGTCAGTTGCAACTGACCACTGTGGCCGGGACTGACCACTGTCGCGCCGACTAGGGTGGCGCGCATGACGTGGAACTGGCGGTTGGAAGCCGCGGACGGCACCGTGCTCGAGGGTCCGGATGTTCCCGCGTCGCCGCGACACGGCAGCCAGGCCGATGCCGAGTCGTGGCTCGGCGAGAATTGGCGCGACCTACGCGAAGCCGGCGTCGTGCAGGTCACCCTGCTCGACGCCGACTCCGTGGCGTACGGCCCGATGTCACTGTCCGAGCAGTAGCCGTTCCCGAGTGTCCAGCGGCGCGGGCCGCACCGACGTGCGGCGCCGGCCGAGCAACGGTGTTGCCGTGCGTTCCCGTCTCCGCACCGTCCTCGCCGAAGACCTCGCCCTCCTCCGGGTCGGTCTGATCCGGCTGCTCGAGGCGCACGACTTCGACGTGGTCGAGGCGCTGGATAACGGGCCGTCGCTGGTGCGGGCGCTCACCACGCACCGTCCCGACGTCGCCGTGGTGGACGTGCGGCTGCCACCGACGTTCACCGACGAGGGGCTGCGCGCCGCCATCGAGGCCCGCGCCCAAGTGCCGGGGCTGCCGGTACTCGTGCTGTCGCAGTACGTCGAGCAGCTGGATGCGCGCGAACTGCTGGCCGACCGCTCCAGAGGTGTGGGCTACCTGCTCAAGGACCGGGTGTTCAACGTCGGCCAGTTCGTGGACGCGGTACGCCAGGTGCCCGCGGGCGGCACCGCGATGGATCCCGAGGTGGTCGCGCAGTTGGTCAGCCAACATCTTCGGAAAGCTCGGGTTGCCGCAGTCCGAGGACGACAACCGCCGGGTGCTCGCAGTGCTCGCCTACCTAAACGGCTGAGCGCCAGCGCAGGTGCACGCCTTCACGGTGCAGCGTGCGGCGCAGCACGAGATACGTCACGCCGATCGCGATACCCGTCAGAAGAGGCGAGAGCAGGGTCTTCATCAGCAGGAACGACCCGAGCGAGGAGTACATGAGCAGCCACACCGTGCCGGCCGCATTGATCCCGTACACCCCGGCCCACACCAGCGACGTGTAGCCGAAGAACCGGCTGCCGCGCAGGGTGTGCGTGAGGTCGGCCGGCATCGGGACGAAGTCGTGCGCGAGCTTCTCGATCAGCGGCCGGCCGGCCAGCGCGGTGAGGGCGAACGACGTCGCCGTGGCGACCGTCCCGGCGACGGGCTGCAGGAAGAACACGAACGCGCTGCCCGTCCAGATCGCGACGGCCGCACGCACGCTCATCAGTCCGGCACCGAGCAGCACGGCACCGACGACGGGGCGACGGCGCAGCAGTCGTGCGAGCACGTTGCCGTAGTACCAGGCGAGGGTCACCGCGATGGCAGCCGTGAGTCCGAACGCCGAGAGCGACAGGTAGAACGCGGCCATCGGCAGCGCGGACGCGAGCAGCACGGTACGACCGGCGTGCTTGGCGATGTGGGACGGCGCTGCCATGTGGATGACTCGGCGGGGAGCGGCGATGTCCACATCCTTTCGATCGGCACGGTTGCTGCGGAGTTGAGCTGCCGGGGTCCTCGCGGAATCGCCACGCTTTCCAGGCGATTTCGTGGGGTGACTAGTGGGGTGACTAGATCTTGTCGCCCAGTTGCACCTGCGGCCCGGGCAGCCGCCACCGACGGGGCAGGTAGGCGCGAGAACCTGCGTAGAAGCCGATCGACATCGGGCTGCCGTCGGCCTTCCCGTACCGCTCGCGGGCGAGGTTGATGATCCGCCGGCCGGTCAGGAACCACTCGGCGAGCAGGCCGACGAACACGGCCAGCACCACGATCTGCAGGATCGGGAGCGCGTAGCCGACGATGATCAGTGGGAACAGGATGAGCAGGTAGTTGCTGGCCATCCGGTGCGAGTCGACGTAGTCACGGGCGAGCTTGCGGGTTTCGCCCTGGTCTCGGCGCGGCAGCACGGACGGGTCGCCCTTGCGCATCAGTTCCCGGCGCTGCGAGACGGTGAGGTTCGCGGCCGGTGCGCGGCTGGCTGTGCGCTGGGACTTGGCGAGCTTCTTCTGCCGCGCGTAGGCCTCTTTGCGGGTTTTGGGTGCCGACACCGGGCCGCGCTGGCCAACAGTCTCGCGGCGCTTCGGTGTCGGGCGTCCCTTGCCGACGGCCCGAGTCTCGTCCTCGACCTCAGGTTCGGTTGGTTCCTCGACGCGACGCTTGCCCAAGTTCACGCTGATGAGGATACCTAGCCGGGGAGGGCGAGCATCCGGTCGAGCGCCAGCCGGGCATGGGCTGCCACCTGCGCGTCGACGACGATGCGGTTCTCGACCCGTCCCGCCGCGAGCGCCTCCAGCGAGTGCACCAGGTGCGGCAGATCGATGCGGTTCATCGTCGAGCAGTAGCAGACCGTCTTCTCGAGGAAGATCACCTGCTTGTCCGGGTGCCGGTTCCCGAGCCGGCGGACGAGGTTCAGCTCGGTGCCGACCGCCCAGGAGCTGCCGGGCGGGGCCGCGTCGATCGTCCGGATGATGTATTCGGTCGACCCGACGTAGTCGCTGGCCAGCACGACGTCGTGCCGGCATTCGGGGTGCACGAGGACATTGACGCCCGGGATCCGGGCCCGCACGTCGGCGACATTGTTGGCGGTGAACCGGCCGTGCACCGAGCAGTGCCCCTGCCAGAGGATGACCTTCGCGTCGCGCAACTGCTGCGCGGACAGCCCGCCGTCGCGCTTGTGCGGGTTGAACACCACGCACTCGTCGAGCCCGATGCCCAGCTTCAGCACCGCGGTGTTGCGGCCGAGGTGCTGGTCGGGCAGGAACAGCACCTTGTCGCCCTGCTCGAACGCCCAGCGCAGCGCCCGCTCGGCGTTGGACGACGTGCAGACGGCGCCACCGTGCTCGCCGGTGAACGCCTTGATCGCCGCGCTCGAGTTCATGTACGTGATCGGGATGGTGCGCCCGGCGACGCCGGCCACGGCAAGCACGTCCCATGCCTCGACGACCTGCTGGTGACTGGCCATGTCGGCCATCGAGCAGCCGGCCGCGAGGTCGGGCAGGATCACCTGCTGCGCCGGGCTGGTGAGGATGTCCGCGGACTCGGCCATGAAGTGCACGCCGCAGAAGACGATGTACTCCGCCTCCGGGCGGGCCGCCGCCTCGCGGGCCAGCTTGAACGAGTCGCCGGTCACATCGGCGAACTGGATGACCTCGTCGCGCTGGTAGTGGTGGCCGAGGACGAAGGTGCGCTCGCCGAGCCGGTCCCGGGCGGCGCGGGCCCGGGACACCAGCGTCGGGTCGGACGCCTGCGGCAGCTCACCCGGGCAATCGACCCCTCGCTCGGACGACGCGTCGCTGCCGCGCCCGAGCAACAACAACGCCAAAGGCGTCGAAACGGGCTCGGTGAAAGTCACCGCGCCAGCCTATTCGGGCGCGCGGCGGGGATGAGCGCGTCGTGGGATTGGTTACCATGGAATAGCAATCCGGACGTCCGGGTTGCCCTGAGGTACTGAAGCCGAAGCCTGGGAGCGACATGACCAGCACCGAAACCGCCACTGACACGCCCGGCGACGTCGTTGCCAGCGACGTGACCCTCACCGAGGCGGCCGCGTCCAAGGTGCGCGCCCTGCTCGACAAGGAGGGCCGCGACGACCTGCGGCTGCGCATCGCCGTGCAGCC
>DASXJR010000082.1:0-16962 GCA_036497285.1 Jatrophihabitans sp.
GTCGGAGCCCTGGGCCAGCAGGTCGCGGTAGAGCGGCTCGGTGTCGAGCAGGTCGCGGTGCGTGCCGACCGCGACGATCCGCCCACCGGCGAGTACGGCGACCCGGTCGGCGAGCAGCACCGTCGACGCGCGGTGCGCGACGACGAGCGCGGTGGTGTCGCGCAACACCCGGCGCAGCGCCTGCTCGACCTCGGACTCGGTGTGCACGTCGAGCGCGGACAGCGGGTCGTCCAGGACGAGGACTCGCGGCCGGCCGAGCACTGCGCGCGCCAGCGCCAGGCGTTGCCGCTGCCCGCCGGACAGCGAGAGCCCCTGCTCGCCGATGCGGGTGTCGAGGCCGAAGGGCAGGTCGTGCACGAAGTCGGCCTGGGCGACCTCGATCGCCTCGGTGATGTCGTCCTCGCTGATCCCGGCCCGTCCGAGCGCCAGGTTCTCGCGCACGCTGGCCGAGAACAGCGTGGCCTCCTCGAACGCGGTGGTGACCGTGTGCCGCAGTTGGTCCAGGCGCAGGTCGCGCACGTCGACGCCGCCGATGAGGATCCGTCCGCCCGTCACGTCGTAGAGGCGGGGGACGAGCGCGGTCAGCGTGGTCTTGCCGCAGCCGACCGCGCCGACCACCGCCATCGTCTCGCCCGGCTCGATGTGCAGGTCGATGCCGCGCAGCACCTCGGTCGAGCCTTCGTCGTAGCGGAAGTGCACGTTCTCGAACACGAGCGACGTGCCGGATTCGGCCGCCACCGGCTCGTCCGGGTCGAGGATGGTCGGATTGGTGTCGAACACCTCGAAGATGCGCATGGCGGCGGTACCGGCCTCCTGGGTGAGCGCGAGCAGCCAGCCCAGGCTGATGATCGGCCAGATCAACTGCAGGTACAGCGTCAGGAACGCGACCAGCTCACCGAGGGTCATCGTGTGGTGCGCGACGGCGACGACGCCGCCCCAGGCGACCCCGGCCAGGATCAGCTGTGGGGTGCCCTCGAGCAGTGCCCAGAACCAGCCGAGGGTGCGGATCTTGCGCATCTCAGCGCCGCGCAGCCGGTGCGCGTCGCGGGTGAACATCGTCAGCATGTGCGGGCGCCGGCCGTACGACTTGATCACGCGGATGCCGAGCGCGGACTCCTCGACGGAGGTGGCGAGATCGCCGGTGAGGTCCTGGGCTTGGCGCGCCTCGCGGGCGTAGCGCAGCTCGAAACGGCGGGTGAACGCGGCCAGCGGCGCCATCGCGACGAGCACGAACAGGCCCAGTGCGAGGTTGATGTGGATCAGCAGCGCGAGCACTACCAGCGTGATGCCGGAGTTGACCACCAGGAACACGAAGCCGAACCCGACGAACCGGCGCAATGTGGATAGGTCGGTGGTCAGGCGCGACAGGAGCTGGCCGGAGGGCCAGCGGTCGTGGAAGGCGACCGGCAGGCGCTGCACGTGCGCGAACAGGTCGCGCCGGACGTCGCTCTCGATGTCGATGGCGGCCTTGGCCATCGCAAGCCGACGCAGGAAGAAGCACGTCGCCTCGACGACCCCGAGCGCGAAGGTCAGCCCGACCAGCGGCCACAGTCCGGCCGCGTCGTGATGGCGGATGGGGCCGTCGACGACGGCACCGACGACGAGCGGGACGAGCGACTGGCACAGCATGCCGATGAAGCTGAACACGAACATAGCGCTGATGGGCTTGCGGTAGGGACGAGTCCACCGACGCAAGCGCAGCAGCGACCTGATGGCGCTGTGTTCAGACTCCTTCTGCTCGCCGGGGGCGGCAGTCTCGGCGAGATTGGTCACGTTGATCGACAGTACGACGCCGGTCCGACAAAGACGACCGAGTTTCGCTGTTACCGAACCGGCGAAAGTCGATCTGGTCTTCCCCACTCGCTGCGCTCGGGGGGATCCTGCGATCGACAGCGCAAGCTCGCTGGCGCTCGCGCGCACGCCGGGCTCTTCGCGCAAGCGCTCATCGCGTCGGCGTCGTGCGGGCTGACTGACCCTCCGCCGCGACTCATTCATTCGTCGGTTGTGCCGCGCGAGGAGCGGGCGGGATATTGGCTGGCAGGGGCTGCCGGGCCCGGAGCACAACAACCCTCCCAAGGTGCTGTGCGCGTTCGGCAGCCCCGCATGCGCGATTGAGATGAGCCCTATTCCTCGGGCGTCCGGCGCTCGAAGCTCTTGCGCAGAAGCTGTCGGCTGACGTGGATCGGCGCGTGCCTCAATCCCGCTTGCGGCGGACGCCGAGCAGGATGTCGTCCCACGACGGGATGGCCGCGCGGGCTGCCTTGTCCTCCTCGGACTCCTCGACGCGCCGCGGCTTCTCCGGCTCGGCGGCGTTCGGGACGTCCATCGGCAGCGGCGGTTCCTCGAATTGAGTCTGGTCGAAAACCTCTTCCTCGGTGCGCGGCAGCTTGCCGGTGTGCGCGTCCGGCATCGCAGGGAATGCGACCAGCCCGGGGGCCAGCGGCGGCGCTAGGGTGAGCGTCGGCGTGGCCGGTTCCGGGTCCGGCGGCGGCGCGATCGGACGGATCGGACGGTCGCTGAGCAGGTCCGCGGCGGTGTCGTCGACCGGTGCCACCGAGCGGCTCGAGAGCTGGAAGGCCCATTCGGCGGTGCGCTCGGCCTGGCCGCCGATCCAGTGCGCCAACAGCACCCACTGGCCGTCCTCGCGCCGGTACGCGTCCCAGTCGACCGAGGCCGGGTCGATGCCGTGTGCTGCGAACCGCTCGTCGACCGCCTCGCCGAACACGACGATCTGGCCCTCGGTGGTGGAACGGCGGGCCTTGGCCCGGCGCGCCTCGTCCGCGATCCGGGCGCGTTCTGCGAGCACCGGGCCGGCGAAACGCAGCACCCAGTCGAGTTCGGCGCCGGACTCCTCGGCGACCTCTCTGGGCGGCTCGCCTGCCCGCACCCGAGTCTGGATCTCGCGCGGGGTGATCTGTGGTTCCGCTGTCCTCGCGACCGGCTTGGGCGAAATGCGCGGTGCGTCGGCGAGCGCGGACCGCAGCGCCGAGTCGATGGGCAGCTCGAACTGCTCGAGCCCGTCGGACGTCTCGAGCACTACCTTTCCGGCCTCGGTATTCCCCACGACGTGCAGCGTTCGCATGGCCAGACGATATGTGCGGGCCGGGGGATTCCCGGGGAGCACACGCCGTCTACAGACCATGCACCACGTGGTCGATGCACTCGGTGAGCGCCGTGACGTCGTCCGGGTCGACGGCGGGGTACATGCCGATGCGCAGTTGATTGCGTCCGAGGGCGCGGTACGGCTCGGTGTCGACGATCCCGTTGGCGCGCAGCGTCGCCGCCACGGCCTTGGCATCGACCGTCTCGTCGAGGTCGATCGTCCCCACGACCGGGCTGCGCAGCGCGGGATCGGTGACGAACGGCGTCGCGTACTCGGACCTGTCCGCCCACCCGTACAGCCGTCCGGACGAGTCGGCGGTGCGCCCTGCGGCCCAGGCCAGCCCGCCCTCGGCGAGCAGCCACTCGACCTGTTCTGCGAGCAGCCACAGGGTGGCGATGGCCGGGGTGTTGTAGGTCTGGTCCTTGCCCGAGTTGTCGATGGCCAGGGTGAGGTCGAGCGACGGCGGCGCCCAGCGGTGCGCGTGCAGCTCGGCAGCCCGGGCCAGCGCGGCCGGCGACATCGCCGCCAGCCAGACACCGGCCTCGGCGGCGAAGGCCTTCTGCGGCGCGAAGTAGTAGACGTCGGTCTGGGTGACGTCGACGGCGAGCCCGCCCGCGGCACTTGTCGCGTCGACGAGCATCAGCGCGTCGTCGCTGCCCGGCACCCGTGTCACCGGCAGCGCCACCCCGGTCGACGTCTCGTTCTGCGGCCAGGCGTACGCGTCGATGCCGTCCTCGGCACCGGCCTGCGGAGCGCTGCCGTAGTCGGATCGGCGCACGGACGGTTCGCCGAGGAACGGGGCGCCGGCCACGACCGCGGCGAACTTGGCGGAGAACTCGCCGCACACCAGCAGTTGCGCGCGGTCCCGGATGAGGCCGAACGCGGCGACGTCCCAGAACGCGGTGGCGCCGCCGTTGCCGAGCACGAGCTCCCACCCGTCGGGCAGCGCGAACAACTCGCGCAGGCCGGCACGGATGCGTGCGACGAGTGCCTTCACCGGGGCCTGCCGGTGGCTCGTCCCCAGCGGAGCCTCCCCGAGACGCGCGGCGAGCTCGGCGGGGACCTTCGACGGTCCCGACCCGAACCGTCCGTCACGGGGCTTCATGGCGGCCGGGATCTCGATCGTCACGCGAGCGATCCTGTCATCAGCCGAGCACCCGTTCGAGGTAGGCGTTGCCGAAGACGCGGGTCGGATCCAGGCGGTCGCGCAACGCGACGAAGTCGCCGAAGCGCGGATACGTCTCGGCCAACGAGGCGGCGTCGCGGTAGTGCACCTTGCCCCAGTGCGGCCGGCCGTCCACCGCCCGCGCGATGGCCTCGACGGCACGGAAGTACGCCTCGTGGTCACGCCGGTGGTACTGGTGCACCGCGATGTAACCGGTCTCGCGGCCGTACGCGGTCGACAGCCAGCACCCGTCCGCGGCGGCGAAGCGGACCTCGACCGGGAACCCGATCAGCTCGCCCGACTTCGCCAGCCACGCCTCGATCTCGGCGATCACGTGCGGTACCGCCTCGCGCGGCACGGCGTATTCCATTTCCCGGAACACGACCCGGCGCGGCGACGCGAAGACCCGGTAGGACCGGTCGATGTAGTCGCGGGCGGACAGCGCGCGGGCCGCGATCGCGTTCGCGCGCGGGATGAGCGCCGGGCGGCGGGTGGTGAGCTTGTTGATCGCGTCGAAGACCGTGTTCGACAGAAGCTCGTCGTCGACGTAGCCGCGCGTCCGGCCGACCGGGTGCAGCACGGTGCCGGGCAGCACCCGGTTGTTCCGCTTACTGAGCACGCGGCGGGTGTGCGGGAACCAGTAGAACTCGAAATGATCGTTCACCAGCACGGTCGTGTCGAGATCGACCAGCACGTCGTCCAGAGCAGCCGGCAGCTCCGCCGCGGCAAGCGCGAACGCCGGCTCGCACTGCAGGGTCACGGTGGCCACGACACCGAGTGCGCCCAGTCCGACCGCGGCCTGCTCGGGGGAGGCGTCATAGAGTGTGCCGTCGGCCAGCACAACTTGCAGGCCGCGTACCTGGGTGGCCAGCCCGCCGAGCCGTACACCCGTCCCGTGCGTTCCGGTGGAGATCGCACCGGCCACGGTCTGGACGTCGATGTCGCCCAGGTTGACCAACGACAGGCCGAGGTGCCACAGCGTCTCGTTCAAATCGCGCAGGCGCGTGCCGGCGAGCACGGTGACGAGCCCGGAGGTGACGTCGGCGCGCACCACGCCCTGCAGCCCGTCGGGCGAGATCTGGATCCCGTCGGTCGCGCCGATCGCCGTGAACGAGTGCCCGGACCCGATCGCCTTGACGTGGCGTCCGTTCGCATCGGCCACGACCTGTTGCAGATCGGCGATCGATGCCGGACGGGCGACCTCGACGTCGCACTGCACCGTGCCCGCCCAGTTGGTCCACACGCTCACGCGCCGATCCTCTCAGGGACGGTCGGTGCTCGCCGGTTTCGCCTTGCGCCACAGCCATACGTGGAACAGGTGCCCGAGGTGCAGGCCCGACACCTGTTCGGCGAGTTGCGTGAACTGCTGCGTCGTCGCGTTTCCGTAGCGGTGCGTGCGTACCCAGGTCCGCAACAGCTTGAAGAACGCGTTGTCGCCGATGCGCTGGCGCAGCGCGGCGAGGGTCATGGCGCCGCGGTAGTAGACGGCGCCCGAGAACATCGTGTTGCGCTTCGGGTCGGCGATCGACTGACGCCAGAACCGGTTCGCCGAGCCGTAATTGCGGTAGACCTGCAGCGCGGTCGTGCGGGTGTTCTGGCCGGTGGTGTGCTCGGCCCAGAGCCAGGACGCGAACGTGGCGAAGCCCTCGTTGAGCCAGATGTCACGCCACGTGCGTACCGACACACTGTCGCCGAACCACTCGTGCGCGAGTTCGTGCGAGACCGTGTACTGGTCCGGCGCGAACCCGTACAGCGGGCGGGTCTCCGTTTCGAGCGAGAAGCCGACATGTTGCACGTTGTCGACGATCGCGCCGGTAGACGTGAAGGGGTAGCTGCCGAACAGGTGCGCCCAGTAGTCGGTGATCGCAGCGGTCTTGCCGAACACCTTGTTCGCGCGGACACCGTTGGCGCGGGTCGGGTCGTAGGCCATGACCTCAGGGATTCCGCGTGGGGTCTGCCCGTTGCGGAACACCCAACGGCCGATGTCGATGGTCGCGAGATAGCTCGCCATCGGCCGGCGCTCCTGCCAGATGAACGTCGTCGATCCGCTGCTGGAGTGTCGCGAAGCGAGTTCGCCGTTGGCGACAACCTGGCGGTTGCTCGGGACGGTGACGCGGAAGGTGTAGCGGGCCTTGTCCCTCGGGTGGTCGTTGACCGGGAACCAGGTGTGCGCAGCGTTGGGCTCGTCGCCGACGAAGGCGCCGTCGTTCGTGTAGATCCACCCGTAGTCGGCGCCGAACACGATCGGTGATCCCTTGATCGTCTTCGGGCTGCCGTCGTAGCGGACTGCCGTGACGAAATCGGCGCCCCGCAAGATTCCCTTCGCGGGGACGATCCGCAACTCCTGTCCGACCCGGGAGAAGTGTGCCACCGTGCCGTCGACCCGGACGGAGCGCACGGTCATGCCCGACAGGTCGAGATCGAACCGTGACAGGTTCTTGGTCGCGCTCGCCTGCATCCGGACGGTGCCGGCGAGTAGGTGAGTTGCGGGCTGGTAGCGCAGGTCGAGCGTGTAGTGCGCTGCGTCGTAGCCGCCGTTGCCGAGTTGCGGGAAGTACGGGTCGCCCACCCCGGCCGAGCCCGGCGTGAAGCGGACGGCGGCGGCCGCCGGCGCGGAGCTCAGCGTCAGAAGAATGACCAGAACCGATGCGGCGAACCGCCTCGAACCGCGCACGATGCCCTCCGATCACGGGCGAGCGCGCTACCGGTTCGTCACGCCGCTTCGTCCCTCAAGATCGAGACTGTATCCCGGACCGGACGCGCCGCCCTGCTCAGTAGTCTGCCGCCATGACCGACTTTGTGGCGTTGAGTCACGCGACGGCGCGGCTCGATCCACCACTCGCGAGCCTCGATGTCGCGGCAGCGCAGGCGAACCTCGCGGATCTCGTCCGGCGCGCCGGGGACACGCCGGTGCGGATCGCGTCGAAGTCGGTGCGCTGCCGGTGGGTGCTGGAGCTCGCGTTGTCGACCGCCGGGGTGCACGGGGTGATGGCGTTCTCCCTGCGTGAGGCGCTCTGGTTGGTGCGGACGGGCGTAGACGACGTGTTGATGGGCTACCCGACCGTCGACCGCGGTGCTCTGGCGGAACTGCGCGCATCGCCCGAGGCGCTCGCCGCGATCACGCTGATGGTCGACGACGTCGCGCAACTCGACCTGGCCCCGGCCGGTGCCCGGGTGTGCCTGGACGTGGACGCCTCGCTGCGGATCGGGCGCGCGCATCTGGGCGTGCGCCGCTCACCGGTGCGCACCCCGACGGACGCCGCGGCGCTGGCCACCGCGGCCGGCGCCCGTGGGCTGCACGTGGTCGGGGTGATGTTCTACGAGGCGCAGATCGCCGGGCTACCGGACAGCTCGGCGGCGGTGCGCTGGGTGAAGCGGCGTTCGGCGGCCGAACTCGCCTTGCGCCGTAGCGCCGTGGTGCAGGCGGTGACGGCCGCGACCGGACCGCTCGAACTCGTCAACTCCGGCGGTACCGGCAGCCTCGAGGTGAGCTCGGCCGATGCCACGGTCACCGAGGTCACGGCCGGATCCGGGATCTACACGCCGACTCTGTTCGACGGGTACCGCGCGTTCGTGCCGCGGCCGGCGCTGTACTTCGCGCTGCCCGTCGCGCGCCGGCCGGCGCCGCGGATCGCCACGCTGTTCGGCGGCGGGTACATCGCGTCGGGACCGGCGGGGAAGTCGCGGCTGCCTCAGCCGGCGGAGCGTGGCCTGCGGCTGCTCGGTACGGAGGGCGCCGGCGAGGTGCAGACGCCGGTACGCGGACGGGCGGCGGATCAGCTGCACATCGGCGACCGGGTGTGGTTCCGGCCGGCCAAGGCGGGCGAGCAGCTCGAGCGCTTCGACACGCTGCACGTGGTCGAGCACGATCGGATCGTCACGTCCGTCCCCACCTACCGCGGCGAAGCCCAGACCTTCGGCTGACAACCGCGGCGAGGCAGGCCCGGCTCCGTCAGTGGTTAGTTGCGGCCACAGTGGTCAGTTGCAACTAACCACTGTGGCCGCAAACTGACCACTGTCACAACGCGGCGCTGGAACGCACCCACCCAACGCCGATCCACGGCGAGGTCAATCGTGAGCGATATCGGCCCAGCCCTCGACCTCGTCGGGCTTGCGCGGCGCCGGTCCGACGTAGCGGGCGGACGGGCGGACGAGGCGTCCGGTCTTCTTCTGCTCCATGATGTGCGCCGACCAACCGCCGGTGCGGGCGCAGGTGAACATCGCCGGCATCATGTGCGGCGGCACCTCGGCGAAGTCGAGGATCACCGCGGCCCAGAACTCGACGTTGGTCTCGATCGGACGGTCCGGGCGCCGCTGGCGCAGTTCGGCGAGGGCGGCCTGCTCGAGCGCATCGGCGGCTTCGTACTTGCTGGCCTTGAGTTCCTTGCAGGTGCGCCGCAGCACGCGAGCGCGCGGATCCTCGGCACGGTAGACCCGATGCCCGAAGCCCATCAGTCGCTCGTGACGATCAAGGATGCCGCGCACGACCTTCGCCGCGTCGCCCACCCGCTCGACCTCTTCGATCATCGGCAGCACCCGCGCGGGCGCACCTCCGTGCAGCGGGCCGCTCATCGCGCCGATCGCGCCGGACATCGCGGCGGCGACGTCAGCACCGGTGGAAGAGATCACGCGGGCCGTGAACGTAGAGGCGTTCATGCCGTGCTCGGCCGCGGACACGAAGTAGGCGTCGATCGCCTTGATGTGGTCGGGGTCGGGCTCGCCCCGCCAGCGGGTCATGAACCGCTCGATGATCGTGTCGCACTGGTCGATCCGCGACTGGGGGACGGCCGGGGTCGACAGCCCGCGCGCGGACTGTGCGGCGTAGGACAGCGCCATGACGGCCGCGCGGGCGAGCTGGTCGCGGGCCTCGTCGTCGCTGATGTCCAGCAGCGGCCGGTAGCCCCAGACCGGCGCGAGCATCGCCAGCGCGGCCTGGACGTCGACGCGGACGTCACCGGTGTGCACGGGGATCGGGAACGGCTCGGCCGGCGGCAGTCCCGGCCCGAACTTGCCGTCGACCAGCAGCGCCCACACGTTGCCGAACGTGACGTGGCCGACGAGGTCCTCGATGTCGACGCCGCGATAGCGCAGCGCGCCGCCGTCCTTGTCCGGCTCGGCGATCTCGGTCTCGAAGGCGATGACACCTTCCAGTCCGGGGCTGTAGTCGTCTGCCATCGAGTGCTCCGATCCGTTGTTCGGCTTCGCGGATGTTTCCATTCTGCTCATATGCCGTATCGCCCTGGCGAGGCCGGGTGTCAGGATGGACCTACGATGAACGATCCTGCTGAATTGCGCCGCACGTACGAGCGCGATGCGCTTTCCGAGGCGTCCATCGCGGCGACCTGGCTCGAACAGCTGCGGCTGTGGTTCGACGACGCGGTCGAGCTGGGCGGCTCGCCGGAACCCAACGCCATGCAGGTCGCCACGGTCGACGGCGCGGGGCATCCGGCGCTGCGTACCGTCCTCGCGAAGAGCATCGACGAGCGCGGCGTCACCTTCTATACGAACTACCACTCGGCAAAAGGACATGATCTCTACGCGCGTCCGTACGTCGCGGCGCAGTTCCTGTGGCTCGCGCACGAACGCCAGGTACGGCTGACCGGTCCCGTCCAACGGGTTTCGGCGGAGGAGACCGAGACCTACTTCCACACCCGGCCGCGCGGGTCGCAGATCGGCGCCTGGGCCTCGCCGCAATCGCAGGTGATCATCTCCCGCGCGGTGTTGGAGCAGCGCGTGGCCGAAGCAGAATCCCGTTACTGGGACGCCGAAATCCCGGTCCCGCCGTTCTGGGGTGGGTACCTGCTGACGCCGGACTCGGCGGAATTCTGGCAGGGCCGTCCGGACCGGCTGCACGACCGGCTCCGCTTCCGCCGCGACGGCGACGACTGGGTCTTGGAAAGATTGGCCCCGTGAGCGACGGCTGCGGAGCGGACATTCAGTATCTGCGTGCCGTTAGGCACGCTCGGATCGACGCCCCGCCCGAGCGGAGCGAGCGGCGGGTAGGAGATTCGGTTTGAGCGATGTGGACGTGGTGGCGATCCGGCGCGAGCTGCACGCCTATCCAGAGCTGGCATACGCCGAGAAGCGCACGACGCAGCTCATCGTGGACACCCTGGAACTGCTCGGCCTCGAACCGAAGGTGTTGCCGGCCGGGACAGGCGTGATCTGCGATTTCGGCGCCCAGGACGGGCCCATGATCGCGCTGCGTGCCGACATCGATGCCTTGCCGATCGCCGACCAGAAAGAGGTGGCCTACCGCTCCACGGTCGACGGTTGCTGCCACGGATGTGGACACGACGCGCACACCGCGATCCTGCTCGGCGCGGCCGCCGAACTGGCGCGGCGCGACCTGCCCGGACGGGTGCGGCTGATCTTCCAGCCGGCCGAGGAGTCGGTGCCCGGCGGTGCGCTGAGCGTGATCTCGACCGGCGCGCTCGAGGGCGTGAAGTCGATCTTCGCCCTGCACTGCGACCCGCGCCTCGAGACCGGACGCATCGGGGCGCGTGTCGGCGCGATCACCGCCGCGTGCGACCAGGTCGACATCGCGTTCTGCGGCCCGGGCGGGCACACCGCCCGTCCCCATCTGACCGCCGACCTCGTGTACGCGATCGGGCTGGTCGTCACCGAGCTACCCGGGCTGCTCTCCCGCCGCGTCGACCCTCGGGGCGGGGTGTCGGTCGTGTGGGGGTCGGTCGATGCCGGACGGGCGCCCAACGCCATTCCGATGAAGGGCAGCCTGCGCGGCACGGTGCGGGTGCTCGACCGCAACGCCTGGGAGCACGTCGCGCCGCTGGTGGACGAGTTGGTCACGCAGATCGTCGCGCCGACCGGCGTGGCGGTCGAAGTCCAGTACCTGCGCGGTGTCCCGCCGGTGGTGAATGCGGTGAGCGCGGTCAGACTGCTGAGCGGGGCGGTCGTATCGGCTTTCGGGCCGCGCGCGCTCGTCGACACCGAGCAGTCGATGGGCGGCGAGGACTTCGCGTGGTATCTCGACGGCACCAACGGCGCGCTGGCCCGGCTCGGCGTGCGCAAGCCCGGCGGGGCTGCCTTCGATCTGCACCAGGGCACCTTCGACATCGACGAGGACGCCCTCGACGTCGGCGTCCGCTACACCGTCGCGCTCGCCGAGTACGCGCTGCAGCGGTTACTCACCGAGTGAGCGGCACGGACGGCCGCGCAACTCCTGGACGTACTCGTCCGGCCCGCCCGCGGCCTCTGCCGCCTCCGCGATCAGCCCGAGGTAGCGCGCGGACGGCAGCCCGCCCTCGTACGCGTCGAGGATGTACACCCAGGCCAGCACGTCGCCGTCGAGCGTCGAGACCCGCAGCTTGATCTTGTTGTACAGGCCTTCTTCGACGCCTTCCCAGTAGTCGAGCTTGGCTTGGTCCTGGGAGGAAACGTCGTAGAGAGCGACGAAGACCTGGCTGTCCGGATCCGGCACAACCATCGCCAGTGCGCCGTCCCAGCCCAGTTCCTCGCCGCCGAAGGTGAGCCGCCAACCGTTGAGCCAGCCGGTGCCGGCCGCGGGCGAGTGGGGGCAGCGTTCGAGCATCTGCTCGGGGTCCATGTTGGACCCGTACGCCGCGTAGAGCCCACCCGTCGAAGACATCCAGCGCAGACTACCGAGGTGGGCGCATCAGTGGGACGGACGAAACTGGACAATGGTCACGTGACCCGCATCGTGATCATCGGTGGTGGCCCGGCCGGCTACGAATCGGCGCTGGTCGCCGCTCAGTTGGGCGCGACGGTGACGGTGGTCGACAGCGACGGCGTCGGCGGTTCGTGTGTTCTCACCGACTGCGTGCCGAGCAAGACACTGATCGCCACCAGCGACCGCGTCACCGCCTTCCGGGACGCTCCGCGCGTCGGCGTCGGGACAGCGGCCGGCAAGGTGGCGGTCGACCTGACCTCCGTCAACGACCGCATCAAGAAGCTCGCGCAGCAGCAGTCGCAGGACATCAGCGCGCGGCTCGTCCAGGTAGGTGTCACCGTGCTGCCCGGCCGGGGCCGGTTCAGTGCGAACCAGCCGCCGCGTGCGCATCGGGTCGAGGTCGTCGACACGGCGGGTGCGGTCGCAGACACCCTCGAGGCCGACGTGGTGCTGCTCGCGACCGGCGGCACCCCGCGCGTGCTCGAATCGGCCGAGCCGGACGGTGAACGCATCCTGTCCTGGCGCCAGGTCTACGACCTCACCGAGCTACCCCAGCACCTGGTCGTCGTCGGCTCGGGTGTGACCGGTGCCGAATTCGCGTCCGGTTACAGCGAGCTGGGCGTGCCGGTCACGTTGGTGTCCTCGCGTGACCGGGTGCTGCCCGGTGAGGATCCCGACGCGGCGGAGGTCATCGAACAGGTCTTCACCAGTCGCGGCGGCACGCTCGTGAAGCGGGCGCGCGCATCGGCGGTGAAGCGCATCGGTGACGGGGTGGTCGTCGAACTGCAGGACGGGCGGACGGTCGAGGGCTCGCACGCCTTGATGTGTGTGGGCTCGCTGCCGAACTCGACCGGCCTCGGGCTCGAACACGTCGATATCACGCCCGACGAGCCCGGCTACATCTCGGTCGACCGGGTGTCGCGCACGTCCGTCCCGTCGATCTACGCGGCCGGTGACTGCACCGGGGTGCTGCCGCTTGCGTCCGTCGCCGGCATGCAGGGTCGGATCGCGATGTGGCACGCATTGGGCGAGGCCGTGGCTCCGCTGCGGCTCAAGACGGTGGCGGCCAACGTCTTCACCCACCCTGAGATCGCCACCGTCGGGCTGATCTCGGAGCAGGTCCCGGGACGGACGGTGACCCTGCCCCTGGCCACCAACGCGCGCGCGAAGATGCAGGGCCACCGCGAAGGTTTCGTCAAGCTCTACTGCCGGCCGGCGACGGGCGTGGTGATCGGCGGCGTCATCGTCGCGCCCGACGCGTCCGAGTTGATTTTCCCGGTTGCCCTCGCCGTCCAGCGCGGGCTCACGGTGGCGGACTTGGCTGGAACAATAGGGGTGTACCCGTCGTTGTCCGGTTCGGTGGCCGAGGCTGCTCGGCGCCTGATGTTGCACGACGATTTGGACTAACCACCATGGCTAATCACGGAGATTTCTCGCTCGAGGCGCGCGAGCGCGCGCACCGCACGATCCTGGTCGCGGACGTGTTCGCCGATCACGCCGATGTCATCGTCGCCGAACTGCCCAACGTGGCCGATGATGCCGTGCTCGTCGCGGTCGTCGACTCGGCGCACGCGTTCCGGGGCACCCACCACGTCGATCGCGCCGACCTGGTCGAGCGGGTGCCGGAACTCGAGAGCGGCGGGGGCTGGGCGATGGTGTTCTCGCCGGGCGTCAGCGCCGATGACATCCGCCGGCGCACCGACGAAATGGCGTCGATCGCCCAGCAACGCGCGAAGGTAATCGACCGCATCAACGCCAAGCGCGCCAAGTAATCACTTTTGGCGGTCAGCCGTCAGATAGCACGTCCTGCCGCCAAAAGTGCGTCAGTCCTTGATTTGGCAGATCACGCTGCCGGACGTCACGACCGCGCCGACCTCCGCGGACAGGCCACTGATCGTGCCCGACTTGTGCGCGGTCAACGGCTGCTCCATCTTCATCGCCTCGAGCACGACGATCGTTGCGCCCTGCTCGACGGTGTCCCCGTCAGAAACCGCGACCTTGACGATCGTGCCCTGCATCGGCGCGGTCAGCGAGTCGCCGGACGCCGCCGCACCGGACTTCTTCGAAGCGGACCGCTTCGGCGCGGCCTTCTTCGCGCCGCCACCGCCGCCGGCGCCGAAGCCCGCGGGCAACGAGACCTCGAGGCGCTTGCCGCCGACCTCGACCACGATCGTCTCGCGCGGACCGGAATCCTCCTCGGCCTCCGCAGCACCGCCGAACGGCGGGATCTGGTTGTCGAACTCGGTCTCGATCCAGCGCGTGAAGATCGTGAACGGCTCGGACGTGAACGCCTCGTCGCGCACTACTGCGCGGTGGAACGGCAGCGCGGTGGCCATGCCGTCGACGACGTATTCGTCCAGCGCGCGGCGGGAGCGTTCGAGCGCTTCCTGCCGCGTCTCGCCTTTGACGATCAGCTTGGCCAGCAGCGAGTCGAACGCACCGCCGATCACCGAGCGGCCCTCGATGCCGGAGTCGACGCGCACGCCGGGGCCGGCCGGTTCGCGGTAGTCGGTCACCGTGCCCGGGGCGGGTAGGAAGTTCCGTCCGGTGTCCTCACCGTTGATACGGAATTCGAAAGCGTGCCCGCGCGGCTCCGGGTCGGCATCGAAACGCAGCTTCTCGCCCTCGGCGATGCGGAACTGTTCGCGGACGAGGTCGATGCCGCTGGTCTCTTCGGTGACCGGGTGCTCGACCTGGAGCCGGGTGTTCACCTCGAGGAAGCTGATCGAGCCGTCGGTGGCGACGAGGAACTCGCACGTACCCGCGCCGACGTAGCCGGCCTCGCGCAGGATCGCCTTGGACGCATCGTAGAGCTGCTTGACCTGCTCGGCGGACAGGATCGGGGCCGGCGCCTCCTCGACCAGCTTCTGGTGCCGCCGCTGCAGCGAGCAGTCCCTGGTGGAGACCACCACGACGTTGCCGTGCGAGTCGGCGAGGCACTGGGTTTCCACGTGCCTCGGCCGGTCCAGGTACCGCTCGACGAAGCACTCGCCGTTGCCGAACGCCGCGACGGCCTCGCGGACCGCCGACTCGTACAGTTCGGGGATCTCCTCAAGGGTGCGGGCGACCTTGAGGCCGCGGCCGCCGCCGCCGAAGGCGGCCTTGATCGCGACCGGCAGGCCGTAGCGCCTGGCGAAGTCCGCGACCTCTTCCGGGCCGCTGACCGGGCCGTCCGTGCCCGGCGCGAGCGGCGCGCCGACCCGCTTGGCGATCTCCCGTGCCTTCACCTTGTCGCCAAGCGCCACGATGGCTGACGGGGGCGGGCCTATCCAGGTCAGGCCGTTATCGATCACCGCCTGGGCGAAGGCCGCGTTCTCCGCGAGGAAGCCGTAGCCGGGGTGGACGGCGTCGGCCCCGGCGCGTACCGCGACAGCGATGATCTTCTCGACGTCCAGGTACGTCTGCGCCGGGGTGGCCCCGTTCAGCGCGTACGCCTCGTCGGCGGCCCGGACGTGCAGGGCGTCAAGGTCCTGGTCGGAGTAGACGGCGACACTGGCCAGGCCTGCGTCGCGGCAGGCACGCGCCACTCGGACGGCAATCTCGCCGCGGTTCGCGATCAGAACTTTCCGCAATTCGACTACCGCCTCAACAGACTCCACGCAGTTCTTGCCTTCCCATTGTTGTATGCCGGTACGGCCTTGTCCGCAGAGACCCGGCAGCGGGGGGACGGGGGGCGTCCCCCCGGGAGATAACAGTACGGTGGGGGCGTGCTGATGTGGGTGCCTTCTGACTGGGTAGCGGACGGGCTGGCCGGGCTGGCCGGCGTGGACGTGGAGGTTGTCGGGCTTGGCCGCGACATGGGCGAGACGGGTGGCATCGGCCACGTGCCGGTCCCGGCGAGCGTGGCTGAAGTGGAGTTCTACGTGCCGAGCTTCTTCCCGAGCCCGGCGAGCAGCGCGGTGCTCAGCCAGATGCGCGCCCTGCGCGTGGTGCAGGCACTGACCGCGGGAGTGGACTGGATCCGCCCGCACGTGCCGCCGTCGGCCGCGCTGTGCAACGCGCGGGGAGCGCACGACGCGTCTACCGCCGAGTGGGTGGTCGCGGCCATGCTCGGCGCGCTGCGCTCCTTCCCGCTGCTGTCTGCGGAGCAAGCCGCGGGCCGCTGGGCCTACCAGGGCACCGATCAGCTTGCCACCAAGAACGTGCTGATCGTCGGCTACGGGGCGATCGGCGCCGCCGTGGAGCAGCGGCTCGCCGGATTCGAGGTGACGGTCAAGCGGGTCGCGCGGCGCCCGAGACCGGGAACGGGCGGGGCAGGCGAGGTGGCCGGGCTCGACGAACTGCCGTCGCTGCTGCCCGAGGCCGACGTGGTCGTGCTGCTGGTCCCGTTCACCGCGCAGACCAAGGCGCTTGCCGACAGCGGCTTCCTCGCCCGGATGAAAGACGGCGCGCTGCTCGTCAACGCGGCCAGGGGAGCGGTGGTGGACACCGCCGCGCTCGTCGCCGAGGTCGCGAGCGGGCGGCTACGCGCCGCGCTCGACGTGACGGACCCTGAGCCGCTGCCGCCCGGCCATCAGCTCTGGTCCCTGCCGGGGGCCTTCATTACACCGCACGTGGCCGCGTCCACCCCGGTATCGCGGCAGCGTGCGGCCCGTCTTGTCCGTGAACAGGCCGCGGCGTACCTGCGCGGCGAGCCGCTCCGCAACGTGATCAGCGGCGCGTACTGACCAGCGTTATCCTAGGATGTGCGCTACGGCCTGCCGCTTGCGCGGAACCGGCCGGCCGCCGCGACCGCACTTGTCTCCCGGTCTACGCTCATCCTCAACCGAAGCGTGATCTCGGGTACGTAGAGTGAACGGTACCACCGGTCCCGCAGCCGGTCGGCGGAGGACTGGTTCGGGCCATCAGCGGACACCGCAGCGCACCCGTCATCGGTGACAGTTCGTTGCCTATCCGTTGCCTAATTCTCAGCCGTGTAATAACCGCAAGCCGCACGCTACAGTGACCCACCCAGCGGCCCCGAGAACCCGGAAGGAGCCCCGTGAGCGTCGTCGCCATGCTCGCCACGGCCGGCGCCGTCGTTGGACTGCTCGTGGGGGCGCG
>DASXJR010000083.1:0-34466 GCA_036497285.1 Jatrophihabitans sp.
CGAGTTCGGCGATCTCGCGCGAGCGCGCGGCATGCCGCATCGCGGTCGCGATCGCTCCGACCCTGATCCGGTGCCCCGCGGCGGCCGCGTTCGCCTCACCCTCGCGGAATCCGGCCAGCACCGCGTCCACCACCTGCTCGAGGCTGAGGCCCTGCTCGGTGTGCTGCTCTGGCGCCCACCGCACCTCGGCGTAGACCACGCCGTCGGCAGCGAGGTCCTCGGCCGCCTCGCGAGCGACGCGGGTCAGCCCCGACGGCGTCTGCATCACCGCGACGGTGTGCACGAACGTCTCGAGGTAGCGCTCGAGCGATCCGGAACTCGACGCCTCGCGGAACCAGCGCGACAGCGTCTGCTCGTCGTCGGCCGGCAGGGCGTGCCCGATCTCGCGGGCGATCGCGAGCACGGTGCCCGGCCGCACGCCGCCGTCGAGATGGTCGTGCAGCAGGACCTTGGGGGCGCGACGGATCGAGTCCTCGGTGAGCGGCGTGGCCATGGCGCCCACGCTATCGACAGTGGTCAGTTACGCGGACAGTGGTCAGTTGCAACTGACCACTGTGCCCGTAACTGACCACTGTCAGCTGATGCGGGCGAGGACGAGCGGGGCGGGGTCGTACGCCTCGCCCACCTCGATGCCGCCGTCGAGCGCAGCGAGCCCGCGTTCGAACAGGGACGGGTCGTCCGCGTGCAGTTCGAGCAGCGGCTCGCCCTCGCGCACGTCGTCGCCGGGCTTGGCGAGCATGACGACGCCGGCGCCGGACGCGACCGGGTCCTCCTTGCGCGCACGTCCCGCGCCCAGCCGCCAGGCCGCCGTCCCCACCGCGAGAGCGTCCAGTCGCGTGAGCACGCCGGTCGCGGGGGCGTTGACGACATGCGTCTCGCGTGCGGTCGGCAGCGGCGCGGACGGGTCGCCGCCCTGCGCCGCGATCATGCGGCGCCAGACGTCCATCGCCCGTCCGTCGCGCAGCGCGTCGGCGGGGTCGGTGTCGATCCCGGCGCCGGCGAGCATCTCGCGCGCGAGCGCAAGGGTGAGCTCGACGACGTCCGGCGGTCCGCCGCCCTCGAGCACCTCGATCGACTCGGCAACCTCGAGCGCATTGCCCGCCGTCCGTCCCAGCGGCGTGTTCATGTCGGTCAGCAGCGCGGACGTGCGCACCCCGTGGTCCTTGCCCAGCGCCACCATGGTCTCGGCGAGCTCACGCGCGCGGTCGGGCGTCTTCATGAACGCGCCGGTACCGACCTTCACATCGAGGACGAGCGCGTGCGAGCCCTCGGCGATCTTCTTGCTCATGATCGAGCTCGCGATCAGCGGGATCGACTCGACCGTGCCGGTGACGTCGCGCAGCGCGTACAGCTTGCGGTCGGCCGGCGCGAGCTCGTCCCCGGCTGCGCAGACCACCGCGCCCACCTCGTCGAGCTGGCGCAGGAAGTCGGTGTTGGACACGCTCGCCCGCCAGCCCGGGATCGACTCGAGCTTGTCGAGCGTGCCGCCGGTGTGCCCCAGCCCGCGCCCGGACAGCTGCGGCACCGCCGCCCCGCACGCGGCCACCAGCGGCGCCAGGGGCAGGGTGATCTTGTCGCCCACCCCGCCGGTCGAGTGCTTGTCGGTGGTCGGACGGGCGACCTTGCCCAGATCGAGCCGCTCCCCCGAGTCGATCATCGCGGCCGTCCACCGCGACAGCTCTCTCGGCGACAGCCCGTTGAGCAGCACCGCCATCGCCAGCGCCGACATCTGCTCGTCGGCCACCGCGCCGCGGGTGTAGGCGTCGATCACCCAGTCGATCTGCGCATCAGACAGCTCACCGCGATCGCGCTTGGCGATGATGACCTCGACGGCTGAGAACGCCTCAGCCAAGATGTTCTCGTCCGAACGCCAACGGAAGGACCTCGATCATCGGCTGCGGGCCTTCCGCGGTGTCGACGAGCAGGTCGGGTCCGCCGTGCTCCCAGAGCAGTTGCCGGCATCGCCCGCACGGCATCAGCACCGAGCCGTGGAAGTCCACACAGGCGAACGCGACGAGCGCGCCACCGCCACCGGCGTGCAGCGCCGACACCAGCCCGCACTCGGCGCACAGGCCCAGCCCGTACGAGGCGTTCTCGACATTGCAGCCGACGATGATGCGGCCGTCGTCGACCAGCGCCGCGGCGCCCACCGGGAACTGCGAGTACGGCGCGTACGCATTGCCCATGGCCTGCAACGCGGCCCGTCGCAGCGCGGGCCAGTCGATCTCTCGGGTCATCCCTATCCCTTCACGTACGGCTCGCCGTCGGCAGCCGGCGCCTGCACACGTCCTACGAAGCCTGCCACCGCGATGATGGTGACCAGGTAGGGGGCCATGCTCAGGAACGCTGACGGGATCTGCACCGGCGGCGTGACCGCGGTGACGAGGGTCTGCAACTCGTCGGTGAAGCCGAACAGCAAGGCCGCCGCCACCGCGCCGCGCGGGCTCCAACGCCCGAAGATCACGGCCGCGAGTGCGATGAAACCCTTGCCGGAAGAGATGTTCGCGTTGAATGCACCGGAACCGCCGACGGTCAGCGCCGCGCCGGCGAGCCCGGCGATCAACCCGCCGATGATCACGTTGCGGTAGCGGGTGGCACGCACCCGGATGCCCACCGTGTCCGCCGCGCGGGGATGCTCGCCGACCGCTCGGGTGCGCAGCCCCCACCGGGTGCGGAACAGACCGACGTCGACGAGCACCACGAGCCCGTACGTCAGGTAGACGATGATGTTCACGTTGAACAGGGCCTGCCCGATGATCGGGATGTCAGCGAGCACCGGGACCTTGATCGGCGACAGCGTGAGGCCCGCGTTGTAGCTGTTCGGGTCGGACTGCATGATCGACTGGTAACCGAGGTTGGTCAGTCCCAGTGCGAACGCGTTGAGCACGACGCCTAGCACGACCTGGTTGACGAGGTACCGGATCGCGAACACGGCGAGCAGCACCGCGATCAAGGCGCCACCGAGCATCGCGGCCACAACACCGATGCCGAGGTTGCTTGCACTGGACGCGAACAGTGCCCCCGCGAAGGCGCCGAGCAGCATCTGCCCCTCGATCGCCACGTTGATCACGCCGGAGCGTTCGCAGATGATGCCCGCCAGCGCGCCCAGGATGAACGGGATCGCCGAGACGATCGTCTGCTGCACCATGCCGGTGAGCGCGAGGGGAAGTTCGGGTGAGCCGGTCGCCATCCAGCACAGGAACGCGAGCACGAACAGCACCGAGCTCAGCACCACCGCCGCCCGCCACCACCGTCGGGGATAGCCGATCACTATCTCGCCCACGCCGACCGCGGTGACAATGCCACCCATGACCATGGCTACGGCGCCGCCCGGGAACCGCAGCACCGGAATCTGGTACTTGTCGAACGCCTGCGAGATCTGGAACGCAGCCTCGCCGTTCTTGGCTCCGAGGCCCCACGCGAAGAAGATCACCAGCCCGGTGACGATCAGCGCGACGCCGCGAAGAACACGCTTGCGCGTCGAGACCGGTGGTTCGACGACCTCGTGGGTTACGACAAGTTCTTCTTCGTCCTCGATCACGGCGGTCATCCGTTCCAGCCCTTCGCCAGCTGGCCGACATCGCTTCCGCCGCCGCGTCCTTTGAGCCGGAAGATGCCACGCACCAGCGCCGGCGCCGCGATGAACAGCACCATGACCGGTTCGATCACCGACACCACGTCCGGCGGCGTCGCGGTGTAGCTGGAGATCGCCAGCCCGCCGGCGCGGAACGCACCGAACAACAGCCCGGCCAGCACCGTGCCCATCGGCGTGCCGCGGCCGAGCAGGGCGACCGTGATGGCGTCGAAGCCGAAGCCGGCGTCGACGTCCTGGGTGACGACGTGCCGGGTGCCGAGCACCTGCGAGCACCCCACGAGTCCGGCGAGCGCGCCGCAGATGAGCATGACCACGATGTAGTTACGGTCGATCTTCATTCCTGCCGTGCGGGCTGCGTTCGGGTTGGCGCCGACCGCCTTCAACGAGAAGCCGAACGTCGAGCGCGACAGCAGCCACCAGGATCCGACCGCCGCGAGGACGGCGAGAATGATGCCCGAGTGCAGGTCCTCGAAAAGGTTGGGCAGGTAGGCGGACTTGCCGATGACCGACGAGGTCGCCTCGTTCGAGTGCGGCGCCTGGTAGCCGGGCGTGCCGAGCAGGTAGCCCAGGAAGTAGTACGCCACGTAATTCAGCATGATCGTCGTGATGACCTCGTGGGCGCCGGTTCTCGCCTTGAGCAGGCCGACGATGCCGCCCCACACCGCTCCGCCGACGATTCCGAACACGAGCGCGACGAGCAGGTGCAGCACGATCGGCAGGTGCCACGCGAAGCCGACGTAACCCGCCGCGATCGCGCCCATGATCAACTGGCCCTGTACGCCGATGTTGAACAGGCCGGCGCGGAAAGCGACCGCGACCGACAGGCCACCCAGGATCAGCGGCGCCGCGTTGACCAGCGTGTCCGAGATCGGCTGGAAGATCGGTATGCCGCCGTTGGAGTACAGCGAGTTCGTGTTGAGGATCGCCCCCCGGAACAGCGCCGAGTAGGCAGCTGAAATGGCGCTCCACGCCGCGCTGAACGTGTCGCCGGGGTGCTGGAAGAAGTAATGCGATGCCTTCCGCGTCGGCGCGTCTGCAAGCGCGATCAGAATCGCCCCGAACACCAGCGCGCAGATGAACGCGAGCAACGTGACGACCCAGGTCTGCCCGTAGAGGTATGCGTCGAGCAGGCGTCGGCCCAGGTTGCGGCGGCGCTCGGGCAGTTCTTCAGGCGCGTCCGGGCCCGGCTCGGACGGTTCGTCCTTGTCGACCGTGGCCGTCATGCCGCGCCTCCCGCCCCTGCCTCGGCTTGCTCGGTGGCGCCCGCCATGAGCAGCCCGATCTGTTCGGCTGACGTACCCGCCGGCACTTCGCCCGCAATCTTCCCGCGATACATGACCGCAATGCGGTCGGCGAGGCCGAGCACCTCGTCGAGTTCGGTCGAGACGAGCACGACCGCAGTGTCGTTGTCCCGTTCGCCGACGATCCGCCGGTGCACGAACTCCATCGAACCGACATCCAGTCCGCGCGTCGGTTGGGCCACGATCAAGACCTTGAGCGGACGGGACAACTCGCGGGCCAGCACGACCTTCTGCTGATTTCCGCCCGAGAGCGTGCTCGCAGCGGCCGCCACGACCGGCGGCCGCACGTCGAACTCGTCCACGCGCTGCTTGGCGTGCCTCTCGATCTCGGCGAGGTTGA
Organism: Jatrophihabitans sp.; assembly: GCA_036497285.1. Taxonomy (GTDB): domain Bacteria; phylum Actinomycetota; class Actinomycetes; order Mycobacteriales; family Jatrophihabitantaceae; genus RYN-133. The sequence goes on from DASXJR010000083.1 coordinate 5,237, forward strand.
GCGCGCCGCGCGACGCGAACGGCGCCTTGTCGTACGTGTCCAGCACCAGGTTCTGCGCCACCGAGAATGCACCGACGAGCCCGTCGTGCAGTCGGTCCTCGGGCACATAACCCACGCCGATGTCGAGGATCGCGTCGGTGTCGAGTTCGCCGACGTTGCGACCGTCGATCGAGATCCGGCCAGACGCCGGCCGCCGCAACCCGACCAGAGCCTCGGTGAGTTCGGTCTGCCCGTTGCCCTGGACGCCTGCTATCGCGTAGATCTCGCCGGCGCGCACAGAGAACGAGACGTCGTCGACCAGCACGATGCCGGTGTCGTCGACAACCGTGAGGTTTTCCACGTCGAGGGAGATCTCGCCGGGCTTGGCCGGTTCCTTGTCGATAACCAGTTGTACCGGGCGGCCCACCATCATCGCCGCCAATTCGTTGGACGTCGCGGTCGGCTCAGCCGTCCCAACGACCTTCCCGCGCCGGATGACAGTGATCCGGTCGGCGATGCCCCGAACTTCGTTCAGCTTGTGGCTGATGAAGACGATGGACGTGCCGGCGTCCCGCAGCGACCGCATGACTGTCATGAGGTCCTCGGTCTCGCGAGGCGTGAGCACAGCCGTCGGCTCGTCGAGCACGAGCAGCTTCGCATCGTGCGTGAGTGCCTTGAGGATCTCGACACGTTGCTGCACGCCTACGGGCAGGTCGGCGAGCAGGGCGTCCGGCGGCACCTCGAGTCCGTAACGCTTGGAGATGGCCGCAACCTCGCGCCGGGCGCGCCGTCTGGCCAGGAATCCGAAGGTGTTCTGCTCATGGCCGAGCATGACGTTCTCGGTCACGGTGAAGACCGGGATGAGCATGAAGTGCTGGTGCACCATTCCGATGCCGGCCCGAATGGCGTCCCCGGGGCCCTTGAAGGTCACCGGTTTGTCGTCGACGACGATCTCGCCCTCGTCCGGTTCGTAGAGCCCGTAAAGCACGTTCATCAGCGTCGACTTGCCGGCGCCGTTCTCGCCGAGCAGAGCGTGGATCTCGCCGGGTTCGACGACGAGGTCCACCGAGTCGTTTGCCGTGAGCGACCCGAAGCGTTTGGTGATCCCCCGAAGCTCGAGTTTCACAACCGTCGATATCCCTTCTCGAACGCCAGTGGCGGGTGAGACCCGATCAGGGTCTCACCCGCCCGCGCGTTGGAGTTAGTACCCCGCAGCTACGCCTGGGGCTGGCTCGGCGACGTGATCTTGATCTTGCCGCTCTCGATGTCGGACTTCACCTTCGCCAACTGGCTCTGCAAGGACGACGGCACCTGCGACTGGAAGTCGTGGTACGGAGCCAGGCCCGTGCCACCGTTCTGCAGCGTGCCGACGTACGAGCCGGTCGGGAAGTTGCCCGACGCGACCTTGCCGAGGTAGGTCTGCACCGAGGTGGTCAGGCCCTTGGTGACACTGGTGAGGAAGTACTTGCAGTACTGAGAAGCCGACACGCAACCGTCGGTGTCGACCCAGATCACGCTGGCGTGTCCGCCGCTGGCCTGGGCCGCAGCACCCGCACCCAGCCCGGCGCCGCCGGCGACCGGGAAGATGATGTCAGCCCCCTGGTTGATGAAGGTCTGGCTGATCTGCTTGCCCTTGTTCTGGTCGGTGAACGACTGGGAGAAGACGCCGCCCTTCTGGTTCTTCTCGGTCCAGCCCAGCACCTGGACGTTCTTGTGGTTCTGCTGGTTGTAGTACTGGACGCCCTCCCAGAAGCCGTCCATGTAGATCGTCACGGGCGGAATGTCCAGACCACCCCAGGTGGCGACCTTGCCGGTCTTGCTCATGCCGGCGGCGAGGTAACCGCCGAGGAAGGCGCCCTGTGCGGTGTTGAACTGCAGGCCGTACGAGTTGGCGCCCTGCGCCGGCCCGTCGACCTCGGCGTAGTGCACCTTCGGGTTCGACTTGGCGATCGCCTTGACGTTCGCCTCCATCAGACCACCGACGGCGATGACCGGGTCGCAGCCCTTGTTGGTCTCGTTGCGCAGGTTCGGCGTGTAGTCGTTGCCGGAATTCGACGGCACGAACGAGACCGTGATGTTCGGATTGGCCTTCGCGGCGTTCTGCATGCCCGCCCAGGACGACTGGTTGAACGACTTGTCGTCGACACCGCCGACGTCGAGCACCATGCAGGCGTCGACCTTGGTACCGCCGCTGGAGGCCGAGCTGCTGCTCGACGCCGTCGACGCGGCGCTGGTTGTGCCCCCTCCTGCGGTTGCCGGGGCGGTGTTGCCCCCGCCGTTGCTCTTGCTGCCGCATGCAGTCAGTGCCAGCGCAACCGCCGCCAGCCCTGCTATCACGGCACCGCTACGTAGACCACGCACGATGATTGTCCCTTCGAAACCCGGCGTTCCCGCACGCCGGCGCTGTCGTATCTGCGACACGCTATCGAGGCGCGCCGCCGCCGCAAGGGTCCGGGCCGTATCGATTCCCGAGTCGTGACCGGTTTGTTGCGTGTGATCGCATCCATCTTGCGCTTTTCCTGTCATCTGACCGCTTTCGGCCGTCAATTCCGGCCGGTGGCCGCGATCGGCAGGTGCGAGCAGGGCGGATACGCCGCGGGGGTAGCGTCGCAGGACGTGTTCACCACGCGCCCGGAGCTCGCGGGCAGCTTCGGGATGGTGTCCTCGACGCACTGGTTGGCCTCCGCGGCCGGGATGGCGCTGCTCGAGGCCGGGGGCAACGCCTTCGACGCCGCAACCGCCGCCGGGTTCACCCTGCAGGTCGTCGAACCGCACCTCAACGGCCCCGGTGGCGACCTCCCGCTGATCTTCGCCGGCCCCGAGCACGAGCCGACGGTGCTCTGCGGCCAGGGCAGCGCTCCGGCCGCGGCCACCGTCGCCCACTACCGCGACCTGGGCCTCGACCTGATCCCCGGGTCGGGCTTGCTCGCCGCGGTCGTCCCCGGAAGCACGGCGGCCTGGCTCACCTTGCTTCACGACCACGGCACCGCCACCCTGCGGCAGGTGCTCGACGCGCCGATCCACTACGCCGAGACCGGCATCCCGATGCTGCCGCAGATCGCTGCCACCATCGCCCGGGTCGCCGAGCTGTTCCGCGAGCAGTGGCCCACCTCGGCCGAGGTCTACCTCGGCGCCGGCGACTGGCTGCGCAACCCGGCCTGGGCCGCAACCCTGCGTCGACTGGTGGCCGAAGCCGAGGCGGCCGCCTCGGACCGCGACGGGCAGATCCAGCACGCCCTCGACTCGTGGCAGCGCGGCTTCGTCGCCGCCGAGATCGACGCGTTCGCGCGGACCCCGCTGTGGGACTCCTCCGGCCGTCCCCATGCCGGCGTGCTGACCTGCGAGGACATCGCCGGTTGGCAGCCCACATACGAGCGTCCGGTCAGCTACGACTACCGCGGCCTGACCGTGTGCAAGACCGGGCCGTGGGGCCAGGGTCCGGTCCTGTTGCAGCAGCTCGCTCTGCTGGACGGATTCGAGCTGCAACCAGGCACCGCCGATTTCGTCCACACGGTCGTCGAGTGCGCCAAGCTGGCCTTCGCCGACCGGGAGGCGTGGTACGGCGACTCCGCCGAGGTGCCGATCGACACGCTGCTCTCGCAGCGGTACAACGCCGACCGCCGCACGCTGGTCACCGACACCGCCGACGACCGGCTGCGGCCGGGCACCCCGATGGGCCGCACGCCCGTGCTGCCCGACCTCACGCTCACCGCTGCCGAGCGCGCCGACAGTGCCGGTGAATACGACCCGACGACCTCGGAGCCGACCGTGTCGCGCACCGGAGAGACGCGCGGGGACACCTGCCACGTGAGCGTGGCCGACCGGTTCGGCAACCTCGTCGCGGCCACCCCGAGCGGCGGCTGGCTGCACTCGTCCCCGGTCATCCCGACGCTCGGCTTCCCGCTCGGCACCCGGCTTCAGATGGCCTGGTTGCAGGAGGGCCTGCCGAACACACTGCGTCCGGGACACCGCCCGCGTACCACCTTGTCGCCCAGCCTGGGATTACGCGACGGCGCGCCGACGATCGCGTTCGGCACACCCGGCGGCGACCAGCAGGACCAGTGGCAGCTCGGGTTCCTGCTCAATCATCTGATCGGCGGGATGAACCTGCAGGAGGCCATCGACGCGCCGGCCTTCCACACGACGCATTTCCCGAGTTCGTTCTATCCGCGCGAGGCCTTCCCACGCCAGGTCGTCATCGAAGATCGCCTCGGCGTCGACGTGATCGCCGAACTGCGCCGGCGCGGCCATGACGTCGTCGTCAGCGCGCCGTGGTCGCTCGGTCGCATGTGCGCGGTCAGCCGCGATCCGGAGGGACGGCTGCGCGCCGGGGCGAATGCCCGCGGCATGCAGGGTTACGCCGTCGGCCGCTGAGCGTCAGCCGGCGTCCGGGTCGATCCCGCGTTCGCGCAGCATCCGGCGCAACTCGGCCTCGTCGCCCTGCGCGAGACGGGTCGCTGTCGCGTCCGCCTCGGCCGACGGCGTGTACGACGCGGCCGGCGGCTCATTCAGGATCGACAGCGCGTACTCGCACGCGGCGTTCTCGTCGTCGAAGTACTCCGGCTCGATCCACTCGCCGCGCTCGATGTAGTAGACAACCCAGCGCCCGGTGTCGTCGGCGACCGGTTCGACGACATGGACGTTGTCCGGGGTCGCGCTCGGTTGGGCGACCGAGCGGATGTCGAACATCGAACTCTGGCCACGCTCCGAGACCGCTTCCCGTAGCTCCGCGACGTTCACTTGATCTCCCTGAGATAGCCGTGCTGGATGTACCACTTGATCCGGCCGTTCGTGCGGAACTGCAGCCCGAGACCCGGCTCGCCGAAGGCATCCTTCACCACGCCGCGCCGCACCGGCAGCGGCTTGACCACCTCGTACTGGTGGTACGGCTTGGCCAGGTTGTCCGCCGGCAGACCGCGGTTCGGGTACGCGGTGCCCTCGGGCGACAGGTAGCTGCCGTACTCGCTGCCGTAGCGGTCGATACGCCTTCCGACCGGCAGATGGGTCTGCTCCTCCGGGCCGAGCGCCCCGTGGTCGGGTGCCTCGCCCTCGTAGTTCCAGTTCGGGTGCCCGCCGTCGGTGAACATGGGGTCCTTGGTGTGGGCACCGAGGTACTCCTCGGGCGTCTGGCCGTGGAACGGGTCGTAGCCGTCCGGGATCTGCCGGCTGGTGCGCGGGTCGGCCCGTTTCGCATCGAGCCCGGTCCGGACGCCGGTGCCGAACTGTGCCGCTCGCTCGGTCTCGGCGACCACGTCCGGCCCGCCGCCACCGGCCGCCGCCGGGATCGTCGATCCCGACCCGCCGCCGTGGACGTGCGGGGTCTCGTCGGCGTGCCGGCCCGCCCGATCGAGCTCGGACGCGGACCGGTCATCGTGTTCGGTCAGGTCCGTCACGGCGCGCCTGAGCCGGGTACCGGTGTCTTCGAAGAAGTGGCCGACCGAGTGGGCGGCGTCCTCGACGGCTTTCGCGACCTTGGTCGCGGCCTCTTCCAGCGCCTGCACGATCGCGTTACTCAAAGCTGATCCCTCCCGCCGCGGCGCTGAACTGCTGCGCGTGGCTGCCCACGGTCACCGCGTGCCCCTCGAGGTGCTGCGCGTGGCCCAGCACCGCGCTCGGCGACATGGACACCGATCCGCCGGCAGAGACGCCCAATGCGCCGGCCACGCCCTGGTAGACGAGCCCGGAGACCGCCTGGGCCACCTTGTCGATCAGCGGCCCGACGGCGGCTTCGATGATCTGGCCCTCGACGTACTGCAGCAGTCGCTGCTCGAGGAGGCTCACCAGTTGCTGGCCCTCTTCCTCGACCAGCGCGGCGATGGCCTCCGAAGCGCCGAATGTCTCGATCGCGGCCGCCTGCGCGGCGAGGAACTCGCCCGCCATCACCACCAGCTGACCGATCGCCTCGACCTTCATACCGACGATCACGTCGGCGCCGGCGTCCATCGCGGTGGAGACGAGTGCGCAGCCGGTGATCAGCTCGGCCATGTGCGAGTCGGCCTTGGCGCCCCAGGTGGCGAGCAATTGCTCGTACGCCGCGCCCTGGTAGGCCTCACCCAGCGCTTCGACGGTGCCGGACGCGTCCTGGTGGGTCTGCTGCAGGCTCTGGCCGAACTCGGCGACGTGCCGGCCGAACTCGCGGACCTTGTCCTCGTTCACGTTCGGCCAGTTGATCCCGATGAAGTTGAGGAAGTCGGCGACCGGCCCCGGCAATTCGACAGCCATCGCCCGTCACCACCCGAGCCCGGCGGACCCGTCGGGCTCCGGCTCGCTCGGCGGCTCCAGGTCGTGCTCCTGGCGGCGCAGGATCGCCACGGCCCGACTGTCCGGCCCGACGATGGCCGCGACGTCGCGTTGCGCCTGCCGCAGCGCCTGCACGCGCCCGGAGCGGGCCGTGCGGAGGACGGCCCGGGCGAGCGCGTCCGGGCCCCGTTCCATGGCCGACGGCGCGAGCCGGAGCCCGACGAGGGCGCCGCTCACGTCGACGGTCACGGTCACCGCGCCGTCGGTCTGCGTTGCAGTCGCGCTCTCGAGTGCAGCGCGGGCCGCTTCGGTGCGTTGTCTGAGCTCTTTTGCGTCTGCGGCGAATCTGGCCACCGCGTCCTGGGGCAGGGGCGAACCACTTTCGGTCATGCCGAAACTCCCGAAGGGTCATCGGCACCGCCGGCCCCGGTGGGTCGGTGGTGCCGGTATGCGAAGAGTTGTGAACGAACTATGTGAATGCAGACGAAAGGTGTCGAGCTATCAGATTGTGCAAGTACTTCGCTTAGCACCTTGCCACGATCATGGCCCGAGCGCGACTAATCGCGGCGGCGTAACCCGAGCGCGGCGACCGCGGCGCCGGCGACTGCACCGGCGCCGACCAGGGCCGCACCGACCGCCGCTGGTGACACGGAGGCGGCGGGCTCGGCAGGCTCCGACTGGTCGTGCTCCATAACGGGGACGGGCGGCGGCGGGCTTGTGTGCGCGGCGGTCGACTCGGCCGTCCACGCCGCGCAGTACAGCACCCAGCGCGTCACGAGCTGGAACCAGATGAGCACCGCCGCCAGCCCGGCGAACGGACCGGTCGTCGCGCTGTGCGCCGTGGCCGCCACCGTGTACGTGCCGATGATCTTCAAGAGCTCGAACCCCACCGCGGCCAGCAGCGCGCCACGGAAACCGATGCCGGGCGGCACGTCGGCGCGGGGCAGGCGCACGAGGACGAACAGGAACAGCACGCTGTCGGCGAGCACCGCGACCGCGATGCCGACGACACCCAGCAGGGTGCCCATGCCCGGGATCTTGGCGAGCCCGACGGCCGACAGGATCTGGTGGGCGAACGCCGCCCAGCCCGCGGTGATCCCGAGCGAGACGAGCAGCGCCAAGCCCAGAGCGGCAAGGATGCCGAGGTTGACCAGCCGCTGCCTGATCGGGTTCTCCTTCGGCGGCGTCCGGCGCCAGATGGCGTCCAGGGCGGCGCGCAGATTGGCGATCCAGCCCAACCCGGTGAGCAGCACCCCGGCGAGGCCGATCAGCCCGAGCCCGGCGCGCGCGTGGATCGCGGCATTGATCGAGTCGGTGAGCGTGTGTCCGACCTGGCCGGGGAAGTTCCTCGAGATCTTGTCGAACAGGCTCTGCAGCGTTTCCGGGTGCGCATAGAGGACGAAGCCGAGCACGGACACGCCGAGCAGCAGCATCGGGAACAGCGCGAGGAAGCTGAAGTAGACGATCGCAGCGGCGTACAGGTTGCCGTTGGTGATTCGCAGCCGCTCCCAGGCAGCGACGAATTTCCGGACCCACGGCCGCTGGGCCAAACCGGTCACCCTTCAGGAATACCCATTACAGGGGGCCAACGGCACAGCCGGCGGAGGAGATTCGCGTGAGTAACGGCGATCGCCACGCTTTCCGGGCGATTTCGTGGGGTGACTATTCCGATTCGTTTCCGAGCGGGAATTCGCGGCGCCAACGCCAGCGCTGGTCGCCGTTGCGCGAGAACAGCACGAAACTGCTGACCTCGAACCGGGCGATGAAGCCGGCCAGTCCGTCGTAGGCGGCATCGAGTGAGGGGTCGTCGATGTCGTGGGCGATCGTCACGTGCGGGTGGTAGGGAAAGTCGAGTTCGCGCTCGAGCGGACCGCGGCGGATCGCCGACTCCAGTTCCTCGCAGTCGCCGACTCCGCGCGCCACCTGCACGAACACCACCGGTGTCGTGGGCCGGAACGTGCCGGTGCCGGCCAGGTGCATGACGAACGGACGGGCGTGCTGGGCCACATCTTCGAGGTGCTTCTCGATGTCGGGCAGGTCCCCGGGCTCGACCGCGGTCGGCGGCAGCAGTGTGACGTGCGGAAACACCAGGTCGGCCGCGGGGTCGCCCACGCGGTGGCGCCACGACGTGAGCACCGCGGCGTGCGGTGCGGGGATGGCGATCGCGACCCCGAGCAGGAGCGGCCTCATTGCGCCGCCGGTAGGAAGCCGACGCGGCGGTAGGCCTCGTCGAGAGTCGGGCCGGCGACCGCGCGCGCCCGCGAGGCGCCTGCCGCCAGGATCCGGTCGAGCTCGGCCGGGTCGTCGAGCAGCGCGCGGGTACGCGCTGCGAACGGACCGGCGAAAGCCACCACCGCCTCCGCGACGGCAGCTTTAAGCGCTCCGTATCCCAGCCCTTCGAAGTCCTTCGCCGCGTCCTCGGGCGCCCGGTCGGTCACCGCGCCGAGGATCGCGAGCAGGTTGGACACGCCGGCCTTGGCGACCGGGTCGTAGCGCACCTCGGTCTCGGTGTCGGTCACCGCGCGCTTGATCTTCTTGGTGAGCGCGGCGGGATCGTCGAGCAGGTTGAGCGTGCCCGCATCGCCCAGCGACTTGGACATCTTCGCGCTAGGTTCCTGCAGGTCGAGCACCTTGGCGGTACCGGCCGGGATGAATGCGTCGGGCACGACGAACGTCTGGCCGTAGCGCGAGTTGAACCGCTGCGCGAGGTTGCGGGTCAGCTCCAGGTGCTGACGCTGGTCCTCGCCGACCGGCACCCGGTTTGCCTGGTAGAGCAGGATGTCGGCCGCCTGCAGCACCGGGTAGGTGAACAGACCGACGGCATAGTGGTCGGCCCCGCCGCGCGCCGACTTGTCCTTGAACTGCGTCATCCGGCTGGCCTCACCGAACCCGGTGAGGCATTCGAGCACCCAGGACAGCTGCGCGTGCTGCGGCACGTGGCTCTGCACGAACAGCGCGCAGCGCTGCGGGTCGAGACCGGCGGCAAGCAGCTGGGCGGCGGAGATCCGGGTACGCCGGGTCAGCTCGTCCGGCGGCGGCGGGTCGAGCGTGATCGCATGCAGGTCGACGACGCAGTAGAAGGCGTCGTGGTCGTCCTGCAGGGCGACCCACTGCTTGATGGCGCCGAGATAGTTGCCGAGATGGAACGAGTCGGCGGTGGGCTGGATGCCCGAAAGGACGCGAGGACGGGCGTTAGCACCGGCAGCTTCAGCCATGATGGTCGATTGTGGCACCCGCGTGATCCGGCTTGTCCTCGGCAGGGTGTTCGTCCGGCGGTGGTGTGACGCGCACCCGCGCCACGCGCCGTCCGTCGATCTCGACCACGTCGAGCAGGTATCCGTCGTGCGAGACCCGGTCGTGCAGCTGGGGCAGTCGACCGAGCTCGGCCATCACCCAGCCGCCGAGGGTCGCGTACGGGCCTTCCGGCAGCTCAAGCCCGGTAACCTCGGCGACCTCGTCCAAATTCTCCTTGCCGTCCAGTTCGACCACGCCGCCGGACAGCCGGCGCGGACTGTCGGCGTCGGGCCGCCCGCCCTCCTCGCGGATGTCGCCGACGACCTCTTCCACGAGGTCCTCCAGCGTCACGATGCCGTCGGTGCCGCCGTACTCGTCGACGACGATCCCGAGATGGTGGCCCTCGCGGCGCATCTCGGACAGCGCGCTGAGCACCCGCTTCGTGCCCGGCATGACCTTGACCTCGCGGGCCAGGCTGCCCACCGTGCGGTCACGTGACTTGCGCGGGTCGCCGAGCACCAGGTCGCGCATGTGCACATAGCCGAGGATCTCGTCGTACGTGCGGCCGACGACCGGGTACCGGCTGTGCGGCGAGTCGGCGGCGAGCTTGGTCGCCTTGCTCACCGTCAGCGACGCCTCGAGGAACACCACGTCGGTGCGCGGCACCATGACCTCACCGATCGACCGCTCGCCGGCGGCGAACACGTCGTCGATCAGCCGGCGCTCGTCGGTGGACAGCGACTCGTGGGCGGCAACCAACCCGCGCAGCTCGTCCTGGGTGATCGGCTCGCGCCCGGCCTCCGGGTCGCCCCCGAGCAGCCGGACGAGCCCGTTCGTCGAGCGGGACAGCAGCCAGATGACCGGACGGAAGAAGGTCGCGATCTTGCTCAGCGGCGGGCCGAATACCTTGGCGGCGCCCTCGGTGCGTTGCAGCGCAAGCCGCTTCGGGGCGAGTTCCCCGACCACCAGGGTGACGAACGTGATGATCAGGGTGACCCCGACGACGCCGGTGGCCGCCGCGATGCTCTCCCCCCAGCCGTGGTCGACGAGGAAGCGCTTGGCTGCGTCGGAGAGGGTGACCGCGCCGAAGGCACTGGACAGCAGGGCCGTCGTGGTGACGCCGATCTGGACGGCGGCGAGGAACCGGTTCGGATCGCTGACCAGCTTGGCCACGATCGCGCCGCGCCGGCTGGATTCGGCCATCGTCCGCACCTGGCCCTCGCGCAAGGACACCAGCGCGATCTCAGCGGCGACGAAGAGTCCCTCGATGAGGATCAGCAGCAGGACGATGCCGATGTTCAGCAGCGTCTGGCCGGCCACGGAACCAGTGTAGGGAGTGCGATCCGCCTCCTCAGGCGGTCGCGGCCCGCAGCTTCGGCTCGCCGCCGACGAGAGTCAGCGGCGCCAGACGAGCGGCGTGGGCGCTGCCGCGCAGCAGGATCCCGGTGACTTGCTTGGGGTCGTCCCACATCGGAACGTGGCCCACGCCGCGCATCATCACGTGCTCGGCGTCCGGCAGCACGGCGCGGGCCACCTCGGCCTGCCAGCGCGGGAGCACCAGATCGCGCGCCGCCCAGGCGATCGTGACGCGAACGTTCGAGGGGATCTCACCGGTGAACGGTGTCGCGGCGCCGAGCAGAGTGCGCAGCGCCGGCATCGCCCGCCGGAAACCGCGGATGTCGCCGAGGCTGGTGTCGGCAGGCACTCGGGTGGGATGAGCCATCAGCGCGCTGTAGACCAGGCGGCGTCCGGCCCGGGTGAACGCGAGCCGGTCGACGTTGGTGCCCAGACGGTCGACGACGGCGGCGGCGGAGTTGAAGATCCGCCGGGTGTGCGCGAACGACGCCTCGGTGCGCCAGAAGCCGGCCGGTGACAGCGCGGTGGCGCTGCGGGCGTGACCGTTGACCGCGGCCTCGAGCGCGATCCGTCCGCCCAGCGAGTTACCGGCGACGTGCGGACGGTCCAGACCCTCGCGGTCGAGGAAGTCCTTGAACATGTCGCGCAGCACGTCCGGTACCGGACGGCCGTCGGTGATCAGTTCGGGTGACTGCCCGTGCCCGGGCAGGTCGACCAGGATCACCTCGCGATGCACGGCCAAGTGATCCACAACCGGGTACCAGGCTTGCCGCCGGTGCGTGAGGCCATGGATGAGAACCAGAGGCTCGCCGGATCCGTGGCGTTCGCAGGCGAGCATGCAGTTCTCCGTCCGGGGGTGCGGGGGGTCACCAACCCTTCAGGTAGTGATAACCCGGACGACACATACCTGTAACGTGCTGTAGTAGTGACCCACGCCACATTTTCCCGCGCCGTCTTGGCCCCGTAGCAGGGTCGCCCGCGGCGTGTCGCCCTGCCTGGAGGCCAAGCCTGACCGCAGCTAGGCGAGCGCCTTCTGCAGGTTCGAGTCGATCGCGGCGAGGAACTCCTCGGTGGTCAGCCACTCGGCGTCGTCGCCCACGAGCAGGGCGAGGTCCTTGGTCATCTGACCGCCCTCGACCGTGTCGACGCACACCTTCTCGAGCGTGTGCGCGAAGTTGGTGACCTCCGGCGTGCCGTCGAGCTCACCGCGGTGGGCCAGTCCGCGCGTCCAGGCGAAGATCGACGCGATCGGATTGGTCGAGGTCGGCTTGCCCTGCTGGTGCTGGCGGAAGTGCCGGGTGACGGTGCCGTGCGCCGCTTCGGCCTCCACGGTCTTGCCGTCCGGGGACATGAGGACCGACGTCATCAGCCCGAGCGAGCCGAAGCCCTGTGCGACGGTGTCGGACTGCACGTCCCCGTCGTAGTTCTTGCACGCCCAGACGTAGCCGCCCTCCCACTTGAGCGAGGCCGCGACCATGTCGTCGATGAGGCGGTGCTCGTAGGTGATCCCGGCCTTCTCGAAGTCGGCCTTGAACTCCGACTCGAAGACCTCGGCGAAGATGTCCTTGAACCGGCCGTCGTAGCCCTTGAGGATCGTGTTCTTCGTCGACAGGTACACCGGGTAGTTCCGGTTCAGGCCGTACCGCATGGACGCGCGGGCGAAGTCGCGGATCGAATCGTCCAGGTTGTACATCGCCAAGGCGACTCCCGGGCCGGGGAAGTCGAAGACGTTGAGCTCGATCGGCTCCGAGCCGTCCTTGGGCGTGAACGTCAGGGTCAGCGTGCCCTCGCCGGGCACCTTCAGGTCGGTGGCGCGGTACTGGTCACCGAACGCGTGACGGCCGACGACGATCGGCTTGGTCCAGCCCGGCACGAGCCGCGGCACGTTGCTCATGATGATCGGCTCGCGGAAGATCACGCCGCCGAGGATGTTGCGGATCGTCCCGTTGGGCGAGCGCCACATGTGCTTGAGGCCGAACTCCTCGACCCGCGCTTCGTCCGGGGTGATCGTGGCGCATTTGACGCCGACGCCGTGCTTCTTGATCGCGTTGGCCGCGTCGACGGTGACCTGGTCGTCGGTGGCGTCGCGGTGCTCGATGCCGAGGTCGTAGTACTCGAGGTTCACGTCGAGGTAGGGAAGGATCAGTTTGTCCTTGATGAACTGCCAGATGATGCGCGTCATCTCGTCGCCGTCCAGTTCGACGACCGTTCCCTGAACCTTGATCTTGGCCATTACCTCGAAAACCTCCACCGTCAGTTTCTCTTGACGTCAAGATACCTTGTGTCAGCACGTCATCGGCGACCGGGTCATAGTCTTCCTGGTTATGACCGACACACGCACCCCTACGGCAGTGGACCGCGTGGCCGAGCAGTACCTGGACGCTGCAGCAGCGCTTGACCCGATGCTCGCCACCTACATCGGCCTGACCGGGCACGACGACGCGCTACCCAGCTACGACCCCGACTGGTACGCCGAGCGCTCGGCGCTGCGCGCGGCGACGCTGGACCAGTTGCACGCTGCCACTGCGACCGACCCCACGGACAAGATCACGATCGCTGCGTTGGGCGGCGACCTCGAGGTCGCCGAGCGGCTGCGCGCGCTCGGTGAAGAGGAGTCGCACCTGAACAACATCGACTCCCCGTTGCAGGGGATCCGCGACATCTTCGACCTGACGCCGACCGCGTCCGTCGACGACTGGACAGCGGCGGCCACGCGGCTCGGCGCGGTGTCGGCCGCGGTCGACGGCTACATCGCCTCGCTGCGTTACGCGGCCGACCGCGGGTACGTCAGCGCCCGGCGCCAGGTCGAGATCGCCATCAAGCAATGCGCGGACAATGTCGGCCCGGACGGCTTCTTCGGCGACTGGGCGTGCACCGCAGCCACGAGCACCGGCGCGGCGCTGCCCGACTCGCTGCGCGCTGATCTCGCCCGCAACGCCGAGTCGGCCAGCGAGGCGTATGCGCGCCTGGAGACCTTCCTCGGCGAGGAACTGCTCGGGCGGGCCGGCGAGGTCGACGCGGTGGGCCGCGAACGGTACATCCCGAACTCGCAGCGGTTCCTCGGCGCGACTGTCGACCTCGAAGAGACCTACGAGTGGGGCCAGGAAGAGCTCGCCCGCATCGTCGCCGAGATGCACCGGACCGCCGACAAGATCGCTCCGGGTGAATCCGTGGTCGAGGCGATCGAGGCGCTCGACGGCGACGCCGCGCGGTTGCTGCACGGTACGGACGCGCTGCAGGCATGGATGCAGGAGAAGTCCGACGCCGCGATCGAGGCGTTGGCCGGCAGCCACTTCGACATCCCCGAGCCGATCCGCACCCTGGAGTGCCGCATCGCGCCGACGTCCGCGGGCGGGATCTACTACACCGGCCCGAGCGACGACCTGGTCACCCGTCCGGGCCGGATGTGGTGGTCGGTACCGAAGGGCGTCACGTCGTTCGCGACGTGGAAGGAGCTCACGACCGTCTACCACGAGGGCGTGCCGGGTCATCACCTGCAGATCGCCCAGACGGTGTACCGGCGCGACCTGCTCAATCGCTGGCGCCGGCTCGCGTGCTGGTCGAGCGGCTACGGCGAGGGCTGGGCGCTGTATGCCGAGCAGCTCATGGCCGACCTGGGCTTTCTGGACGATCCGGCCGACTACCTGGGCATGCTCGACGGACAGTCGCTGCGTGCCGCCCGCGTCGTGCTCGACATCGGCATCCACTGCGGCTTCCCCGCGCCGGCGTCGGTGGGCGGCGGTGCGTGGGACTACGACAAGGCCTGGCAGTTCCTGTCCGAGCACTGCCACTCCGCCGAGGGGTTCCGGCGCTTCGAACTCGACCGCTATCTTGGTTGGCCGGGTCAGGCTCCCGCGTACAAGGTCGGGCAGCGGCTGTGGTTCCGGCTACGCGACCAGGTGCGCGAGCGTGAAGGCGACGGTTTCGACCTGGCCGCCTTCCACCGCCGCGCGCTCGACATCGGAGCGGTCGGACTGGACGTGCTGCGCAGCGCCCTGCTCGGGGACTTCGACTAGTAGTCACCCAGCTTGGCGAGTTCGTCGGCGACCCAGGCCTCGTGTTCCTGCTCGGCCTGCCGGGCACGGCGCGTGCTCCAGTAGCCGGCCATCAGGAAGATCAGCGGGATGAAGACGATCTCGCCGCCCACCGCCACCCAGAAGTAGTGCTGCCACTGCTTGGGTGAGTCCGCGGCCGCCTGCTGCACCGCCGGCCCGTTGGCCTGCAGGAACTTCAGGTCGGCCTGAACGTTCGGATCCTGCAGCGCCGGACCGTACTTCTTCAGGAAGGCGAGGTCGGCCGCCGGGATCGCGCCGAGTTTCTTCAGCTGCGCCGCGGCGACGACCACCTTCGGCCCGTCCTGCTTGACCACGAGCAGTTGCTGGGGCGGGATCGAGCGCAGTTCGGTGATCAGCGCGACGGCCTGCTGTTGCGTGACGTGCAGCTTGGCGACGATCTCTTGCACCGCCTTGGCGCCCGCCTGCTTGTTCGTCGGATCGGTCAACAGCGTGGTGGCGGTCGCGGTGTCGATCGCCGCGCCGGCCTGCAGCGCCTGCGCGTGCTGCAGGTTGAGTTGGACGACGGTGGTGACGTCGGCGACGCTCACGCCCGTCAGCTCGCTCAAGGCCTTGATCTGGGCGTTGACGTCGTTGGGGTTCTTCGCCAGCGCGGCCTGCGTGGCGGGGTCGATCTTGGCCGCGGTGGCCAGCTCCGTCTTGTACTTCGCGGCGAGCGACTGCGCCTTGGTCACGATGGACGGGTCGGCCGCAACCGCCTGCACGACCGACCGTTGATCGGCCGTCAGCTTCGGGTCGTCCAGGGCCTGCTGCACCGCGCCGCCCTTGTCGACGAGCGTCGTCACGGTGTCCACGACGTGCGGCACGAAGAACACCGACACCGCGATCACGATCCGGATGATCAACCCCCACACCGCAAGACCGGTGGCGGTGAGCGCGGGATTGCGCCGCTCGACGGTCTCGGTGAAGCTCGCCATCCACGGTGCGTAGGCAACGCCGAGGAACACCGCGAGCAGGCTGACGATCACCACGAAGGTGTAGTAGCTGGTGTCCGGATGCGTCGCCCGGCTCAGGAAGATGATCGTCATGACGATCGCGCCGACCGCGCCGACGATCATGAACGGCTTGCGCACCATGACCTTGTCGGACGCGAACCCGATCAGCAGCAGCGCGATCGCGTTGAAGGCCCAGTTCCAGTTGCCGAGCCCGTTCGCATCCTGCTGGCTGAAGCCGAAGATCGTCTGGAAGTAGACGGGGAAGAACCCGACGGCCAGGTAGTAGATGATCAAGAACACGCTGATCGCGAACGCCGACAGGACGATGTCGGGCTTGAGCATCTGACGGAACGGGCTGCGCAGCGATGCCTCGACGTCGATGCCCTTGGCGCGTGCCTCGACCAGCGCGCGGTCGCGGGCGCTGACCATGATCTGGTCGCGCAGGTTGGGCGCGAGTTCGCGCAGGAACGCCGCGGACAGCGCGGCGACGACGAGGCCGACGACCCCGGCCGCGATGTAGTGGTCCTGCCAGGCCGTGCTGTCGCTGGTGTTGCTCACCTGGATGCTCACGACGAGGCTGCCGAGCACCGGGCCCAGCGTCCAGAATCCCATCGCGGACGCCCGTCCGAGTTGCGGGCTGAAGTCGCGGATCAGAGCCGGCGTGGCGACCAGGATGATGCCTTCGACGACACCGATGAGCACGAACACGATGCCGAAGCCGAGCTTGCTGTGCGTGTTCGGAATACCCAGCAGGCACAGCAGTCCGACGATGAACAACCCGATCGTGACGATGTTGACGCGTCCGTAACGATCCGCGGCGCCGGTGGCGAACGAAGCGGCTGCGCCGAGTATGTAGCCGACCACGCTGATGTTCACGTAGTAGACGAAGGACATGTGGTACTCGGCGATGATGTGCGTCGCGACCGCACCGGCCAGATAGAACTGGTAGTAGAGGACGATCGTCGCGAGCACCACGATGCCGAGGCAGGTGACGCGTGTGCGGCCGGACGGGTAGTGCTGCAGTTGCCGATTCCAGAATCCTGCGCCGGCCGAGGGTGCGGCCGCTGATTCGGACGTCGTCCCGGTACTCATCAGGCGGCTCCTGTGATCAAATGCACTCTTGTGAACGACCGTTTATATCCAGAGGCTCATGCGCGAGTCAACGATCGCAACCGTCTCGTGACGATCTTTGCTGCCGCATTCGCCGATCAACCCGATCTCGACGCCCTGTCGCCGGCCGCGCGACGGGTCCTCGCGACGTCGGCCGCGTTGTTCTTCCAGGACGGCGCCGCCCACACGTCCGTGCGGGAATTGACGAAGGCGTGCGGCTTGTCGCCCGGCGCGCTGTACAACCACTTCCCGTCGCGCGACGAGCTGCTGTTCACAATCGTGCGGCACGGTCACAACCGGATGCGCCGCCGGATCGACACCGCGCTCCACGACGCGGGTGCCGCCCCCGTGGACGGTTTCCGCGCCTACGTCGGCGCCTACGTCGCCGGGCACGTCGATCAGCCCGAGCTCGCGCAGCTCGTGCGGCATGAGTACCTGCATCTGTCGCCGGATCACTACGCGGAGATCGTCGCTGTACGGCGGGCGACGCGGCGCACCCTGACCGGGTTCATCCGCGCGGGCGCCTCGGACGGAACGTTCCGGCTCATCGGCGACGCGGTCGGGCAGACGCTGATGATCCTCGACATGTGCAGCCGCACCAGCGACTGGTTCGACCGTTCCCGCCACACCGACCCCGCCGAGATCGTCAACCGCTACGTAGAGGCGGCCCTGAGATTAGTCGGCGCCGACAGTGGTCAGTTCGGCCCACAGTGGTCAGTTGCAACTGACCACTGTCGCCGAAACTGACCACTGTCAGAGGTTTGCTATATCCGCTTGCTTGGCGCGGACGGCATCTGCGGCGTCCTTCAGGCCGGCGAGCTCGGACTCGGTCAGGTCGCGCTCGACGATCTTCTTGACACCCTCACGTCCGATCTCGGCCTCGACGCCGAGGTACACGCCGTTGATCCCGTACTCTCCGTCGACCCACGCGCACACCGGGATCGTCGAGCCGGAGTCCTCGATGACGGCGCGGGCCATGCGTGCCGCGGCGGCCGACGGCGCGTAGTACGCCGAGCCGGTCTTGAGCAGCGCGACCACCTCGGCCCCGCCGTTGCGGGTGCGGGTGACGAGCTCGTCGATCTTGTCCTGGTCCATGACATCGGTGAGCGGCTTGCCGTCGACGAAGCAGGCGGACGGGACGGGCACCATAGTGTCGCCGTGCGAGCCGAGGGTGAGCGTCTCGACCGACCCGACCGGGATGCCGAGCGCGGTGGCCACGTTGTTCGTGAAGCGCGCCGTGTCGAGTACGCCTGCCTGGCCGAACACGCGCTGCTTCGAGAACCTGCTGGCGAGCTGGGTCAGCGCGGTCATCTCGTCCAGCGGGTTGGACACGACGATGATCACGGCGTTCGGCGCGTGCTTGGCGATGTTCTCGGCAACGCCCCGGACGATCTTCGCGTTGACCTCGAGCAGGTCCATCCGGCTCATGCCGGGCTTGCGGGGCAGGCCCGCGGTGATCACCACGACGTCGGAGTTCGCCGTCGGCTCGTACCCGCCACCGTCGGGCGTCGTGGTGCTGCCCACGACGGTCGTCTCGAAGCCCTCGATCGGACGGGACTGGTTCAGGTCGAGCGCGAGACCCTCGGGCTTGCCCTCGACGATGTCGGTGAGCACCACGGTCTCGAACACGTCGTACTCGGCCAGGCGCTGGGCCGTAGTCGATCCGTAGAAACCGGCTCCGACGACGGTGACTTTCCCGCGGCGGCTGCTGTGCGACATGCGTTTCTCCTCGTCGAGTGGGGTCCGAACCGAGGTTAGTCGGCACCGGCCGTACCGACGCACCCGGTCGCGACGCGCTGTTACTGAAGTCGCAGCGAGACGCCGATGATCACCACGCCGAGCGCGAAGTAACACACGGCGTCGAACCAGCGGGCCCGCACCGCGAGCATGCCTATTCGCTGCGCCGGCAGCACCAGTCGAAGCACACCGGCGACGAACATGGCGACCGCGATGATGCCGACGCCGCGGCGCCAATGGTCGGGCCAGATCAGCAGGTACAGCACCGACAGCACCATGAGCAGCGCGACCACGGTGAACGGCGCCTGGTCGTGCAACCAGTCCGTCCGACTCGACTTGTTTGCCGGCATCAGGACCGTTCTGCTGCCTCGACGACGTTGCGGAGCAACATCGCCCGGGTCATCGGACCGACACCGCCCGGGTTGGGGCTGAGCCAGCCCGCGACCTCGGCCACCTCGGGCGCCACGTCGCCGGCGATCTTGCCGTCGACCCGGCTGACCCCGGCATCGAGCACGGCGGCGCCGGGTTTGACCATGTCGGCGGTGATGAGTCCCGCGGATCCGGCGGCAGCGACGACGATGTCCGCCTGCCGCACGATCGAGGCGAGGTCGCGTGTTCCGGTGTGGCACTGGGTGACCGTTGCGTTCTCGCTGCGCCGGGTGAGCATGAGTCCGAGCGGACGGCCGACGGTGATGCCGCGGCCGACGATCACCACGTGCGCCCCGGCGATCGGGACCTCGTACCGGCGCAGCAATTCGATGATGCCGGTGGGTGTGCACGGCAACGGTGCCGTCCTGCCGAGTACGAGCCAGCCGAGGTTCATCGGGTGCAACCCGTCGACGTCCTTGGCCGGGTTGACGCGGAGCAGGAGGTCGTTCTCGGCAGCGCTGCCCAACCCGGTCGGAAGCTGCACCAGGAACGCGGTACACGTCGGGTCGGCGTTGAGCTCGTCGATCACGGCCTCGACCTCGGCCTGGGTGCTGCCGGCCGGGAGGTCTCGGCCGATGCTGGCGATACCGATCTCGGCGCTGTCCTTGTGCTTGGCGTTGACGTACCAGCGGCTGGCCGGGTCGTCGCCGACGAGGACGGTCCCCAGTCCCGGGACGATGCCGCGCTCGGCCAGCTTCGCGACCCGCTCGGCCAGTTCGACCTTGATACCGGCGAGAGTCGCCTTACCGTCCAGGATCCTCGCCGTCATGACTGTCGATGATGCCAGCCGTGACCTCGCTCCTGTCGGACGCCTCACGTCGTGCGGCGAACAGATAGACGACACCGCAGACGACGGCATCGCCCGCAGCCGCGATGGTGAGGAAGTAGCCGGGCTGCGGGCCGCGCTGCATGTCGAAGCCGGCAGCGGCGACGTTGTCCCAGGTGAGCCCGGAGAACGTATAGCTCTTCGGCAGCAGCAGCCAGGTGAGCAACAGGACGATCCCGGCGACGACCCCGGCGCCGGCGAGGAACCACCCGTCCCGGCCCAACCGTCGCGGAGGCTGGTTCCTGCCGAACCAACCCACGCGAGGACCGACGATCGACAGCGCGGTGAGGACGAGGAGGAGCGGTGCGAGGAAGCCGATCCGTCCGGCCTGCCAGCAGTGCGCCTCGGGAATGTGAAGACGCCCGCTGCGGCCCGTCCCGGTCGGCGCGAACCACGGCAGGGCCGCGCCGACCAGTGCGACCACGGCGAAGCTGGCCGGCAGCCAGGCCATGGCGCGGCTGCGGCGCACTTCGGCGTCGGCGGTGCTCATCCCTGCGGCGCGGGCGGCTTCTGCAGCGACGACGGCGGCCCGTAGCTCGGGGGTGTCGGGCTGTCGGCCGACGCCTTCTCCTTGCTCACCGTCATCATCAGCACGCCGCCGATGATCGCCAGCGCTGCGGCTGCGATGGTGAGGAAGTAGCCGATCTGCGGTCCACGCGACAGCGACCCGCCGAGTGCGGCCAAGCGCTTGTCGAGCTCGTCCCAGCTCAGGCCGTTGAAGGTGTACCGGGACGTGACGAGGAACCACGCGATCACGAGGCAGACCGCGCTGACGGCACCGGCGATGACGGCGTATTTGCCGGCCGCCTTGACCGGGTCGGCCGCGCCCGCCAGCCGCCCGCGACGCTTTCCGCTCAGCAGGCCGATCACACTGATCGCGATGACGACGAGCACGATGGGCGCGATCAGCCCGACCTTGCCGTCCTTCCACGAATACAGCGAAATCTCCGCGTCGATCGTGCGGCCGCGCGCCGATGCCTCCGGCGTGAACCACGGGGTGAACGCGCCGATCACTGCGAGCAGGGCGGCGACCGGGACCAGCCACGCAACCGGCGGCGCGGGCTCGGTCGCGACTGAGCCGGGCGGGGGCGGCGGGACGCCCGTCGGGGGCGGGGGCGGAGTCGGCGCAGGCGGGTGACCCTCAGGCGGCGGATATGCAGTCATCGTGCTCCTCGATGGAGTGAAATGGCTCGACGAACCGTACCGTCGCCGACGCGAGATCAACCGATGATCACGCCGAACACCGCGGCGAACGCGATGGCGTGTTCGAGGTCGACGCGGGCGCCGGTCAGGTCGCTGGTGCGCGGGTCGAGTGAGTCGATCCGGGATCCGCGCAGATCGACGTCGCGCAACACCGTCCGTCCGAACCGTGCGCCGCGAAGATCGGCGCCGGACAGGTTCGTCCCCGTCAGATCCGTGTCGACCAGGTTGGCGCCGGCCAACCGCGCCCCGGACAGGTCCTGCGCGCCGAGCTTGGTCTTGCCGAACGACATCGCGGTGTAGTCGCCGCCCTCGAGTGCGATGCCGCGGACGCCGACGCGATCGAACATCGAGCCGGACAGCTTGCAACCCCGGAACGCGGCGTCGACCAACTTCGTCTGGGAGAACCGCACGGTGATGAACGAGGTGCGCTCGTGCCGCGAACCGCTCAGGTCGGCGCCATTGAAGTCGCAGTCGACGAAGGTGCAGCCGACGGTGACCAGGTCGACCAAGTAGGCGTCGGTGAAATCGCAGCCCTCGAACTCGCGCCCCTCCCACGTCTCGCCACCGAAGTCACCATCACGAAAGTCCGTCTCGGTCATCGTCCCGTCCCATTCCCCCGTCCCATTCGAATGAGTGGCGCGGTTGCGCAGTGAATGGCGCGGAATATCGCGCCACTCATGGGCGGGACGCGCCACTCATCGAGAGAGGACGCGCCACGCGACGCGGTCCTAATGCGCGAAGTGGCGGGTTCCGGTCAGATACAGCGTCACGCCGCGGTCCTTGGCGAGGGCGATCGTCTCCTCGTCGCGGATCGATCCGCCGGGCTCGACGATCGCGCGTACGCCGGCGTCGATGAGCACCTGGGGTCCGTCGTTGAACGGGAAGAACGCGTCTGAGGCCGCCACCGAGCCCGCCGCGCGATCACCGGCCCGATCGACCGCGAGCTTGCACGAGTCGACCCGGTTGACCTGCCCCATGCCGACCCCGACCGTTGCCTGCCCCGAGGCCAGCAGGATCGCGTTCGACTTGACCGCCCGCACCGCGCGCCACGCGAAGGCGAGATCGGCGAGCGTCGCTGCGTCCGCAGGCTCCCCCGCAGCCAGCGTCCAGTTCGCCGGATCGTCGCCCGGCGCGTCGATCGCGTCCGCGGTCTGCAGCAGCATTCCGCCCGACACCGGACGGCGCTCGATCCCGGGTTCGGACGGACGGGCGTCGGCGATCAGCAGCCGCAGGTTCTTCTTGCGCGTCAGCGCCTCGAGCGCGTCGTCGTCGAATCCCGGCGCGACGATCACCTCGGTGAAGACGTCGGCGAGCTGCGCGGCCATCTCGCCGCTGACCGGACGGTTGGTGGCGATCACGCCGCCGAACGCGCTGACCGGGTCGCAGGCGTGCGCCTTGCGATGCGCCTCGGCAATGTCCGCGCCGACAGCGATGCCGCACGGGTTGGCGTGCTTGATGATCGCCACGCACGGCTCGGTGAAGTCGTATGCGGCCCGCCACGCGGCGTCGGCGTCGGTGTAGTTGTTGTAGCTCATCTCCTTGCCGGACAGCTGTTCGGCATTGGCGATCCCGCCCGTCCCGCCCGGGGTGATGTAGAGCGCCGCGCGCTGATGCGGATTCTCGCCGTATCGCAGCACCGCGGCCCGCTCATAGTGCGCTGCGATCCAGCCGGGGAATCCGGACGGGCTGCCCTCAACCTCGTCGTCGGGCGCGACCGCGCTGCCCAGCCACGACGCGACGGCGATGTCGTAGCCGGCGGTGTGCCGGAACGCCTCGGTGGCCAACAATTGCCGGGCGGCCAGATCGAAACCGCCGGCCGCGACCGCAGCGAGCACATCGGGGTACCGGTCGGGCGAGGTGACCACCGCGATCGAGTCGTGGTTCTTGGCGCTGGCGCGCACCATCGCGGGTCCGCCGATGTCGATCTGCTCGACAATCTCCGGGGCGGACGCGCCGCTCGCGACCGTCTCGGCGAAGGGGTAGAGGTTCGACACCAGCAACTGGAACGCGCCGATGCCGAGGCCGTTGATCGTCTCCACGTGCGCGGGGTCGTTCTGGTCGGCGAGCAGCCCGGCGTGGATGTGCGGGTGCAAAGTCTTTACGCGGCCGCCGAGGATCTCGGGGAACCCGGTCACCTGGTCGACCGGGGTGACCGGGACGCCGAGCTCACGGATGCGGGCGGCGGTCGATCCGGTCGAGACGATCTCGACGCCGGCCTCGTCCAAGCCGCGGGCAAGCTCGTCGAGCCCGGTCTTGTCGTACACGCTGATCAGCGCACGGCGGATGGCGATTTTCGTCATTTCTCTCCGATGAGCTCGCGGATTGCCTTCAAATAAAGGGGTTTCTCGGCCGCTTGGATGCGTTCGCGCAGCGACGCCTCGTCATCGTCGGGACGGACGTCGACGGGCACCTGGGCGATGATCGGACCGGTGTCGACGCCCTCGTCGACCCAGTGCACGGTGACGCCCGTGGTCGTCGCGCGAGCATCGAGGGCGTCACGGATCGCATGCGCACCGGGGAACGCGGGCAGCAGCGCCGGATGGGTGTTCACGATCCGGAACCGACTGACGATCTTCGGGCCGAGGATGCGCATGAACCCGGCCAGCACGACGACGTCGGGATCGTGGTCGGCGATCGCCTGGCCCAGCGCGTCGTTCCACGCGTCACGGTCGGGATGGTCGCGCAGCACGACCGCGAACGTCGCAACCCCGGCGTCCTTCGCACGCTGCATCGCCGCGCAGGACGGCACGTCCGTACCGGCTGCGACGACATGCGGACGAAGGACGGCGTCGTCGAGCATCGCCTGCAGGGTGGTGCCGCTCCCGGATGCGAGAACGACGATCCGCGGCGGCACGGACAAACCTTATGCCCCTACCCCGCGAGGTCGTCGGGCTCGTCGGCCGGCACGTCGCGCGCGATACCCCGCAGCCCGAGCAGGCGCGGAGCGCGCAACCCCGCGACCAGCGACAGCCCGTCATCCTCGTCGTCGGCTCCGAGCATGGCCTGCCAGGCCGCCGCCACTACGACGCCGACGACCGCGACCACGGCGACTGCTGCGGCCACCGCGGCACCGAGCTGCCAGGGCGAGGCTCCGACCGTGTGCAGCCGACCGTCCCCGACCGCGCCGCCGCCCTGCCAACCGAGCACGAACATGATGGCGCCGGCGACGAGCGCGGCGACGAACGCGCTACTCAACCGACGCCACAATCCGTCGACGCGCCAGGCCATCCGCGCGACCACGCCGCCGGCGATCAGCGGTACGACCGCCGCGACGGCGAACGTCGCCGGGTTGGGACGACCGGTCGGGACGGCTGCCAGGATCGGGAAGGCCGGCAGCACGCCGTGCGCCGAGCCGAACAGCCAGATGTGCGTGTCAGCGCCGAGCGTGAAGCCCGGGCCGGCCAGATAGGACGCCCCCGCGATCGCAGCGTTCGGCGCGGCGAGGACGCCGAGCAGCAGCACGGGGATCCCGCCCAGGCCGCCGCCGACACTCGCCGACAGCCGCTCGGCCGCGCTGTGGTGCAGCACCAGAGAGACGGCAGTGAGTACGGCACCCGCGCCCAGGTACACCGCGCCGGCTGCCGCGCCGGCGCGGGCGATCCCACGCGCGGACGACGGGACGAGGTCCAGGAACTGATCGCGCAGCGGGCTGGACCGCACGAAGGCGGCGGCTCCGGTGACGGTGAACAGCGTGGCCGCAGCGATCCCGACGCCGAAGATCGGCACCCGGCTCGTGCCGAGCGTGGCGAACGGGACGGCTACGAGGCAGCCCGCGGTGAAGCTGAGCACCTGGGCGAACGCGGCGAGAACCAGCCGGACTGGATCGTGCTCATCCGCCTCGTGTGCGGCGTCTGCCAGGCCGGACCCCGCGCGCCACGCGGTCAATCCGACGATCACCGTCATCCCGAGCGGTAGCCAGGCGGCGCTGACGCCGTCGACGGTGATGCCGCCGTGCAGCGCGGCGAGAAAGGTCAGCAGGCCTGCGCGGATCGCGGAGTTCGTGCGTCCGGTGGTGCCTGACACCGGCAGCCAACAGGCGGCGACGGCGACGATCGCGAGGGTCGCGCAGACGATCGCGGCGCCCAGGCCCGTCCACACCGCCGCCGGCCACAGCGACCGGGCCGCCTGGAGCTGCTTGGGCACGACGCGGCGACGGGCCGGTTCGTCCGCCGTCTGCGCCGCAGCCATCTGTCCAGGCTGTCCCACTCGTACGCGCGATTGCCGCAGACGCGCCGAGGCCCGGGACCGTAGCGGTCCCGGGCCTCGGCGTTCGTCACTGCGGCGTCTGGCCGGGTGGCGGGGTGTAGCCCGGCGGCGGCTGCTGCCCGTAGCCCGGCGGCGGCTGCTGCCCGTAGCCCGGCGGCGGCTGCTGCCCGTAGCCGGGCGGCGGCTGCTGCTGCCCGTAGCCGGGCGGCGGCTCTTGCTCTGGTTCGTGCGGCGGTTCGCCGGGTTGGCCGGCCTGCGGTTCGTGCCGCGGCTCGTACGACGGCGCTCCTTGGGGCGGTCCTTGCGGCGGCGCCGGTTGACCCTGCCCGGGCTGCTGGGGGTACTGCTGCGGGTACTGCTGGGTCGTCGGGCTGTACCCGCCCTGCTCTGTACCGGCACCAGCCCCGGCGCCGGTCCGCGCCGCGCCGAATCGGCCGGGCAGGCCGCCACCGGTCTGCTGGAAGCGGACGAAGGACAGCGCGACCACCACAAGGGCGAGGATGAGCACGACATACCAACTGAAGCCGACGCTGTTGTCGATCACAGCGTCGTACTGACTCTGGTTCGTGACCAGGTCGGCGATGGGCGGCCAGTCCGGGATGATGAACAGCGCCAGAATGAGGAAGAGCACGCCGAGCGCGGCGACGCCGGCGCCGATGAGCCGAATGGACACCGGCAGTGTCAGTTGCGGGGCGAACACCGCGACCATCACGCCAACCGCCGCGATCAGCACCAGCAGGGCGCCGAACCAGCCGAAGAACCCGTGCCACGCGGAGGCGGAGTCGCCGCCGCACAGCTGCTTCTCGATCCCGCTGAGCTGGCTCCGCTGGCTCGAGCACGCCAGCTTCGCTGGGCCCTTCGGATCGTAGGAGTAGAAGGCGAAGAAGCTGAAGATCAGGGCGAGGATGCCGGCGCCCATCACGCCCCAGTCCAGCGGGTTGACCGACTTCGGGTCGAATTTGCTGGCGCCGGACGAGGTACCGGAACTCGGCGGCGGGCCATAGCTCGCGGCCGGCGGACCGTAACCGCCGGACGGCGGTCCGTAGCCACCGGACGGCGGTCCATAGCCGCCCTGCGGTGCCTGCGGCGGAGCTTGTGGCGGCCCTTGCGGTGGACCGTGCGGTGGGCCTTGCGGTGGACCTTGCGGCGGGCCGGAGGGCGGACCTTGGGGCGGACCTTGTGGCGGACCTTGCGGTGGACCTTGCGGCGGGCCGGAGGCCGTCATGCGAACACCTTTCACGAGAAGGCGAGGCTTTTCGAATCGGGTCAAATGGGTTATCCGTGCTGCGACCGAACCCTATCCTGCCCACAGCCGCCTGCCAGGAAACCGGCGAAACAGCCCCGAATACGACCGTGCCGGGACACGCGACGCGCGTGTCCCGGCACGAGAAGTTGTGGCGGCTAGTGCGATGGCGGCGGGCCGGGCGGAGGCCCGTACCCACCACCGGGCGGAGGCGCGTAGCCACCACCGGCCGGCGGGCCGCCTGCCGTGCCGCCGGCAGCGCCACCGCTACGACCCTGGCCGCCGATGGGCAGCTGGCCGCCGGTCTGCTGGAAGCGAAGGAACGACAGCACCAACCCGGCGATGATCACGATCAGGCTGATCCAGTAGCCGAAGCCGTGCCCCTCGTCGATGCCCGATCCGCTGACGTCCGGCCCGGGTGTCACGAACAGCGCGAGGATCACGCAGAGGGTGGCCAGCGCATAGGCACCGAGGGCGATCAGCCGGTTCGGGAACGGTAGCTTCACGTGCGGTGCGAACAGCTCCATCGCGACGACGGCTGAGCCCGCGACGGCCAGAAGCATCGCGAACCAGCCGAAGAACCCGTGCCAGGCGTTCACGCTCGCCGAATACGGACCGTAGGACCACGTGTAGTAGTCGACGAAGCTGAAGATGAACGCCAACGCGCCGGCACCGAGGATGCCCCAGTCCAGCTGGTTGACCGTCTTCGGGTCGAAGGATCCGCCTTGGCGGGGGGCACCCGGCGGCGGCCCCCACTGGCTGGGTTGTCCGCCGGGAGGCGGACCCTGAGGCGGAGGGGGGCCCTGAGGCGGCGGCCCCTGCGGCGGCGGTGGGGGCGGTTGGAACGTCATGGCGTTCTCCTCGTCAACGGGTACGGATGTTCCGATCCTCCGGAGGAAAGTTAGCGCCAACCTTGCCCGATTGCATACTGGCAACGCCGCACTTTCGGGCACAGTTTGGGATCGGATTTGCGCGGACCCGCAACGAATTCGGCGCTTGTTGATCAGCCGCCGAGGATCTCCCGCATCAGCCGCGCCGTCTCCGAGGGCGTCTTGCCGACTTTGACGCCCGCCGCTTCGAGGGCCTCCTTCTTGGCTTGCGCGGTTCCCGAGGAGCCGGACACGATCGCGCCGGCGTGCCCCATCGTCTTACCCTCCGGGGCGGTGAAGCCGGCGACGTACCCGACGACGGGCTTGGTGACGCTGGCCTTGATGTAGGCCGCCGCGCGCTCCTCGGCGTCGCCGCCGATCTCGCCGATCATCACGATCGCATCGGTGTCGGGGTCGGCCTGGAACGCCTCGAGGCAGTCGATGTGCGTCGTGCCGATGATCGGGTCGCCGCCGATGCCCACACACGTCGAGAAGCCGAAGTCGCGCAGTTCGTACATCATCTGATAGGTCAGCGTGCCCGACTTGGACACCAGCCCGATCCGTCCCGCCTTGGTGATGTCGGCTGGGATGATCCCGGCGTTGGCCTTGCCGGGACTGATCACGCCGGGGCAGTTCGGCCCGACGATGCGGGTGTTCTTGCCCTGCGCGTAGGCCCAGAACGCGGCCGTGTCGTGCACCGGGATGCCCTCGGTGATCACGATCGCGAGCGGGATCTCGGCGTCGACGGCCTCGATCACGGAGTCCTTGGTGAACGCGGGCGGCACGAATCCGACCGTGACGTTCGCGCCGGTCTCGGCCATGGCCTCGGCGACCGAGCCGAACACCGGCAGCGTGTGCCCCTCGATCTCGACCTTGGTACCGGCCTTGCGCGCGTTCACCCCGCCGACTACGTTGCTGCCCGAGGCGAGCATGCGGCGGGTGTGCTTGGTGCCCTCCGAGCCGGTCATGCCCTGCACGATGATCGTGCTGTTCTCGTTCAAGAAGATCGCCATCAGGCAGCGCTCCCAGCAAGTTCGGCGGCCTTGTCTGCCGCGTCGTCCATCGTGTCGACGAGCGTCACCAGTGGATGCGCAGCCTCGGTCAGGATGCGCCGTCCCTCGACGACGTTGTTGCCGTCGAGCCGCACGACCAATGGCTTGTTCGCCTCGTCGCCGAGCATCTGCAGGGCGGTGACGATGCCGTTGGCCACCGCGTCGCACGAGGTGATGCCGCCGAACACGTTGACGAACACGCTGCGCACGGACGGGTCGTTGAGGATGATGTCGAGCCCGTTGGCCATGACCTCGGCGCTCGCGCCGCCGCCGATGTCGAGGAAGTTCGCGGGCTTGACGCCGCCGTGCTTCTCACCGGCATAAGCGACCACGTCCAGCGTGGACATCACGAGGCCCGCGCCGTTGCCGATGATCCCGACCTCGCCGTCGAGCTTGACGTAGTTGAGGTGCTTCTCCTTGGCCTTCTGCTCCAGCGGATCCGTCGCTGCGGTGTCCTCGAAGCCGGCGTTGTCGGGCTGACGGAAGTTCGCGTTCTCGTCCAGGCTCACCTTGCCGTCGAGCGCGACGATCTTCGTTGCATCTCCGGCGCCGACGAGGGCGAGCGGGTTGACCTCGACCAGGGTGGCGTCGGTCTTGACGAACGTCTCCCACAGCGAGACCAGCACCTGGGCCACTTGGTCGGCAATCTCAGCCGGGAACTTGCCGGCCGCGGCGATCTCGTTGGCCTTGGCCAGATCGACGCCGGTCAGGGCATCGATCGGTACCCGGGCCAGCGCA
>DASXJR010000084.1:0-26258 GCA_036497285.1 Jatrophihabitans sp.
GCTTCGAGCATCGACTGCGGAAGCCGGTCGAGGCCGGCGTACAGCGGCAGGATCATGTACGGCACGTAGCCGTACACGAGCCCGAGGATGACCACGATGCTGCGGCCGGACAGCCAGTCGACGTGCACGTTGAACAGGCCGTTGAGACTGAGTGTCTTGTTCACCAGTCCGTCCGTGCTGAGCAGGTTCACCCACGCCAGCATCCGCATCATGTAGCTGATCCAGAACGGTGCGATCAGCAGCGCGAGGATGAGTCCCTTGCGCCGTGTGGTCAGCCGCGCGACGAAGTACGCCACAGGGAACGCGATCGTCAGGCACAGGGCACTGGCGACGAGGACATACACGAGCGTCCGCAGCAGCGCGGGTCCGAATACCGCGTTGCTCCCGACGATTCGGTCGAGGACGTAAGTGAGCTGATCCGCCTGCCAGTGCAGCGGATTCCAGATCGGCGCCGGGGTGCGGAACGTCGGGTCGACCGTCCCGAAGACGATCGCCAGCACCACGTACAACGGGGCCAGGAAGAACAGCGCAAGCCAAGCCAGACCCGGCAGGGACACCAACGGCCAGGGGGAGAGGCGGATCGGGCGCCGTGCCATCAGGCACCTGCCTTGAACGCGAGCCAGATCTTGTGCCACGCGGCGTCGTTGTCGACGGACAGTTCGAGCAGGCGGTAGCCGACGCCGAAGTACTCCTCGCGAACGAC
Organism: Jatrophihabitans sp.; assembly: GCA_036497285.1. GTDB lineage: Bacteria > Actinomycetota > Actinomycetes > Mycobacteriales > Jatrophihabitantaceae > RYN-133. Next base: position 704 of record DASXJR010000084.1, read on the forward strand.
CGCGCTCGCGAGGTTCTTCGGTACGAACCCCCGACCGACGACGGTGTCCGGATCGAGCGCCCGCTGCGGCGGCTGGTAGCCGACGTAGCCGAAGTTGGCGAGCGCATTCTTCGTTTCGAGCATGTGCTGCAGGAACAGGTGCGCGAGTACCGGGTTCTGGCCACCCTTCAGGACGACCATCAGGTCGTTGTCGACCATGCCCTTGCCGTTGGCCGGGAACCAGTACCGCAACACGTCGACACTCGTCCCCTTGGGCAGGTAGTACTGCGCGTTGACGACGTCGCCGGACCACATCTGGCACTGACCGAACCGGCCAGCCGGGAGGTCGTTGTACATGGTGATCGTGACCCGGGGTCGGACTGCCTGTTGCAGTTGCTCGAGCTGGTTCTGGATCAGGTTGAGATCGGCCTGCGACGAGGTGTTGAGATTGGTCCTGCCCTTGCGCAGCAGACACATGGCCATCGCGGTGTGCCAGTCGTCGATGACGGCAGTCTGGCCTTGGTACTCGGGGTTCCACAGCGTGTCGTAGGGGTTCGGCAGCGAGGCGACGTCCGTGCTGACGACGTCGGTCCGCCAGGCGATTCCCGTCGTGTAGACGGTGTAGGGGATCGTGTAGCGCCAACGCTGGTCGTACCAAGGGTTCTGGAACGCCGGCCAGACGTTGTCGATGTTGGTCAAGTACGAGTGGTTGAGCGGGCGCACGAGTTCGGCAGCCACCAGCCTGCTGATCTGGTCATAGCTGGGGAAGTAGATGTCGAACGGCACCGCGCCGGTGCGGATCTTGGTGATCGCTTCGTCGGTGTCGTTGAACGTCGACACCGTCACGTTCACGTTGTACTGCGCGTACTTCTTCTCGAACGCCTTGATCACGCCCGGCCCGATGTAATCCGCGTAGTTGTAAAGGCGCAGCGTCGCATTGCGTTCGGGGGTCCGGTTGTCCGCGATCGGCTCGTTGCCGGCATAGATCGGCCAGGTGACGGGATGATCGGGCGCGGCGAGGGTGAGCGCGCCTGAGATCGACCTCGTCCGTGGCGCCCGAACACACGACGCGAGTGCGGGAATGCCTGCTACGGCAGCGGCGAGTTGCAGGAACGAGCGGCGCCGGACGAGCCGGGACGGGGAGCGCCGCTCGGCATCGGACATCCGGCCTCCCGCGGTTCGAGGACTCGTCGGGGTTGCTTGTCGAGGTATTGACTCTGACATAGACTGAATGCTCAGTCAATCGGGTCCCGCGACCGTTCGGAACGGGGTTTAGGCGTGGTTTCGCCAGCGGTTCAGACCGCTCAGGAAGATGTAGACGACAAGCTCGACCGGCTCATCGCCGAGGAAGAACGGATCTTCCTCGAGCGTCAGCCACGCAGCACGCAGTTGATTGCGCGAGCGCGCCGGCACCTCGCCGGCGGGGCCACGTCCAACTGGCAGATCGCCCAGCCGCAGGCGGTGTGGCTCAGTCATGGCGCCGGGTCGAAGGTGTACGACGTCGACGGCACCGAGTACGTCGACATGCACGGCGGCTACGGCGCGTCGATCGCCGGTCACGCGCACCCGGCTCTCGTCGAGGCGGTCTCCGCGCAGGTACGCCGTGGCACGCACTTCGCCCAGCCCACCGAGGACGCCATCTGGGTCGCCGACGATCTGGCCCGGCGGTTCGGCCTGCCGCTGTGGCGCTTCGCCAACTCCGGCACCGAGGCCACCATGGACGCCGTCCATCTGATGCGTGCGCTCACCGATCGAGACGTCATCATCAAGGTCGAGGGGTGCTACCACGGCCACCACGACTCGGTGCAGGTGTCCGTGCTGCCGGACGAGGACGAGATCGGCCCGCGCGAGCACCCCACGGGTGTCGCCGCCAACACGGGCATTCCGGCTGCAATCCGCGACCTGGTCGTGGTCGTTCCGTTCAACGACCTGGAGGCAGTCCGAAGGGTGCTCATCCAGTGGCGCGGACGGGTGGCCGGCATGATTCTCGAGCCGATCATGATGAACGCGGGCATCATCCCGCCCGCGCCGGGTTATCTCACCGGCCTGCGCGAGCTGCTGCACGAGCACGACGCCCTGCTCACGTTCGACGAGGTCAAAACGGGGTTCACCACCGGTCCCGGCGGGGCGACCGCGAGCTACAACGTCACACCGGACATCGTCTGCCTTGCCAAGGCGCTCGGCGGCGGCATCGCCGTGGCGGCGATCGGCGGCACCGAGTCGGTGATGGATGCGATCGCGGACGGGCGCTACGACCAGGTCGGCACGTTCAACGGCAATCCGCTGGCAATGGCCGCGGCGCGCGCCACGTTGTCCGAGGTGCTGACCGACGACGCGTATGCGCACCTGGACGCGCTGGCTGGACGGCTGCAGGGCGCCTTGACCGACACGATTGCGGCGGGCGGCTTTCCCTGGCACGTGGTCAGCGTGGGTGCGAAGGGCTGCGTGACCTTCCGCGAGGGCCGCGTTCGCGAATATCGTGACTTCCTCGGCATCGACGACCGGCTGGGCCAGCTGCACTGGCTGGTGCAGCACAACGGCGGGGTATTCCTGCCGCCGTGGGGGAAGGTGGAGCAATGGCTACTGTCCGTCCAGCACGACGAGAGCGACGTCGACCGGTTCGCCGCGAACTTCGCTCGCCTCGCCGACTTGGTGGGTTGACGGCGCCGTGACCGGTGGCGCGATCCGTCTGAGCCGACTCAAGAAGTCGTTCGGCGGCTTGCCTGCGGTGGATGGAATCGACCTCGACATCCCGTCAGGTGAATTCTTCTCACTGCTCGGGGCGTCCGGGTGCGGCAAAACCACGACGCTGCGACTGATCGCCGGATTCGAGAAGCCCGACGAGGGTCAGGTGCTGCTCGACGACCGCGATCTGTCCCGCGACCCGCCCCACAACCGTCCGGTCAACACGGTCTTCCAGAACTATGCGCTGTTCCCGTTCATGACCGTCCAGGAGAACGTTGCGTTCGGGCTGAAGTACCAGCACCTCGGCAAGGCAGAGACCGCCAAACGCGTCGGGCAGGCGCTCGAGCTGACCAGGATGGGCGAGTACGCGCGCCGGCGTCCGCTGCAACTGTCCGGCGGTCAGCAGCAGCGTGTCGCGCTGGCCCGCGCCTTGGTCCTGAACCCGCGCGTGCTGCTTCTGGACGAGCCGCTCGGTGCCCTCGACGCCCAGCTGCGCAAGCAGTTGCAGTTGGAGCTGCGGGCGTTGCAGCGCGAGGTCGGCATCACGTTCGTCTACGTGACGCACGACCAGGAGGAAGCGCTCACGATGAGTGACCGGATCGCCGTGCTCGCCGACGGCAAGGTGGAGCAGGTGGGTGGTCCGCAGGAGATCTACTCCGTCCCGGCAACCACCTACGTCGCGGGGTTCCTCGGGTCGGCCAACATCTTCGACGCCGAGGTGCTGTCGATCGCTGACGGAGAAGCCGCGTGCGCGGCGCTCGACACGAAGATCGCGGCTCGGGTCGATTCGTCGGTCGAGCCGGGACCGGCTGCGGTCGTGATCCGTCCGGAGCGGATCGCGCTCACCGGCGCCGATGAAATCGTCGCGCCAGGACGCAATGTGCTGCGCGGTCTGGTTCGCGACATCGTCTACCTCGGACCGTCGACGCACGTGCACGTCGAGGTGACCGGACGCGTGATCACCGTCGAGGTCGCCAACCATGACGGCCCGGCGTCCGTGGTGTACGCGCCCGGCTCGACGGTGCAATGCGTGTGTACGCCCGACGCGGTGCGGGTGCTGCGGCGCAGTACGGCGGCACCGCCCGCCGCGCTCACCGCGAGTGGTCGGCATCAGTGATGCTGTGGCTGATCCATGGGTACGCGAGCGCATCAGTGATGCAATTCGCGACACGTGGACGCTGCGGGTCAGGTCAGGAGGCGACGCGCTTGCGGCGCGGCTTGCGCAGGCCGAGCTCGCGCACCGCGTAGTCCATCGCGATCTTGTAGGCGGATTCCGGGTCGACCTCGGAATCGTCGAGCGCGACTTGGATCGACAGCCCGTCCAGCAGCGCGCTGAACGTGACCGCGAATGCGCGCGGGTTCACCGACCCGACCTCGCCGCCGGCCTGCCCGGCCTTGACGATCGAGACGATCATGGCCCGCCACCGCGCGTCCAGCTCCTCGCGATCCTGCTTGACCTCGGGATGCCGGAATGCCTGGGCCCACAGGTCGAACCACAACCCCCACGCACCGGGCACGTCGCCGTCGTTCTCGGGCACGCACGTCCATCGGATCAGCAGCGAGAGCCTGTCGCGTGCGGACTCGACCTCGGTGAGCATCTTCTCGGCCGCGTCGTAGAAGTTCTGCTCCGAGTACCGCAGGGCGTCGACGAGAAGTCGGTCGCGCGTACCGAAGTAGTAGATGACCAGCGCGGAACTGGCCCGCGCGCGCTTGGCGACGTCGGCGATGCGGGTCTCGCCGAAGCCGCGCTCGCAGATGAGTTCGGCAGCAGCACGCAACATCTGATTACGACGCGCCTCGTTGCTGGGCGTGGCCGGTGCCATGTCCGCCATCGACACCTCCGGAAGTCTTGTCTGGACACTAGCACCCGATTAGATTGAACAGTCAGTCAAACACGCCGGAGGCATCACCATGGCCGAATCGTATGACGCGATTGTGATCGGCGGCGGGCACAACGGACTGGTGTCGGCCGCATACCTTGCCCGTTCCGGTGCGCGCACAGTGGTGCTCGAATCGCGCGGGTCAGTGGGCGGTGCCGCCACCACCGAGGCCCCCTGGCCCGATGCGCCGCACTTACGCGTCACCCGTCTGTCGTACGTGATGAGCTTGATGCCGCCGACGATCGTCAACGATCTCTCGCTCGAGCGGCACGGCTATAAGGTGCACCCGATGGGGCCGTACTACCAGGCCTTTCCGGAGGGTGGCGCGTTGACGATCTACGAGGACGATCCGTCGCGCACGTACGACGAGATCGCCAAGTGGTCGAAGAAGGACGCCGAGGCGTGGCCGCAGTGGAACGCATGGCTGGCGGGCATCGCCGACGTCATGGGCCCGCTGCTGACGACGGTGCCGCCGGCGATCGGCTCGCACCGGCCGTCCGATCTGCTCGACATGGCTCGGCTGGCATGGGGCCGGCGCGGGCTGAACGTCCGCACCACCGCAGACATCACGCGGCTGATGACGATGAGCATCGCCGACCTGCTCGACGACTGGTTCGAGTCCCCGCAGATCAAGGGTGCGATGGCGGTGAACGGGGTGATCGGCACGTGGGCCGGCCCGTGCGAGCCGGGCACTGCCTATGTCATGGCGCACCACTCGATCGGTGACGTCGGCGACGGACAACTCGGCAGCTGGGGGTACCCCGAGGGCGGCATGGGTGCGGTGTCGGCTGCCATCGCCGCCTCGGCACGCGAGTTCGGCGCGGAGATCAGGACGAAGGCCCGCGTCGATCGACTGATCGTGCGAGACGGGCAGGTGTCCGGCGCGGTGCTGACGAACGGGGACGAGGTGCACGCGCCGATCGTCGTGACATCGCTGCATCCGAAGATCGCGTTCCTCGACCAGGTGCCGCGCAGCGAACTGCCGTCGTCGTTCGTGGCGGACATCGAACACTGGAAGACCCGTAGCGGTGTGGTGAAGATCAATCTTGCGCTCGGCGAACTGCCAAACTTCACCGCGACGCCGAGCGACGGACTCGCCGAGCACCACACCGGCTCGGTCGAGATGGCACCGACCGTCGAGTTCATCGAGCAGGCGTTCCAGGACGCCCGCGCCGGACGTCCCGCCACGCAACCGTTCAGCGACGGCGTGATCCCGACCTCGCTCGACCACACGCTGTGTCCGGACGGCACGCACATCATGTCGCTGTTCACGCAGTGGGTGCCCGCGGACTGGAATCAGGCTCCGCACACGGAGGAACTGGCGGCTTACGCCGATCGCCTCATCGAGCTGTACGACCAAGTGGCACCGAACTTCAAGGCCTCGATCCTGCACCGCGACATCGTCGGCCCGCATGAGATGGAGACCGAGTACGGCCTCGTGGGCGGCAACATCTTCCACGGCGAGTTGTCGCTCGAGCAGCTGTTCCACATGCGCCCTGCGCCGGGATACGCGGACTACCGCACGCCGATCGCCGGTCTCTACAACGCCGGATCGGCAACCCACGCCGGCGGGGGAGTGTGCGGCATACCGGGCTGGCAGGCCGCCCGGGCGGCGCTGTCCGACCGCAAGCGCAATCCGCGGCGGGTGCGGGCAGCGCTTGCGAAACGAGCGTCGTGACGGACTCCGTCTCGGCGATGCTTAGGGCGCGGTCGATCGCGCTCGTCGGGGCGAGTGCGCGCGCCGGCACGCTCGGCGCGCGCATGATCGGCGAGGTGACCCGCGGGCAGAGCGACCGCCGCATCGACCTCGTCAACCCCCGCTATGACCACATCGACGGACGCGTGTGCGTGCCGTCGCTGAAACATCTTGACGAGCCCAGCGACCTCGCACTTCTCGCCGTCCCGGACGATGTGCTCGAGGCGCAGCTGCGCGATGCCGCCGAGTGCGGTGTGCGATCGGCAGTGATCTTCGGCGCGGCACACGGCAACGAAATACGAGCGTCCTTGCGAGCCATCGCGCGCGATGCCGGCATGGCGGTGTGCGGCGCGGGGTGCATGGGCTTCGTCAACGTCGAGGAAGATCTTCGAGCGACCGGGTACCTCGAACGTCCGGTGATCCCGGCCGGGCCGATCGGGCTGATCACCCACTCCGGGTCGATGTTCTCGGCACTACTGCGCACACATCGCGCGCTGGGCTTCACCCTCGCGGTGTCCTCGGGCCAGGAACTCGTGACGACGGCAGCCGACTACGTCGACTTCGCGCTCGATGAGTCCGCCACCCGGGTACTCGCGCTCGTGCTCGAGACGGTGCGCGACGGGACGCAGCTCGCTGCCGCCCTGCGCCGCGCGACCGCCGCCGCCGTACCCGTCGTCGTGCTGCCGGTGGGCGGCTCGGAGCTGGGCGCCGAACTGGTCACGGCGCATTCCGGCGCGCTGGCGGGCGCGCACGGCATGTGGGAGGCGCTGGCGGAAGGGACGGGTGCCCTGCTCGTGCGCGACCTCGCCGAGCTGACCGACACCCTTGAATGCCTTGCCCTCGGTCTGCGCGCCCGACCGGCCCGCGGGCTTGCCACGGTGCACGACTCCGGTGCCGAACGCTCGCTGGTGGCCGATCTCGCTGCGGATCTCGAAGTGCCGTTCGCGCCGCTGCAACCGCAAACCGAACGCACACTGCAGAGCTTGCTGGACGACGGACTGGTTGCCACCAATCCGCTCGACCTGTGGGGCCGCGGTGCCGACACCCGCGAGTTGTTCGCCGCGAGCCTGCTCGCACTGATCGCCGACCCCAATGTGTCGCTCACCGCGTTGGCGGTCGACCTCGTCGAGGAGTACGACGACGACCGCTCCTACCTGGACGCGGTGTTGGACGTCAACCGCGCCTTTCCCGTGGCGGTGCTGACCAATCTCGCCTCGGCGATCGATCAGCGCGCCGCCGCCGAACTGCGAGCGGCGGGCATTCCCGTGCTCGAAGGGACGGTCAGCGGGCTCGTCGCACTACGGCACGTGCTCGCCCTCGCCGAGCGAGTCGACCGCGACGACCCCCTGCCTCCTGTCGACACCAACCGGCGCGACCGGTGGCTCGCCCGGCTGGAACGCCCGGATCCGCTGGTTCCTGATGAGGGGTTCGCGCTGCTCGCCGACTACGGCATCCGCACGGTCGAGGGGCGCACCTGCTGCGACGAGAACAGCGCGGTCGATGCGGCGCGCGGCATCGGCTACCCGGTCGTGCTCAAGACAGCAGCGGGGCTCGCACACAAGAGCGACGTGGGTGGCGTGACCATGGGCCTCGGCGACGAGCGCGCGCTGCGGGACGCGTATCGGGCGATGTCGGCGCAGCTCGGCCCGGACGTCGCGGTGTACGAGCAGGCGGCCGGGGGAGTGGAGATCGCCCTGGGCATCGTGCGCGATCCGCAACTCGGCCCGCTGGTCGTCATTGCCGCAGGCGGCCTGCTCGCCGAGTTGCTGCACGACCGCGCGGTCGCCATGCCGCCGCTCACAGTTGAGCGAGCAGAGAATCTGCTGCGACGGCTGACGATTCGTCCCACGCTGGACGGATGGCGCGGATCTGGGTCGCTCGACGTCGAAGGGCTCGCTGCCGCAGTTGTCGCGGTCGGATCGCTGGCGGCCGAGCTCGGCGACCGAATCGGCGCCCTTGACGTCAATCCCGTCATCGTCGCCGCGCAGGGCGCTGTCGCTGTCGACGTCTTCGTGCAGCATTGACCAATCCTGGGAGTGTCCATCGATGTACGGACTCAGCGACGACGACCTTCGGATCCGGCGGGCGGCGCGGGACTTCGCTGATGAGCTGATCCCGTACGAGATGCAGGCCGAGCTCGCCGGCGGGCAGCTGCCGGCCGAACTGGCTCGCAAACATCACGAGCAGGCGCGGGTCCGCGGGCTCTACGCCACGAACATGCCCGCCTCGGTCGGCGGGCCCGGTTTCACAATGCTGCAGCAAGTGCTCGTCCAGGAACAGGCCGGCCGGGTCACCAACGGCCTCGGGTGGGTCATGCACACCCCGCCGTCATGGTGGGTCGAGGTGGCGAGCGAGTTCCAGCGCGAGCGCTGGCTGTTGCCGGCGGTTCGCGGCGAGCGTCACGAGTGCTACGCGATCACCGAGGAATTCGCCGGCTCGGACGTGGACTCGATTGCCGCTACGGCTCGGCGCGACGGCGAGGACTATGTCGTCGACGGCGTGAAGTGGCACGTCACCTCGTATAACGTCGCGGACTACTGCTTCGTGCAGGCCAAGCTGGACCACAGCGCGCATGTGCTGCTCGTGGTCGACCTGCCGGCGGCGGGGGTGGAGGTCGTCAGGACGCCTGCGTATTCGCACAACATCGCCGACCATCACCCGATCGTGGCGTTCACCGACGTGCGAGTGCCAGCGACACATCTGGTCGGCACCGAAGGTGCAGGCATGACCTTCGCCCATGACTGGTTCCGGTTCGAGAGGATCATGGTGGCCGCGCGCTGCGTCGGTGCTACTCAGCGCCTGCTCGACGAAGCCACCCGGTTCGCAGCCGAGCGCGAGATCGGGGGCCGGCGGCTCGGCGATTACCAGCTCGTGGCTGCAATGCTCGCTGATACCGCCACGGAGCTGTTCGGCGCCCGGTCGATGCTGTACGAGGTCGCGCGCAGCGTCGATTCGGGCGCGGACCGGAAGAGCCTGCACGGACGGGCGTCCATGATCAAGCTGTACTGTTCCGAGCTCGCCGGACGCGCCGCAGATCGTGCGGTACAGATCTTCGGCGGCCGCGGCTACATGCGCGAGAACGTCGCCGAGCGGATGTTCCGCGAGCTGCGGGTCGAGCGCATCTGGGAGGGCGCGAGCGAGCTGCAACGCTTGATCGTCGCCAGGCAGTTGATCAATCGCGGACCGAGCGCGCTGCTCGAGGACTGATCGTCACACCACCTGGCGCCAGCGGGACTCGGCGAGCGCGAAGAGCCCGAACGCCGCGATGCCCGCCGCCGCGACGAGCAGCACGACACGGCCGAACGGTGCACGCGCCACAGTGCGTAGGGCCGTGTCGATCCCGCCGGCCTTGGCCGGCGTTGCCGTTGCCGCTGCCACGATCACGAGCACGCCGGTCATGGCGAACACCACGCCGCGAGTGGCCGACCCGATGACGCCACAGGTGAGCGTGACGCGTCGCCAGCTTTCCCGGGTGTTCTCGAAATCGAGATTGGCTTCGAAGCTGCGGCGTGGTCCCTCGCTGAACAGGTAACCGCCAACGACGACCACGACCCCACCGACCACTCCGACGAGCAGCTGTCCGGCTGTCGACTGCATGACTTGAGCGGTCACGCTGCGGTACGTGCCGGCTTGGTGCGCTCGTTTCTGGTCGCCGACGGCAACCGCGATCGCCATGACGGCGAAGGGCAGATAGCAAGCGCCTTCGATGAATGCCTTGGTGCGATCTGTCGCGGACAGGTCCTCGAAGTGCCTGCCCAGCGCGGCCTCGGACCAGCGCCATGCGGTGTAGCAGACGGCACCGAAGGCGAAGACCCACAAGAAGGCGTCGCCGAGCACGGTCGCGCCGATGTCACGCAACGCGCCGCCCTGGTCGGTCTCGCCGCTGTGCCCTTCGGTAAGCGCCAGTTCGACCATCAGTGCGGCCAGCGGCAGGTAGATCACCGCCCGCGAGGCGAGGCCGATGCGCGCGACCGCACGCCACGCGAGGCCTCGCTTGAGGCGCATCGCCGTAGGGTGAAAAGTCACGCGGGAGCCGTCAGTCCTCGTCGTCGAGGCGGGCGAGCCAGGTGGCCAGCCTTTCGACAGCGGTCTCGAACTCGGGATGCTCGTCGACGAACTGCTGCAGTCGCCCGCCGAGCCACTCGACGCTCAGCTGCTCGTCACCGCGCCGCTCGACGAGTTCTTCGATGCCACGGTCGGTGAAGTACATCGACTACGCGAACGCGGACGCGACGATGTCGCGTTGCTGGGCTTCGTGCACGGCGAGCGAGCCGACCGCGGGCGAGGCCGAGGCCCGCCGGGTGACGCGCAGCAGCGGACGGCCGCCCAGGACTTCGGGCAGGTTCAGCGCGATGAACGGGAAGGCACCCTGGTTCGCCGGTTCCTCCTGCACCCAGACGACCTCTGCCTCGGGGTACTTCGCGAGCTCGGCCTGCAGCGCCTCGGCGGGCAGCGGATAGAGCTGCTCGACCCGCAGGATCGCGACGTCGTCGTGGCCGTCCTTGTCGCGCGCCGTTGCCAGGTCGAAGTAGACCTTGCCGGTGCAGAGCAGCACACGACGAACGTTCGACAGATCGGCTGGATCGGGCAGCACCGGCTGGAAGGTGCCCGAGGTGAACTCGTCCAACTGGCTGACTGCCGACTTCAACCGCAGCAGCGACTTGGGCGTGAACGCTATGAGCGGGCGACGCACCGACGACAACGCCTGCCGACGCAACAGGTGGAAGTAATTGGCCGGCGACGAGCACATCGCGACCGTCATGTTGTTCTCGGCGCACATTTGCAGGAACCGCTCGGGGCGACCCGACGAGTGGTCCGGGCCCTGGCCCTCGTAGCCGTGCGGCAGCAGCAGGGTCACCGCGCTGCGCTGGCCCCACTTCGCCTCGCCCGAGGAGATGAACTCATCGATGATCGTCTGCGCGCCGTCGGCGAAGTCGCCGAACTGCGCCTCCCAGCACACCAGCGCGTCGTCACGAACGACCGAGTACCCGTACTCGAAGCCCATGGCCGCGAATTCGGACAGCAGCGAGTCGTACGCCCAGAACGGTGCCTGGTCGTCGGACAGGTTCTTAAGCGGCGTGTATTCCGTGCCGGTATGGCGGTCGATCAGCGTGGCGTGCCGCTGGGTGAACGTGCCGCGTCGGCTGTCCTGACCGGCGAGTCGTACGGCACGGCCTTCCATGACGCTCGCGCCGAAGGCGAACAGTTCAGAGGTCGCCCAGTCGACGTCGCCGGACGACGCCATCGCGATCCGACGGTCGATCTGGGCCTTGAGCCGCGGGTGCAGCGTGAAGCCGTCCGGCGGGTTGGCGTAGGCATCGGCGATGGTCTTGATGACGTCGAGCGCGACGGCGGTGGTGACCGTCTGCGACGGCGACTCCTGCTCGATGTTCGGCTCGGGAGCCGACTTGCCCGAGGCGTTGCGCGTCTCGACGAACACCTTTTCCAGCTGTGCCTGGAAGTCCTTGAGCGCCGCCTCGGCGTCTTCGAGCGTGATGTCGCCACGTCCGATCAACGCTTCGGTGTAAAGCTTCCGGACGCTGCGCTTGTTGTCGATGATGTCGTACATCTGCGGCTGCGTGAACGACGGGTTGTCGGCCTCGTTGTGTCCGCGCCGCCGGTAGCAGACCATGTCGATGACGACGTCCTTCTTGAACTCGCGCCGGAACTCGACGGCGAGCCGGGCGACACGTACGCAAGCCTCGGGATCGTCGCCGTTCACGTGGAAGATCGGCGCCGAAATCATCCGCGCGATGTCGGTGCTGTAGAGCGACGAGCGCGACGCGGACGGCGAGGTTGTGAAGCCGACCTGGTTGTTCACGATCACGTGCACCGAGCCGCCGGTGCGGTAGCCGCGCAGCTGGGACAGGTTCAGCGTTTCGGCGACGACACCCTGCCCGGCGAACGCGGCATCGCCGTGCAGCAGCAGCGGCAGCACGCTGTAGCCGGCCTCGCCCTTGTTCAGCAAGTCCTGCTTCGCGCGCACGATGCCCTCGAGCACCGGGTCGACCGCCTCCAGGTGGGACGGGTTCGCCGTCAGCGACACGGCGATGTCGCGGCCGTCGGGGGCATGGAAGGTGCCGTCGGCGCCGAGGTGGTACTTCACGTCGCCGGAGCCCTGGGCGGTGCTCGGGTCGATGTTGCCCTCGAACTCGTTGAAGATCTTCGAGTACGGCTTGCCGACAATGTTGGCCAACACGTTGAGCCGGCCCCGGTGTGGCATGCCGATGACGACTTCGTCGAGGTTCTGCGCGGTCGCCTCGGCGAGCGCGGCGTCGAGCAGCGGGATGACCGTCTCGGCGCCCTCCAGGCTGAACCGCTTCTGCCCGACGTACTTGGTCTGGAGGAAGGTTTCGAATGCCTCGGCGACGTTCAGCCGGCCCAGGATGTGCAGCTGCTCGTCGCGGGTCGGGGGTTCGGACTTGACCTCGATGCGCGCCTCGAGCCAACGGCGCTGCTCGGGATCGGTGATGTGCCGGTATTCGACGCCGACGCGCCGGCAGTACGCATCGCGCAGCACGCCGAGGATGTCGCGCAGCTTCATCAGCTTCTCGCCGGCGAACCCGCCCACGGGGAACTCGCGGTCGAGGTCCCACAGAGTCAGGCCGTAACTGGTGATGTCGAGATCAGGGTGCTTGCGCACGGTGTACTCGAGCGGGTCGGTGTCGGCCATCAGGTGCCCGCGCGTGCGATAGGCGTTGATCAACTCGATGACGTGCGCCTCTTTGCTGATCTCGCCCTCGTGGCGGAAGTTGCTGTCGACCCGCCAGCGCACCGGCTCGTAGGGGATCTTCAGCGCGGCGAAGATCTCGTCGTAGAAGTCGTCAGCCAGCAGCAACTCGTGGATGCGCCGCAGGAACTCGCCGGACTGCGCACCCTGGATGATGCGGTGGTCGTAGGTCGAGGTCAGTGTCATGATCTTGCTGATGGCGCGGTCGACGAGCTGATCGGGGTTCATGCCACTGAACTCGGCCGGGTACTCCATCGCGCCGACCCCGACGATCGTGCCCTGGCCCGCCATCAATCGGGGGACGGAGTGGTTCGTGCCGATGGTGCCCGGGTTGGTGAGGCTGATCGTGGTCGCGGCGAAGTCGTCGGTGGTCAGCTTGCCTGTCCGTGCCCGCCGGATGATGTCCTCGTAGGCGTTCCAGAACGCGGCGAAGTCGAGTTTCTCGGTCTTCTTGATCGAGGCGACGACCAGCGACCGGGAGCCGTTCTTCGCGACGAGGTCGATCGCGATGCCGAGGTTGACGTGCTCGGGAATGTGCAGCGTGGGCTTGCCGTCGGCCTCGACGAACGCGTTGTTCATCTCGGGGTAGTCCTTCAACGCCCGAATCACGGCGTAGCCGATGATGTGGGTGAAGCTGACCTTCCCGCCCCGTGCGCGGCGCAGGTGGTTGTTGATGACGACCCTGTTGTCGGCGATCAGCTTCGCCGGCACGGCGCGCACGCTGGTCGCGGTCGGCACGGCGAGCGAGGACTCCATGTTCGCGACGACCCGCGAGGCGGCGCCCCGCAGCGGTGAGGTCTGAGCGGCGGCAGGGTCGTCCTTCAGCGCGGAATCGTCGCTCTTGGGTTCGGACTTGGTCTCGACCTTGGGCGCGGCCTTGGGCTCGGGCGTCGGTTCCGGCTTCGGCGCCGGCTTTCGCTGCGGCGCCGGTTCGGCTTGGCCCCGCTGCAGGGCCTCCGTCGGCGTGTCGCCCTGCTCAGAGGCCAAGCCGGGCTCAGCCTTCGGGCTCGAGTTCGCGTTGGCAGGCTCGGTCGCGGGGGTGGCGGCGGGACGGTAGTCGGCGAAGAAGTCGTGCCAGGCGGCATCGACGCTGTCCGGGTCGGCGAGGTAGCGCTCGTACATGTCCTCGACGAGCCATTCGTTGGCCCCGAAACCAGTGGTTGTCGATGATTGTGCGTCAGTCGTTCCCACGGGTCTCGGGCCATCCCTCGGAGTAGTCGTCGTGCCGCGTACCGGTAGTCCAGATTACGCGTCGGCTACCCGCCGGGCATTCCCAGCGCATGGACTGTGGGCCACGAGACGTGCGGAACGGCCCGCCAGCTACGTGATGTCGCGGTTCATGGTGATCCCGGCGCCGAGCAGCGCCGGGATGAAGGCCCAGAGAAGCAGCACCACCACGCCGCCACCTCCCGTCAGCAGGGTGACCCCGTTGGCGTCCCGGCTACCCGTCACCGTGAACAGCGCGTCCGCCGCGCCGGCGGGTGTGTACGGGAAGACGTGTCTCACCCCGGGAATCGCCAGCAGCACGTTGTTGATGACGAGCAGGAAGATCACGCCCACGGTGACGGCGACGATCTGGTTGCGGATCAGAGCGCCCACGCCGAGACCGACGATGCCGAACAGTGCGACCGTGGCGAATACGCCCAGCAATGCGCGAGGCACATGCTCGCTCGTCAGTGAGATGTCGATGTTCTTCGACGAGAGCCAAGGAAGCGCGACTGCCATCTCGACCGCGACGCAGATCAGCGCGTAGATCGCGCCGACCAACCCGTAGGTGATCAGCTTCGCCGTTATCAGCGACCAGCGCGACGGCGTCGTGAGCACCGTCTGGGTGATCGTCTGGTACCGGAACTCCGTCGTCACACCGAGCACACCCAGGACGAAAACCACCACGTAGGCCGAACCCGACGCCGTCAGCGCGTTGACCGCATCGGGGTAGGTCTTGACACCGTCCGACGAGGCGAGCTGCGCGACGATGAGCAGCACGGTGACAGCGACGGCGCCCAGCAACAGCCAGAACCACACCTGGGTGGTGCGCAGCTTCAGGAATTCTGCGCGGATCAAGCGGATCATCGGGCCGGCCCCTCCTGCGGAAGTCCAGTCTGGGCCGCGCCCATCTGTGCGCCCGAGTACTGGGCCGCCGTGAGCTGGAAGAAGAGGTCCTCGAGATCGAAGCCCTGTTTGCTCAACTCGTGCAGTTCGACGCCGTTGACGAATGCGAGATGCCCGATGCGGTCGGTGTCTGCGCCCTGTACGAGAAGCGACATCGGGCCGGTCTGGGTCGGGGACAGGCCCTGCGCGCGCAGCGCAGCGTCGAGCGGTCCCAGGTTCGGCCCGCGGGCAACCACGCTGGCGCTGCCGGCGAGCAATTCCTGGATGGAGCCGGCACGTACCAACTGGCCGCGATTGAGGATCACTACGCGGTCGGCGATCTCCTGGACCTCGTTCAGCTGGTGGCTCGACACGAGCACGGTCCGCCCCTCGCCGGCCATGTGCCGGAAGAAGCCGCGCAGCCAGCGGATGCCGTCAGGATCGAGGCCGTTGGCCGGCTCGTCCAGAACGAGCACCTTCGGGTCTCCCAGCATTGCGGCGGCGAGCGCGAGTCGTTGCCGCATACCAAGTGAGAACCCGCGCACCTTCCGCTTGCCGGCGTCGCTCAACCCCACGATTTCCAGCGATGCGTCGGCACGCTCGAGCGGCAGCCCGGCCGCGGTGCACATGATGCGGAGGTGATTGCGAGCAGTGCGGGAGGGATGGAAGCTCGACGATTCCAGTGCGGCACCGACGCGCGTCAACGGATCGCGGATGTGGCGATATACCTCGCCCCCGATCGTCGCCGTGCCCGCGGTGGGGTGCACCAGGCCGAGCACCATGCGCAGCGTGGTGGTCTTGCCTGCGCCGTTCGGGCCGAGGAAGCCGGTCACCGACCCGGGCTCGACGGTGAAGCTGAGCCGGTCGACGGCGCGGACATTTCCCCCGAACACCTTGGTCAGCTGGTCGACGACGATCCGACCCTCCGGCGCAGGTGTTGTCTCGGTCATGAGTCCTATTCGATCACGACTTCAAACGTCTTAAGCGAAGGATCGCTTGCGTACGCGATCCGGATTCCGCTCGCAGCGGCGGCCCGCAGCGCCTCGACGACGGCCGCAGTGATGATCTCGCCGGGCGCGAGCAGCGGGATGCCCGGCGGGTAGGGGGCGATCAGCTCCGCGCTCGTCCGTCCGATCGCCTCAGCTGCCGGCGCAACCTCGTGCCTGGCGAAGAACGCGTCCCGCGGGGTCATCGCGATGGGCGGGGCCGCGGCCGTCCAGACCGCGGACGGAACCCGGTTGTGCGTCGACGTGGACCGGCCGATCGCTGCGGTCAGAGTCGTGACGAGGCGGTCGAGCGTGCTCTCGTCGTCGACCATCGTGACGATCGGGATGATCGTGTCGCGGTCGGCCTGCTCGACCGGAAGGCCGGCCGCGATCAGCTCGCGCTCCGCCGCGACGCCGTCAGCGCGCTCGAGGATCACCACGAGTTTGGCGGGGTCGAACCGCCCGGCGGGGAAGTCCTCCGGTCCGGGTGCCGTCACGCCGGCGGCGCGGAGCCGGTCGCGCGCCGATGCGACCAGACCGATCAGCCGCTCGAGCAGGTCGCGCCCGCCGACGGATGCGAGCACGGCTCGCGCAGCGTCGATGCTGGCCAGGATGGAGCCGGCCGGGCTCGTGGTGGCACCTACGTCGAAGGCGCGCTCGAGCCGCGCCGCCGACACCCGCCCGGTGCGGGCAGCGATCAGCGACGCCTGGGAGTACGCCGGCAGGGTCTTGTGCGCACTGGTGATCATGACGTCGGCACCGGCCGCGATCGCGTGCGGGGGATAGCCGGGGTGGAAGCCGAGATGCGCGCCCCAGGCCTGGTCCACGACCACCGGGATGTCGCGACGATGGATCGACGCGATCACGGCCGGCAGGTCCGACAGCGTGCCGACATAGCTCGGTTCGACCAGGAACACCGCCGCGGCGTCCGCGTGGGCGTCAAGCGTTTCCTCCAGCGCGGGCATCGCCAGCCCGGACGGCAGGCCGAAACGCTCGTCCACCTCTGCCGGCAGCCACACCGGACTCAGCCCGGCGAGGATGAGACCGGACAGCGTGCTGCGATGCGCGGTACGAGTGACGAGCACGGCGTCGCCAGGCCGTCCCACCGCCAGGGCCGCCGCCTGGTTCACATGCGTCGAGCCGCCCGTCGAGTACCGGCACCAGTCCGCCGTCCACAACTGCGCGCCGAGCCGTTCGGCCGCCGACAGCACCCGCACGGCCTCCTTGATCGGCGCGAGGCCGCCGAAGAGCGGGACGTCGCTGCTGAGCAACCGCCCGAGCGTGGTCGACACGTCCCCGGCCCGACCCTTGTGGCCAGGGATCGTGAACGGGGTGGCGCCTGATCCGACGAACGCCTGCCACGCCGCAAGCAGCGGGGCATCGGCGTCGTTCATGGTCAACCGGCGAGGGCGGGGATGACCTGCGACTCGAAGAGTTCGATGCTGCTGCGGTCGTATGCGGCGTCGGCGAAATAGCAGATCGCGTACGTCATGCCCAGCCCGTCGGCGTCCTTCAGCGTCTCGACGAGTTGCTCGGGCGTTCCGACGAGCGGTCCGGTGCGCAGCGAGTTCATCGTGCGGTCGAGGTTCTCGGGCGGGACGAGCGGGCCGAGCCGGTCCTGGACCTTCGCGAGCTTGTCCTCGACGTCCTTATCGGATTCGCCGATGATCACGTTGTAGTTGCCCGACCGGGTGATCGCATCGAACTCGGTGCCCACGTCCTTGCAGTGCTGGGCCAGGATCTCGGACTTCTTCCGGAACGTCTCCGGTGTCGAGTCGAAGTTGGTGTACTGCGCGTACTTGGCCGCGATGCGCAGCGTCTTCTTCTCGCCACCACCGGCGATCCATAACGGGATCCCCGCTGCCTGCAGCGGCAGCGGCCGGCAGATCGCCCGCTCGACCTTGTAATGGTCACCGACGAACGTGGTGGTGCCCTTCGTCCAGAGATCGCGCATGATCTGCACGCCCTCGTCGAGCATCGCGATGCGTTCGCCGGCACGCGGGAATCCGTAGCCGTAAGCCTTCCATTCGTGCTCGTACCAGCCCGCGCCGATGCCCATCTCGATGCGACCCCCGGAGACGATGTCCGCGGTCGCCGCGATCTTGGCGAGGTAGGCGGGGTTGCGGTAGCCCATGCACGTGCACATCTGGCCCAGCCGCACCCGCTCGGTCACCGCGCCGAACGCCGACATCAGCGACCACGCCTCGTGGGTCGCCTCCTCGGTGGGGACGGGCACGGTGTGGAAGTGGTCGTACACCCAGACGCTCTCCCACGGTCCGTTGTCTGCGGCCTGGACCAGTTCGCGCATGACGCGCCACTGGTCGGCGGTGTCGATGTTGGCGAGGTCGAGTCGCCAGCCTTGCGGGATAAACATTCCGAAGCGCATGAAATCAACCTAGCGGCAGGTGCGATGGGCCTGCGCACACCGCTACAGTGCCGCCATGACCGGGGAGGGACCGGCCGTTGCCGGCCGACTCTCGGTGAGCCTGCGGATCGGAGCGACGGGCCACCGGTGGCTCGATCCGACTGACCAGGTTCTGGTCGATACCGTGCGCACCGCGCTCGACGGGCTGCGATCGGCGTGCACCGTGTCCAGTACGCCTACGACCGACGTGGGCCTGACCGTGATCTCCTCTCTTGCCGAGGGCGCCGACCGGATCATCGCCGAGGTGGCCCTGAGCATGGGCGCGGTGCTCGAGGTCGTACTCCCGCTCGCGGTGGAGGATTTCGTCACCGATTTCGCCGACGACGCCTCACGTCTGCGCTTCAAGCAATTGCTCGCCCAGGCCGAATCGGTCACCACCGTGCCGGGGAACCCCGCCCGACCCGATGCCTACGCGGATTCGGGGGAGATGGTGGTGCAGCGATGTGACGCGCTGCTCGCGCTGTGGGACGGACGGCCGTCGCGTGGCAAGGGCGGTACGGCCGAGGTCGTCGACACGGCCGGCGGCGCCGCGAAGCCTGTCGCGTGGGTCGCGGTCGCGCCCCCGGGCGTCGAGGCCGCACCGTTGATCAAACAGATGCCGAGGGAGATCGTGGTTCTCGGGCCGAAGGCGTTCGCCAGCCTCGATCGCTACAACACGCAGTCCGTACCGATCGATGTCAAGGCTGCGCCGCCGGAGGGATTCCCTCAGGAGGGCGTCATCTCGGACTTCGTGCTGCCGTACTTCCTGCGGGCGGATCGCGTGGCGACGCGCCGACAGGTCTGGTTCCGGCGGCTGAGCATTGCCATCTACGCGTTCAGCGTCGTAGCGATCAGCGCTCCGGCGGCAAACCTGGCCTACTGGCACGGCGAAAAGGAATTTCTCACCTGGATCGAGCTTGCTTTCCTGTTGCTGATCATCGCGGTGTTGCTTCTCGGTCGGCGCACCTTGTTGCTCGAGCGCTGGCTCGCCGCCAGATTTCTGGCCGAGCGGCTGCGTTCGCTGGCGTTTCTCGCCGAGCTGTCCGCCGACGACTCGCCGCAGCTCACCCCGCCCGACACCACCCACGTCACGGCGTCGGACGAGTGGCGTGATCGCGCGATGAGCGAGTTGTCGATCCGAACGCCACATCCCGATGTCGACATGCGGGTGCTGTTCCGCACGGTCCGGGCACGGCTGAGCGAGGAATGGCTGCGGCCGCAGGCGCGCTATCACGCGAAGGTCAGCGCGACAGCGTGGCGGCGGCACCGGCAGTTCAAGTGGATCGCCATCGGGTTGTTCACGGTGAGCGTCCTGGCGGCGATCTCGCACCTCGTCGGGCCCAGCAAGCCGGAGCACGAGTACCCGGCGTTCGTGGCCCTGGTGGCACCGATCATCGGCGCGGCTTTCAGCGGCTACTCCGCGCAGCGCGACTACACCCGTGTCGCGCTGCGCTCGGAAGGAATGATCCGCACGCTCAACAGTGCGATCACCGACGTAGCGTCGACCTCGACCCTCGACGACCTGCGCGGCGTCGCGCAACGCACCGACATCGTCATGCAGGGCGAATCCGTCGACTGGTACTTCGCGGCCCGCCTGCGCGAGCCCGAGGTCCCCTGACTCACGGCGCGGGTCGCAGCTGTGCGGCTGCCTTCGTCCACCACGTGTAGACCTTGTCGAGCCTGACCGGCAACGTCGCTTGCACCTGGAGCACGACGCTGTCGCTGTCGTACGTCCAGGCCAGCACGGTTTGCTTGTTGTCGCCGTAGTAGCAGAACAGATCGCCGACGGTCGGATTGCCCGTGCCGAACGACCAGTTCGTACGCGCGCCGTTGTGGCCGGCCGAACGACAACTGCCGTTCTTCGGTTCCTTGAACGTCGCGTTGTAGTGCGAATGCTCGTACGCGGTCAACGCCCGCGGACGGATCTGCTTGGCGAACAACGCCGTCATCGTGGCCTGGCTCGACACACTGGCAGCAGTGCAGCGCACCTCGGCGACCACGTTGGCTTCCTTCTCACCGGCCGGATAGCCCTCACAGCTGCCGGGGTCCGCGGTCGTCGACGGCACACGGTAGGCAAGCCGCTGTTCGTCAGGACTCAACTTGGTCTTGGCCGTCCAGGTCGCGGGTGTACTCGCTCGGCTTGTGCTCGTCCCGTCGACGGCGGTGACCACGTAACGGTGGTTGGAGTAGATGCCGTTGGGGAAAACGTGGCTCGTGCCGGTCTCGGAAACTTCAGCAGTGCCATCGGCGATCCGGTAACCGGTCGCGTGCGTGACGGCCGTCCATGTCACGCGCAGGTCGTACCCGCTGCTCGTCACGCTGACCCCGGACGGCGCGGCGAGCACGGCCGGACGTGGCCGCGCAGCCCAGCTGGAGGCAGCGCTGCCCGCTCCCGCGCTGCCGCCGGAGTCGAGTGCCACGACCACCAACCGGTGGTTGCGGTAGATCGCGTTGCGCAGCGTGTAGTTCGTCGTGTGCACGGTGACCGGCCCTGACTGTCCTTGCGAGTCGGTCACGCGGTACGAGTTCGCACCCGGCACGGCGTCCCACGAGACATCGAGGTCCGTGCCGGACGACGTGACGGCCACGTGCTGCGGTGCAGCGAGTGGGTGATGGTCGCTGCCGCCGGTCGCCGCGATGATCGCCACGATGCCGGTGGCGACTACGACGGCGGCCACGATCGCCGCGATGATCCAACTCCGGCGGCGTGACGGGGTCGATTGCGTGCCACCGGGTGGTGGCAGAACCTGCGTCGGCGCGCCCTGCGGTTGCGGAGGCTGCGGTTGCCGAGGCTGCGGTTGCGGAGGCTGTGGTCCGGCGTTCGGCTGCCGGAACGGGGGAACGGGTGGCTGCGGCTGGCGTCGGACGTGCTCCGGCGGCGGTGTCGCGAGCATGCGGTCGATCTCGACGGCGTTGGAGTAGGTGACGTCGGGTCGACGGCGCATGTCGGTGAGCAATATCCGCGCGGCGCGGTCCTCGTTGGTTCCGAGTCGGTCGCGCAAGGTCGACAGGATCACCAACTGTCGCTCGAAGGGCAGTGCCGGCGCGCGCTGGATCTCCTGCTCGACGGCAGACAGATAGCTGATCGGGATCGGCGGCCGGTCGGGCACCGGGGCGGGCAGCGTCACCGCCGGAAGCGCATTGAGGGCGCGGGCGAGCCGCATGACCGAGGCACGGTCGTCCATGCCGTACCGGATCCAGTTGGCCTCGGCGATGTGCGGATCGCACAGCTCGGGACCGATCTGTCCGAGATCGATCGGCAGAACCGGGATCCCCAGCCGATCGGCCCACTCGGCTTCGCGGTGACAGGCCTCGGATTCGCGGTACGCCGTCGAGAGGACGGGTAGGAATCCCTCGGAGTTCTGGATGTGGTCGAGCAGCACGTCCCACCAACGTTGCCCGCCGGTCAGGTTCTGGTCGAAAAACGGTTCGTGCCCGAGTTCCCCGAGGTCACCCACAAGGGATCGCACGATCGTCAGATCCTGTCTTGCGTAGCTGATGAACAAGCGAGCCATGGTGACCCTCCCAGCAACGTGCGGATGCTTTGATGCACCGCACCGGCAACCATCGCTCTCCAGATACCAAAGCTGGCTCAAGTCCACCACATGTAACTGGCTAGGCTGGCGCCATGCGCAAAGGCGCCGACTGGGCACGCGAGCGCTTCGCGGAAGCGCGCGTGGCTCGCTTGGCGACGGTGTCCGGCGACGGTTCGCCACACCTTGTCCCGATTGTGTTCGCGCTGCACGGCGACCGGTTGATCAGCGCCGTCGACCACAAACCGAAGCAGACCGTGGCATTACGCCGACTGGACAACATCGCGGTCAACCCGTTCGTCAGCGTTCTGGTCGACGAGTACGACGAGAATTGGACGGCGTTGTGGTGGGCGCGCGGCGACGGCTGGGCGCGTATCGATGACGATTACGACCTCGGTGCCTTGATCGCGCGCTATCCGCAGTACCAGGACCAAGCGCCGTCCGGGCCGACGATCGTGGTCGAGGTGGACCACTGGTCCGGTTGGTCCGCGAGCTGATCGGCACACTGGACTCGTGACCGACGCGGACGCCAACACCGAGGTCGAAACCGAGGATCAACCCGAGCCCGGACGTTCGGTCCACGGCGGCAATCCCGACCACCCCGCGTCGCACAGTGGCGGTCTGTTCGGGCTCGCGCTCGGCGCGCTGGGGGTGGTGTTCGGGGACATCGGGACGAGCCCGCTCTACGCGATGCAGACCGTCTTCTCCATCGACGGCAACGCGGTCAAGCCGACCACCGCAGACGTCTACGGCGTGATCTCGCTGGTGTTCTGGTCGATCACGCTGATCGTGTCGGTCAAGTACGTGGTGTTCATCCTGCGCGCCGACAACGACGGCGAGGGCGGGATCATGGCGCTGGCGGCGCTGATTCGCGAGAAGTTGCGCCCGGGCAGCAGGCGGATCGCCGTGGCGATGGTGCTCGGTGTGATCGGTGCGTCCCTGTTCTACGGCGACAGCTTGATCACGCCTGCGATCTCGGTGCTGTCCGCGGTAGAGGGTGTCCAAGTGGCGGCGCCGAGCGCGCACGATGTCGTGCTGCCGCTGGGGATCGGCATTCTGACCGCGCTGTTTCTCGTGCAGCGGTGGGGGACGCACGTCGTCGGCCGCCTGTTCGGCCCGATCATGGTGATCTGGTTCGTGGTGCTCGCTGTCAGCGGGTTGCCGCACATCATCAGCCATCCAGGGATCCTGCGCGGGCTCTCGCCCACCTACGTCGGCTCGTTCGTCGCCGACCACCCGTTCACCGCGTTCATCGCCATGGGCGCCGTCGTGCTGGCGATCACCGGTGCCGAGGCGCTCTACGCGGACATGGGCCACTTCGGTCGCCGGCCCATCCGGGTCTCGTGGTTTGCGCTCGTCTTCCCGGCTCTCGTGATCAACTACCTCGGGCAGGGCGTGCTGATCCTCGACCAGCCGGGCGCGGTGAAGAACCCCTTCTACCTGCTCTCGCCGAGCTGGGCCCGCGTGCCGATGGTGGTGCTGGCGACGTTCGCCACCGTCATCGCCTCGCAGGCCGTGATCTCGGGCGCCTTCTCGGTGTCGCGGCAGGCGGTGCGGCTCGGCTTCCTGCCGCACCTCACCGTGCGGCACACGTCCAGCCGGGAGAGCGGGCAGATCTACGTGCCGGCGGTGAACTGGCTGCTGTTCGGCGGCGTGCTCGTGCTCATGGTCGTGTTCAGGTCGTCCAGCAGGCTCGCGACGGCGTACGGGCTCGCCGTGACGGGCACGTTTTTGCTGACGACGACACTGTTCCTGGTGCTGGCACAGGCGGCCTGGCACTGGGGGGTCTGGCGACTCGTGCTCTTCGGACTGGTGTTCGGCGGGATCGAGGCGACGTTCTTCGCCGCCAACCTGACCAAGGTCTTCCACGGCGGGTGGCTGCCGCTGGTCGTGGCGGCCGCGGTGATCACCGTGATGATGACGTGGCAGCGCGGCCGGAGCATCATCACCGGCCGACGGATCGAGATGGAAGGGCCGCTCGACCATTTCGTCGAGAAGATGCGCACCGTGCATCCCACCCGGGTCGCCGGCATTGCGGTGTTCCCGCACCCGACCAAGGAGACGACACCGATCGCGTTGCGCGCGAACTGGGAGTTCAACCACGTGCTGCACGAGCGGGTGGTGATCGTGTCGGTCGTGTCCGAGAACGTGCCACACGTCCCGGTCGAAGATCGGCTGATGGTCGACGAACTCGGCTACACCGACGACGGCATCGTGCACGTGATGATGCGGTTCGGGTTCCAGGACGAGCAGGACATTCCCGAGATGCTCGGGCACGCCCGAGGCATGTCGCCAGAGCTCGATTTCGACCCGGCCGAAGAGGCGCTCTACTTCCTGTCCCGGATCACGATCGAACGGGCAGATGGCGACGGTTCGGTGGCGCGCGACCAGCACATGGTCAGGTGGCGCAAGCGACTGTTCATCGGCCTGTCGCACAACGCCGCGTCGCCGGCCGTGTACTTCCGTCTGCCGGTCGCCCGCACCGTCGTCATGGCCTCGCGCGTGGAGTTGTAGCCAGTCCGGCGAATCGTTATTGCCAGTTACTTGCGATAACGCGCGTCATGTTCCTAGTGTGGTGAGGTGGTATCGCCGAGCGGAGAACGTGCACTCACCCGGTTCCGGCGTTCCTTGACCGCAGCGGACCGCCGCTCACTGTGGGGCATGGCCGGCTTCGTGGTGCTGCTGCACCTGATCGGATTCGGTGTGCTGTTCGCCCTGGTCGCCCCGCACCACTTCAGCGTGGGCAAGTCAGCCGTCTACGACGTCGGGGTCGGTGTGCTCGCCTACACGTTCGGGCTGCGGCACGCGTTCGACGCCGACCACATCGCAGCGGTCGACAACGCCACCCGCAAGCTCATCGCCGACAACGCCCAGCGGCCGACCGCACGCCAACCGCTGTCGGTGGGGTTCTGGTTCTCGCTCGGGCACTCGACCATCGTGTTCAGCCTCTCGTTCCTGCTTGCGGCCGGCGTGAAGACGCTCGCCGGCCAGGTCAACGACGACGGCTCGCAGTTGCACGCGGTGACGGGCGTGATCGGCGCGTCCGTGTCCGGCACCTTCCTCTGGATCCTCGGCGTGCTGAATCTCGTCGCGCTGCTCGGCATCGTGCGGGTGTTCCGCGAGATGCGCTCGGGACGCTATGACGAGCAGGAACTCGAAGAACACCTGAACAAGCGCGGCTTCATGAACCGGTTGCTCGGTGGGCTGACCCGCTCGGTGCGCAAGCCCTGGCACATCTATCCGGTGGGCGTGCTGTTCGGTCTCGGCTTCGACACCGCCACCGAGGTCGGGCTGCTGGTCGTGGCGGGCGGTGCCGCCGCGTTCAACCTGCCCTTCTACTCGATCCTCGTGCTGCCGGTGCTGTTTGCCGCAGGCATGTCGCTGATGGACACGATCGACGGCGTGTTCATGAACGCCGCTTACGGGTGGGCATTCGCCAAGCCGGTGCGCAAGGTGTTCTACAACATCACGATCACGGCGATCTCCGTCGCGGTGGCGCTGATCATCGGCACGATCGAACTGGTCAGCGTGCTCACCGACGAGCTCGACATCACCTCCGGCCCGCTCGCGG
>DASXJR010000085.1:0-45594 GCA_036497285.1 Jatrophihabitans sp.
CGGTGATCCCAGAAGTACTGCCAGACGTCGTTCATAGCTCGGCCTTTGCCGCCGCGAGCTCGGTCGGCGCGGCGGCGACCGCCTCGCGGCGCACCCCCGCGGCCCGCGACTCGATGCGAGCCAGCACCTCGGACGCGGTGATCGTGCCGGCGTAACGGCCGTCGTCCTGGACGATCACGCCGCGCCCGCTCGGTGAGGACAGCGCGGCGTCGAGCGCCTCGCGCAGCGTGCCGGACTCGGCGGCGAGCGTGCCGCCGAGGTTGAGCAGTTCGGGGGTGACGTTGCCAGCCACCGCGGCGTCGTCCAGGCCGCCGGCGGCCAGCCAGCCCTGCGGCTTGTCCTCGTCGTCCACGACCAGGACCCAGTCGTCCTTGGCCGCTTCGCGCGCCTCGCGCATCGACTGGCCGAGCCGCACCGGCCGCTCGTCGATGAGAGGGAGCTGACCGGCCTCGGCGAAGCCGAGCGCCCGGTAGCCGCGGTCGCGGCCGACGAAACCGGCGACGAAGGCGTCAGCGGGCCGGGACAGGAGTTCGGCCGGCGTGGCGAACTGCGCGAGCTTGCCGCCCACGCGCATGACCGCCACGTTGTCGCCGAGCTTGATCGCCTCGTCGATGTCGTGCGTGACGAACACGATCGTCTTGCCGAGTTCGCCCTGCAGTCGCAGGAACTCGTTCTGCAGTTGCTCGCGCACCACCGGGTCGACGGCGCTGAACGGCTCGTCCATCAGCATCACCGGCGGGTCGGCGGCGAGCGCGCGGGCGACCCCGACACGTTGCTGCTGGCCACCCGACAGCTGCGCGGGATAGCGCTTGGCGAACTTGAGGTCGAGGCCGACGCGTTCCATCAGCTCCATCGCCCGGGCCCGTGCCTGCTTGCGGTCCTGGCCGACGAGGAGCGGGACGGTGGCGATGTTGTCGACCACGGTGCGGTGCGGGAACAGCCCGGCGTGCTGGATGACGTAGCCGATGCCGCGACGCAGCTTGGCCGGGTCGATCTGCGCGGTGTCCTGGTCGAACAGGATGATCCGCCCGGAGGTGGGCTCGATCATCCGGTTGATCATGCGCAAGCTTGTCGTCTTGCCACAGCCGGACGGTCCGACGAGCACGGTGATCTTGCCGGACGGAGCCTCGAGCGAGAGCGCGTCGACGGCGACCGTGCCGTCCGGGAAGCGTTTGGTAACGGATTCGAAGCGGATCACGGAACCTCCTCCAGCACGGCCGACGACGCGCCCAGCAGGGCGCCGACGGTCGCTGCCTCATGCGCGACGATCGCGCCGTATGCGTGCAGAGTTGCCTCGTCGATGCGGTACGTAGGGCCGAGCAGGTTCAGCGCCCCGGCGATGCCGCCAGCCCATCTGATCGGCGCGGCGATGGCGGTGACATCGGGCTCGATGCGGTCGCGCTGGGCGACATAGCCGGCCTCGGGGCCGCTGGGCGCCACGTCGCCACGCAACGCGCTGGCAACCGCGAGGTCCTCCAGCGCGATCGCCCGGCCCACCCAACTGGTGTGCCGGACCGCGTGCGTTCCCTCCACCATGTCGAGGTAGAGGGCCGTCGCCTTGGTTCCTTCGATGACCAGGTAGGCCGACTCGCCGGTGCGCTCGACGATGCGCTGCAAGCTGGGCCGGGCCTGATGGACGAGCGGTTGGCGGCCGAGCGCGAGCGCGCCGAGTTGGATCAGCCGGTTGCCCGAGGCGTACCCGCCACCCGACGTGCGCTTGACGAACCCGGACGCCTCGAGCGTGCGCAACAACCGCAGGGCCGTACTCGGTGCGAGCCCGGTACTGCGGGCGCAGCGGGTGAGAGTGGTGTGGTCGACGGCGGCCACCTCGGCCAGTAGGGCCAGGGCACGATCGACCGTGCGGGTCGACGCGCCGACGCCCGCGGTGCGTGCGGGGTCGCGCGAAGGGTGCGGTGACGGATGTTCGGCCAACTGACCCCCCAGCGCCCGGTCGACAGCACCCTCGTTTCACGCAATAGAACAGGTCTGCCATTGCGCGGTAACTCGATCCATCGAACCACGCACCCCCGACATCGCCGGAGTCGGTTACTTCTTCGTGACCCCGGTCGCCGCCGGGTTCTGGCGCTTCGGCGTGATGTCGCCCGTGCGTACGGGTATGCGTGGGAGCGGCCACACATCGACCACAAATTCGTTACTGGCCGGTAATACCTAATAGTCTCGTTGGATTCGCACACTCGCATCCCGCAGAGGAGAGGCGTTGAGCATGAGCCCCCACCCGGTGGCGTACGGGACGGTTTTCGACTGGGAGTACACCGCTCCGGGTGCGCTGCGGATCACGCTGGCGCTGTTGATGCTGGTCGTCACCGTGGCGGTGGCCGGGCGACGCATCGCCTGGCTGGTCAAGCTGATCCGGTCCGGCCGCCCCGCCGAGGGGCGCACCGACCAGATCGAGGAGCGCGTCAAGGGCCAGGTCGTCGAGGTGTTCGGCCAGAAGCGGCTGCTGAAGTGGACCGGGCCCGGCATCGCGCACTTCTTCACCTTCTGGGGCTTCGTCATCCTCGGCGCGACGATCGTCGAGGCGATGGGCGCGCTGGTCATCAGCAAGGACTTCGCGCTCCCGATCATCGGCCACGCCCGATGGCTCGGCTTCCTCGAGGACTTCTTCGCCGTCGCGGTGCTCGTGGCGATCATCTGGTTCGCCGCCAACCGCGTACGCAACGCGCCGGACCGCAAGGCACGCAACAGCCGGTTCTACGGCTCGCACACCGGTCCGGCGTGGGTGATCCTGGGGATGATCTCGCTGGTCGTCATCACCCTGCTGCTCTACCGCGGCGCGCAGTACAACACCGGCCACTTCCCGTTCGGTGACTCGAAAGCACCGTTCGCGTCATGGATCGTGGCCAAGCTGCTCGGCGACGGTGCGTACAACCAGGGCGTCGAGACGTTCTTCCTGCTCGCGCAGATGGCGGTCATCTTCGGCTTCACGATCATCGTCACCTACAGCAAGCACCTGCACATCGCGACCGCACCCCTCAACGTGCTGACCAAGCGGGAGCCGGACGGCCTCGGCCCACTGCTGCCCGTGACCGACGCGGACGGCAAGCCGATCGACTTCTCCGACGTCGAGAACCTGAGCGAGGACACCGTCTTCGGCAAGGGGAAGATCGAGGACTTCACCTGGAAGGGCTATCTCGACTTCGCCACCTGCACCGAGTGCGGACGTTGCCAGTCGCAGTGCCCGGCCTGGAACACCGGCAAGCCGCTGTCGCCCAAGCTCGTGATCATGGACCTTCGCGACCACCTGTTCGCGAAGGCTCCGTACATCATCGGCGGCAAGAACCTGCCGTCCGACGCGAGCGCCGAGGGCAAGGAGGGCCACGTCCCGGAGGCGGGCTTCCCGCGCATCGAGGGCTCCGGCCCGGACCAGGCCGTCCGGCCGCTCGTCGGCGACCTCGCCAGCGGCGGCGTGATCGATCCGGACGTGCTGTGGTCGTGCACGACGTGCGGCGCTTGCGTCGAGCAGTGCCCCGTCGACATCGAACACATCGACCACATCGTCGACATGCGCAGGTACCAGGTGCTGATCGAGTCCGCGTTCCCGTCCGAAGCCGGCGTCATGCTGCGCAACATCGAGAACAAGGGCAACCCGTGGGGTATGGCCGACCGGGGTCGCGACGAATGGATGGAAGACCTGTCCTTCGAGGTGCGCCGCGCCGAGCCCGGCACCAAGCTCGACGCCGACATCGAGTACCTGTTCTGGGTCGGCTGCGCCGGCGCGCTCGAGGACCGCTCCCGCAAGGTCACGATTGCGTTCGCCGAGTTGCTGCACACCGCCGGCGTCGAGTTCGCGGTGCTCGGATCGGGCGAGAGCTGCACCGGTGATCCGGCCCGGCGGCTGGGCAACGAGTTCCTCTTCCAGATGCAGGGCATGCAGAACGTCGAAACGCTGAACTCGATCGAGCGGGCAGGCGGGATGAAGGTCGTCGCCACCTGCCCGCACTGCTTCAACACGCTGGCCAACGAGTACCCGCAGCTCGGCGGGCATTACGAGGTCGTGCATCACACGCAGTTGCTCGGCAAGCTGGTCGCGGACGGGCGGCTCACGCCTGTCGAGCCGGTCGACAAGAACGTCACCTACCACGACCCGTGCTATCTGGGCCGCCACAACAAGGTCTACACCCCGCCGCGCGAGGTGCTCGGCGCGATCTCCGGACTCAAGTCGCAGGAGATGCACCGCTGCAAGGACCGCGGCTTCTGTTGCGGCGCGGGCGGCGCACGCTTCTGGATGGAAGAGAAGATCGGCAAGCGGATCAACGTCGAGCGCACGGACGAGGCGCTGGCGCTGGATCCGGACGTGATCTCCACCGCCTGCCCGTTCTGCATGGTGATGCTGTCCGACGCGGTGGCCGCGAAAGTCGGTGAGGGCGCTGCTCGCGAGGACGTGAAGGTGCTCGACGTCGCACAGCTCCTGCAGCAATCGCTCGGGGCTCCGACCGCCAAGGCAACTGCTGGTCAGGAAACCGCTGCTAATCAACCTGAGTAGCCGGGTAGGACAGGGCGTGCGGTCCGTTTCGTCCACGTAGCCTCGGGCCGGACGGACGATCGTCGTTCGTAACCGCCATAGGAGGACGTTGCGTGTCCGAGCCCGAGCGGCTCCAACTTGGTCGGCGGCCCGGTTCGGGTGATGCCGACGGGTCGGATGCGGACACGTTCCGTGCACGGTGGAAGCGGCGCCGCGCGGCGAAGAAGCGGCGCATCGCTGCGATGTCGCGCCGCCGCCGCATCGCGCGCAGAGTCGGAATCCTCGCTACCTGGTTCCTCGGCCTAATCGCGGCGATCATGGTCGCTGCGATCATCTTGTTCTACTCGCTCAGTGACGTCCCGCGTCCGGAGGACGTCGCGCTGCCGCAGGTGGCGACGATCCTGTATGCCGACGGCAGTGTCATGGGCCGGTTCGGCACGGTCGACCACACCGACGTGCCGTTGCGGCAAGTGCCCCCGCCGGTGCGCTGGGACGTCATCGCGGCCGAGGACCGCGGCTTCTACAACGAGCCCGGTATTTCGGTTACCGGCACGCTGCGTGCTGCCGTGAACGACCTGACCGGCGGCGACACGCAGGGCGGTTCGGGGATCACCCAGCAATATGTGAAGAACGCCTACCTGAACAGCTCCCAGACCTTGACGCGCAAGCTGAAGGAACTCGCTATCGCGGTGAAGCTGTCGCGCGAGTACTCGAAGGACCAGATCCTCGAGTTCTATCTGAACACCGTCTACTTCGGCCGCGGTGCGTACGGCATCCAGGCCGCGGCGCACGCCTACTTCCGTGAGGACGTCAGCAAGCTGAACGTCGCGCAGGGCGCGGTGCTCGCGGCACTGCTGCGCGCGCCGTCCTACTACGACCCGGCGGTGAATCCGGGCGAGGCGCAGGACCGCTGGAAGTACGTCCTGTCAGGCATGGTCGACATCCACAAACTGACCCAGGCGCGGGTCGACGGATTGAAGTACCCGAAGGTCGCGCCCGTCCCGAAGAACACCGGCCTGACCATCGGCGGTCCGAACGCGATCATCGTGGCCCGGGTCATCGACGAACTCGCCGCCCAGGGCATCCCCGAGAACGAGATCTACGCCAAGGGCTTGACGATCAAGACCACGATCAACCGACGCGCGCAGGCGGACGCGGTCAGTGCGATCCATCAGACGTTCTCCGGGCTGACCAGGCAGCAGCGCAACATGAAGAACGCGCTCGTTGCGGTGCGGCCGAAGGACGGCGCGGTGCTCGCATACTACGGCGGTCCGTACGGGAAGAACTACGCACACAAGAAGGACCAGTACGACTACGCCGGGCTCGGCTCCGCCGCGCCGGGATCGTCGTTCAAGCCGTACACGCTCGCGACCGCGTTGACCCAGACGCTCGACAAGAAGGCGAAGGGCGACCCGATCACGATCGGCTCGGTCGTCGACGGCAGCTACTGCGTGCACATCGAAGGCACCAAGATCTGCAACGACCCGAGCGACCAGCCGTACAGCAGCTCGCACATCCGCGTGTCGCTGGCGATGAAGTACTCGCTGAACACGACGTTCGACCAGATGGCGCAACATGTCGGACCAAGCAACGTGGCCGACACCGCGCACGCGGCCGGCATCTCGAAGACCATCAACGGCAAGCCGTCACTGCAGAATGCCGATGGCCACACCACTTTCGGCATCGGCATCGGCGACTACCCCGTGCACCCCATCGACCAGGCGGTCGGGTTCGCGACCTTTGCCAACAACGGCCAGGCCAACGCGCCGTACTTCGTCCAGGAGGCGAAAGCAGCCGACGGCGAGGTGATCTACAGCCATCACAACCACAGCAGCCAGGCGTTCGACCCCAAGGTTGCCAACGACACCACACTCACCCTCGAGCCGATCGCGGGGTGGTCGGGTGTGCCGTTGGCCGACGGCCGACCGTCGGCTGCCAAGACCGGCACCGAGGGCATCCAGGTGGGCAAGCACGCGGGCGGCAACAGCGACGCGTGGATGGTCGGGTTCACCCCGCAGGTGTCCACCGCGGTGTGGGTGGGCAGTGGCAACTCGACGAAGCCGATCGTCAGCGCCTCCGGCGCGCCTGAGTACGGCCGCGACCTGCCGGGCCGCACCTGGCAGTTGTTCATGGACAAGTGGCTGGCCGGAAAGGCGGCCCAGCCGCTGCCGACCAAACAGCTGATCGGCGCTCCGACGCCGACCCGGACCGTCGAGCCGACCACCGAGGCCGCGCCGTCCACACATCCGCCGACGCAACCGTCGACCACCGCGACGTCGTCCTCGTCCACTCCGACGCCGACGCCGACCACCACGAAGCCGACACCCACGCCGACGACATTGACTCCGACCAGGCCGCCGACCTGTTCGCCGGGCCTGATCCTGCCGAATTGCGCGACGTCGCCGTCGGCGTCGCCGTCGTCGCCACCGCGGTCGTCGGCCGGGCGGTCGACGCATGCGGCAGGTCCGTCGACCCCAGCGGCGGGCTGAGCGGTCGCGCCGGGCCGACGACGGCCCCCATGCCAGGATGAGCGCGTGACAACCGGACTGAAGGCTCACCGGCGCTTCGCGGGGCCACGCTCCGTCCAGCAGTTGCGCTCGTGACGTCCCGCGAGCCGCTCGCGCCTGCGCCCAGCCGCAGCGACCCGACCGTCGCCAACGCGGCACGCATCCTCGGCGGCGTGTGGGGCAAGCGCGCCGGAGTACGCCGGTCGGCGTGGTGGACCCCGCTGCGTGTCCTGCTCGCGCTCACCTTGATCACGCTGATTCTCGGGTTCGTCCAGAAGGCGCCGTGCGCGAGCGGCAACTGGCCGGGCTCGAAGCAGTACACGCACATGTGCTACTCCGACGTCGTCCCGCTCTGGTCGGACGAACGGCTGGACGTCGGCGCGGTGCCCTACCGCGACACGGCGGTCGAATACCCCGTGCTCACCGGCGGATTCATGTGGGTCACCGCGGAGATCACCCGCGGGCTGCACGCCTTCGACCACGAGTGGTCCTACGTCGTCCTGTTCGTCGTCGTCACCTCGCTGCTGCTCGCGTTGTGCGGGCTGGTGGTGACGGGGACGACCGCGCTCACCGTCCCGGGCCGGCCCTACGACGCGGCATTGTTCGCGCTGTCGCCGCTGCTGATCTTCCACGCGTTCTCGAACTGGGACCTGCTGGCGATGGCGCTCGCGAGTGCCGGCCTGTTGGCCTGGGCCAGGAACAAACCGGTGGCCGCCGGGGTGTTCATCGGCCTGGGCACAGCGGCGAAGCTCTATCCGATCTTCCTGCTCGTGCCGATCGCGATCCTGGCGATCCGCACTCGCCGTTACGAATCGGCGGTATGGGCCGGCGTCGCCACCGCGGTGTCGTGGCTGACGGTCAACATCCCGATCGCGCTGGCCTACCACGACGGGTGGTGGGCCTTCTACAAGTTCAGCGAGCAGCGGCCGGCCGAGCGCAGTTCGATCTGGGCGATCCTGAAGACGTTGGCCGACAGCGGCAACAACCCGAGCGACTCGGTGTACTGGGTGCCGCCCGGTGCGGCGGTCGCGCTCGCGGTCGTCGCCGGGGTGCTGGTGGTGGTGTGGCTCGGGCTGAGTGCGCCGGTGAAACCGCGCCTGGCCCAGCTGGCATTCCTTTCCGTACTGGTGTTCCTGTTGACCACGAAGGTGTGGAGCCCGCAGTACTCGCTGTGGCTCGTGCCGCTGCTCGCCCTCGCCCGCCCGCGCTGGCGGTTGGCCCTGGTGTGGCAGTTCGTCGAGATCGCGGTGTGGTTCATGACGTTGACCCTGCTGTTGGGCCTCGACCCGAACCGGACCGCGCACGGCATCGGCTACGGCTGGCTCATGCTCGTGATCGGCATCCGGGACGCGTTGCTGATCGCCTTGGCCGGACTGATCATCCGGGACATGTGGCGACCGGGGCGCGATGTCGTGCGTACGGGGGGCGACACGGACGACCCGGGCGGGGGTCCGTTCGATCATGCCCGGGATTACTTCGGCCGGAATGGGCATAACGTTCATGAACAGGAAGTGGGGGTTGCGGCGATGTGACCCCGACGCCCCGACTGGAGGGTTACGCGCCAGTAACTTAAACTGAAGAGCCTCGTTGACCCGAACAGCACGGTAAATTTGCTGTCAGGTTTGTCCGCTTCGGATCTGGAGTGACCGTTATGCGCACCACGCCCGTTGCTGGGCGCCATCAGGTGGGCCGGCAGGGACGCCGCCTCACCGCGCCGAGCACCTGGATCGCCATCCTCGCCGCGGTGATCGCTGTTGCCGCGGTCGCGCTCGGGATGGCGCCGGCGCAGGCATCGACCACGGTCGAGGTCCAGCTGACCTTGTCCGGTGTGGCCTCGCCGGACAACCCCACCGGGGGCGCAACCGTTGGCGTCCACCCCGGCGACTCGGTCGTGATGCACGCGTCGGCAATCCCCACCGCGGGCGCGCCGGGCGGTCTCAGCGACCCGCTGCGCGGCCTCGTCGCCGGAGTCGCCGGTCTGCAGGTCAAGATCCAGTCCGGCAACCTGCCCGGGGTGCACTACCCGGTCGTGCTCGGCAAGGTGCCCAACTGCGGCGGCACAGACAAGCTGCTGCTGCGTTCGCTGGCCAAGGGCACGTACTCGTTCAAGTATGTCGTGCAGAAGATCAGCCTCGTCACGTCGGTGCTCGGCGCGGTGACGGGTTGCAACAAGGCGACCGTCACCCCCACCCACGACCAACTCGGTGCTCTGACGCAGAACAACGTGAAGGTCACCGACAACGCGGTGTACAGCGGCAGCATCGTCGTCGCGGACAATCCGCCGGCCGGCAAGATCGGCGTGCAACTGCCCTCGCAGTCGGTGAGCGTCAAGGCAGGCCCTGTGCACACCTCGGTCAACCTGCCCGGTGCCACGGTGGGCGTGCCCAACCCGATCCCGTCGATCACCAAGGGTCTGCCGAAGCCGCCGGGCCTGCCGGGCAGCGGTGGCGGCAAGTCCGGGAGCAAGGGCGGCTCGTCGGGCAACGTCAACTACACCCCGCCTGCCGTCACGGTGCCCGAGAAGGTCATGCCGCACGCGGTGAACATGGGCGGGGGCGGCCAACGCTACGTCGCGCCGGGCGCGGGTAACGCCGGCGCCATCGGCGGGCACATCGTCGCCCCGCCGGAGAAGGCGACCGCGACCGCGCAACCGGTCACGCACCCGTCCGACGTGGCCAACGCGGCGGCCAACAAGAAACCTGTCGACCTGTCGCAGGGCTCTGACACCGGTCAGCAGCTTCCGGTCATCCTCGCGGTCCTCGCCATCCTGGCGCTCTCGGTCGTGACGGCGGGCTACGCCCGGATGGTGCTGCTCAAGCGCCACTGAGCGCACCCGGGCCTCGTTTTGGGTTTGACCGGTCGACCCCGGTACTCTGGCTCGGTTCGCCCCGTCCGGCACCATGCCGACCCGCGGGCGGGCTCACCTCCTGCCACGGAGAGACCGTGGCCGATCCAGTCCACAGGAGGACTTTGGTGACTACTGCTGCATCCGCGCTGCGCCATTACGAGGTCATGGTCATCCTCGACCCGAGCCTCGAGGAGCGCACCATCGCCCCGTCCCTGGACGCGTTCCTGTCGGTCGTGAAGAACGACGGCGGATCGGTCGAGAAGGTCGACATCTGGGGCCGGCGTCGCCTCGCCTACGAGATCGACAAGCACCCCGAGGGCATCTACGCGGTCATCGACCTGCAGGCCAAGCCCGAATCCGTCCAGGAGCTCGACCGTCAGCTCAACCTCAACGAATCGGTGCTGCGGACCAAGGTCCTGCGCCCGGACCAGCGGTAAGGCGGGCGATCAGCTATGGCAGGCGAAACCGTCATCACCGTCGTCGGGAACCTGACGGCCGACCCGGAACTGCGTTTCACGCCGTCCGGCGCCGCGGTCGCCTCGTTCACGATTGCGTCGACACCGCGCACCTTCGACCGCAACAGCAACGAGTGGAAGGACGGCGAAGCGCTGTTCCTGCGCTGCTCGATCTGGCGCCAAGCGGCCGAGAACGTCGCCGAGTCGCTGACCCGCGGTATGCGGGTGATCGCGTCCGGTCGGCTCAAGCAGCGCTCCTACGAGACCCGTGAGGGCGAGAAGCGCACCGTCATCGAACTGGATGTCGACGAGGTCGGCCCGTCGCTGCGCTACGCGTCGGCGAAGGTCAACAAGACCCAGCGGGGCTCGTCCGGCGGCGGCTTCGGTTCCTCCGGCGGCGGTGGCGCTGCCGGCGGCGCTGCGGACGATCCGTGGAGCTCGGCTCCGGCCTCGGGCGGCGACTCGTCCGGCGGCTTCAGCGACGAGCCTCCTTTCTAACGAACCCCACGACTGACTGAACTGACGAAAGAGATGCCAAAGATGCCCAAGCCACCCGTGCGCAAGCCGAAAAAGAAGGCCAACCCGCTGCTCGCGGCCAAGATCGAATACATCGACTACAAGGACACCAACCTGCTGCGCAAGTTCGTGTCCGACCGCGGCAAGATCCGTGCCCGCCGTGTCACCGGCGTGACCTCCCAGCAGCAGCGTCAGCTCGCCAAGGCGATCAAGAACGCCCGTGAGATGGCCCTGCTGCCCTACACCTCGACCGCCCGCTAAGGAGGCACGATGAAGCTCATCCTCACCCGTGAGGTGGCCGGCCTCGGCCTGGCAGGCGACATCGTCGAGGTCGCCGACGGCTACGGCCGCAACTTCCTGGTTCCGCGTGGTGCTGCCATCGCGTGGACGAAGGGTGCCGAGAAGCAGATCGTGCAGATCAAGCGTGCGCGCGACGCGCGCGAGATCCGCGACCTGGGCCACGCCCGCGAGATCAAGAACTCGCTGGAGAAGCTGTCGGTCTCCCTCGCGGCGCGCGCCGGCAAGGACGGCCGACTGTTCGGTTCGGTCACCACGACTGACATCGCCGCCGCCGTAAAGAACGCGGGCGGGCCGATCCTGGACCGCAAGCGGATCCAGCTGCCGGGGCACATCAAGACCACCGGGGCGCACGTCGTCACCGTCGACCTGCACCCGGACGTCGTGGCTTCGGTGCCGGTGACCGTCACCGCGGTCTGACCGACTGATCGTCCGAATCGGGCGATCTTGGCGCTTGAGCGCCAAGATCGCTCGATTTCTTTTTGCGCACAGCCCGAGCCGGTTGATCACGGGCCTCTTGATCGCAATTCACAACCCTGTCCCCAAGGCTGTCTACATCCCCACCGGTGATTCCCACAGGATCTTGCACAGCTTTATGCACAGATCGTTTTGCTGTTTGACCGCGCACCGCAATAACCTCCTGACGTCGCACAGCCACCCCCCCGCAAAACTGTCGGACCCCTGCGGTGCACTGATGCGGTCGAACAGCGGTGCAGGATTTTCACTTCACCAGGGAGGGCAGCGCGTCAATGACGCTTGCCAGCGAGGCACGGCCCACTGCGGCCTCCGGCGAATTCGACCGCACGCCGCCGCAGTCGATCGAAGCCGAGCAGTCAGTGCTCGGCGCGATGATGCTGTCCAAGGACGCCATCGCCGACGTCGTCGAGGTGCTCCGCCCGAACGACTTCTACCGGCCTGCGCACCAGGTCATCTACGACTCCGTCCTCGATCTGTACGGGCGCGGCGAGCCGGCTGACGCGGTCACGGTGTCGGCCGAACTGACCCGCAACGGTCAGCTCATGCGCGTCGGTGGAGCGCCGTACCTGCACACGCTGATCTCGCTCGTCCCGACCGCGGCCAACGCCGGCTACTACGCCGAGATCGTCGCGGAGCGGGCCACGCTGCGTCGTCTCGTGCTCGCCGGTACCCGCATCGTCCAGATGGGCTACGAGACCGCGTCCGGTTCGGCCACCGACATCACCGGCACCGTCGACGACGTGGTCGACCGCGCACAGGCAGAGATCTACGAGGTGACCGAGCGGCGCACGTCCGAGGACTACGTGCACATCGAGTCGCTGCTGCAGCCGACCCTCGACGAGATCGACAAGATCAGCTCGACGGGCGGCATCGGCACCGGCATCCCCACCGGCTTCCACCAGCTCGACGAGTACACCAACGGCCTGCACCCCGGGCAGATGATCACCGTCGCAGGCCGGCCCGGTAGCGGTAAGAGCACGCTCGCGCTCGACTTCGCCCGGTCGGCCGCGGTCAAGAACGGCAAACCGGCGGTGATCTTCTCCCTCGAGATGTCGAAGATCGAGATCATGATGCGGATGTTCTCGGCCGAGGCGACGGTGTCGCTGGCGAACATGCGCTCGGGCCACATGAGCGATCAGGACTGGACGCGACTGGCCCGGCGCTCGAGCGAGCTCGCCGAGGCGCCGCTGTTCATCGACGACAGCCCGAACCTGACCATGATGGAGATTCGTGCCAAGGCGCGCCGGCTGCGCCAGCGGCACGATCTGCAGCTGGTCGTGATCGACTACCTGCAGCTGATGACCAGCGGCAAGCGGGTCGAGTCACGCCAGCAAGAGGTCAGCGAGTTCTCGCGGGCGGTGAAGCTGCTCGCCAAGGAGCTCGAGGTGCCGGTGGTCGTGCTCTCGCAGCTCAACCGTGGTCCCGAGCAGCGCACCGACAAGAAGCCGATGCTGTCCGACCTGCGTGAGTCCGGCTCGATCGAGCAGGACTCCGACGTGGTGCTGCTCGTGCACCGTCCCGATCTCTACGAACCCGAGACCGAGCGTGCCGGCGAGGCCGACCTGATCATCGCCAAACACCGCAACGGTCCCACCGCGACCTGCGCCGTCGCGTTCCAGGGCCGTTACAGCCGCTTCGCCGACATGCCCAACTAGTAGTCACCCCACGACTACTGATCGCTGGTGAGGATCACGAGCTGCTGGGTCGCGCGGGTCATCGCCACGTAGCGATCCACCGCGCCTTCGATGCCGCCGGTGCCGTCGCCGAACCCGTCCGGATCGACGAGCACGACCAGGTCGAACTCGAGCCCCTTCGACAGTTCCGGGGTGAGGGCGCGAACGCGCGGCGTCGCCGGTATGGCGCCCCGCTCGACGGCAGTTGCACTGATGACACAGGCGATTCCCTCGGCGTGCCCGGCGAGCCAGCGCTCGAGGATCGCGCGCAACTGCGAGATCTTGCCGTGCTCGACGGGCACGCCGGTGCTGCGGACCGAGACCGGCACGTTGGCGTCGGGCAGCACAGCCCGGATGACCGGCTCGGCCTCGGCCATCACCTCTTCCGGTGTGCGGTAGTTGATCGTCAGGCGGCTCAGGCTGATCCGGTCCAGACCGATGTGCTCGAGTCGCTCCGGCCATGACTCGGTGAACCCGTGCCTGGCCTGGGCGCGGTCACCGACGATGGTGAAGCTGCGCGACGGGCAGCGCTGCAGCAGCATCTGCCACTGGGCGTCGGTCAGCTCCTGAGCCTCGTCCACCACGATGTGTGCGAACGGGCCGGCCAGCACGTCCGGATCGACGGCGCGGTGCGCGGCCTCGTCGACCAGCGCGCCCCGAAGATCCTGCCCGCGCAGCATCGACATCACCAGCATCTCGCTGTCGTCGGAGGAGATCAGGTCGTCGACGACCCGGTCCATCTCTTCCCGCTCGGCGGCGAGCGCCGCGTCGCGCTGCCGGTTGCGCCGGAACGCCTCCGGGTCGCCGAGCCGGTGCCGGGCCGCGTCCAGGATCGGCAGGTCGGCCACCGTCCACGCCTGGGGATCGGCACGCTGCAGCAACCGGACCTCGTCCGGAGTGAGCCACGGCGCGCACCTGCGCAGGTAGGCCGGAACCGACCACAGGTCGCCGACGATGTCGGCTGCCTCGAGCGGCGGCCAGGCCCGGTTGAAGGCGACGGCCACTGCGCGGTTCTGCGCCAGCGACTTGCGGACCAGTTCGGGCGAGACCTCCGCGTCGTGCTTGTCGATCAGGATGCTGACCAGTTCCTCCCACACCTCGTCGCGCGCCTCGTTGTGCGGCGTGCTCGGATCCGCCGCATCGAACGCCTCGGCCCAATCGGCGGCGGTGAGCCGGACGTCCGACCACGGCGTCGTGACGGTCATGGCTGTGGTGGGTGGCTCCTCGTAGAAACGGACGGCCGCCTCGATCGCGCCGACCAGGCGTGCGGACGACTTCAGCCGGACCATGTCCGGGTCGGTCTCCGCCCTGGCGGCGGCGCCTTCGGCGATGAGGTCGCGCAGGGTGCAGGTCTGTACGCCCTCCTCGCCGAGGCTGGGCAGGACGTCGGCGACGTAGTCCAGATAGGGCTGGTGCGGTCCGACGAACAACACGCCGCCCCTGCGGTGACCCAGCCGCGGGTCGGCATAGAGCAGGAAGGCGCAGCGGTGCAGCGCGACGACCGTCTTGCCGGTGCCCGGGCCGCCGTCGACGACGAGGGCGCCGGCCGCTCCCGCGCGGATGATGGCGTCCTGGTCGGCCTGGATGGTGCCGAGCACGTCGCGCATCCGGGCCGACCGGGTGCTGCCCAGGCTGGCGATGAAGGCGGACTGGTCGTCGAGTGCGGCGGCATGTCCGTCCAACCCCTCCGGGGTGAACACCTCGTCCCAGTAGTCACTGATCCGTGCGCGGGTCCAGCGGTACCTGCGGCGGCTCGTCAGCCCGATCGGGTTGGCATGGGTCGCTGCGAAGAACGGTTCGGCGGCAGGCGAGCGCCAGTCGACCAGCAACCGGCGGTTGGCGCTGTCGGTGAGGCCGAGCCGTCCGACATAGACGGGCTCGGGATCGTCGGCGCGCACGACGTGGCCGAGGCACAAATCCAGTCCGAACCGGCGCAAAGCGCGCAGGCGGGCGGTCAGCCGATGGATCTCCTGGTCGCGGTCCAATGCCTGCTGGCCCGCGCCGCCGGGTGCCTTCCTCGTGGCGTCCAGCCGCTCGGACAGCTCGGCGATCGTCTGCTCGAGGCTGTGCGCGATGGCGGCGAAGTGCCGCTCGTCGGCTGCGATGAGGGCGGGATCCGCCTTGTGGGCGAGGTGGTCGGGGAGGTCGAACGCGCTCTGGGTCGCGGGGTTCACAGCATCAGCTCCGATCTGAGGCTCGTGACCTTAGATCAGAATTTCGAAGCTCATGAGCCCGGCGAATCTCTGCTAAAAATGAAAGTGGCGGGGACTATGCGGTCCGGTGGTGCTGACCCGGGACCGCCGCGCCCGTGACCTTCGGCCCTGATACCTCCCCCTTCCTCATGCGGACAGTGGGGTTCGGAGGAGGTTCGCCATGGCTACTGCGACATATCCGGTCCGTGTCAACGCCAACCTCGACCCCGGCGTCAGCCGCTGGTTGTGGTTGGTCAAGTGGCTGCTGGTGATTCCGCACTACATTGTGCTCGCGTTCTTGTGGGTCGCGTTCGTGGTGCTGAGCTTCCTCGCGTTCTTCGCGATCCTGTTCACCGGCCACTACCCGCGTTCGATGTTCGACTTCAACGTCGGCGTGCTGCGGTGGACATGGCGGGTGTCGTACTACACCTACGGGACGCTCGGCACGGACCGCTATCCACCGTTCACGCTCGCGGAAGTGCCCGACTACCCGGCGCACTTCGAGGTGGCGTATCCGGAGCACCTGTCGCGCGGGCTGGTGCTGGTCAAGTGGTGGTTGCTCGCGATCCCGCACTACGTCGTCATCGGCTTCTTCGTCGGCGGCGGAGTGTGGGCGGCGTGGCGATACGACTCGCGCTTCGGCGTCTTCCCCGGCGGATTGATCGGCATCCTGGTATTCGTCGCCGCCATCGTGCTCGCGGTGACCGGCCGGTACCCGCAGCAGATCTTCGACTTCGTGCTCGGTATGAACCGATGGGTGCTGCGCGTGGCTGCATACGCCGCGCTGATGACCGACGACTACCCACCGTTCCGCCTGGACATGGGCGGATCGGAGCCGGCCGCGTCGGTGACCCTGCCACCGGCAGGCTCGGCGTTGGCCTCGGCTACTGCTCCGCCGGACGCGCCGCCTACGAAGAAGACGGGACCGGGCTGGACGGGCGGCCGCATCGTGTCGCTGGTGATCGGTGCGGTGCTCGCCCTGATCTCGCTGCTCCTGCTCGCCGGCGGCGGCATCGCCACGTGGCTCACCGCGAGCCAGCGCGACAGCAGCGGTTATCTCACGACCAACAGCCATGCCTTCACCGCCACGTCCTACGCGCTGACCAGCGAACGGATCGACCTCGGCACCGGCGCCGACTGGGCAACCGTCTCCGACATCCTCGGCACCGTCCGCATCCGCGCCACGGCGTCGAACGCGGCCACGCCGGTGTTCATCGGTATCGCACCCCAGTCGGCCGTGGACACGTATCTGGCCGGCGTCAGCCACACCGAGGTCACCAACTGGGCCGACGGGAACGCCACCACCCGGCAGCAGGGCGGCGGCGCACCACATACCGCGCCGGTGGCGTCCAGGATCTGGACCGCGCGCGCGGTCGGGCTCGGCAGGCAGACCCTGACCTGGCACCCCACCGGCGGCGCCTGGGCGGTCGTCGTGATGAACCCGAGCGGACGCCCGGGGGTCTCGGTGATCGCGGACGTCGGCGCGACGATTCCGGACCTGAAGTGGTTCGCCGTCGGGCTGTTCGTCGCGGGTGGTGTGCTGTTGTGCGTCGCCGTCCCACTGATCGCCGTCCCGATCGCACGCGCCGGACGGTGAGCCGCCGCTCTAGGCTGCGCCCATGGCGGCGAAGTCGCGGCGCGCCACCGTCGCGCACGTTCACGAGTTGGCGCTCGGCATGCCGCACGTCCGCACCATCGAGGGCTCGCGGAGCAATCCCGTGTACCAGGTCGGCGGGAAGTCGTTCGTGTTCTTCCGCACCCCTCGTCCGGACGCGGTCGACCCGGACTCCGGCGACCGGTATCCGGACGTGATCATGTTCTGGGTGCCGTCGGAGGCGGACAAGCAGGCCTTGGTGCAGGATCCGGACTCGCCGTTCTTCACCACCGCGCACTTCGACGGGCACCCGTCGGTCCTGGTCCGCGCCTGCAAGCTCGGCGAGCTTTCCGTGCAGGAACTCCGCGAGATCGTCGAGGACGCCTGGCTCGCCCAGGCCTCACCGCGGCGTCGCGCTCTGTGGCTCGCGGAGCATTGAGCCCCCGCCTTTGAGCTCACCGCATGAGGGCGTATCCGACCAGGCCGTACTCGGCCATGGCCTGGAAACCCAGGCAGCGGTAGAAGTCGGCCGGCCCGTCCTTGTCGGTCATGAGCACCATCTGCCGGCAGGTCGGGCAGGTAAAGCCG
Organism: Jatrophihabitans sp.; assembly: GCA_036497285.1. Classification (GTDB taxonomy): domain Bacteria; phylum Actinomycetota; class Actinomycetes; order Mycobacteriales; family Jatrophihabitantaceae; genus RYN-133. The sequence continues at coordinate 17,631 of DASXJR010000085.1, forward strand.
TTGTGTTCTATGCGAGTGCGGCGCGCGCGGCCGATCGAGCCTGGTCGGCCGCGGCGGCGGAGAGCCCCACGCGAGTGCGGCGCTCGAGCAGGTCGGTCTCGTCGAGGGCCAACTCGTGCGTGACGGCGAAGCGGAACTCCGCGGCGGTGGTGTCGACACCGTCCGCTACCGGCTCGAGCAGCGCCGGATCGCCGGCCGCGGCAGCCACGACGTCCGCGGCCTCGGTGCCGTAGCGCCGGACGAGGTGCGCCGGCAACCCGCGCCGGACCGGTCCCGCGCCGACCAGCGGCAGCCGCGGCGTGACACAGGGGTCGGCCGCCACGCCGGCGGCCGCGAGGGCCGCGTCGAGCGCGTCCTGAGCCATCCGGCGGTACGTGGTGAGCTTGCCGCCGACGACCGTCACCAGGCCGTCCGGGGCAGTGATCACCGCATGCTTGCGGGAGATGTCGGCGGTGCTGTCACCGCCGGTGTCCAGCAACGGACGCAGCCCGGAGTACGTGCCGAGCAGGTCGGCGCGGGCGAGCGGCTCGCGCAGCGCCGTGTTGATCGTCTCGATCAGAAAGTCGATCTCGTCGTCGTCAGGGGTGGGTACGTCCGGGACGGGACCGGGCGCCGGCTCGTCGGTCAGCCCGACGTAGACGCGATGGTCCGGCGCGGGCAGGGCGAACACGAAGCGGTTGATGGTGCCCGATACCGGCACGGTCAGCCCGGCTGTGAGCCCGCCGAACCGGTGCTGCGAGAACACCAGATGCGTGCCGCGGCTCGGGCGCAACGAGATGCCTGGCGTGAGCTGATCGGCCCACACCCCGGCGGCGTTGATCACCATGCGCGCATCGAGGTCGGTGGTCGCGCCGGTGAGCGTGTCGCGCAGCACCGCCCCGTGGCCGGTCACCTGCGCGGCGGCGCAGCGCGTCACGATCCGCGCGCCGACACCCGAAGCAGTGCGGGCGATCGCGACGACCAGGCGCGCGTCGTCAGCCAGCTGGCCGTCGAAGGCGAGCAGTCCGCCGCGCAACCCGTCGGTGCGCACCGTGGGCGCGTAGTCCTTCACCCGGGACGGGCGGATGTGCCGCGACCTGGACAGCACCCGCGCCGGAGTGCGGGCCGCAACCCGCAGCGCGTCACCGGCCGCGAAGCCGGCACGGATCAGGGCCGCGCTGCGCACCGTCAGACCGGGAAGCAGCGGCACGAGCGTCGGCAGCGCGTGCACGAGATGCGGCGCGGTGCGGGTCATCAGAATGCCGCGTTCGACCGCGCTCTCGTGCGCGATGCCGATCGCGCCCGAGGCCAGGTAGCGCAGCCCGCCGTGGACGAGCTTCGAGCTCCACCGGCTCGTCCCGAACGCCAGATCGTGCTTCTCGACCAGCACGACCGACAGGCCGCGGGCAGCCGCGTCGAGCGCCACGCCGGTACCGGTGACCCCGCCTCCGATCACGAGCACGTCGACCGGCTCGGTCAGTTCAGCCAGCCCGGCCAGCTCGCGCTCGCGGCGGGCCGCATTCAGGGCGGTACTCATGGGGCCAGATAGCGGTCGAGCATGGCGCGAAGCTCGCGGTCGAGCGCGTCGAGGCTGACGCTCTCGTCGGCGAGCACCGGGCCGGTGAGCGCGAACGACCACGCCGCCAGCCACAGGGCGCGCGCCTGGGCGGCACGGTTGCCCCGTCTGATCGAGCCGTCGGTGCTGCCCAGCGCCTCGGTCAACAGGTCGAGCTGCGCCGCGGTGCTCGTGCCACGCCGCTCGACGAGATACGGCAGCAGGAACTCGGGATCGACGTCGATGATCTTGCGGGTCAGCGGATGCGCCCGCACGGCCTGCACGGTCGCGACGATGCCGCGCACGATCGTCGTCCGGGCGTCCTTGCCAGGACGGGCGAACCCGGCGGCGACGATCGCGCCGAGCTCGCGGGTGGTCAATGCGGCGACCACAGCGTCGACGTTCGGGAACCGGCGGTACAGCGTCGCCCGGGACACGCCCGCCGCCCGGGCCACGTCGGCCATGTTCACCCGGCGCATGCCGACCGCGAGAACCAGCTCGTACGCGGCGTCCAGGATGGCCACCTCAGGAATCGCCGTGTTGCGATGTTGCGACATCACATGTCAAAGTGTATCAGTGTCTGAGTCGGAGCTTCCCGTTGTGCACATGCGTCCGTATCGCTGGGGCGCGGTCGATGTCGAGCTACCCGAGGCCGCCGGTGCAGCACTGGGCGCACTGGGCGTGTCAGCTCCGCGCAGGCCGCCAACCGATCCTGCTGACGCCTCGTTGCCGGACCCCGCGTTGCCCGAGCAGGCCCGTGCCGACCTCGAGGCGATCGTCGGCGCGGCCCACGTGTCGACCGACCCGGACGATCGGGTGCGGCACACGCGCGGCTGGTCGACACCCGACCTGCTCAAGTTGCGTGCGGGTGATGCGGGCGACGCGCCCGACGCCGTGATCCGGCCCGGCTCGCACGACGAGGTCGTGGCTGTGCTCGAGACCTGCTCCGCACAACGTGTCGCGGTGGTGCCCTACGCGGGCGGCACGTCGGTCGTCGGCGGACTCGTGGCACGACGTGACGAGTTCGCCGCTGTCATCGCCCTCGACGTCGCCCGCCTCGACTCGGTGACCGACCTCGACGAGCAGTCACGCACCGTCACGCTCGGCACCGGGTTGCGGGGCACTGCCGCCGAAGCGCGCCTGAACGAGGCGGGCTACACGCTCGGACACTTCCCCCAGTCGTACGAAGGCGCGAGCATCGGCGGTTACGCCGCGGCGCGGTCGGCGGGTCAGTCCTCGGCCGGGTACGGCCGGTTCGACGAGATGGTCGTCGGACTCGTCCTGGCCACGCCGAGCGGCACGGTCCGGCTCGGCACCGCCCCGATGTCGGCCGCCGGTCCCGATCTGCGGCAGCTCGTCCTCGGCAGTGAGGGGGTCTTCGGTGTGATCACATCGGTCACCGTGCGCGTCCGGCCCCGTCCGGCCGTGCGCGAGTTCGAAGGCTGGCGGTACGACACGTTCGACCAGGGCGTCGATGCGGTGCGCCGGCTGGCCCAGGACGGTCCGCGGCCGACGGTATTGCGGCTGTCCGACGAGGCCGAGACGGCGATCAACCTGGCCGACCCCGACGTGCTCGGTTCCGGTCCGGGCGGCTGCCTGGCCGTCGTCGGGTACGAGGGCAGTGCCGAGGACGTCGCGGCCCGTCGGGCGGCTGGTTCGTCCGTCCTCGCCGGCGCCGGCGGTACCACGCTGGGCGCCGAGCCGGGCGAGGCCTGGCGTACCGGCCGCTACCGCGCGCCGTATCTGCGCGACTCCCTGCTCGACGCAGGCGCGTTCGTCGAGACGCTCGAGACGGCGACGTTCTGGTCGGGCCTGTCCGAGCTGCGCACCGCCGTGACGGGGGCGATCACCGACGCGCTCACTGCGCAGGGCACACCGCCGGTGGTGCTCTGCCATGTCTCGCACGTCTACGAGACCGGCGCCTCGCTGTATTTCACGGTGCTGTGCGCGCAGAAGGACGACCCGCTCGCCCAGTGGGCCGCGGCGAAACACGCGGCGAACAACGCGATCCGGGCCGCGGGCGCGACAATCACCCACCACCACGGGGTGGGCACCGATCACCGGGCGGCGTACCAGGCAGAGATCGGCCCGCTTGGGCTGGCGATGCTGCGGGCGGTCAAGGCGAGCGTCGACCCCGTCGGAATCCTCAATCCCGGCGTGCTGGTCGGCTGACGTGCGCAGCTTCACCGCGTTGGTGAACCCGATCTCGGGCGGCGGGAAGGCGGCCGAGAAGTGGGCCCCGCTCGCCGCGCGGATCAGCGCCGCCGGCGCCGATGTCCGGGTCGAACTGACGCGGGGCCGCGAGCATGCGGTCGACTCGGCCCGTGCTGCGGCCGGCGAGGGACGCACCGTGGTCGCGGTGGGCGGTGACGGGCTGGTGCGCGACGTCGCCGAAGGGGTCGCCGCGGCGCGGGGCGTGATGGGTATCGTGCCTGCCGGACGCGGCAACGATCTGGCCTGGTCGCTCGGCTTCCCGAGGGACGTGACCGGGCTGGCCGACCTGCTGCTCGAAGGTGCCGCGACGCCCTGCGACGTCATCGAGATGGGCGACACCATCGTCATCGGCAACGCCTACTGCGGCATCGACTCCGTCTCGAACGCGATGATCAACAAGAGCCGGTGGCTGCCGCCCAAGGTCGTCTACCGACTCGCGCCGGTACGCGCGATCGTGACCTGGCGCGCACCGCGCTTCACGCTGACCGTCGACGGCGAGCCGACCTCGGTGCGGGCGCACATGGTGGTCGTCGGCAATTCGGGGGCCTACGGGCACGGGCTGCGCATCGTGCCCTCGGCGCGCATCGACGACGGACACCTCGACGTCCTGGTCGTCGGCGACGGACCCAAGCGCGCGATCGCGTCGTTCATGCGCGAGGCCCGGCGCGGCACCCACGTCGAACGACCGGAGGTGAGCGTGCATACCGCGCGCGAGGTCGTGATCGAGGCCGACCGCGCAGTTCCTGTTTGCGGCGACGGCGAGGAACTCGCGGCCTTGCCGGTGTCGATGCGGATCAGGACGGATCTGCTGCGTCTGATCCGTCCCTGAGCGGTCAGGGGATCCGGGAAACCACGCTCCGGGCGACGGTGGTCATCGTCGTGAGTTCGTTGCCGTCGCACATCCGGCAGCGGATCTCGAACCTGATGTTCGCCGTCGCCACCCGCAGCCAGTGGTAACCGTTGCCGTAGTACGCGTGATCGCCGACGCCGGGAACGGCTTTCGTCATGCCGTAGGTGAAGGCATTGGCACTCACTTCCTTGTCGACGAGGGTGAACACCGCGATTCCGTAGTCGCAGGAGGGACCGAAATCGAGTTCCTTCTCGCTGGTGCCCGGGTACTTCACCTGGTCGCCGAAATGCTGCGCGGCTTGTGCAGTGATGTACGCACACGGGCCGGAGCCCGCCGCGACCGGCGCAGCCGATTCGGGCGGCGCCGACGCCGACCCGGACGAGCCACGCCCGCCCGTGCTGCTACCGCACGACGCGAGAACGACGCAGAGCAGCACGGCGAGAACTGTCCGGAGCGCACGGGTGATCGTCATGCGTTCATAGTCGCGGGCGCCGGAGTGCCGTCACATCACATAGTTGCGCCACGCTCGCGGTCTTCAGGCGCGATCGCGGTCCTGCCAGGTGCACACGCAGATCTCGTTGCCCTCGACGTCGGCAAGAATCCAGAAAGCACGCGCTCGCGCATCACTGACCAGCGTCCCGCCGGCCGCGAGCGCCGCGCCGATGCGCCGCTGCGCCTCGTCATGCGAGACCGTGATGTCGAAGTGGATCCGGTTGCGTTGCAGGCGCGGTTCGTCCATCTGCTGGAACCACAGCGCCGGACCCTGCCGGAGCGGATCGACCAGCGGATCCTCCGGCCCGGTGTGGCCGGGTTCGTCGACGTACGCGAGAACCGCTTTCCAGAACGGGCGGATCGCCGCGATGTCCATCGCATCGATCGCGACCTCGATCGACTGCACCGGACGGGCGGACGGCGGCGCCGGCACCGTGTCGAGACCGAGGTCGCGTACCGCATCGGTCACGCCGAAAGCAAGTTCGATGTCGCGCGCGATCACCGCCGCAGTGGCGAGGTCTTGCAACGTTAGTTCGACCCGGTCGCCTCGCAGGTCGACGCGCAGGTGGGCCTCGGCATCGCCACCACAGGCGATGACCGCCGTCGCCGCGACTTGAGCGGCCTGCGCCAGGTTGTCAACCGGGACGGACGTGAGATAGGCGCCGAGCAGGTAGCGCCACCCGATGTGCTCGACGGCGGCGGACGCGGCAGTGCGGGTGAGCGGGCTGGTCACCTGCGCAGACTGGCAGATGCGGCCGACAACGGCGCAGTCGGACTACTGCCCGCCCACGCGGGTGCGCGCGTCGTGGCCGACCGGCAGATTCAGCGATCTGGCGATGAAGCACGCCCGGTTGGCCTCGCTGTGCAGTCCGTCGGCACGTTCGACCATCGCGGCGTCGGTCACCGTGACGAGCGGGTGCAGCACGATCTCGGTGAACTGTCCACCGCCAGCGGCGTCCTCGGTCATCACCGCGGTCGGATGATCGACGTAGCCGGTGACCACCACGTCGTTGACGGCGGCCAGGTGCAGATAGGCGAGCATGTGGCACTGCGCGGCCGCCGCGATCACCAGCTGCTCCGGGTTCCACCGTGAGGGATTGCCCCGGAAGGTCGGGTCGGACGAACCGAGGATCGGCGCGGTGTGTTCCGCGGTTATCGTGTGATCGCGGTCGTACGAGCGGTAGCTCGAGGTTCCCTCCCCAAGATTGCCGGTCCACTCGACCGTCGCGGTGTACCGATGCTGCTTGGGCACTCGTCCCCCGTCCGAATCGTCAGCCCCATGTTACGACCGTGATCACCGGGAGCCTCGGCTGTGGCCTCGACGTACCGTGTAGACATGTCCGCCGCTGCACCTCCTCTGGGAACGAAACCGAAGCGCGGGCCGGGTGCGTGGGTCGGTGCGTTCACCGGCTTCTACCCGGCCACTGCGAACGACCTGTCCGACCTCGATCCTGTCGCCCGGTTCCTGTACGCCGCCCGCAGCGTGATCCTGGTGATCTCGGCGCAGGCCGCCGGGATCGCCGGATTGCTCACCGCGACCGATCGCCGGTTCGAGGTCGTCCCGTTCGTCCTCGTGTTCGTCGGCTACGTGGTGCTGCACGCGATCAGCAACCTGTCCAACGACTATTTCGGTTACCGGCGCGGGCACGACACCGAGGACTCGCCGCGGCGGCGCTACACCCTGCACCCGGTCGCGAGCGGTGCCTTTACGATGCGCTTCCTCGCGACCGGCCTGGCCGTGCTCGCGGTGATCGCCGTCGCGATTGCCGCGTATTTTGTTGTGCTGCGCGGTTGGCCGGCGCTCGCGCTGACCGCGGCGGGTGGGTTGCTGCTGTACGCCTACGACGCGGCACCGCGCGCACTGAAGGAACTCGGCCTGGGCGAGATCGCCGCGTTCCTGGTGTGGGGCCCGCTCATGATCGGCGGCGGGTACTACGTCATCTCGGGGCACTGGTCCGGACTGGCCTTCCTGGCGTCGGTCCCGTACGGGCTCGGCGTGATGTCGATCCTGGTGGGCAAGCACATCGACCAGCGTGGTTTCGACATCTCGCAATCGCAGCACACCCTGCCGGTGATCATGGGCGAGCGCGGGGCGCGGGCGCTGAACCAGGTCGTGGTGCTGCTCATGTACGTGTTCGTGGTGGTCGGCATCCTCACCGGCGCGCTCTCGCCGTTCGTCGCCGTGGTGATCCTCGCTGCGCCGCGGGCGGTGCGCGCGCTGCGGGTGATGGCGGCGCCCGCGCCGTCCGCGCCGCCGGAGGGCTACGTAGGCTGGCCGCTCTGGTACCACCGGGTGTGCCTCGTCCACAACCGCGCCTTCGGGTGGCTGTTCCTGCTCGGCGCGGCCCTCGGGGCGATCTGGCCCGCTGCGTCGATCGGCCACTGACCGCTCCGCGCCGGCTCGGTTGACAGTGGTCAGTTTCGCCGCACAGTGGTCAGTTGCAACTGACCACTGTGCGGTGCAACTGACCACTGTCGGGATGGGTAAATGAGCACGCGGAGCTGAGTACGGTCGGGTCATGCGGTCGGCGTGGGAGTTTCTGCTCGTCGCGCTCGTCGTCACCCTGACGCCCGGCCCCGCCACCGCGCTCGTGCTGCGCGTGGCCGCCCGGGACGGACGCCGCGCCGCGCTCGGCACCATCGTCGGCAACGAGATCGGCGTGCTGACCTGGGCGCTGCTCTCGGCGGTCGGGGTGTCCTCGCTGATCGTCGCGTCCGAGCTCGCCTACGACGTACTGCGCTTCGGCGGTGCCGCGGTGCTGGTCGTGCTCGGCGTGCGGTCGCTGTTCCACCGCACGTCCGGGGTACCGGCCGTCCCGAGATGGACGGGCTGGAAGACCGGCCTGCTCAGCAGCGCCGCGAACCCGAAGCTGGCAGTGTTCTTCATCGCGCTGTTCCCGCAGTTCCTGTCGCCGCACTCCGCCGTGCTGCCCGCCGCACTCGCGATGGCCGGCGTGATCGTGCTGCTCGACTTCGTCTGGTTCGGCCTTCTCGCGTGGACGGTCGACCGGGCCGGACGGGTGCTGCGTCCCCGGATCCGGCGCGTCATGGAACGCACCACCGGCGGGGTCATGCTCGCGCTCGGGCTGAAGGTCGCGGCCCAAGCCCGCTGATCAGCGCCCGTACGGACGGACCTGGTAATCGCCGACGGTCGTCGCGACCAGCGTGCCGTCCTCGCCGACCACGCTGGCGCCCAGTTCGAACCGGGCTTTCCGATCCGTCCCCGCCTCGGCCCGTACCCGCGCGATCGTCGCTTCATCGAGCGTGGCCGACGCCGACAGCGGGCCGCGTCCCGGCGCGACGAAGTCGATCGACACCGCACGCACCAGCGGGTAGTGCGTGGCGCCGTCGAAGCTCACCCAGTGCATGGCGCCGCCGAGTACCTCGGCCAGCGTGAAGATCACGCCCGCGTACACCGTGCCGAAGTGGTTCGCGTTGCCCTCGAACGGCAGTTCGGCCCGGACGTAACCGGGACGCATCTCGACGAAGCGCACCCCCATCTGATGCGCCCGCGGGATCAACTGCTCCAGCGCGGCATTCGTCATGACGACGGGATCAGAGCTCACGGCCGCACCCTAGTTCACCCCACGACCAGCGACTCAGCGGCAGCTGACCAGTTCGTAGACAGGATTGGCGAGCGCGAGGTGGCCCTTGTACTCACCGACCCGGCCGGTCGCGCGCAGCACGGTGCCGGGCTCGATGCCGGGGATGTCCGTGCGTCCGAAGAACAGCAGCCGCAATCCACCGGTCCGGTCGAACACCTGCGCCTCGAGCGAGCGCCCGGCGGTGGTACCGACCTGGACGGACTTGATCCGACCCTCGACCGTCACCTTCTGCTTCCACGCCACGCAGCCGATCGGGGTCGTGCCGTCGGCGGCCGCGACCAACGAGCCGTCGACCGGAGCGCATTCGTCTCTGAGCGCAGGTTCACGCGCCGCCTCCTGCTGTCGCGCTTCGAGCAACTCGGCCTGTGTGTGCGGCAGTGTCGTGTCGAACGGGACGATCGTCGCCGCGACGTGCGGAATCCGGCTCACCGCCGCGGCGATCCGGTCCGCGGTGCGGTCGTGCAGCAGCCGCTGTGACACCCGTCCGAACGTGCGCCGCGGCAGCAACACGGTGACCTCTGCGCGGTCGGCCACGACGGTATTGAGAGCAAGCTCGGCCACCCGGTGCACGAGCCGCCGGTCGTCGCAGTCGATCACTACCAACGGCACGCGATCGCCGAGCTTGCGCTCGACCCAGTCATTGCGCAATTGCGTTGCCACGTGGTCGTCGAGCATCACGTGCACCGCCTGTACGGACGTGGGCCGCAGGCTGCCCGCGTAGCGCAGCGCGCGCAGAACGGCCAGATCGAGACGGTCTATCAGCACGAGGACGGTGTGGCGCGCGTAGTGCGGCGCGTCCGCCTGGTCCTGCCGGTGCCACGTTACGAGGTCGAGGGCATGCGCTTCGGCCCGGTAACGCTTGTTCAGCCGCATCAGCACGAGCCACAGCACCGGGGACAGCACAACGACCAACCAGGCGCCTTGGCTGAACTTCACCGTGGCGAAGATCAGGACTACGAGCGTTGACACGACGCCGCCGAGCAGGCTGATCGCGGCGCGCCGACGCCAGCGGTTCACCCGGTGCGTTCGGTAGTACTGCGTCATCCCGTAACCAGCCATGCTGAATCCGGTGAAGACGCCGATCGCGTAGAACGGGATCAGCGCGTCGACCACGGTGCCGACGACGAGGATCAGCGCGACTGCAGCGGCCGTGAGCACGATGATGCCGTTGCTGAACGCGAGGCGATGGCCGCGCCGGGTCATCTGCCGGGGCAGGAACGAGTCCTCCGCAATGAAGCTGGCCAGGAACGGGAAGCCGGTGAACGGGGTGTTGGCACCTGTGATCAGGATGAGTGCAGTTGCGATCTGGACGAGGTCGAAAGCCAGGTTTCCGTACCAATTGTGTCCGAACACGGTGTGCGCCACCTGACCGATGACGGTCGGTGTCCCGTTCGCATATGGCGTGGCGTGGGTCTGGAACGCCAGGAACGAGATGCCGAGCACGAGCGTGCCGAGCATGGCGCTCATGACTGTGAGCGTGATCCGAGCATTGCGCGCGACCGGCGCCTTGATCGCGCTGACGCCGTTGGAGATCGCCTCGAGTCCCGTCAGCGACGCACCGCCGTTGGCGAAGGCCTTCAGAAGCACCCAGATCGCGGCACCGGTGAAGATCGCGTGGCCCTGGTCGTGGACGCCGATCATGCCGGTCGCGTGCGGCAGGACCGGCAGGTCGCCGAAGAACACACGGGCCACACCGAGGATGACGACCAGTCCGGCCATCGTCACGAAGAAGTAGGTCGGGAACGCGAACGCCCGGCCCGCCTCGCGTACCCCGCGCAGGTTGCCGAAGGCCAGGATGAGTACGACCGCAATCGTGATCGGTTCGGTGAACGACTTCAGGGCGGGGACGAGCGTCACGACCGCGGCGGTACCGGCAGCCGACTGCACGGCAACAGTGACGATGTAGTCGATCAGCAGCGCGACCGAGGCGATCTGCGCGACCTTCGGGCCGAAATTCTCCCGCGCGACCACGTACGATCCGCCCGCCTGCGTGTAGATCGACACGACCTGCCGGTACAGCGCAGTCATGACGAGCAGCACCGCAATGACGACGAACGTCATCGGCATCAGCAGGTGGAAGCCCGCGAGCCCGAACGTCGGTAGCAGGAAGATGAGCATCTCCTCCGTGCCATAGGCCGAGGACGAGATGCAGTCGCTGGACAGGACGCCGAGGGCGGACTTCTTCGACAGCCGCTCCTCATGCAGCTGACCGGTCACCAGCGGCTTGCCGAGCGCTGCCCGCTTGATCTTGTAGCCGAGCCGCTCCGGGACGTCGATCGTCAGTTGAGAGGTGGTCACCGGCGATCGTGCCGGTCGATCCAGCCCAGCAACTCGACGACGAGCAACCAGGCGGCGGCCATCAGCACGATGGCCAGGCCGAAATTGACGAACTCCACAAGCCGATCGAATCGCGCCACGATGCGCGCATGAGCCGTCGGAACGCGCCGCTCACGCGACGTTCACGGCTTCCTCACGCCCGCCCGGCCCAACCGGTGCATCGTTGATTTCGGCGGTGCAGACGCGGGTTGTGACGGAGGATGCTGGACGCCATGGGCACACGGGGCAGCCTGCGCATCTACCTGGGCGCGGCTCCGGGCGTCGGCAAGACGTTCGACATGCTCGACGAGGGTTACCGGCGTGCCCACCGCGGCACAGACGTCGTCGTGGGCTTCGTCGAAACCCATGGCCGGCCGCGCACCTCCGAGCAGTTGCGCGACCTCGAGATCGTGCCGCGCAAGTCCGTCCGATATCGCGGCGTCGGCTTCGAGGAAATGGATCTCGACGCGATTCTGCGCCGCCGTCCGCAGCTGGTGCTGATCGACGAACTCGCTCACACCAACGTCCCGGGTTCGGGCGTGCACGTGAAGCGCTGGCAGGACGTGGAGCAGATCCTCGACGCCGGCATCGACGTGCTCAGCACCGTCAACGTCCAGCACCTCGAGTCGCTCAACGACGTGGTGGAGACGATCACCGGCGTGCCGCAGCGCGAGACGGTTCCCGACTCCGTCGTTCGCGCGGCCGAGCAGGTGCAACTCGTCGACATGACACCGGAGGCGCTGCGTCGCCGGATGGCGCACGGCAACGTCTACCCGCCGGAAAAGGTCGACGCCGCGCTCGGCAACTACTTCCGTCCGGGCAACCTCACCGCGCTGCGCGAGCTAGCCCTGCTCTGGCTGGCCGACCGCGTCGAGGAAGGCATGCAGCGCTACCGCGAGCAGCACGGCATCACCGGCACCTGGGAGACCCGCGAGCGCGTGGTCGTCGCACTCACCGGTGGCCCGGAGGGTGACGCGCTCATCCGCCGCGCGGCACGCATCGCCGCGCGCAGCACCGGCGGTGATCTCGTCGCGGTGCACGTGGCGCGCAGCGACGGGATCGTCGGGGCCGGACCTGCCGGGCTCGCGTCGCAGCGCCTGCTGGTCGAATCGCTCGGCGGCACCTACCACTCGATCGTCGGCGACGACGTCCCGCGCGCCCTGCTCGACTTCGCCCGCAGCGTCGACGCAACCCAGATCGTGCTCGGCGCATCGCGGCGCCGGGCGTTCGCTGCGGCGCTGGCCGGCCCCGGCACAGGGCAGGTCGTCACCCGGCTGTCCGGTCCTATCGACGTGCACATCGTCAGCCACGACTACGCCGGACGTGGGGTGCGGCTGCCACCGCTCGGGTACGGGCTGACCCCGCGTCGCCGCGTCGCCGGCGTCGTCACTGCCGCGGTGCTGCTGGCGATCGCCACCCCGGCGTTGGCCACTGTCCGGGGCGAGTTCACCTTCGCCACCGACCTGTCGGTCTATCTGCTGATCGTCGTCGTCACCAGCCTGGTCGGTGGGTTCTGGGCCGCGATGGCCGCCGCGATCGCCGGCAGCCTGCTGCTCAACTTCTATTTCGCGCCGCCGCTGCACACCTTCACGATCACCGACAGCGAGAACATCCTCGCCCTGGGCGTGTTCCTGATCGTCGGCATCCTCGTCTCGCGCGTGGTCGACATGGCCGCGCAGCGCTCGGCCGTCGCGTCCCGCGCCGGCGCCGAAGCCGAGACGTTGTCGACGCTTGCCGGCAGCCTGCTGCGCGGGGAAAACGCGCTGGACGCGCTGCTCGCCCGCGTCCGGGAGACCTTCGGGATGCAGAGCGTCAGCCTGCTCGAGCGCGGACCCGGCCCGTCCTGGCGTGCGCTGGCCACGCTCGGGACGAACCCGCCGCAGCAGCCCTCGGACGGTGACGGAGTAGCCGACATCGACGACAACCAGGCGCTCGTGCTGCGCGGCCGGCCGTTGTCCGGCGACGACCAGCGCATCCTGTCGGCCTTCGCCGCGCAGGTCGCAGTGGCCTACCGGCAGCGCGAACTCGCCGAGGCGGCAAGCGCGGTGGAACCACTGGCCGAGTCCGAACGCGCGCGGACAGCGCTGCTGAACGCCCTGAGCCACGACCTGCGCACCCCGATCGCCGCCGCCAAGGCCTCGGTGTCGAGCCTGCTCGCCGCCGATGTCTCATGGTCCGACGCCGATCGGCACGAGTTGCTTGTCGCCGCAGACGGGTCGCTCGACCGGCTCACCGACCTCGTCACCAATCTACTCGACCTGTCGCGGTTGCAGGCCGGGGTGCTGCCGGTACTGGTCACGCCGGTGTCGTTGGAGGACGTGGTGCTGCGCGCGGTCGATCACGCCGCGCCGCCGGATGCGCTGATCGACGTCGACGTGCCCACCGACCTGCCGGAGGTAGCCGCCGACGCCGGGCTGCTCGAGCGGGTGGTGGCCAATCTCGTCCAGAACGCGCTGCGCCACGCGCCGGACGGGTCGCGGGTGTGCGTCAACGGCAGCGAGCACGCCGGGCTGGTCGAGCTGCGCGTCGTCGACCGTGGCGCGGGCATCCCGCCCGACCATGCGGAGGCGGTGTTCGCCGCGTTCCAGCGCCGCGACGACTCGCCGAGCGACGGCGCCGGGGTGGGCCTCGGGCTGGCGATCGCCCGCGGCTTCGCCGAGGCCATGGGCGGTCACGTCTTCGCCGAGGAGACGCCGGGCGGCGGCGCCACGCTGGTCGTCCAGTTGAAGGCGGCTTGATGAGCGACGCTTGCGGAGCGAACACAGTGCATCCATCGCGCCGCCAGGCGCGATTGTCGGCGCCGACCGGCCCGAGCGAAGCGAGTGGCCACGAGGCGACGGCATGACCAAGGTGCTGATCGTCGAGGACGAGCGGGCGTTGCTGCGCGCCCTCGCCATGAATCTGACCGCGCGCGGGTACGAGGTGACCGAGGCCGAGTCCGGAACCCGGGCGCTCAGCGCGGCGGCGGACACCGAACACGACTTGATCGTGCTCGACCTCGGGCTGCCCGACCTGAGCGGCCTGGACGTGATCAAGGGTGTGCGGGCCTACAGCGCGGTCCCGATCATCGTGCTGTCAGCGCGTACCGGCACGAGCGAGAAGGTGGCCGCGCTCGACCTCGGTGCGGACGACTACGTCACCAAGCCGTTCAGCATCGACGAGTTGTTGGCCCGACTGCGCGCCGCGACGCGCCGGTCCGGCACGCCGGAGCCCGTCGACGTGGTGCAGGTCGGCCGGACGAAGGTCGACCTGGGCGCGAAGACGGTGACGGCCGCCGACGGGACGCCCGTCCACCTCACCCCGACCGAGTGGCACCTGTTGGAGGCGTTGCTGAGGCGGCCCGGCAAGCTCGTCACCGGACGGGCGCTGCTGACCGAACTGCGCGGCAGCCCCGACCACACCGACCCGTCCTACTTGCGCATCTACGTCGCGGCGCTGCGACGCAAGCTGGAACCCGAACCGGCCCGGCCGCGGCACCTGCTCACTGAACCCGGCATGGGGTACCGCTTCCAGCCCTGAGGCCGACTGTCAGGATGTCTCGCCGTGGCCGTCGTGGCAGCTCCAGTGCGTATCCCGCGCACCTGGACGATCCGTTATGCGCTGTTGTGGTTCGGATTCTGGACGGCCAACCTCGCGCCCGTCCAGCTCGTGCTGCCGGACCAGTTCGACCGGTTCGACCACGCGCACAAGGTGCGCGACTTCGGCCTCGTCAGCGGAGCGTCGGGCGTGGTCGCACTCGTCGCGCTGCCGCTGTTCGGTGCGCTGTGCGACCGGACGAGATCCCGGTTCGGCCGCCGCAAGGTGTGGATCGCGGGGGGCGCGGTCGTCTTCGCCGTCGGGCTGGTGGCAACCGGACTGCAGCACACCTGGGTAGGTGTCGGGATCGCGTGGCTGATCGCGACGATCGGCATCGACATGGCGACCGCGGGCGCGACCGCGGTCGTGGCCGACAGCGTCCCGGACGAGCACCGCGGCGCGATCTCCGCCGCGATCTACGGCCCGCAAGCGGTCGGGATCCTGGTCGGCGTCGGCCTGCTCACAGCGATCGGAACGAGCGGTGTGCTCGGGTACGCCGTGCTGGCGGTGCTGATGCTCGGGTGCACGCTGCCGTTCCTGCGGTACTACCTCGAGGTCGACCCGGGACGGGTGCCGCCGCTGACCCTGCGGTCGATGTTGGCCGGCATGTGGGTGCGCGACGCAGATTTCGGCTGGGCGTTCGGTGGCCGGCTGCTGGTCAACCTCGGCAACGCGCTCGGCACGACGTACCTGCTGTACTTCCTGCAGGACGACCTGCGCCTGTCCGACCCCGAGGCCGGGCTGCTGGTGCTCACGCTCGTCTACCTGGTGTTCACCCTGCTCGCAACGGTGTGGGGCGGCCGGGCCTCGGACCGCTCGGGACGCCGCCGGGTGTTCGTTGCGGTGGCTGCGGGATTGCAGGCCATCGCGTCGCTGCTGCTGACCGTGGAACCGGCGTACGGCGTGGCGCTCGTGGCGGCCGGGTTCCTCGGCGCCGGCTACGGCGCGTACATGTCGGTCGACCAGGCGCTGATCACCGCAGTGCTCCCCGATGCCACGTCCCGCGCCCAGGATCTCGGGATCATGAACGTCGGCTCGGTCGGGCCGCAGGCACTGGCCCCGCTCGCGGCCGGGCTGATCATCACGTCGCTCGGCGGCTACCCGGTGCTGTTCGCGGCCTCCGGCGTCACGACGATCGTGGGCGCATTGTTCGTCTTCCGCATCAAGTCCGTCCGCTGATCCGCTCGGTCTGCCTGCGCCGCCTCGAGTATCCGCTGTTGATCAGGTTTTCCTCCGAAATGTTCGGTTCAGCGGGGCTGAACCGAGCATCCCGGAGGAAGAGGTGATCATTTGGCGGCGCCACGCTGTGGGTGGTCGGCGCGACGGGTCAGTCGCGGGTGCGGGTGACGTCGAGGGCGCCATCGGCGTAGCGGGCCCGCAGCACCTTCTTGTCGAACTTGCCCACGGTCGTCTTGGGCACCTCGTCGATGAACGTCCAGTTCTCCGGCACCTGCCACGAGGCGACCTTGCCGTCGAGGAACTTCGCCAACGCCTCGACCGACACGTCGCCGCGCGGCACGATGCAGGCCAGCGGGCGCTCCGTCCACTTCGCGTCCGGGATACCGATGACCGCGGCTTCGAGCACGTCCGGCGAACCCGCGAGCAGGTTCTCCAGCTCGACGGACGAGATCCATTCCCCGCCGCTCTTGATGACGTCCTTGGACCGGTCGGTGATCTGGAAGTAGCCACGCTCGTCGATCGTGCCGATGTCGCCGGTGCGCAGCCAGCCGTCGTGGAACTTCTCCGGCGCCCGGTCACGGTGGTAGGCACCGGTGATCCACGGCCCGCGCACCTGCATCTCACCGACCGCCGTGCCGTCCCACGGCAGCACGGCACCGGAGTCGTCGACGATGCGCATCTGGACGCCCGCGATCAGCCGGCCGGACTTCATCCGCCAGTCCATTTCGTCGGACGTGCCGAGCTCGACGTCGACGGGCGGGTGCGCCATGCCGCCCACCGGGGAGGTCTCGGTCATCCCCCAGCCCTGGATGATCCGCACGCCGTACTGCTTCTCTAACGCCTCGGCGAGCGAGCGCGGGATCGCCGCGCCGCCCGAGGTCCCCATCCGCACCGAGGACAGGTCGAGTTCCCGCGCCGCGCCGAGCTGCAGGATGCCGCCCCAGATGGTCGGGACCGCGGAGACCAGCGTCGCCTTCTCGGCCTCGATGAAGTTCACCCAGTCGGCCGGCGTCATGTACGAGCCGGGGAACAGCAGCGCCGCCCCCGACAAGAACGCGCCGTAGGGGATGCCCCAGGCGTTGACGTGGAACATCGGGACGATCGCGAAGAACCGATCCGCCTCGGTCGAGCCGGTGCAGTTGTTCGACAGCGTGCCGAGCGCGTGCAGGAAGGTCGAGCGGTGCGAATAGACGACGCCCTTCGGGTCGCCGGTCGTGCCGCTGGTGTAACACATCGACGCGGGCGACCGCTCGTCCAACTCGGGCCAGTCGAACTCCGGTGACGCAGCCGCCAACAGCTGCGCGTAGTCGTGGACGGGCTTGTCGCCGAGCACGGACGTGTCGCCGTCACCGATCACCACATACGCCTCGACGCTGCCGAAGCTGGCCGCGATCGGCGCGAGGAGGGGTAGCAGGCTCGCGTCGACGATGATGATCTTGTCCTGGGCGTGGTTGACGATGTGCTCGAGTTGGGCCGGCGGCAGCCGCAGGTTCAGCGTGTGCAGCACGGCACCCATGCACGGCACGGCGTAGTAGGCCTCGAGATGTTCCTGGTGGTTCCAGCACAGCGTGGCGACGCGGTCGCCGGCACTCACGCCGAGATCGTGCAGCGCGTTCGCGAGCCGCCGGGCGTTGGCGCCGATCTCGGCGTAGCTGGCGCGCCTGGCCGAATCGCCTTGCCAGGTCAGGCATTCGCTTCGTCCGAACACCGACTCGCCGTGCTGGAGGATCGCTGTGATCGTGAGCGGGAAGTCGTCCTGCATCGTGCTCGTGATGTCGCTTGCCATGCTGAAACCCTAGTCACCCCGACCAGCCGCGGACTGCGGCGCTCACGATCTGTTGGCGCGGCGATGGCCGAGGTCGAGCACGAGTCCGACGAGGAAGCCGGACGCCACGATCGGGACCCACACCCATTGCAGATAGAGGTCGGAATGTCCGATTACGACCATCACGATCGTGTACAGCAGGAACGACACGATGACCGCGGCGAGCGCCTGCGCCCGCACCGCGCCGTTCTGCCGCAGCATCCGCAGGTCGGCCCGAGTACCCGACTCTCGCCGGGCCTGTTTGCGTTCGGACTTGGCGGCCTGTTTGGCCGCCTTCTTCTGCGTCCGCCCGTCGTCGGATTCCTCGTCCGGCGCGGTGGGCGGCTGCTCCGGTTGAACGTCGAGGATGTCGAGTTCGACGGTGGGGAACGCGTCTTCACCGGTCTCTTCACCGGTGTCCTCGTCCGGGTGGGAATGCCGTCCGTGCGGGACGGCCAGATCCACCGCGATCGGGACAAACTCGGTCGTCTCGGCCGTGTCGAGATCCGGCTCGTCCGGTGCCGAGTGCCGCCCCATCACCCGAGTGTGTCAAACGCCGGGCCGTTTGGAGATCATCGGCCGGTCGGCGCGCGTGCGAGAAATCGACGGCCGACCGCCCGGCTGCCAGCCGGCTACTGCGTGCCAAGCGGTTTCGCGTGCCTAACCGGCGGGGACGCTGGGGCCAGCTACGTTCCACGTACGACGCGACGGACCAGTCCTGGAGCATTCATGCCCGATTCCCCCGCCAAGGCGGTCGCCGAACTGCTGATGCGTGACGGCTACGTCGACAACGAACTGGACGCCCGGCGCGCGGCCAAGTGGATCCTCTGCCTCGCCGAGGAGCCACGCTGGTCGGTCAACGAGACGACGCCTGCCCTGAGCGACTGATTGCGGCACCGTTGATCTGAATTCGTCTGCCCCAGACGATGCGATACGGCGCGGATTGCTCGACCCTGTGGTCCTATGGGCGAGCGCTCGCCGCGGGCCACGCTGACGACGACAGCCGGTCGACCCGCCCGGCGGACCGTCATCGTCAGTGGCGCTGCTGTGATCATCGTGTTGGCGGCGGTCAACGTCACCTTCCACGAAGTGCCCGGATCGAACTATTGGCTGGGCCTTCCCTGCGCGGCCGGGCTGATCGCGCTCGCCCGCAGCATCGGACTCGGGTGGGATGACCTCGGCCTGAGCCCCGATCGACTGAAAGCGGGCGCCATCTGGGCCGCGGCCGCGATCCTGGCGGTGGCCTCGGTCTATGCACTCGCGGTGTTGCTGCCGGCGACGCGACGCGCCTTCCTCGACAACCGGTACCACGTCAGCGCGGGCGACGCGCTCATCACCGCGTTCGTTCGGATCCCGCTCGGCACGATCCTGTTCGAAGAGATCGCGTTCCGGGGCGTGCTGTGGGCGCTGTTCGCCCGACTCATGACGCCCGTCTACGTCGTTCTGGCGACGTCCGTGCTGTTCGGCCTGTGGCACGTACTTCCGTCCCTGCACCTTGCCTCTGCGAACGCCGGCGTTGCCGATGCAGTCGGCGGGACGGGTGGCAGCGCGTCCGTGCTGGCGGTGCTCGGTGCAGTAGGGATCACCGCGATAGGCGGCGTCGTGTTCGGAGAGGCGCGTCGCCGCAGCGGCAGCCTGCTCGCCAGCGCCGGGCTGCACTGGGCGACGAACGGGCTCGGCGTGCTGTTCGGCCTGGCTGCGTGGCATCTGCGCTAGCGGATTAGGAGGAACGACCATGACCGACATCGCCGCACCACCTGAGGCCGAGGACAGGGGCAAGGGTGCGCCGCACCGACGGTTCCGTCGACTGCGGCACTACGGCCAGAGCCTGGACCACGCCGGTCTGTTCGGTGGGCTGCTGTTCTTCCTGGTGTCGTTGATGCCGTCGTTGCTGCCCCGCACCTGGGTGGTCCAGGGCCTGGCATCCGGAATCAGCATCGCGTTCGGCTACGGCATCGGCGTGCTGATCGAGTGGGCGGTGCGGCACGTGGTGCGGGTACGACCGAGCGAGCAGACCCGCAAGGTGACCCGGTGGGTCGTCCGGGTGCTGGCGCTCATCATCGTTCCGCTGATGCTCTGGCTCGGATCGGCCTGGCAGAGCGACATCCGTCGCGTTGTCCACTATCCCTCATCCACTCGGTATCTCTACCTGGGCGTCCTGCTCGTCGCCGCACTCGGCGCAGCGGCGCTGCTCGGCGGCGCGCGCGCCATACGGCGCCTGTACCGGGTCGTCGCCCGATGGCTGGGCCGGTGGATCCCCAAGCTTGCCGCACAGATCGTCGGCGTCGTCGTCGTGGCCGCGCTCGTCTGGGGGCTCCTCGCCGGGGTCGTCGGCAACGGGCTGCGGGCGATCCTCGACGAGGTGTTCTCCGCTGCCGATCACGGCACCCACGCCAACACCGTCCAACCCACCTCGGCGCTTCGGTCGGGCAGCCCGACCTCCGACGTCAGTTGGGATTCGCTCGGCCTGGAGGGACGGACGTTCGTCGCCGGCGGCCCCACGGCGGCGCAGATCTCGAAACTGACCGGACGGCCCGCGGTGACGCCGATCCGGGCGTACGCCGGGCGTGAATCCGCGTCCTCGCTCTCGGGCGAGGCGTCGCTCGTGCTCACCGAACTGAAGAGGACGCACGCCTTCGATCGCGCTGTCGTCGCCGTCGCCACATCGACCGGTACCGGGTGGGTCGACCCGTGGGAGGCCGACCCGTTGGAGTACATGTTCGGCGGAAACACCGCGATCGCGTCGATGCAGTACTCGTTCTACCCCAGCTGGATCTCGTTCTTGATCGATCGCCCGCGGGCCGAGGAGGCCGGCCGGGTGCTCTTCGACACGATCTACAAGTATTGGGCGACCCTGCCCCCGGCCCACCGCGCACGCCTGATCGTCTTCGGTGAAAGCCTGGGAACCTACGGCGGCAGCGCGGCATTCAAGAGCGTCGACGACCTCTTGGCCCGTACCGACGGTGCGCTGTTCGCCGGTCCGCCGAACACGACGGTGATGTGGCGTCACCTCACCGATTCCCGACACTCCGGCAGCCTCGAACGGCTGCCTGCCGTCGGGAACGGGCAGGACGTGCGTTTCGCAGAGGGAACCAAACAGTTGCGCGCACCCGACGGTTCGCTGCGCCATCCGGACGTGGTGTTCCTCCAGCACGGCTCGGATCCCATCGTCTGGTGGGCACCGAATTTGCTCTGGAGCGAACCGGACTGGCTGACCGAGCCCCGCGCACCGGATGTGATACCGCAAACGCACTGGTACCCGATCGTCAGTTTCTGGCAGATCACCTGCGACATGATCGCGGCAGCCGCACCACCGCCCGGCTACGGACACAACTACGGCTCAGAGGTCATCACGGCGTGGCAAGCGATGCTTCGACCACCGGCGTGGACCCAGGCCGATACCAAGGCGCTGGCCCAACACGGGGTTGTCTGATGCCGATGATCTTTCCAGGCGACGCTTAGTTCAGCTGGCTAAGGTCGGGCACCAGACAACGACGGCAGTGGAGGCATCGTGGCCGTGCCGGGGTGGCGCCGACGGCGCCAGGGGCGGTGCCGCACCGCCACGACGCTGCTGATCGCGCTCGCCCTGACGATCGGCTGCGCGGCCGGCTGCACCAGCACCATCGCCGGTCAGGGTCAGATCAACCCGCTCGGCATGCCCGTCCACGGCGACTCGGGCGACCGGTTCGACAACGAGGTCAAGATCGCGCTCGCCGACGTCACCATGTATTGGCAGGACACCTACCCGACCATTGCCCACGGCGCGAAGCTTCCGCCGCTCAAGGGCGGCCTCTATTCGGTTGACGGCGCGAACGTGGTCGCGACGAACACGACGCCGTCGTCGGCGCGCGGCAACAAGTGCCTGCAGCGTCGGCTCTCGTTCATCGTCGACAACGCCGCCTACTGCCAACTGGACGACTCGATCATCTGGGATCGCGGGACCGATCACCTGCTTCCCGTACTCACCCAGCGCTACGGACCGACCTTGACCGCGCTGGTGTTCGCGCACGAGTTCGGTCACGCGGTGCAGCACCGGCTGCACATCGACGTCGGCAACGGCGTGCGGACGATCGACATCGAGTCGCAGGCCGACTGCGCGGCCGGGGCGTTCGCCGGTGCTGCGCTGGCCGGCAAGGCATCGCACGTCCACATCACGACGGCCGACCTCGACCGCGCGTTGGACGGTTACTTCCAGGTTCGCGACTCCACACCGGACACCCCGTCGGACGCCACGCACGGGAACGGCTTCGACCGCATCAACGCGCTGCAGCTCGGCATCGAGCACGGCGCGCGGTACTGCTTCAGCCCGTCCTACCTGCACGACCGCACGTACACCGAACGGGGCTACGTCGATCCCACCGACTACTACGCGCAGGGCAACCAGCCACTGGCGGTGATGCTCAGCCGCAACGGCATCGCTCCTGATCTCAACCGTTTCTGGCTCCAGGCGGGCTCGAAGATCAACGAGACGTTCCACAACGTGCGGCTGGCCCGCGCCGACCACCCCCAATGCGGCAGCGCGGACGCGGCCAGCCAGTTCGGCTACTGCCCGAACGACAACACCGTCTACTACAGCAATGCCTTCGCGCAGAAGGCGTACTACAGCATCACCGACATCGTGGTGAACCGGCACGACGCGACGGTGTCGTTGCAGCCCCACCAGCCCGGTGACTACGCCCTCGGATTTCTGATGGCTGTCGCGTGGGGCATGGCGGCACGCGCGCAGTTCTTCCACCGATCCACGACCGACCACGATGCCCTGGTCGCGGCCATCTGTTACGCCGGGGCGTACTCGGAGGACATCAACCGCGCGCAGACCAGCCCGACGCACAAGTACGTGCTGTCCCCGCCGGACATGGACGAAGCCACCGCAGCGGCGCTCGGCCTCGTGGATCTCAACACCGCGTTCGGCGCGCGTGGCACGACGGGCCTCGACCGGGTGCGCGCTTTCGTCAACGGGTACACCGGCGGGCTCGCCTCCTGTCGCTGAACGGGTGCTAAGCCGGGCGTAGGTTGCACACATGCCCGATATCGACTCGGCCTTCCTCGCGCTGCCCGCGCGCGAACTCGCCGGCGCCGCCCTGGAACGAGCCACCGAACTCGGCTGCGAACACGCCGACTTCCGCCTGGAGCGCATCCGTACCGGGATGCATTCGCTGCGCGACGGACGGCTGGACTCGAGCAGCGACCGCGAGGACGTCGGGCTGGCCGTGCGAGTGCTCCACGACGGCGCCTGGGGCTTCGCCAGCGGCATCGCCCGCACGGCATCGGCCGCCAAGGAACTCGCCGACCAGGCCGTCGCCACGGCGAAGGTCAGCCGGGTGCTCAGCGCGGCGCCGGTACTGCTCGCACCCGAGCCGGTCTACTCCGACGCCACATGGATCTCGTCCTACGAGTTCAACCCGTTCGACATCAGCGAGACCGACCGGGTCGCGCGGCTGGTCGAGCTGTCCGAGCGGCTGCTGGCCGCCGACGGCGTTGATCACGTCGACGCTCATGTCGAGATGGTGCTCGAAAACAAGTTCTACGCCGACCTGCACGGCACCACCACGACCCAGCAGCGGGTGCGGATCGCCCCGGCGCTGACCGCGGTTCACGTCGACCGGGCCGAGGGCAACTTCTTCTCCATGCGCACGCTGGCCCCGGCGGCCGGGCGTGGCTGGGAGTACCTCACCGGCACCGGGTGGGACTTCGACGCCGAGGTGGACCAGTTGCCCGAACTGCTGCGCGAGCACGTCAAGGCGCCCAGCGTCGAGGCCGGCAGCTACGACGTCGTCATCGACCCGTCCAACCTGTGGCTCACGATCCACGAGTCGATCGGCCACGCCACCGAGCTCGACCGGGCCCTGGGCTACGAGGCCGCCTACGCCGGCACCAGCTTCGCGACTCCCGACAAGCTCGGCAGCCTCAAGTACGGCAGCCCGGTCATGAACGTCACCGGCGACCGCACCGTCGAGAACGGGCTGGCCACGATCGGGTACGACGACGAAGGCGTCATGACCCAGCAGTTCGACATCGTCAAGGACGGCGTGCTGGTGGGCTACCAGCTCAACCGGCAGATGGCCCACGACAACGCACACATCCTCGGCACCGACCGCTCGAACGGCTGCGCGTTCGCCGACTCCGCGGGGCACATTCCATTGCAGCGCATGGCGAACGTGTCGATCCAGCCGGCGCCGGACGGCCCGTCCACGGCGGAGTTGATCAGCGGCGTCGAACGCGGCATCTACATCGTCGGTGACCGGTCGTGGTCGATCGACATGCAACGGTTCAACTTCCAGTTCACCGGTCAGCAATTCCACCGCATCGAGAACGGCAAGCTGGTCGGCCAGGTGCGCGACGTCGCCTACCAAGCGACCACGACCGACTTCTGGGGCTCGATGGAAGCCGTCGGCGGCCCGGAGACCTACGTCCTCGGCGGGGTGTTCACGTGCGGCAAGGGCCAGCCCGGTCAGGTCGCGGCCGTGTCGCACGGCTGCCCGGCGGCGCTGTTCCGCGGCGTCAACATCCTCAACACGAAGAACGAGGCGGGACGATGACCCAGATCCAGCAACTGGTCGAGGCCGCGCTGGCTGCCTCCACGGCCGACGGCTGCGTCGTTCTCGCCGAGGAGCACACCGAGACGAATCTGCGCTGGGCCGCCAACAGCCTGACCACGAACGGGCAGATGCGCACCCGCTCGGTGACCGTCATCTCGACGGTCGACGGTTCGGCGGGTACGAGCGCGGGCGTGTTGACCCGCGCGGTGACGACCGAGGAGGAACTGCTCGACCTCATCCGCGCCGCAGATGCGGCGGCCCGCACGTCCGCCCCGGCCGACGACTCTGCGCCGATCGTCGAGAATTACGACAACGACGACGACTGGGATTCCGACCCGGCCGAAACCAGCGTGGCCGTGTTCGACCAGTTCGCGCCGGCGCTCGGGGCGGCCTTCGACAAGTGGACCAAGTCCGATCGCGTGCTGTTCGGCTTCGCCGAGCACCACATGACGTCGACCTATCTGGGCACCTCGACCGGACTGCGGCGTCGCTTCGACCAGCCGGACGGACGCGTCGAGATCAACGGCAAGTCGGCCGACCTGACCCAGAGCGCCTACGTCGACCAGCACACCAACGACTTCACTGACGTCGATGCGGCAGAACTGACCGACGGCCTGCGGCAACGGCTCGACTGGGCAACCCGGCGAATCGACCTGCCCGCGGGCCGCTACGAGACGATCATGCCCAGCGGGACGGTGTCGGCGATGACGATCTACGCCTACATCAGCGCCTCAGCCCGCGACGCCGCCGAGGGCCGCAGCGTCTTCTCCGGCGCCGACGGCGCGACCAGGATCGGCGAATCGTTGTCCCCCCACCCGTTGCGGCTGTACTCGGATCCCGACTACCCGGGCCTCGAGTGCGCGCCGTTCCCGATCGTCCCTGCCTCGGCATGGGGCATCTGGTCGGTGTTCGACAACGGCTACCCGACCGGCACCACCGACTGGATGACGGACGGCAAGCTGACGAACCTGATCTCGAACCGCGGGTGGGCGGCCCGCAACGGCGCGCAGCCGCACCCGCCGGTCGAGAACCTGATTCTGGACGGCAACGGCACCGAGAGCCTCGACGAGATGATCGCGAACACCGAGCGGGCGCTGCTGCTCACCACGCTCTGGTACATCCGCGAGGTCGACCCCCAGACGCTGCTGCTCACCGGCCTGACCCGCGACGGTGTGTACCTGGTCGAGAACGGCAAGGTGCAGGGCGCGGTGAACAACTTCCGGTTCAACGAGTCCCCGATCGACCTGCTGGGCCGCGTCACCGAGGTCGGGCGCACCGTCCCGGCGATGTCGCGCGAATGGAACGACTTCTTCCGACGAACTGCGATGCCGGCCCTGCGCGTCCCGGACTTCAACATGTCGACGGTCAGTCAGGCTTCCTGAGAACTGGATCGCCGTTCCACAGGATTCCTGCGATCTTCGCCGCGCGGCGACGAGCCGGCAATCCGCGGCGTACGCGCGTGTAAACCGCCGCGCGGCAGAGATCACGTTGTGAGCATTGCCTCGTCATCTCGGTTAGGCGTGAGAGCGCTTCCAGTCGGTAGCTTCGAACAATTCCCCAAAGACCGCCCGGCATTGGCACGCCGCTGGCGCAGTCGACGATGACTGGCGAGGAGAACGCATGACCGCAACCAGCAGCATCCCGGGTCTCGACACGGCCCCGGCCACCCACCCGAAACTGCTGCGGTGGGTTCGCGAGACCGCGGAACTCACCCAACCCGATCGCGTGGAGTGGGTGGATGGCTCGGCCGAGGAGTGGACGCGCGTCACAGACCAGCTCGTCGCCAACGGGACGTTCGTGCGGTTGAACCCCGACAAGAAGCCCAACTCGTTCTGGTGCGCGTCCGACCCGACAGACGTCGCCCGCGTGGAAGACCGCACCTTCATCTGCAGCCGTGACCCGCAGGACGCCGGACCCACCAACAACTGGATGGATCCGGACGACATGAAGGCGATCCTCGTCGAGCGCTTTCGCGGCTCGATGCGTGGCCGCACGATGTACGTGCTGCCGTACTGCATGGGCCCGCTCGACGCGGACGAGCCGATGCTCGGCGCCGAGATCACCGACTCGCTCTACGTGATCGCGTCGATGCACGTGATGACGCGCCTGGGCACCAAGGCGCTCGAGCTGTTCACCGACGACCGCGACTTCGTGCCCGGCCTGCACTCGCTCGGCGCCCCGCTCGCTGACGGTCAGGACGACGTGGGGTGGCCGTGCAACGAGACGAAGTACATCGTGCACTTCCCCGAGGAGCGACTGATCTGGTCGTACGGCTCCGGTTACGGCGGCAACGCACTGCTCGGCAAGAAGTGCTACTCGCTGCGCATCGCGTCGGTGAAGGCGCGGGACGAGGGCTGGCTCGCCGAGCACATGCTGATCGCAAAGCTCACCTCGCCGGAGAACAAGAGCTACTACATCGGCGCGGCGTTCCCGTCGGCATGCGGCAAGACGAACATGGCCATGCTCGAGCCGACTCTGCCCGGCTGGAAGGTCGAGACGATCGGCGACGACATCGCCTGGATCCGCGTCGGTGACGACGGCCGGTTCTACGCGGTCAACCCCGAGAACGGATTCTTCGGCGTCGCACCCGGCACCGACTTCCACACCAACCCCAACGCGATGCGCACGATCGCCAAGGGCAACTCGGTGTTCACCAACGTCGCGCTGACCGACGACGGCGACATCTGGTGGGAAGGCATGGGCGAGCCGCCCGCGCACCTCACCTCCTGGAAGAAGCAGGACTGGACTCCGGCCAGCACCGAGCCGTCGAGTCACCCGAACTCGCGCTACTGCACCCCGATCCACCAATGCGAGACCAAGGCGCCCGAGTGGGACGACCCGAAGGGCGTGCCGCTCGACGCGATCTTCTTCGGGGGGCGGCGCAAGGACACCGTCCCGCTGGTCACCGAGGCCCGCGACTGGCAGCACGGTGTCTTCATGGGCGCCACGCTGTCGTCCGAGACCACGGCAGCGGCGACCGGCGCGGTCGGGGTGGTGCGCCGCGACCCGATGGCGATGCTGCCGTTCATCGGCTACAACGCCGGCGACTACTTCGCGCACTGGATCGAGGTGGGCAAGAGCGCGGACGCGGCCAAGCTGCCGAAGATCTTCTACGTCAACTGGTTCCGCCGCGACGCCGAGGGCAACTTCACCTGGCCCGGCTTCGGTGAGAACGTCCGGGTCCTGAAGTGGGCGCTCGAGCGCATCGAGGGCAAGGCGGCCGCCGTCGACACGCCGATCGGGCGCGTCCCCACCCCGGACGCCCTGGACACCTCCGGCCTGTCGATGTCCGCCGAGGAACTCGAGAAGGCGCTCACGGTCGACCCGGATGAGTGGCGTGCCGAACTGCCGCTGATCGAGGAGTGGTTCGACAAGATCGGCGCATCGCTGCCCACCTCGATGCGCGACGAGCTGGACGCGCTGAAGTTGCGCCTCGGCGGGTGACCCTGGGAGCGCGGTGAGAACCCTCAGGGTCGTGCAGTAGAAATGAGGCCGTGGAACGTTCCAGCGTCGGGAAGGCCTTGCAGGCCAAGCTGACCGAATCGGTGACCGAGCTCGTCGACAAGCGCACCTCGGAGTTGATGACCGAGGTGCGCGCGTTGCGCAAGGAGCTGTCTGAGACCCGCGAGCAGCTTGCCGAAGCCGTGCGCATGTTCGAGGTGCGGCACCGCCGCGACATGATCTTCGCCGGTGAGGCACGTGCGGCCCGCGAGTCCGAGCAGTTCATCGCCGACCACCTCATGCATGCCCGACCGTTGCCGCACCCGGTTGAGACCGTGCGGTACGCGGCCAGCCTCGTGAAGATCGACGGCACTGTGGTCAAGGTCGGGGTGCACGCCGGCGAGGGGCTGTTGT
>DASXJR010000086.1:0-33430 GCA_036497285.1 Jatrophihabitans sp.
GCCATCCCGCCTTCCTCGAGGCGCATCTGGCCCGCCTCTGGGAGGGCGCCGCGGCGATCGCGCTCGACATCGGCATGTCGAAGGACGAACTGACCACGGCGATCTACGACACGATCGCGGCGAACAGCATGACCGACGGCGTCCACGTGCGGCTGATGGTCACCCGCGGGCCGAAGTCGACGCCGTACCAGGACCCGCGCATGTCGGCGGGGCCGGCCACGGTCGTGATCATCGCCGAGCACAAGGAACCGCTCGCCTCGACGGTGACCGACGGCATCACCCTGTTCACGACACATGTGCGCCGCGCCGCGCCCGACACGCTCGACCCGAAGCTGAACGCGCACTCCAAGCTGAACGACATCACCGCCTGCATCCAGGCCTACACCGCCGGCGCCGACGAGGCGCTGATGCTCGATCCGAACGGCTTCGTCGCGACCTGCAACTCGACGCACTTCTTCATCGTCAAGCGCGACGAGGTATGGACGTCGAGCGGGCAGTACTGCCTCGGTGGGATCACCCGATCCAACGTGCTGCGCGTGTGCGGAGAAGCCGGCATCCCCGCGTTCCAAAAGACGTTCAGCCTCACCGACGTCTACAGCGCGGACGAGGCGTTCGTGACCGGTACGTTCGCCGGCCTGGTTCCCGTGCACACGATCGACGGACGGACGATCGGCACCGGCGCGCGCGGCCCGATGGTCGAGCGGCTGCAGGAGCTGTACAAAGACCTCGTCCGCCGCGACGTCGCTGCACGCAATGTCTGACATCAAGCTGGCGATGTGGTCGGGGCCGCGCAACATCTCGACTGCGCTGATGCGCTCGTGGGAGAACCGTCCCGACACCCGGGTCGTCGACGAACCGCTGTACGGCTTCTATCTCGATCGCACGCAGCTCGACCACCCCGGCCGCGACGAGATCATTGCGGCGATGGGCAGCGACTGGCGTCCGGTGATCGCCGACCTCATCGCACCGGTCGACGGCATCTACTACCAAAAGCACATGACCCACCATCTGCTCCCGGAGCTACCGCGCGAATGGATCGGAAACCTGACGAATGTGCTACTGATTCGCGATCCCGCCGAGGTGGTCGCCTCGTACACGCGTGAGCGGGCTAACGTCGTCGCTGCCGACATCGGGCTCGTCCAACAGGCCGAGCTGTACGACCAGCTCGGTCCGATCCCGGTGATCGATTCCGCGGACTTCCTGCGCAACCCCGAGGGATACCTGCGGTGGTTGTGCGATTACACCGGCGTCGAGTTCACCGACGCCATGCTGCGCTGGCCGGCCGGTCCGCGCGACTCCGACGGGATCTGGGCGAAGTACTGGTACGACGCGGTGGTCGCGTCGTCCGGCTTCGGGCCGTACCGGCCGCGAGAGGTCTCGCTGGTCGGCGTTGCGCTGGCCGCAGCTGAACAGAGCCGGCCCTATTACGAGCGGCTGCGGGAGGTGCGTGTCGTCCTCTGACGACACGCAACCCGAGCGCTCAGCCGACCGTGATGATGCTGCGATGCCGACCGCGGTACGTGCGCCGTCCCCACCACTTCGCCATGACGTCCTCCCCCGCAACTCCCAGATGCCGGCGCCACCCCCGCTGGTAGCTGTCCCGACAACTGTTGCCCCGGAAGTAATTACAGAGGGACTTCACGTCGTGTTCAAATTGAACGGGCGAGAATTCGTCGGCGCGTGCCGATTCAAGCCTCACTCGGCGATCCGGACGGGCGTCCCAGCAGGTCCTGAAGTGGCCCAGGTAGTACCGCGGAACGCCGACGGCGCGTTCGCAGCCAGATCTGCGAACGCGCCGTCGAGTACATCGCTGATGCGGTTGGTGCGCCTTTCGGATCGGACACCCATGGTCCGATCCTTGCCATCACCCGGTGTGTGGCATCAGCGCGTTCTCGGGAATCACGCCGAGCCGACCGGCCTGGAAGTCCTCGATCGCCTGGATGAGCTCTTCGTTGGTGTTCATGACGAACGGTCCGTAGTGGGCAACGGGCTCGCCGATCGGACGTCCGCCGAGGAGCACCACCTCGAGGGCGGGACGGTTCGAGTCCTGACCCTCGTCAGCGGAAATCGTCAACCGGTCACCGGCACCGAAGACTGCCAGCTGGCCACCGTGGATCGGCCGCTGCTCGGCACCGATCGTCCCCTTGCCGGACAGCACGTATGCCAGCGCGTTGTAGTCCGGCTGCCACGGCAGCGACAGCTGCGCGCCCGGCTGGACCGTCGCGTGCGCCATCGTGATGGGCGTATGGGTGGAACCCGGGCCGCGGTTGCCGTCGACCGACCCCGCTACGATCCGGATCAGCGCGCCGCCGTCGGCGGAACTCACCAACGCGGACTGCTCGCCCTCGATCGCCTGGTAGCGCGGCGCGCTGAACTTGTCCTTGGCGGGCAGGTTGACCCACAGCTGCAGGCCGTGGAACACACCGCCGGACATGACCAGCGACTCCGGCGGGGTCTCGATGTGCAGGATCCCGGCGCCGGCGGTCATCCATTGGGTGGCACCGTCGTTGATGACGCCACCGCCGCCATGGCTGTCCTGGTGCTGGAAGGTGCCGTCGATCATGTAGGTGACGGTCTCGAAACCGCGGTGCGGGTGCCACGCGGTGCCCTTGGGCTCGCCCGGCGCGTAGTCGACCTCACCCATCTGGTCCATGTGCACGAACGGGTCGAGATCGCGCATCGATACTCCGGCGAACGCGCGCACGACCGGGAATCCTTCGCCCTCGTAGCCGCGAGGGCCGGTGGTGATCTGCTTGACCGGACGCTCGGTGTCGCCCAGCCCGGCGGCCGCGACGCGTGGCAAGGTCAAGGTGTCAGCGGTGACGGCTGGCATGACGTCCTCCTTCTGTTGCATCTGCAACTATATGACGCGTCAACCCATCGTGGACCACCGTCATTCCCCGCGTCGCAGAACGTCCGGATTCGTCCTCTGGAGCGCGGGAGATCACAGTGCCAGTATCAAGCCCAGCCGGACGCGTTTCGGCGCCCGGCAACAAAGGTCCGGGGAGGTCCTGGATGGACGCGAGAATCTGCAACCTCGAACGCGACGGCGAGACCCGCTCGTTCGCGGGACACGGTCATGCTGCACTCGGCAGCGCGGGTGGTTTCACCCTGATGAGAGGGGTCTTCGAGCCTGGCTGGCGCTGGTCGGTCGATGTGGCACCGATCGCCGGTACGCCGTCGTGCCAGACGCGCCATCACGGCTACGTGCTGTCCGGGTCGATGACGGTGCGTATGGACAACGGCACCGAGAAAACGGTGAAGGCCGGGGACATGTTCGACGTGTCGCCCGGTCACGATGCGTGGACGGTCGGGGACGAGCCCTGTGTCGT
This sequence comes from Jatrophihabitans sp., assembly GCA_036497285.1. Lineage (GTDB taxonomy): Bacteria > Actinomycetota > Actinomycetes > Mycobacteriales > Jatrophihabitantaceae > RYN-133. Next base: position 3,333 of record DASXJR010000086.1, read on the forward strand.
CATCGACGCCTCGTTCGAGGCCACGCGCTACGCGACCACCCGCAACGCCGACATGGAGCCGGCCGACGACAAGTACATGACACAGGTGCGGCGCGGTTACGAGGCGTTCAACGCGCGGGACATGGACACGCTGCGCACAATCCTGTCGCATGACGTCGTGCAGCACGTGCCGGGCACGAGCCAGCTGGCCGGCGCCTACAAGGGGATCGACGCGGTGCTCGGCTACTACGGCAAGCTCGGCGAGCTGACCGCGGGCAACTTCCGCGCCGACCTGATCGACGTGTACGGCGACGGGCAGGGCCATGTGACGGCCCTCCACCAGACCACAGCGTCCCGCAACGGGATCACGATGATCACGCGCGGCACGATCCTGTTCACGTTCCTCGGAGACAAGGCGACCGATCTGCTCGAGATGCATGCCGATCTGCCTGCCGACGACGCGTTCTGGGCCTGAGCCACTCACTTTTGGCGGCGTGCCGTCAAATAGGACGTCACGCCGCCAAAAGTTGTCCGTCGGTCGAGCGAGCTACTCGCTGCGGTAGCGCAGCCAGAGCGTGCCGAGCGGCGGGACGCGCAGGGAGACCGACGCGGGCTGGCCGTGCCACGGTTCCTCTGTTGCGTCGACGCCACCGAAGTTTCCGACGTCGGAGCCGAAGTAGACGCTCGCGTCGGTGTTGACGATCTCGTCCCACCGACCGGTTCGAGGCAGCCCGATCCGATAGCCCTCGTGCGGGACGGCGGAGAAGTTGGCGACACACGCCAGGATCGAGCCGTCCGTGCCGTATCGCACGAACGAGTAGACGTTGCCGGACGCGTCGTTGGCATCGATCCAGTGGAACCCGGACGGATCGCTGTCCAGCGACCACAGCGCCGGCGTCTCCTTGTAGACCCGGTTGAGGTCGGTGATCAGGCGCTGCACACCACGGTGATCGGGTCCGTCGAGCACCCACCAGTCGAGCGAGCGCGACTCGGCCCACTCGTGGCCCTGCGCGAACTCCTGGCCCATGAACAGCAGCTGCTTGCCGGGGTGCGCCCACATGTACGCGTATGCCGCGCGCAGCGTTGCCATCTGCTGCCAGCGATCCCCAGGGATCTTGTTGAGCATGGATCCCTTGCCGTGCACGACCTCGTCGTGCGAGATCGGCAGCACGAAGTTCTCGGAGTACGCGTACATCATCGAGAACGTCATCTCGTTGTGGTGGTACTGCCGGTAGATCGGCGGATGCGACAGATAGCTCAGCGTGTCGTGCATCCAGCCCATGTTCCATTTGAATCCGAAACCGAGACCACCAAGATGCGTCGCGCGGGTGACGCCCGGCCAGGACGTCGATTCCTCCGCGATCGTGACGGCACCCGGCACGCGCTTGTAGACCGTTGCGTTCACCTCTTGCAGGAACGAGACCGCTTCGAGGTTTTCGCGGCCGCCGTACACGTTCGGCACCCACTGACCTTCGTCGCGCGAGTAGTCGAGGTAGAGCATGGAAGCGACCGCGTCGACGCGCAGCCCGTCCACGTGGAACTCCTCGAGCCAGTAGAGCGCGTTCGCGACGAGGAAGTTGCGCACCTCGCGCCGGCCGAAGTCGAAGACGAACGTGCCCCAGTCCGGTTGCTCGCCGCGACGCGGGTCGGCGTGCTCGTACAAGGGTGTTCCGTCGAACCGGCCGAGTGCCCAGGCGTCCTTCGGAAAGTGTGCGGGCACCCAGTCGACGATGACGCCGATACCGGCCTGGTGCAGTTGATCGACGAGGTGACGGAAGTCGTCGGGGTTGCCGAACCGTGAGGACGGTGCGTAGTAGGACGACACCTGGTAGCCCCACGAGCCGCCGAACGGGTGCTCGGCCACCGGCAGGAACTCGACGTGCGTGAAGCCGGTCTCCTTGACGTACGAGACGAGATCGTCGGCGAGCTCACGGTAGGACATGCCGAACTTCCACGAGCCCAGATGCACCTCGTAGACCGACATGGGCGCGCTGACCAGACTCGTCTCGGCGCGCTGCGCGAGCCAGGCGTCGTCGCGCCACTCGTACTTGTCGGTGTGCACCACCGAGGCCGTCGCCGGCGGCACCTCAGTGGCGAACGCCATCGGGTCGGCCTTGTCGCGCCACTGGCTGTCCGCGCCGAGCACCTGGAACTTGTAGTGCGCGCCGTCGCCGACGCCGGGCACGAACAACTCCCACACGCCGGACGAGCCGAGGGAGCGCATCGGCAGGGCGTGCCCCATCCAGAAGTTGAAGTCGCCGGCGATCCGGACGCCGCGGGCATTGGGCGCCCACACTGCGAACGAGGTGCCGCTGACGGCGCCGGTCGGGGTGTCGTAGCTGCGCACGTGCGCGCCGAGGACGTCCCACAGTTGTTCGTGGCGGCCCTCGCCGATCAGGTGCAGGTCGATGTCGCCCAGGGTCGGCAGCCATCGGTAGGGATCGTCGACGAGATAGCTGTCGCCGCCGTAGCTGACCTCGAGCCGGTAGTCGGGCGTCTCACCGTCGATGATCGCCTCGAAGACGCCGCCGTCGTGGACGAGCCCGAGCGGCGCCCGGCTCTTGCCGATCACCAGTTCGACACTCGTGGCGTCCGGGCGCAACGTGCGGATGACGGTGCGTCCGTCGCCGGTCGGGTGTGCGCCGAGGATGCCGTGCGGGTCGTGGTGGGCGCCGCCGACGAGCCGCTCGAGTTCTGTGTCGCTGATGCTGATTGTCATGAGGTTCCTTCCGCACTGGCCAGGCGGGCGAGCGATGCGAGCGGTATCGCCAGCCACGCAGGGCGGTTCCGGGCTTCGTACACGGCTTCGTAGACGGCCTTGTCGGCCTCGAACGCGCGCAGTGGCACGGAGTGCTCGCGAGGATCGTGCCCGGCGCCCTCGGCGTACCCGGTCAGGAACGCGTCGCGATTGCGCTCGGTCCACTCCGTCGCGCGGTACGCCAGTTGTGGCGCGTAGCCGCCTTCGACCAGGCTGTGGTGTCCGGCATATTCGAACGAGCGCAACATGCCGGCCACATCGCGCAGCGGCGAGTCCGGCAGCCGCCGCTCCTGCAGGGTGGCCATAGGCTCGCCCTCGAAATCGATGACCACCCATCGGTTCGCGGTGCGCAGCGCCTGGCCGAGGTGCAGGTCACCGTGGATCCGCTGCAGCGACACCTCCGAGGCGGCGCCGGCAAACGCGTCGTAGGTCGCGCGCAGCCCGTCGGCCAGCTCGCCGAGTTGGGGCACGACCTCGATGGCAGTGTCGAGGCGGGCGTGCATGGCCGCGGCGCGGTCGCGCAGATCGCCGGGCTCGGTGATACCGAACGCGTCGGCCAGGTCGGCGTGCACCTCGGCGACCGCGACACCGAGGCGATGCGCCTCGCCGGCGAAGTCGCCACCGGCCTCATCGGCATGCAGGTCACCTTCGGCCATCAGGTCGCGCACGCTCGCCTTGGCCAGCTCCCACCCGTCCGTGGCGGTGGTCATGAATTCCTGCAGCATGGCGATCGCGTAGGTCTCGCCGTCGCGCTCGATCGATGCCGATCCGAGCAATCGCGGCACGTGCCGCGCCCCGTGCTCGCTCAACGCGACACCGATCTCGATATCGGGGTTGACGCCTGGCTGGAGGCGGCGGAACACCTTCAGGATCCCGACGTCGCCGTACATCAGCGACGTGTTCGACTGCTCACCGGTGAGCACGAGACTGTTCTGGTCGAGCGGCAGCAGCTCGACGTCGGCGTACCGGTGGAAATGCAGGGCGCCGTCAGTCCGCTCGGCGCGCATCGAGTCGACCCAGACGTTGGTGACGTCCTTGTCGTGCAGCGCGTCGTATACCCAGATCGTGCCGGAATCGATGTCAGCGGTGCCGAGCAGGACGTGATCGAGGTAGTCGACCGGCTCGCTGTAGGCGATCAGTGGCAACTGGTAGAGCTCGAGGTCGTCCTCGCCGTAGGTGACGCGGGCGAGCCACAGCTCCACCGACTCGGAGAGATCGGCGAGCAGCTCGACGCCGACGGATCCAGACCGTCCCTTGCCGGCGTACCACCGTTGTCTCGGCAGCCAGCCCGCGACGAGCCGCTGCAGATGTTCGGACGGGATCAAACGGAATCATCCTCCGGTGTGAGCACATCCACCGGGGGTTCCGGCGAGGGCTGCGCATTGAACTGATCGAGCTGCAATTCGGCAGCGACATCCGGCCGCTGCGCGGCCGGCTCGGCGTCCGGACGCGGGGTCCGCGGGATGCGCAGCCAGTAGAAGCCGTGGCCGGCAACGGTGAGCAGGTAGGGGAGCTCGCCGATCCGGGGGAAGTGCGCACCACCGAGCAGTTCGACGGGTTCGGCACCTTCCCACGCACGCAGGTCCAGTTCGCAGGGCTGCGCGAACCGCGACAGGTTGTTCACGCACAGCACGATGTCGTCGCCGAACTCGCGCACGAAACTGAGCACGCACGGGTTGCTGCCACCGATGTCAGTGAACGTGCCGAGCCCGAAGGCGGGATTCTCCTTGCGCATCTGGACCATCCGGCGCGTCCAGTGCAGAAGCGAACTCGAGTTGCGGGTCTGCGACTCGACGTTGGTCACCTGGTAGCCGTAGATCGAGTCCTGGTTCACCGGCAGGTACAGCCGGCCGGGCTCGGAGGTCGAGAAGCCCGCGTTGCGGTCGGGCGTCCACTGCATGGGCGTACGCACGCCGTCGCGGTCACCGAGCCAGATGTTGTCGCCCATGCCGATCTCGTCGCCGTAGTAGAGGACGGGCGAGCCAGGTAGGGACAGCAGCAGCGCGGTGAACAACTCGATCTGGTTGATGTCGTTCTCGAGCAGCGGGGCGAGGCGACGGCGGATCCCGATGTTGGCCTTCATCCGGGGATCCTTGGCGTACTCGAGCCACATGTAGTCGCGCTCTTCGTCGGTCACCATCTCGAGCGTCAACTCGTCGTGATTACGCAGGAAGATGCCCCACTGGCAGTTGTCGGGGATCTCCGGGGTTTGCGCCATGATTTCCGAGATGGGGTAGCGCGATTCACGCCGCACCGCCATGAAGATGCGTGGCATGACCGGAAAGTGGAACGCCATGTGGCACTCGTCGCCGCCCGTCGCCGAGTCACCGAAGTACTCGACCACGTCGGCCGGCCATTGGTTGGCCTCGCACAGCAGTACGCGGTCGGGGTAGTCGCGGTCGACCTCCTTGCGCACCCGCTTCAGAAAGTCGTGCGTCTCGGGCAGGTTCTCGCCGTTCGTACCGTCACGCACGTACAGGTACGGGACGGCGTCGAGGCGGAAGCCGTCGATACCCAGGTCGAGCCAGAAGCGCAGTGCATCCAGCACGCCCTGCTGCACGTCGGGGGAGTCGAAGTTCAGGTCCGGCTGGTGACTGAAGAACCGATGCCAGAAGTACTGCTTCCGCACGGGGTCGAAGGTCCAGTTGGACGGCTCGGTGTCGACGAAAATGACCCGCGCGTCGGGGTAGCGGGTGTCGTTGTCGTTCCAGATGTAGTAGTCGCCGTACGGCCCGTCCGGATCCCTGCGGCTCTCCTGGAACCACGGATGCTGGTCGGACGTGTGGTTCATGACGAAGTCGACGATGACGCGAATGCCACGCTCGTGCGCCTCGTCGAGCAGCCGCTTGAAGTCGTCGACGGTGCCGAACTCGGGCAGCACGCCGGTGAAGTCGCTGACGTCGTAACCGCCGTCGCGCAGCGGTGAGCTGTAGAACGGGGGCAGCCACAGGCAATCGACGCCCAGCCATTGCAGGTAATCCAGCTTGTCGGTCAGGCCGCGCAGGTCACCGGTGCCGTCGCCGTTCGAGTCCGCGAATCCGCGGACGAGAACTTCGTAGAAGACGGCTCGCTTGAACCAGATGGGATCACGGCGCTCGCTTGACTGCTCGGGCAGTTCGGGCAAAGCGGTCACGAATCCTTCCTATCAGGGTCGAGGGTCCGGACGCTGCCTGAGTTAGCTGGCCATGACCTGGAAGATGTGTGCGGGCTTGAGGTGCGGGTCCAGACGGACGTAGTTGTGCTGGCCCCAGTGATACTCGACGTCGTCGAGCAGGTCGACGACACGGAACCCGGTGTCCCATTCGATGCCCAAGGCCGGTAGATCGAGTGATGTCGTGGCCTCGCGCCACTCGTGGGGGTTCGTTGTGCAGACCACGAGGATGGTGTCGCCGGTTTCCTCGTCGCGCTTGCTGAAGGCGGTGATGTCGGCGCTGTCGACGTAGTGGAAATGGACGTTGCGGAGCTGCTGCAGGGCCGGGTGCTCGCGGCGGATCTGGTTGAGCCGGGTCAGCAGCGGCGCCAGCGATCGTCCGTCCGCCAGCGCCCCGGCGAAGTCACGCGGCCGGAGCTGGTACTTCTCCGAATCGAGGTACTCCTCGCTGCCGGGCCGGACGTTCAGGTGCTCGTACAGCTCGTACCCGGAGTACACGCCGTACGCCGGCGACAACATCGATGCGAGTACGGCGCGGATGGCGAACGCGCCCGGGCCGCCGTGCACGAGATACTCGTTGAGGATGTCCGGGGTGTTGGTGAAGAAGTTGGGTCGCATGTAGTGCGCCGAGCTCACCAACTGCTGGGCGTAGGTCTCGATCTCCTCCTTGGTGTTGCGCCACGTGAAGTACGTGTAGCTCTGGTGGAAGCCGATCTTGGCCAGCTCGTGCATCATCGCCGGACGGGTGAAGGCCTCGGCCAGGAACAGCACGTCCGGATTGGTTTTGCGTACCTCGGCGATCAGCCACTGCCAGAAGTTGATCGGCTTGGTGTGCGGGTTGTCGACGCGGAAGATGTTCACTCCGGCGTCGATCCAGTGCCGAACGATCCGCAGGCACTCGTCGTAGAGGCCCTTCGGGTCGTTGTCGAAGTTGAGCGGGTAGATGTCCTGATACTTCTTGGGCGGGTTCTCGGCGTAGGCGATCGTGCCGTCGGGGCGGGTGGTGAACCACTCGGGATGTGATTCGACCCACGGGTGGTCGGGTGCGCACTGCAGCGCGAGGTCGAGCGCGATCTCCATGCCGAGTTCCTTGGCCCGCTTCACCAGCGCCTGGAAATCGGCCATGGTCCCGAGCTCGGGATGGATCGCGTCGTGGCCGCCGTCGCGTGAACCGATCGCCCACGGTGAACCGGTGTCCCAGCTCGCCGCGACGAGGGTGTTGTTCGGGCCCTTGCGGTTCACCTCGCCGATCGGGTGGATCGGCGGCAGGTAGACGACGTCGAAGCCCATCGCCGCGACGTAGTCGAGATGCTCGATCGAGTCCTTGAAGGTGCCGTGCCGGACGGGTCGGGCGGGCGCAGTCGGGTCGCCCGCGAGCTCGGCGCCGATCGAGCGGGGGAAGAACTCGTACCACGATCCGTACAGGGCGGTGCGCCGGTCGATCCACAGCGGATAGCGGGGCGAGCTGGTGACGAGATCCCGGACCGGGAAGGCGTGGATCAGCTCCTGCAGGAAGTCGTCGAGCGCGGGCGACACCCGGTGCGCGACGTCGAGGCTGGTGTCGCGCAAGGCCTTGGCCGCCGCCGTCGCGCGGGGCCGCTCGGCCTTCGGCAGGTTCTTCGTCAGGCGGTCGAACAGCAGGGCGCCGTCTTCGAGGTCGTTGGCGAGATCCTCCGCGCCCTGGCCCGCCTCGATCTTGGTCGTGACGGCGTGGTGCCACGTCGAGAACGGGTCGCTCCACGCCTCGATGGCGAACGACCATTGACCGGGCTGGTCGGCCACGACCGTGGCATGCCAACGGTCGGTACCCGGCGCCCCCTTGTCCATGCGGATCGGCGGGGCCTTGCGGCCGACTGGGTTGCGGAGCACGACGCTGGCACCGACCGCGTCGTGGCCCTCGCGAAAGACGAGGGCGGAAATCGGTATCGGCTCCCCGACTGCACCGCGGGCCGGGTGCTCGCCGGACGACGTGGAGCCGACGACTGGTGTGATGTTCGAAAGTCCGAATCGTCCAACCACGGTTCCAACCTACCCAGGATCGCGTCCCACGTAAGCCCGGCCGAACTTGATCAAGACAGGATCCAACCAGCGCACCCCTGAGTTCCTTAGCGGAATTCCGGAACCGCTTCCGGGGCTGCTAGCGTGCGGGCGCGTGAAAGCTTTAAGGCGCTTGACCGTTCGCGCTGCGTTACCCCCGGAGCTCGAGAAGCTCGTCGACATCGTCGAGAACCTGCGCTGGTCGTGGCATCCGGAGTCTCTCGACCTCCTCGAATCCGTCGATCCGCAGCTGTGGCAGACGTGGAACGGCGACCCGAGCCGGATGCTCGGTGAGGTCAGTGCCCAGCGCATCGGCAAGCTCGCCAAGGACCGCAAGTTCCTGCGTCAGCTCGCCGACGTGCACGACGACCTGACCGACTACCTCACCCAGCCGCGCTGGTACCAGAACCAGATCGCGGAGGGCGAGACCCTGCCGGCGAGCATCGGGTACTTCTCTCCGGAGTTCGGCATCACCGAGGTGCTGCCGCAGTACTCGGGCGGCCTGGGCATCCTCGCCGGCGACCACCTCAAGGCTGCCAGTGACCTCGGGGTGCCGATCATCGGTGTCGGCCTGCTCTACGGCGCCGGCTACTTCCGGCAGTCGCTGTCGCCGGACGGCTGGCAGCTCGAGCACTATCCGTCACTCGATCCCGGCGGCCTGCCGATCCGCGCGCTCAAGGACGCCGAGGGGGCGCCCGTGCGGATCTCGGTGGCGTTGCCCGAGTCGCGCATGCTGCACGCGCAGGTCTGGGTGGCCAAGGTCGGGCGGGTGCCGCTGCTGCTTATGGACAGCGACATCGAAGAGAACGACCTCGCCGCCCGCCAGGTCACCGACCGGCTGTACGGCGGCGGGCGCGAGCACCGGCTGGAGCAGGAGCTGCTGCTCGGTGTCGGCGGCGTGCGCGCGATCCGCGCCTACTGCGAGGTCACCGGCGCGCCCGCCCCCGAGGTGTTCCACACCAACGAGGGGCACGCCGGGTTCCTCGGGATCGAGCGCATTCGCGAACTCGTCCAGAACGACGGCCTGGGCTTCGACGAGGCGCTGCAGGCGGTGCGCGCGGGCACGGTGTTCACCACACACACCCCGGTCCCGGCCGGCATCGACCGCTTCGACCGCGGGCTGGTGGCGGCACACCTGGGCAACATGCCGGGCGTACCGATCGAGCGGGTGCTCGACCTGGGTGCCGAGGACGACCCGTCCATTTTCAACATGGCGCACATGGGGCTGCGGCTCGGACAGCGGGCCAACGGTGTGTCCGTGCTGCACGGTTCGGTGAGCCGGGAGATGTTCAGCGGGCTCTGGCCGGGCTTCGACCCGGACGAGGTGCCGATCAGCTCGATCACGAACGGTGTGCACGGCCCAACCTGGATGGCGCGCGACATCCTCGAGATCGCCGAGCGCGAGGTTGGTCCGGCGGTGCTGGCCGAGGGCGGTGGCTGGAACGCCATCGACAAGGTCAGCGACCGCGAGTTGTGGAAGGTGCGCAACACGCTGCGTGAGCGGCTGGTCACCGAGGTGCGGCGCCGGGTCCGCACGTCCTCCCTCGAGCGCGGGATGATCGAGGCCGAACTGGGCTGGACGAACTCCGTGTTCGACCCGGACGTGCTGACGATCGGGTTCGCCCGGCGGGTGCCGTCCTACAAGCGGCTGACTCTGATGCTGCGCGACCCGGAGCGGCTGCGATCGCTGCTGCTCGACCCCGAGCGTCCCGTCCAGATCGTCATCGCGGGCAAGAGCCACCCGGCCGACGACGGTGGCAAGCAGTTGATCGCGCAGATGGTGCGCTTCGCCGACGAACACGGTGTGCGGCACCGCATCGCGTTCCTGCCCGACTACGACATCGCGATGGCCAGGTACCTGTACTGGGGCGTCGACGTGTGGCTGAACAACCCGCTGCGCCCGCTCGAGGCGTGCGGGACGTCCGGCATGAAGGCGGCGCTCAACGGTGCCCTCAACCTGTCGATCCTCGACGGGTGGTGGGACGAGTGGTACGACGGCGAGAACGGCTGGGCGATCCCGTCCGCCGACGGCATCGCCGACCACGACCGCCGTGACGATCTCGAGGCGCACGCGCTCTACGAGCTGATCGAGAAGTCGGTGGCGTCGCGGTTCTACGACCGGGACACCAAGGGCCTGCCCACCCGCTGGGTGCAGATGGTGCGGCACACGCTCAAGACGCTCGGTCCGAAGGTGATGGCCACCCGGATGGTTCGCGACTACGTGCGCGAGCTGTATGCGCCGGCGGCCATCTCGTCCGACGCGGTCAGCAGGGACGGTTTCGCACCGGCCAAGGAGCTGGCGGCGTGGCGTTCGCGCGTACTCGGCGCGTGGCCGGGTGTGAAGGTGCTCTATGTCGACTCGCAGATCACGGGAGAGTCGACGCTCGGGTCGCACCTGACGTTGCGCGCCGAGGTGGCGCTGAACGGGCTGTCGGTCGACGACGTGTGCGTCGAGGCCGTGTACGGACCGGTGGACCTTGATGACCGGCTGTTCGACTCGACCGCACTCGCGCTCAAGGCGACCGACCAGGTGGACGGCACGACGTGGTTCGTCGGCGAGGTGCCGCTCGAGCGCACCGGTGCCTTCGGGTACACGGTCCGGGTGCTGCCCAACAACGACCTGCTCGCCAGCCCCGCCGAATTGGGCGTGGTCGCCAGCGCCTGAGCGGGCTCCCGTCCCGTCCGCAGTGCGTTCGGATCTCGTGTCGGTTACGTGTGGCGTTGGGTGGCGGCTACGGCGAGGTCGTCGAGGGCTTCGCGGGCGGCGGGGCTGATCGCCGCCTCGCGCAATCCGGTCCGCGCTTCGGCGGTGCATGTCGCAATGCGCTTCTCGACCTCGTCCAGCGCACCGGACTCGACGAGCACCGTGCGGACGTCGTGCACCTGTTGCCTGTCGAGCGTCCGCATCCCGAGGTGCTCGCGCAACAGCGCCGCCTGCCCCGGAGTGGCCCGTTCCATCGCAACCGCGACCAGCAATGTGCGTTTGCCTTCGCGCAGGTCGTCTCCGGCCGGCTTGCCCGTCATCACCGGATCGCCGAACACGCCCAGGATGTCGTCGCGCAGCTGGAAAGCCTCGCCGATCGGTAGCGCGTACCCGCTCAACGCGTGCAGCGTCTCCTCGCTCGCGCCGGCCGCCGCGGCGCCGAGATGCAACGGTCCCTCGACGGTGTACTTGCTGGTCTTGAACCGGATCACGCGCAAGGCGTCCGATACCGAGAACTCACCACGCGCCTGCACCTGCATGTCGAGGTACTGCCCGGCCATCACCAGCTGCCGCATCTCGTCGAACACCCGCCGAGCCGCGTCGCCGAGGTCGGCCCGCGTGTACATCGCATCGGCCCACGACAGCAGCAGGTCACCGAGCACGATTGCGGCCGCGTAACCGAACTCGGACGACTCGCCGCGCCAGCCTCGGTCACGGTGCAGCTCGGCGAATGCGGCGTGAGCGGCCGCATGCCCGCGCCGCGTGTCCGACCGGTCCATCAGATCGTCGTGGACGAGCGCACAGCTGTGCAGCAACTCCAGGCTGGCCGCGGCGTCGATCAGCGCGGCCGGCGGCTCGTCGCGCGCCGCGCGCCAGCCCCAGTAGGTGAACAGCGGGCGCAGCCGCTTGCCGCCGCCGAGGACGATCCGCCGGGCCGCGTGTGCGACGTCATCGAGTTCCGGACCGACCTGCGCGAGCCACGCGGCGCTCTCGGTCAGAAATGCCGAAAGCGCCGCGTCGACCTGTGCGACAACTTCGGCGCTCATCCGCGGGACACTACGCTGAGGACATGTCACGGACGGTCCGGGAGTGTCTCGCGGAGGGCCGTGCCACATTCTCCTTCGAGTTCTTCCCGCCGAAGTCTCCGGACGACTACCGCCTGCTGTGGCAAACGATCCGCGAACTCGAGCGGTTGCAGCCCTCGTTCGTGTCCGTGACCTACGGCGCCGGCGGGTCCACCCGTGCGCACACGATCGAGATCACCGAGAACATCGCGACCGACACCACGCTGCTTCCGGTGGCGCACCTGACGGCAATCGGGCACTCGATCGCCGAGCTGCGCTCGATAGCGGGCAAGCTCGCCGCGGCCGGTGTTCGCAATGTCCTTGCGCTGCGAGGCGATCCGCCGGGTGACCCCGAGGGCGACTGGGTACAGCATCCAGAAGGCGTCGCGTACGCCGCCGACCTCGTCGAGCTGATCTGCAGCCACGGCGACTTCTGCGTCGGCGTCGCAGCCTTCCCGAACGGGCACCCCCGCTCGGGGTCGATCGACGAGGACACCAAGCATCTGATCGCGAAATTCAACGCGGGCGCGGACTACGCGATCACCAACATGTTCTTCGTTGCCGAGGACTATCTGCGGTTGCGTGACCGGGTCTCGGCCGCCGGATGTGACGTGCCGATCATCGCGGGTCTCATGCCCGTCACCAACATCGGCATGATCCGTCGCTCGGAGCAGCTGACTGGTGCGCCGTTCCCGCAGCGGCTCGGCGCCCGCTTCGCCGCCGTGGCGCACGAGCCGAAAGCGGTGCGGTCGATGGGGATCTACGAGACGTCCAAGCTCGCCGAACGACTTTTGGACGAGGGCGTGCCGGGCATTCACTTCTACACGTTGAACCGGTCGAAGGCGACCCGCGAGGTATGGGCGAATCTGGCGCTCGGCGTGCGGATCTGACCGTCGCCGGCTGGTCGCAGCTGCACTACGGCATCGATCCCGCGCGGGTCCCGCTGCTCACGAGCTGGCTGCGGCTGGTTTGGACGCTCGCCCGTCCGGTGCGCCGCGTGCCCCCGCTCGTGTTCACCGTGCTCGGGCCGACGTTCGCAATCTGCGCGATCTTCCTCGATCCGTGGCCGGCGCTGGCGCTCGTCCTCGTCGCGGTGCTGTGCGATGCGCTCGACGGCGCGGTCGCCGTCATGGCAGAGCGGACGAGCACGCTCGGCGCGATCGCCGACAAGGTGGCCGACCGCATCGCCGACACCGCGTTCGCGCTGGTGATCTGGCAGTGCGGCGCGCCGCTGTGGCTGGCGTTGCCCGCCGCGGCGCTTTCCTTTGCGCACGAGGCGATTCGCGAATTGTTCAGGGGACGAGCGCTCGCGCACATCACGGTCGCCGAGCGCCCGTCGCGGGTGATCTGCACCGTGCTCGCCTGCGCAACCGCCGGTCTCGGCGCGTGGGCGCCGACCCTGTGCGCTGCCGTTTGGGTAGCCCTCGCGATCGTCGGACTCGTGCAGGTGACGCGCGCATGACCAGCACCGTGTACGTCTTGATCGGTGCGTCCGGATCGGGAAAGTCGACGTGGGCCGCGGAGCACTTCGCGGGCGGTGAGATCGTCTCGTCCGATGCGCTGCGTGCCGTGGTCGGTACCGGTGACGCCGATCTCGATGCGTCCAAGGACGCGTTCGCCGTGCTCGACCTGGTGGTGGCAGCACGGCTGCGGCGACGGCTGACCACAGTCATCGACACGCTCGGGCTCGATCCCGAGCGCCGGCTCGGTTATCTGCACGCGGCGCGTGAAGCGGGGTTGCCCGCCGTGGCGGTCGTCTTCGACACGGCATCCGAACGGTGCCGCGACCGCAATCGCAACCGAGACCGTCCGGTGCCGGCGGCGGTGCTCAAGACGCAACTGCGCAAGGTGCGCGAGCTGGCGGTCGAGGCCGAGGGCTGGGACCGCGTCGAGCGGGTCGCGGCCACCGATCCGGGAGCGTCCGCCGCGCCCAGCCCGGCAAAGGCTCCCGAATCGCCGACAGGGCTGTCATTCGTGCTGCATGTGTCGCGGTTCCCGTGGGATCCCGATCCGGCCGAGTGGCTGACCTCGGTCGCGCTCGCCGCGGCCGACGCCGGCTTCGGCGGGCTGGCGTTGATGGATCACCTGATCCAGATCCCGCAGGTCGGCCGGGCGTGGGAGCCGATCCCGGAGCCGTGGGTCACCCTCGGTCTGCTGGCCGGGCTGCCGACGTCATTGCGGCTGGGCACGCTGGTGAGTCCGGTGTCACTGCACTCGCCCGGACGGCTGGCGAAGGCTGCGGCCACGCTCGACACACTCAGCGGCGGACGAGCGTTCTGCGGGATCGGGGCCGGCTGGTTCGAGCGCGAGCACGCCGGCTTCGGCGTGCCGTTCCCGCCGCCGCCCGAACGTGTCGCAGCCCTGCGCGCAGCGATTCCGGTGATGCGCGCGCTGTGGGCACCGGGCACGAAGCCGGCCGCCGGACTGCCCGAGACGACAAGCTATCCGCGCCCGGTCGGCGAGCTGCCGCTGCTCGTGGGCGGACGCGGTGCCGCTGTTCTCCGTGTCGCCGCCGAACTGGCGGACGGCTGCAACGTGCCTGCCTCAGTGGAGCTGGTCGAGCGTGCCGCGGCGATCATGGCCGGCAAGCGGGTGACCGTGCTGGACGTTCCGGTGCTCGGCCGCGACCGCGACGATGCCGCGGCGATCGTCGAACGACTCCGTGGCCGGGTGTCCGCCGCGGCCTTCGCGCGCACCCACCACGCCGGAGTCGCCGCCGAGCACAGCGCGCGCTACCGGGAGCTCGCCGATCACGGCGTCGACACCGTGTTCGTCGCCGTCCCCGACCTGCGCGGGGCGGACGACTTGGCCAAATTCAGCGAGGTCGTCGCCGCGTTCAGTTAGACCGGGCGTCCCCTCCACTGCAGCGTGCCTCGAGCGCGTTGCAGGTGCGAGCGGGCCGTCAGATAGCCCAGCACAGCGATCGACACCGGGTGGGCGGCCGAGTCGAGCACCCGGCCGCCGGTGCGCCACGCCGAGATCATCCGACCCGCGACGCCGGCGGCGTACCCGAGCAGGCCGATCCGCGAGCCACGTACGGCGGCCAGCGCCGGCAGCACGTACGCAAGACCGAGCCCACCCAGCACGGCGACCGACCCGGCCGGTGTCCCGAAGGCCGCCCACAGAGACTTGCCGTAGCCCTCTCGCAGCGCCGCCCAGCCCTCGTACATGCGGCACGCCGCGAGGTCGGTACCGTCGACGATCCCGCCGCGACCACCGCTGCGCTTGATTGCGCGTAGTAACGCGAGATCGTCGAGTACCGCGTCGCGCACGTGTCCGCCGGCCCGTTCGTACGCCTCGCGCCGAACGACGAGGAACTGGCCGTTGGCCGCCGCCAGCGACGGACGAGGCGACCGCTCGGCCAACCGCAGCGGCAAGGTCGTCAGGATCGACCATTGCAGCAAGGGCTGGACCAACCGTTCGGCGAGCGTCCCAACCTCTTGTCGAGGGTGCGGCGAAACGAGGTCCAACCCGGTGCTCTCGAGCAGATGGACGGCGGTGCGCACCGCGCCGGGACGTAGCCGCACGTCCGCGTCGAGGAAGACCAGCACGTCGCCCGACGCTGCGGCGGCGAGTTGCGCACACGCGTGCGGCTTGCCGAGCCAGCCGGGTGGCGGTGGGGTTCCGGTCAACACCCGCGCGCCGTGCGCGGCCGCGATCGCTGCGGTGCCATCGCTCGACCCGTCGTCGAGGACGAGCACCTCGTCCGCGCCGTCGATCGAGTCGAGGCAGGCGACGATCCGCGTGGCCTCGTCGCGCGCCGGGATCAACACCGAGATCCGCGCCCGCACCGGGCCGTCGACCGGGCGGCGCAGCAGTCGGCTGTTCAGCGCGGCGTGCAGCGTGCCCGCGACCGCCAACGCGGTGCCGAGCGTGACCGGCTTCAGCGCAACGCCGATCGCGCGAGCGGCACCGCGATCACGCCCATCGCGAGCCCGCCCCACAACGCCGCGGCGCCAAGATCCAGGAACGCGGCGAGTGCGAGCACCGATGAAGCCCACGTCCATACGTAGAACGCGACCGGCCAGCGGTCGTCGGCGTCGGGGAGCGAGCGCAACGCCGACTGCAGGCCGAACGAGATCGCGAGCGACACCAGCAACCAGCCTGCGTAGTCGGTCAGCGGTACGTGCGCGACGCCCGGCAGATGCGCGGACGGATCGGCCCACGTCCAGTGGCCGGCGGCGACCATCTGCGGGTCGAGGAAGGCATCCCACGCCGCGAGCGCCCACGCACCGACCGCCACGCGCGCCGGGAAGCTGCGGCACAGTCGGCGCGCGGCCAGCGCGGCCGGCCAGGCCAACATCGACCAGGCGAAGGCGATGACGAGCGGGACGCCGAACAACTGCGCACCGAGCGTGTCGCTGTAGTGGTAGCGACCGAACGGCACTCCGGTGTGCACGCCGACGACTTCGACCGCGAACCCGCCGAGCACGGTCACGACGGCCAGCGTGATCACCGCGCGTGGGCCGCGCGACAGAAGGGCATGCAGCAGCGCGGCCGCCGCGACGATCAGGACGATCGCGATGGTCAACGCGGAGCGGGCGGCGCCGGACGTGAGCGGGTAGGCGACCTGCGCGAGCACAGCGATGCCGAAGACGGCCGGGACCGCCTGCACACCGGCGTGCGCGTTACGCCGGGCAGCCTGCGCAGCCTCAATGACCATCGAGAGCGAGCGGCAGTCGTGCGCCCAGCACCGCGAACGGGCGTACGTCGCCGGGGAAGAGGTAGTGCCGGCGCAGGTCGACGAAGCCGACATGGCGGTAGAGGCGGAACGCGCGGGTGTCGACATCCGGGGTCGACAGCAGCATCGCGTCGTGCGGGAGTGACCTGCCGAGTTCGGCCAACAGCACGCGTCCGGTGCCTGCGCCCTGGAACTCGGGCAGCACATGCAGTTCGGACAGTTCGAAGGCATCGTCCAACCACTGCTCGGCCTGTTCGGCGGTGAGAGCTTTGCGGACGAGGTCGTGCCACCACTGGCCGGGCATGGTGGTGTACCCGTAGCCGAAGCCGACCAGGGTGCCGTCGTCGAGCAGCGCGGCCCGGCACGCGAAGCCCGGATGCGCGGCGTGCCGACGTGCCGTGACGGCGCGTTGGCCCGCGGCGTGCGGCGGGTAGTTCATCGCCTGGACGTAGATGTGCATGGCTTCTTCGACGCGCCGGGCGAACTGCTCGGCAGTCCACGCGACCACGCGCGGGACGGCCGTGGCGGCCGGATCGATCGAGTGCACGTACCGATGGTGCCGTATCGGGCCCCGGACTGGCGAAGAAGGCCCTGGAAAGCGACGATGAGTCGTGCTCGATCGTTACGATCTTCGCCGGTTCGTCGATGCGCAGGACGCTGTGTACGACCGCGCGCTGGGCGAATTGCGCCGCGGTAGCAAGACCGGCCATTGGATGTGGTTCGTGTTCCCGCAGGTGGCCGGGCTGGGCTTCAGCGCGATGTCGCAGCGCTACGGTGTCGGTTCGTTGGACGAGGCGCACGAATACCTCGCCCATCCTGTGCTCGGCGCGCGACTGCGCGAGTCCGCAGCGGCGGTGCTCGCGGTCGACGGCCGATCCGCGGAGGACATCTTCGGCGGGATCGACGCGGTCAAGCTGCGCTCGTCCATGACCCTGTTCCACCGGGCCGACCCGTCCGAGCCGGTCTTCCGGTCCGTGCTGGACAAGTACTTCGCGGGGGAGCCGGACCCGGCGACCGACCAGAAGCTCTCCTAGGCGACCTCTACCGGGCGTCCGGCGGTCAGCCGCAACAACTCGTCATAGGTCGTCCGGAACACCGCGTGCGGAATACCGCCGGCGGCCCACACCGCGGGGTGGTTTGCCAACGTGACGTCGACGAGCGTGCGCAGCGGCGCGGGATGACCGACCGGCGCAACGCCACCGATCGGCTGGCCGGTCGCGGTCCGAACCAACTCGGGGGTGGCGCGGGCGAGCTTCGTGGTGCCGAGCAGGGCGGCGACCTTGACCGTGTCGACCCGGTGCGCGCCGCTGGTCAGGATCAGGACGGGCTCGCCCGAGGCGGTGGCGAAGACCAGTGAGTTCGCGATCGCGCCGACGTCGACGCCGAGCTGTCTTGCAGCGGCGGCAGCGTTGGGCGCTGCATCGGGCAGCAGCCGTACGCGGCCGAGCGAGCCACCCGCTTCGAGGATGGCGTCGACCGCGACGCAGTTGGGATGCACGCCGTCACCCTATTGGTGCCGACGGCGCACAGCCCCGCAATACTTCGCGGCAGCCGGTTTCAGTCGTGGATGCCGCACTCGGTCTTCGACGTGCCGGCCCAACGCCCGGCCCGAACGTCCTCGCCCGGCTTGATCCGCCGCGTGCACGGCCCGCAGCCGATCGAGGAGTAGCCGTCGTAGAGCAGCGGGTTCACCAGCACGCCGTGCTCGGAGATGTAGGCGTCGACATCATGCTGGGTCCATGCCGCAATCGGGTTGAGCTTGATCAACGATCGCCTGGCGTCCCACTCCACGACCTTGATGTCGGTGCGCGAGACGGCTTCGTCGCGCCGCAGTCCTGACGCCCAACCCTGGTAGCCCTTGAGCGCGTTGCGAAGCGGGGTCACCTTGCGCAGCGCGCAGCACTGATCGGGATTGCGTTCGTACAGTCGGACGCCGAAGCTCGCGTCCTGCTGCGCAACGCTCTGCCGTGGCTCGATGTTCCGGACGGTCACCGGCATCGTCGCGGCCACGGCGTCGCGAGTGCCGATCGTTTCGGCGAAGTGATACCCGGTGTCGAGGAAGACCACATCGACGCCGGGTCGGACTCGAGAGGCCAGGTGCGGAACGACTGCGTCAGCCATCGACGAGGTCACGCACCACGCATCGCCTAGAACGGCGTCGGCCCACTGCAGGATCTCGATCGCCGACGCACCTTCGAGCTCGTCACCGGCGCGTTCGGCTGCGTAGCGCAACTGGTCCACGTCGGTGATCGTTGCCGTCATGTAAGCCAGTCCTCCTCGGCGCGCATCACGTACGCGGCGAACGTCTCACCGTCCTCACGACGGTCGAGGTAGCCACGCAACACGCGCTCCGCGTAGTCGGGTGCTTCTTCTGCTGTCACCCGTAAACCACGGAACTTGCGGCCGAATTCCGCACTCTCGCCCATAACGCCGCCGAGATGAATTTGGAAGGCATCCTGATCACCGTCGGGACCCTTCGCGACGACACCCTTGAAGCCGATGTCGGCAACCTGGAAGCGCGCGCACGAGTTGGGGCAGCCGTTCACGTTGATCGTGATGGGGGTGTCGAAGTCGGGCAGGCGTTGCTCGAGTTCCTGGCGGATCTTCTCGGCCCGTCCCTTCGTCTCGACGAGGGCGAGCTTGCAGAATTCGATGCCTGTGCAGGCGATCGTGCCGCGCTGGAATGCCGACGGACGAACCGCGAGCCCGAGCGCATCGAGATCGTCGGCCAGTTCCTCGGCGTTCTCGACCGGTACGTCGAGCACGACGATGCCCTGTTGTGCGGTGAGGCTCACGCGACGACCGCCCAGCCGATCGGCAAGGTCGGCCACCTGGTGCAGTGCGGTGCCCGACGTCCGTCCCGACTTCGTCGTTGCCCCGACCGAGCGCAGACCGTTGCGCTGATTTCGGATTCCGGTGTGGTCGCGGTGTGCCGGTGACGCCGGCGGGGGATCGCCGTCCTGCAACTGGCGGTGCAGGTACTCGTCCTGAAGCACCTTGCGGAACTTGTCCGCGCCCCAGTCCGCGATCAAGAACTTCAGCCGCGCGTGGTTGCGCGAGCGCCGGTAACCGTAATCGCGGAACACCGAAGTGACGCCGGCCCACACCTCGCTGACTTCCTCGGGCGGAACGAACGCGCCCAACCGCTCCGCGAAGCGCGGATTGGTCGACAAGCCGCCGCCCACCCAGAGGTCGAAGCCGGGCTTACCGTTTGGGCCGATGACGCCGACGAACGAGACGTCGTTGATCTCGTGGTTCGTGCAATGCTGCGCGCATCCTGAAATCGACGTCTTGAACTTGCGCGGCAGATTCGAGAACTCCGGATCACCGATGTACTTCTCGACGGTCTCCCGCAGTGCCGGGCCGGCATCGAGAACCGAATCCTCGGCCACACCTTCCAGCGGGCAACCAAGGACGACGCGCGGCGTGTCACCGCATGCCTCCGTGGTCGACAGGCCCACCGCCTCGAGCTTCTCCCAGATCGTGGGAACGTCTTCGATGCGGACCCAGTGCAGCTGCACGTTCTGGCGGTCGGTGATGTCGGCGATGTCGCGGCCGTAGTCGCGGGCGATCTCCGCGACGACCCGCAGCTGATCGCTCGTCAGCGCTCCGCCGTCGATGCGGATACGCATCATGAAGAACTCGTCCTCGAGTTCCTCCGGCTCGAGCGTGGCGGTCTTACCGCCGGGGATGCCTTGGCGCCGCTGCGTGTACAGCCCGAACCAGCGGAACCGGCCGCGCAGGTCCGCCGGGTCGATGCCGGCGAATCCGGTGTGCTGGTAGATGTCGATGATGCGTTGCCGGACCTCTAGTCCGTCGCTGTCTCGCTTGGAGCGCTCGTTCTGATTGAGCGGCTCGCGGTAGCCCAGGGCCCACTGACCCTGTCCTTTACGCGCAGGCATGCGCGTCCCTTCGCCGTGGTGGTTAGGACAGGCTTGGAGCGGCTCAGCGCCGCCCGGCGGGCATCAACAGCCCGCGCCTGCCACCCGTACGAAGTCGATGTGGCGGCGCGAAGTGAGCATGTAGTCCACCAAGCGCATAGGTTCATGGTCGCACACAACGGGCAATCCGCAGAACGATTGTGGCGTAGCCGCTATGTCTATTCGCCTTATAGGGAAGGACGATCGCTGCATGACGGGCTATCCGTTGCTGCTCGATCTGCGTGATCGGGACGTTCTGGTGGTGGGTGCGGGTGCAGTAGCCGCGCGCCGGGTTCCTTCTCTGGTCGAGGCCGGAGCGAGGGTGCACGTCGTCGCGCCGAGGGTGTCCGTCCGAATCGACGGCGTGACGGTCTCGCATCGCGGGTTCGAACCCGGCGACGTCGACGGGGCGTGGCTCGTCCTTGCGTGCACCGACGACCCGTCCGTGAACGCTGCCGTCGCATCGGCCGCCGAGGCGCGCGGCGTGTTCTGTGTGCGGGCCGACGACGCGACGGGCGGCACCGCGCGTGTGCCCGCGGTTACTCGCAAGGACGCCGTGGTCGTGGCGGTCAACGGTGGCGACGACCCGCGACGTGCGGTCGCGTTGCGCAATGCGATCTCCGCGGCGTTGGACGTGGGCGACCTGCCGGTGGCGCCGTTCCGCGCGTCTACGCGGGGGTCGGTGGCGCTCGTCGGTGGGGGACCGGGCGACCCCGAGTTGATCACCGTGCGCGGGCGGCGTCTGGTCTCGAGCGCGGACGTCGTCGTCGTCGACCGGCTCGCGCCGCGCGCCCTGCTCGACGAGTTGCCCGAGCACGTCGAGGTGATCGACTGCGGCAAGTCCGCGCACCGGCACAACATGAGCCAGGCCGAGATCAACGAGGTTCTGATCGAACGCGCTCGCGCAGGCAAGCGCGTCGTACGACTCAAGGGTGGCGACCCGTTCGTCTTCGGCCGCGGCGGTGAGGAGTGGCTCGCGTGCGTCGCGGCCGGGGTCCCGGTGACAGTGGTGCCGGGGCTGAGTTCGGCCCTGGCAGCTCCCGCGGCGGCAGGGATCCCGCTCACGCACCGCGGCGTCGCGGCCGACTTCACGGTCGTCTCGGGTCACCTCGACCCAGGCCGGGTGCCGTACCAGGGCGTCGACTGGCCGGGTCTGGCAGCCGGGGCGGGCACCCTCGTGCTGCTCATGTCTATGGACCGCCTCGGGCTCATCGCCGAGGAACTGATCAAGCACGGACGGCCGGCTTCGACGCCGGCCGCGGTGGTGCACCGGGCGAGCTTGCCGGGGGAGCACGTGGTGCGGGCGCCGCTGCACGAGATCGCCGCAGCGGTCGCCGAGGCGGGCGTCGGTGCGCCGTCGGTGATCGTGGTCGGGCCCGTCGTCGACGTGCTGGCGGGCTAGCGCTCCTTCGACGGCGGCCGGTCGGGTGCGTCCGACAGTTGGAGGTCGCGGAAACTGTCGGACCCTCTCGACACACTGGACGCAGTTGGTTGCGGAATCCGAACACGCGACCTAATATTGCGAACAAGTGTTCGACGAAGGGGATGTGATGGCGACACAACGGCTGATACCCGGGTCCGCGGTCGCGTTGCTGGGGCAGGCGCGTGCCGGGCTGGCCGAGGCGCAGGCGACGTGGGAGGTCGGCGAGCGATTCCGGCACGCGCACCTGGCTGCGCTGCGTATCGCGGCCGCGGTCTTGGCCGATCGCGGTCGGCCGGCCAGTGCCCGTCGCCGGCTCATGAGCGTCTGGGTCGTGATCGACAAGGTGGCGCCCGAGTTCGAGGATTGGTCGCGGTTCTTCGCGGCCGGCGCGGCGGCGCGGGCGGCGGTCGAGGCAGGCGCGCTGCACGCGGTGAGCCGCCGTGACGCCGACGACCAGGTGCGTGCGGCGCATCAATTCCTGGCCGTCGTCGAGCGCTCCCTCGGCATGCTGGCGGCGCCGTTGGCGAGCTGACCGCGCAGCCGAACCGACAGCCGAGCCACGCCGATCGCGACACCCGGGGGATGTCGGCGCTCGCGGCTAGTCTGAACCCGTGTCCAGCGGCCAGGATCTCGAGCAGCGTGCCGAGCATCGCGCACGGGCCGAGTTCGGCGCGGCGTCCGGCCCGGGCAAGCAGATCGACGACCTGCTGATCGCGGGGCTCGGCGCCCAGATCGCGACGGCGGCTGTGCTCGACTGCGGCGGCGGCACGGGGCGGTACGCCGTTCCGCTCGCTGTTGCCGGTGCGAGCGTCACCGTGGTCGACGTGAGCGCTGACGCCCTCGCCACGTTGCACCGGCGCGCCGTCGAGGCAGACGTCGCCGAACGCGTCCGCGGCGTGCAGGGCGACGTCGAGGCACTGGCCGATGCAGCGGTCGGCGGTCCATTCGATCTCGTCCTCGCGCACGGCATCCTCGACGCAGTCGATCGACCGGCCCCAACCTTCGCGGGCATCGTCGCGAGTGTGCGTCCCGGCGGACTGCTCAGTGTCATGATCGCCAACCCGGTCGCCGCCGTCCTGGCTCGGGCGCTGACCGGTGACCTGATCGGGGCCGAACACGAGGTGGAACTGCTCGACGACGGGTCGGGCGAGAGCGCGACGCCCCATGGGGTCCTGAGCCTGTGCGCGCAGCACGGCCTGGCGGTCGAGCACCAGAGCGGCATCGGGATCTTCCGCGATCTGGTCCCCGGGCAGGCTCTCGAGGCGCCGGGTGCCCGCGACGCCCTGACTCGGCTGGAAAGCGCCTGCGCGCAGAGGGCTCCGTTCGCGCAGATCGCCGGCCGGGTGCACGTGCTCGCCCGCCGCCCCACGTCCGGATAGTCCGATGGGACGCAGCGCCGATATCCCACGCGAGTCCGGGCGCACCGACGGCGACGACAGCGGGTGCACGATCCTGCACGTCGACATGGACGCGTTCTTCGCCAGCGTCGAGGTCCGCAACAACCCGGACCTCCGCGGCAAGCCCGTGGTGGTCGGCGGGGGCACGAGGGGTGTCGTCGCTGCGGCGTCCTACGAAGCGCGCAAGTACGGCGTGCGCAGCGCTATGCCGATGACCCAGGCGCTGCGGTTGTGCCCGCGCGCGGTCGTCGTGCGCCCCGACCGCGCCGCGTACAGCGCGGCCTCGGCGGCCGTGATGGCGATCCTGCGCGACGTCACGCCGCTGACCGAACCGCTGTCGCTCGACGAGGCGTTCCTCGACGTGTCCGCAGCAGTGCGAGCCCAGGGCCGTCCCGCGGTGATCGCCCAGCACATCCGCGAACGGGTGGCACGCGAACTCGGACTCACCTGCAGCGTCGGCGTCGCCCCGACCAAGTTCGTGGCCAAAGTCGCGTCGGCCCGGTGCAAACCGGACGGCATGCTCGTCGTCCCGAAGTCCGAAGTACTCGCGTTCCTGCATCCCCTGCCGGCCACCGCGCTGTGGGGGGTCGGCGCCCGCACCGCCGAGGCGCTGCACCGCATCGGCATTCGTAGCGTCGGCGACGTCTCGCAGACACCCCGCGACACGCTCTTCCGCGCGGTCGGCGCGGCGATGGCCGAGCATCTCGCGGCGCTGGCCGACGGCATCGACCCGCGGCCGGTCAGCCCGGACGAGGTCGAGAAGTCGATCAGCTCCGACCACACCGTCGAGGTCGACCTCACCGAGCGGGCCGACATCCGCCGCGAGCTGCTGCGCCTGTCCGGCGACGTCGCACGCCGGGTCCGTGAGCGCGGCTGGCTCGCGCGCACGGTGGGGATCAAGATCCGATTCGCCGACTTCACCACCGTCACCCGGGTGCGCACGCTGCCCGCGTGGACGGACAACACCGCGACGATTTACGACACGGCGGGCGAGCTGTACGACGCGCTGGGGCTCGACCGCCCCCGGGTGCGGCTTGTCGGGGTCAAGTGCGAGAACCTGCGTGAGGTCGGCACGGTCGGCGAGCAGCTCACCTTCGACGACTTGATCGGCGCGGGGCGGACGAGCATCGCCGGGGTCACCGACGCGGTCGTCGATGCAGCACGTGAGCGCTTCGGCTCCGGCGCGCTCGGCTACGCCGCGCTGCTGCCCGCGCCCGGTGCCGCGGCGGAGATCGACCAGCTCCCGGCGCGCGGCGACGACTAGGCCGAGCGAGTAGTGCGTGAACTGTCGGTGGAGAGCGCGCGGTCCGGACGAATGGTGTCGTAACCCAAACACAACTTTCGATTCGCCCGCTCGCCTCGTATGCTCGATGGTGTCACCGCCAGCACCAGACCTGCCGAGCATCGGGTTCGGCTGTAAAGGAGGGCATTGTGCCGCTCTCCGAGCATGAGCAGAGGCTCCTGGACGAGATCGAACAAGCGCTCTACGCCGAGGATCCCAAGTTCGCCTCATCCGTGCGGTCTGCTCGTGCCCATCGTCGTGTGCGCAGTTCGATGCTTTTGTGCGTCCTCGGCGTGGTGGTCGGCCTCGGGCTGGTGCTGATCGGGCTGCTCGCCAACATTGTCGCGCTCAGCGTGATCGGCTTCGTGATGCTCGTCGGCGGATTCGGCTACGGCGCCCAGTCGCTGCGGCACCGCAACAGCGGCGACAGCTCGTCCACCTCGGGTGGCGAGTCGGCGCGCGCCGCCCGGCCGAGCAACTTCCGTGCCCGCATGGAAGATCGCATGCGTCGCCGCTTCGACGAGAACTGAACTTCTGCGCCGAGTCGCGCAATCACCGCGGTACCGCTTGACCGTCTGGGTGGGTAGACGGCGTGAGTCATCGGTGTCGCGGCGTTGTCGTCCCGGGCAGCCAGCGCCCGATCCAGCGCAGCCGCGACCAGTTGAGCGATGCCGGCCAGTACCTGGCCCGCATCCGCTCCCGCGGCGACCGGCGCAGCCCCAGCCCGGCGCGCAGGTTGGCCAGCTCCGTGGCGAGGTCACCGGAGCCGGCCGCGTCCGCGCCGTCGGCGGCGTAGCGCGCCCGCTCGACGGCGCTCGTCAGCGTCTGCAGGGATCCCGAGGCGGCGTCGGCCGAGCTGCCGAGCCAGCGCGCCACCTGGCGCGGCGTGCGCGCGTCGGACCACACGTAGCCGAGGTCGATCGTCGTGTCGGCCAGTTCGGCCCACAGCGCCTCGGTGTCCCCGTCACGGATCCGGTGCACCCGGCGCCGGCGGCGTTGCCAGCGCACCCAGGCCGGGGTGAGCGCGACCGCGACCACGAAGACCAGCACGCCCAACACCGTGAGCGGCACCACCAGCGCGGTCCCGGTGTCGTTCGACTTCGCCGCGTGCCGTTGCGCCGGCGCGGAGGAGGAGGCGACCGGACGGGCAGTGTTGCTCGCGTGCGGCACGACCGGTTCGATGTTCGAGTTCGAGGTGTCGTGGCGGGCCCAGGCGAGGTCGTTCTGCGCGCCGCCGCTGATGCCCGACAACGGGGTGGGATCGAACGGCACCCAGCCGATCCCCGAGAAGTACGCCTCGACCCAGGCATGCGCGTCGAAGGTCGTGACAGTGAACTCGCCCTGGGTGTCGGGCACGTCGTGCGCGTAACCCAGCACCACCCGCGAAGGCACACCGGCCAGGCGCAGCATGACCGCCATCGACGCGGCGTACTGCTGGCAGTAGCCGGTGCGCTTGTGCAGGAAGTCGGTGAGCGCGTCGCCGGAATCACCCGTCGCAGTCGTCAGGCTGTAGCTGAACCCGCTGCGGGGGGAGGCGAAGAAGTCGCTGATGGCCCGCGCGGCCTCGTACGGCGTGTGCGCGTTCGCGGTGATCCCGGCGGTGAGCGAGTGGACGTACGGCTTGATCGTCGGCAGCTTGAGGTAACCGGACAGGGCCGCGTCGTGCGCGCCGGCACCGCGCAGCTCCTGGATGGTCGGGTCGGGCTGCGCGACCTCTTCGGTGATCACCTGGCGCGAGTCGGTCGTCGATCCGACGAGCAGCTGGTCGCGCGGGTTCCATGACGTGGCCGACGAGAGCCCGCTCATCGCCGTCGGGGACGCGAACACCGGCGGGTTCGAGCGCAGCCCGGTGACGCTGATCTGGGCCGAGTAGTGCACGACGCGGGGCTGGAACGACGCGCCCGGTTCACTCGAGAATCGGGTCTGGTCGAGCCGCTCGGACGGACCGGCCGGGCCCGGCCGCCAGCCGTCGCCGTTGAAGTTGGACAGCACGTTGGTGCGCAGGTAGAACGGCTGCACCCCGCCCCGAATGCCGATCGTGCCGTCCGGAGAAGTGATCTTGACGTCCAGCAGTGGCACGGAATGCTCGCGAACGAGCTCGCCGTGCAGCGCCGCGAACGGGTCGATGCCGCCCGTCCCCAAGCCGCCGTTCTGATTGGCGCCGAACCCGTCGCCGTTGCCGCCGCTGTCGTGGAACAGGTCGATGAGCAGATTCTTGGACGACGACGGGACGAACAACGGCACGGCAAGCGCCAGCACGATGGCGATCACCGCGATGCGCTGCCCCGACACCGCACGGCCGCGGCGCCGGCTGGAGCGCGACCGCGGGACGAAGTGCCCCCAGCGTTGGACGTCGTCGCTGGAATCGAGTGCGAGCAGGATCAGGAACCCGATCGCCGCCAGCACGAACCAGACCCAGGACACCGGGTGGCGGGGGACCGCCCCGGACACCGTGAACACGATCAGCAGCGGGACCCCGGCCAGGGCGCCGTGCCGGCCCACCACCGCAAGCAGGTCGATGAGCGCTGCGATCAGCCCGAGCAAGGCGCATACGGCGAGCCGGATGGCCACCGTGGTGTGCACCGGTGCGACGCCCTCGGTGCTGGTGCGGTGCAGGGACGTGATGGCGTGACCGAGGTCGTGCCAGGTGCCGCGGAACGGCAGGACGCCCAGAATCGCGTGCATGCGCAGGAAGCTCAAGGTGAGCCAGGGGATCAGCAGCAGCACGCCGAACCAGATCTGCCCCGCCGAAGGGGGACGGGTGCGACGCAGCACCAGGGCCGGAGCAACGACCACGAGCATCGTCAGCCACGCGTCGATGAGCCAGCCGGTGTCGGTGAACAACTCGCACAGCGGGAAGGCGCCGAGGGCGCTCGCGAGCAGTGCGAGCAGGGTGCGCCGCACGTCGCCACGCGGCTTGATCCGTTGGGCGAGCGAAGCGTCGACGCTCGGTTTCGGTGGACGGGTCGCGGTAGCGGTCATCGCAACCCCGCGAAGTCGTTCAGGCCGAACGCCGCGCCGGACAACCCGTTCGTCGCCAGCAGGGTCTCGCACGCGGCGCCCACCGCGTCGCCGCAGCGCACGATGTGCACGCGCCAGCCGGCCGAGCGCAGCACCCGCGCCGCATTCTGGACGCGCGTGTTCGCGACGGGTGCGGTGTCCGGCGCGTCCGTCCAGGTTGCGGTGTCGAGCAACAGCGCGAGTGCGGAGGTGGACGTCCCGCGCGGATGCACCGCTGCGAGCAAGCGGAGACTGTGTGAATCAAGGTCCCCGAGCACCGCGAGCAACGTCGACTCGCGGGCCATGACGGGCAGCGCATCCTCGAGGGTGGTCAACGTTGCTCGCGCGCTCGCGCGCACCACGGCGAGGTGGTCGGCAACCTGCGCCGGAGTCATCATCGGCTGCCGCGCCGGTGAGGTCAGGTCGGTGATCAGGCCTACCTCGCGGCTGTTGACCACGCCGTAGGTGGCGATGGTCGCGACCGCGCTCACCGCCCACTCGAAGCTGCTGCGGCGGCGTTCGTCGTGATCGCCTGCCACGCCCGACGCGTCGACGTGCGCGCTTGCGCGCGCGTCGAGCAGCACGGTGATCTGGCCCTGCCAGGGACGCTCCTCCTGGCGGACCATCAGGGCGCCGGTGCGGGCCGACGACCGCCAGTGGATCTTGCGTAGGTCGTCGCCGGTTCGGTACTCCCGTGTCGACGCGTCATCGGCGCCGCGCGCGCCGATCGAGTGGCTGCCCGCGTTGTCGCCGACGTCCATCGAGCGCGGAGGCTCGACGCCGCGCAGCCGCTCCACGATCGGAGCGACCACGATCTCGCTGGTCGCGGTGAACGAGCGGCGCACGTCGACCAGGTGGAACGGGTCGGTCAGTCGGATGTGCAGCGGGCCGGCCCGGTAGCGCCCGCGCGGCAGGTGCGGCATGCGATAAGACACCGTGCGGCTCTCGCGGCTGAACAGCCCGTCGAGCACGAATCGCGCATTGCCGCGCATCTGATTGGGCAACTGGTCTTCGAGCATGAGCGAGCCGGTGGGCAACAGCGACCGGTTCGAGATCGTCAGGTGCATGACGACGCTGTCGCCGGACACCGCGCGGTGCGGCTCGGCCCGCCGCCGGTTGGCGATGCGGACCCGTGAGCGCAGCACCAGCAGCGCGGACAAGAGCGGCACGGCCAACGCCAGCACACCCGCCCGAGCAAGGTCGACGATGCCGAACAGGAACCCGCAGGCCAGCGCGGTCGCGCCGGCGGCGAGCAGGCAGGACGCGCGAGTGGTGAAGCCCGTTCGTCCGGATGCCATCGCGAGCCGCGCCTAGGCCGTGCGTGAGGTGACGGTGTTCGGGATGTTCACCCGACGTCCGATGTCGGTGAGCACATCGGCCGCGGTGCGCCCGGACACGTGCGCATCGGCGGTGAGCAGCATTCGGTGCGCGAGCACCGAAACGAGCATGAACTGCAGGTCGTCGGGCAGTACGTAGTCGCGCCCCTCGAGCGCCGCCCACGCCTTGGCCGCGCGCAGCAGTTGCAGCGTGGCGCGCGGCGACGCGCCCAGGCGCACCTCCGCCGCGGCCCGGGTCGCGGCCGCAAGGTCGACGGCGTAGCTCTTGACCGAGTCGGCGACATGGACGGCCCGCACGCCCGCGATCAGCGATCGCACCTCGCGCGCGTCGGACACCGGACGCAGCGAGTCGAGCGGGTCGAGCGAGGCGTGCTCGCCGAGCATCTGGATCTCGGAGTTCCGGTCGGGGTAGCCCATCGAGATGCGGGCGGTGAACCGGTCACGCTGGGCCTCGGGGAGGGGATAGGTGCCCTCCATGTCGATGGGGTTCTGGGTGGCAAGCACGAGGAACGGCGTGTCGAGCGGGTAGGTGACGCCGTCGACGGTGACCTGCCGCTCCTCCATGCACTCGAGCAGCGCCGACTGGGTCTTGGGGGAGGCGCGGTTGATCTCGTCGCCCACGACGATGTTGGCGAACACCGGCCCGGGCTTGAACTCGAAGTCGCGCTCCTCGGCGTTGTAGACGCTCACGCCGGTGACATCGCTCGGTAAGAGGTCGGGCGTGAACTGCACCCTGCGCACCGAGCAGTCGATGGAGCGGGCCAACGCCTTGGCGAACTTGGTCTTGCCGACGCCAGGGACGTCCTCGATCAGCAGGTGGCCCTCCGCCAGCAGTACCGCGACCCCGAGCCGGACGGTGTCGTGCTTGCCATCGATGACGGTGTCGATGTTGCGCGCGATGCGATCACCGACCACGCGCACCGTGTCGACATCCACCGATTGCTCACCAGCCTCCGCAGGCACCGAGTGCCGGGTCGGGCTGCCCGGCTGGTCCTGACCATCTCGTCTGCCGTCGAATCGGCCGTCTGGCCTGTCTAGCGCGTCCACCAAGCCCGTCCCATCGTCGTCACGCATCTGCCGATCGCTGCGTAGATGTCGAGTATCACCGACCCGCACCGGGATTCGGTAGCGCTGGTCACCGTCCAGGACAACGGGTTACGGCTCGATTTGGTTCGTGTCCGATTCGCCCGGATCGCGGACGGCAGTGGCGCGTGTCGGGGGAATCCAAGGTCTGAGTGGCGTGAAGTGGGGTACAGTGGGGCACGGTGGGGATGAGTGCAGTGACGAGACGAGTCGGAGGTGAGGGCCGGTGTTTCTCGGCACCCACACCCCGCGTCTCGACGACAAGGGCCGCCTCGCGCTCCC
>DASXJR010000087.1:0-24962 GCA_036497285.1 Jatrophihabitans sp.
GGTGTGGACGGATCGATGAGCCAACTGGCGGGCAGCATTCGGTCCCCCACCTCGGCGGCCTCATCGAGCGTGACGATTAGCGTCGTCAGCTCGGACGCGCCTTATCGGCGATGAACACCCGCCCCGGCTCGTTGATCGAGGACGTAAGGTCTTTAGCCTCGGCGTAGATCGTCCGGCCAGGCTCTCCT
The DNA here is from genome assembly GCA_036497285.1 of Jatrophihabitans sp. Lineage (GTDB taxonomy): Bacteria > Actinomycetota > Actinomycetes > Mycobacteriales > Jatrophihabitantaceae > RYN-133. Next base: position 189 of record DASXJR010000087.1, read on the forward strand.
CGCGACCACGTCGCAAATCGGCACCCGCCGTGACCAACGCCTCCAGCCCGCCGCTTGGTCAGGCTGCCGCAGGAATGCCGCGTCCACTCGGTCGCGTCGCCAATTGCGTGCGCGCTTACTGGACGAGCCCTTGAGCGCGGCACCGAGGTCCGCCAGCCTCGGCCCGCTTCCTCGCGTCTGGCAAACACAACAGGCTCACTGCGTCCAGCGCCGAGCCGGTCGATCATCACACGTGGCCGCTCGCGCCGCACGACCAAGGGCCCACTCGTCGGCCTCGACTAACCCTTTGCACGAATGGCTACCAAAATGGCTACCACGCCAGTTTGGGATGATCATGCAAGTGGCTCTAGGCCAATGATTCTGGGTGGAGCTGAGGGGATTCGAACCCCTGACCCCCACACTGCCAGTGTGGTGCGCTACCAGCTGCGCCACAGCCCCGTTCAGACCGCCAGAAGCGGCCGACACCAAAGGTTACACGGACCCTCGAACGACACGCCGACGGCCTCTAAACCCCCCGGTTTACGGGGCCGAGAGTGGTCTACGGGATACTGGGTCAAGCACAACCCCAACGATCAAGGGAGATCCTGTGAACCGCAAGGAACTGGTGACCGCCGTCGCCGAGGCCGCGGACCTGGAGCAGAAGACCGTCGACGCCGTCCTGCGCGGCCTGCAGACCACTCTGGAAAAGGCCGCAGGCAGCGGCGAGAAGGTCAGCGTCCCCGGCTTCTTCTCGCTCTCGACCGGCCACCGCGCCGCCCGTGAGGGCCGCAACCCGGCCACCGGTGAGACCATCACCATCCCGGCCGCCAACACGGTCAAGCTCACCGCCGGCAGCGCCCTGAAGGACGCCGCCAACAAGTAAGGGCACAACGTCAAAGGGCCGGTCCTCCCAACGGGGACCGGCCCTTTCTCGTCTACGACTTCTTCGTCTTCGACCCTGACGGCGACGGGGACACCGAAGGCGATACCGGCGTCGACGAACCGGACGGCGTGGGGGATGGTGTCACCGACGGCGACGGCGTGTGCCCGACGTTCGCCGCAGTGATCGCGCCGAACAGCGCCGACGCCGTGGCCGATACCTTCTTCCCGTTGACATACACAGTCGGCGTCGAGTTGATGCCGCGCTCGGACGCCTTCTCAGTCAGCTGCTTCACCAACGGCGTGTACTTCTCGTTGAGGATGCAGTCGCTCACCGTGGTCGAGTCCGATCCGGTGACCCCGGCCTTCTTGGCCAGCGCCGTCAGCTCGGCCGAGCCGGGTCCGGCCGTCCCCTCCGCCGGCTGGAACGACCCGTACAAGAGATTGTGATAGGCCACGAAGTCGTCGACCGACACGTCCGAGACACACAGCGCCGCGTTGGCCGCCCGCGTCGAGTACCGGTTGGGCGAGTTGCCGTCCAGGATCGAGATCGGATGGAACCGCACCTGCGCCAGGTTGCCACGCACCTGCGTGTCCAGCTTCGTCGCGACCGAGTTCTCGAACTCCTTGCAGATCGGGCAGCCGAAGTCCTCGTACACGTCCACCGTCGCGGCGGCAGTCTTCCCGAAGACGACCCCGTTCGACGCGGTCGCATTCTTGCCGGCCACCACGTTGTTGATCTTCGCGCGACCGGCCTGCACGCCGATCCCGATGACCGTCACCAGCACGACGATCAGCACGGTCGTCCCGTCCAGATACAACGACCGCGAGCGCGCCTCCTTCTGCTTCGTCGCCACCTCGGCCTCGTACTTGCGCCGGGCCTCCGTGTTGCGCATCCGCTTGGCCGAGGGCTGCTCGACGTGGTCGTGCCGGGCCAGGAACTCCTCGACCGACAGCCGGGTGAAGCTCCACACCACGAGGTAGCCGGCCACCGCCAGCAGCAGCAGGTCGCGGATGATCTCCCACGTGTACTGCGTCGCCCCGTCCGTCGGGCCGCCGCCGCCGAAGCAGCCGCACTCCAGCTTGATGCCCCGCGCCGCCGCCTGGATGAGCCCGATCGCGAAGATCAGGAACAGGGCCGCCGATATCGCCGCCGCGATCCGCACCGTGATCCCGAGGATCAGCAGCACGCCCAGCGCCAGCTCCAGCACCGGCAGGCCGTAGCCGATCGCCTTCGACAACCACTCCGGCGTCGCGTCGTAGGCCCGCACCGCCTGGGTGAACGTCAGCGGGTCGCGCAGCTTCGACAGCGCCGCCCAGATCCAGATGCCACCCAGCAACAGCCGCGCCGCCGTACCCACCCACGGCCGGACTCGAGTCCAATCCACGCCGCAGACCCTAACTGCTCGCGATGAGGCGCACGTCGTGCGCCATCTGCTTGGCCTCGTTCGAGTTGTTGTAGATGAACTGGACATGCGCGTAGTCGTCCGGCCCGTAGAGCAGCACCTCGGACGAGTGCGTCTTTCCGTTGTCCTCGGCGAGCATCACGTGGGAGGCGGCCTGCGCCGCGTCGACCTGGGCCTGCGTGCCCCGCAATCCAACGAAAGTGGCCTTGGTGCCGGGTGAGAACTTGGCCAGCCACGACGCGATCACCGGACCGGTGTCGTGCTTCACGTCCGTCGTCACGAACACCACGGTGACCTTGCGCTGCACCGCGGTCGGCAGCGACCGCAGCGCCACCCCGGTGTCGGCCATGGTCTGCGGGCACACGTCCGGGCAGCGGGTGTAACCGAAGAACAGCAGCGTCGTGCGTCCGGCCGTCCGCTGCCCGAACGGGTACGGCTTGCCCGCGGTCGTGTCCAGGGTGAACTGCGGACGGGGCAGCGGCGGGATGAGCCCGACGCCGTCGTACTTGCCGCTGCCGGTCTGGTCGTTCAGATCGGACGGACGAGGGCTGGCCGGCGCCGCGTTCCCGGACGCGCTGCACCCCGCGAGCAACAGCACCACCGCGGCCAGCAACGACCGCACCTTCATCGCATACCTCCGAGCCACGTCCGTCTGCCGATCACGGTACGGATCAAGTTCACGCGACCCCCCGCAGCCGCCCGCGCTCGTCTTCCGACGACGGCAGTGGACGGGCGCGTCGCGGCGGCAGGGCACGCTCGGCGCGGTCGAGCAGCACGAGCAGCGCGAGTCCGAGCACGACCGCCAGATGCGTGAGTTCGCGCACGGCGGTGACTTCGCGGTCGATGATGTCGTGGATCGACAACACCGCGAGCACCAGCACGAACGTCCCCAGCAGCGGCACCAGCCCCGACGCCCGGCGCGGCGCGACCGCGGCGGCCAGGAACGCGATGCCGACCGCGACATCCCACGCCGCGCTCTCGTGCGCGATGTGCTCGGACATCGCCATCCCGACCCCGACCCCCGCCAGCGCCGGCACCGCGATCGTCAGCTGGGCCAGCGCCACCAGGCCGAGCGTCACCCGTAGGGCGAGCCGCCGGCGCAGCACCCGCCGGGTGGGCAGCACGACGTCGGACATGATCGTGTCGGTCAGGTCCGGCACGTCCACCGCCGAAAGCCGCGCCTGCCGGGTCAGCCGGGTCGCCTCTGCGAGCCATCGGGCACAATCGGGGCAGCTGTCGTGATGCTGATCGAGGCTCGCGGTGGGCACGCCGACGGGTTCGCCGTCCAGGCGGGCCGAGGCGGCCTCGCGGTATCGATCGCATCGCACGTAGATATTGGTCGCGGGCTGCGGCCGTTCGGTTCCCGCGAAAGGCGGATTTCATGGACGAGCTGACCGAGCTCGCCCTGTCCGCGCGGCACGGCGACACCGCGGCGGCGACCGCGTTCGTGCGTGCCACCCAGGCGGATGTGTGGCGGCTGTGCAATCACCTCGGGTCCCGCGGCACGGCCGAAGACCTCGTGCAGGAGAGCTACGCGCGGGCGTTCGCGAGCCTGCACCGGTTCGCCGGGCGGTCGTCGGCGCGCACGTGGCTGCTGTCGATCGCCCGCCGGGCGTGTGCCGATGCGGTCCGGGCGGCGGTGAAGAGCCGGTCGGGTCCTGATGCTTCGGAACCTGCGCCGGATCACGCCGAGTCGGTCGCGCTGCACGACCTGCTCGCAGGTCTGGACGACGACCGGCGCGAGGCGTTCGTGCTGACCCAGCTGGTCGGACTGTCGTATCCCGAGGCTGCGGACGTGTGCGGCTGCCCGGTCGGGACGATCCGGTCGCGGGTCGCCAGGGCCCGTGCCGACCTCGTGTCAGCGCACGGCGGACGGACCGAACGGCGCACCGGGTGAGCACATTCGTTGGCGGGCGTTCATTGCCGCCGGCCGTCGAACTGCTCGGGTACTCGCTGATCTCCGCCGACCCGGCGCTCGGCGTGGCCGAGGCCTCGTTCGTCGGACGGGCGGAGTTCCTCAACCTGCTCGGCAGCGTGCAGGGCGGGTTCGTCGCCGCGATGCTCGACGCGGTCGCGTCCACAGCTCTGCTGGCCCAGCTGCCGCCGGACCAGTTCGCACCGACGCTCGAGCTGAAGACGAACTTCCTGCGTCCCGTCCCGCCCGGACCGTTACTGGGCCGCGGCCGGGTGGTGCACCGCGGCGGGTCGATCGCGTTCCTCGAGGGCGAGCTCCGCGATCCCGCCGATGCCCTGCTCGCTACCGCGTCCACGACCGTCAAGATCGTCCGGCGGTGAGGCGCGGCACGTCACAGTGTGACGGCGGAATTCACGCCTTCCGGTTGTAACCCACTCACCGGAAGGGACATCGCCATGACCACCACGACCATGATCGACACCGACACCGCCCGTCTGCTCGCCGGGCAGCTGATCGAATTCCTCGAGACGGGCGAGGTCGCCGACGGCCTGTTCGCGCCCGACGTCTTCTGCGACTTCACCCCACCCGAGTGGCGGCTGCAGGCCCAGGGCCTCGGCGGCACGGTCGCGATCCGCAAGGCCGGCCACCCGAGCAAGGGACGAGTCCCCCAGGCCCGCCTCGACGTGACCGAGCGCGGCTTCGTGCTCGAGGTCGAAGAAATCTGGGACGGCGACGACGGCGAGTGGTACTGCCGCGAGCTGATCCGCGCCGACGTCACCGACAGCAGCGTCTCGGCAATCTCCGTCTACTGCACCGGCGACTGGAGCCCGGCCCAGCGCGCCCGGCACAGCGCCGAAGTGACCCTGCTGCGCCCGTGACGGCTCTACCATGCGGCCATGGAAGGCCGGGCCGACCTGCTGCACGCCTTCGCCATGGCCCGCGACGCGGGTGAGGTCGCCGCGATGACCGAGGCGGCGCTCGCGCTCGCCGCGGACCACCCGTTCGGCGTGCACGTCGGCTCGATCCCGGCGTACCTGCACGAGGCCCACACCGCGGCGACCGGCCGCGACCGGGTGCGTCTCGCGATCGCATTGGCCCGCATCTGGGGCTACGGCAACGAGGCCGAGCGCGGGGCACCGTTCGCGGCCGAGGCGGTGGCCGGTGCGTCCGAACTGGACGACCCGGCCCTGCTCGCGGACGCGCTCGACGCGCAACTGCTCGCCCGCTGGGGTCCGGACGAGCTCGCCGACCGGGTCGCGATCACGGCCCGGCTCAGCGACGTCGCCGCGTATGTGCCGGCCGTCGAGCCCCGGCTGAGCGCGCACCTGTGGCGGCTCACCACCGCGCTCGAGACGCTCGATGCGCCGGTGCTGCTGCGGCAACTGCGCGCACTGGACGAGCTCGCCGCCGAGTCGCAGTCGCCGAAGGTGCGGCTGTTCGCCGACTCGCGGCGCGCCATGCACGCGCTGATCACCGGCGACCTCGACGCGGCCGAGCGGTTGCGGGCCAGCGCCGTGGCCGCGGGCGAGCAGGCAGGCGCCGCAGACACGATGGCCATCGCCCACGAACTGGCCGGCTGGATCGCCCGCCAGCGCGGCGACCAGGCGGCCATGGTCGCCGAAGCCGCGACGTTCGAGCAGTACGGGACGGCCGAGGGGATCCCCTCGATCGTCGCCGACGGTGCGGCTCTGTTGCTGGCGGCGGGCAAGCGCGAACGCGCGCGTTCGCTGCTCGACCAGGTGGCCGGCGCTGATTTCAGCCACATCCCCCGCGACGTCGACTGGCTGCTGACCGTCGGCACGCTCACCGAGGTGGCCGCCGCCACCGGCGCGCACGAACTCACCCTGGCCGGCGCCCGACAACTGGAGCGCTACCCGTCGCGGGCGATCGTCAACTCCGGCGGCGTCGTGTTCGGCGGGGTCGTCGACGACGTGCTGCGCCAGGCCGCGTCCGCGCTCGGACGTGACGAGATCGCCCGCAAATGGGCGGCATCGGCCGCCGCCGGCTACCACCGGATCGGCGCGCGCTGGTGGTTGCAGCGGCTCGCCTTGCCCGGTGCCGGGGTCGCCTTTCTCGTGCCCGGGACGGACGGGGTGTGGACGGTCGGGACGGCCGGGGCTACGGCGACGATCCGCGAGGTCAAGGGCCTGCGCTATCTGCGGCTGCTGCTCGAACGGCCCGGCAGCCAGATCCCGGTGCTTGCGCTGTCGGCCGCGGTCGCCGGGCACGGCGAGGTCGACGAGCCCGGCCTGGAGGTGCTCGACCGGCAGGCCCTGGCCGCCTACCGCCGCCGGCTGGCCGAACTCGACGAGAGCAGCGACCCGGCCGCGGTCGCCGAGCGCGAGGCCCTGCTCGCCGAGGTGTCCGCAGCCACCGGGCTCGCCGGCCGGCAGCGCTCCACCGGATCGTCGGTCGAGCGGGCCCGCGTCGCGGTGCAGAAGTCCGTCGCCGCCGCGATCAAGCGCATCGCCGAGGTCGATCCCTCGCTCGGGCGGCTGTTGCACGACACCGTCCGCACCGGCAGTTCGTGCGGCTACGACCCCGACCCGGCCCGTCCGGTGCGGTGGGTGCTCAGTAGGTGATCAGCACGGCGTCGAGCGACACACGCTTGGCGCTGAGGGCGCGGAAGTTGAACGAACGCGTGGCCCGCGAGCCGCTGAAGAACGTCACGGTCTTGTAGCCGGGACGGGCCGACTGCAGGTCGATCGTGTTGATCCGGCGCCCGTCGCGGAACACCCCGAGCCGTCCGCTGCCCGGGCCCGTGCGCACCCGCAGCGCGTACTTCGAGCCCAGCCCGGTGACCGTCGCGAGCGCGTTGACGGCGGCAGCGGACAGGTCCGAGCCGCCGATGTCGGAACGGCTCAGACGCGGCTGCCACGAACTGCCGTACTTGAAGACCGTGTCGTCGAGCGGCACGGTCACGCGCCGGGTCGCGGGGTTGGACTGGTGCCCGCCGATGTCGCGCGCCTGAAGGGTGAGCTGGTACGTGGCGCCGGGCGTGCCGATGATCGAGCGGCTGTTGGAGGCCGGGAACACGTAGTAGTTCGCCGCCGGCCGGCTCGCACCGACCCGTTTGATCACGACGTGGGTGCCGCCGAGCAGCCGCGGGTCGGCGCCCCGGGTGGCCGCCCACGACGCGGCGATCGTGCGGTAGTTGCTCGCGTACCGGTTCGGCTCACGGAACCGGATGCCGCTGAGCACCGGGTGGTTCGGGTTCAGCACGAAACGCATCACCGCCGGCCAGTACACCGCGCCCACGCCGGTGACGGTGTCGTATCCCGGCTGCGCATGCACCGAGGGATCGGTGCTGCGGTCGGCGTTCGCGCCGTTCTGTCCCGTCGTGATGTCGCGGACAGCCTTGTGCTGGTCGGTCACCCGCAGCCCTTGGGTGTTGCGGTACGCGGAGTAGAGGGCGCCGTGGATGTCGCCCACACCGCGGAACCGGCCCTGCCCGGCGAGCGCGTTGGTCAGCAGCGCGGCCGACATCGGCGAGGACAGGCTGGTGCCGCCGATCTGCGCGTTGCCGGTGCATTCGCACTGTGCCTTGTCGGAGCTGTAGATCACGAACCCGGAGCGCGGTGCCGCATCGGCGGCGATGTCGGGCACAAGCCGCTTGGCCGTGCCGCGGAACGGCTTGTCGTTGATTGCCACCCGCTGGTAGCCCGGCACCGGGAACCCGCCGAAGGAGTTGGAGCCGTTCGGTGCGTACGCCGAGCCCGATTCGCCGCCGCCCGAGCCGCCGTTGCCGGCCAGTGACTGGCAGTCGGACGCGTCGATGCAGGTCCAGGCGCTTTCGCGCCAGTTCTTGCCGGTGTTGGAGGCGTTACTGGCCGCGTGCAGCCAGGTGCCGCCGACCGAGACGACGTACGGCGACGAGCCCGGGTAGTCGACGTCCGCGGTGCGATTGCCGTTGGCGCAGTCGTAGATGCCGGCGTCGCCGGATGACGAGAACACCGTCACCCCGGCCGCGGTGAGCGCGGCGAGGATCGGCTCCAGCGATTTGATCGCCCGGTAGCCGGTGCCGCTCTCACACATTCCCCACGAGCTGGACAGCGCCACGATGTGCGGGTTCTTCGCGGTGGCGAACTTGTTGCCGACGACGTCGTCGTAGACGTGGGCGAACACCGCGTTGAAGTGGGCTGTGCCGTCGTTCGGTGCGAAGTAGGCCTGCTGGTGCGCCGACGGTGCGGCGGACAGGATCGACTCCTGGTCGAGGTTGACCTCGATGTCGCCGCCGGTCTCGTCATCACCGATGCTCGGACCGCCTGCGATCTTGACGGCCTTGTAGTGCCCGTTCGCGACCGGATCGGCTATGCCGTGCAGCTGCGCGTATTTGGTCAGATCGGCGGGCGTCTTGCTGTTGTTGAAATTGCCCGGGACCGGCCCGTAGAAGTTCGCGAGCTGCAAGGTGGCCACCGTGGCCGGGCCGTCGTGCATGCCTGTGGACGGCGTGGTGGTCGGCGGGGCGTAGGCGTTGCGGAAGCCCGGCCCGGCCAGCGTCGAGGTCGCGTGGTGATAGACGTTCGTACCCGCGTGCGACGGGAAGACCGCGACGACGCTCGACCTGAGGGCAACCGGGATTCGCGGCAGCGCGCGGGTAGCCGCCCGCTCCCGCGCGGCCTGAGTTCGTGCCTGGGTTGTCGGATCGGTGCCGAACAGTGCTCGCGCCGCGGGCTGCGGGCCGATTGCCGACACCGACCAAGCCGTCTCGTCGGTGATCCGGAACCCGGTCGCCCGCAGTGACCGGACGACCGCCGCGTGGGTGGCCGCGCTCGGGACCAACTTCGCCAGAGCGTCCAGGCGCGCCGAGCGCGACATGTCGTGCGCGCCTGCGAGTCGGCGCAGCCCGGCGAGGTCGGGCGCCTTCAGGAAAGCTGTGACCGCCTCCGCCCCGTCGCTGCCGCGTGCTGTGGCCGGAGCGATCGCCCCTGCTATCGAGGCGGCGAGGACGGCGGCCAGTACGACCGGCAGGGCGCGGGGGCGGCGATGCATGGCGACGAGAGTCTCATGCCACCCCGACGTTTCCGAAAACCGCCGGCGTTAGCGTGCCGCATCGATCGGCTCGCCGTGCGCCGAAGCACGCGCCGCGCGGGTGACGAAGTGCTCGGCGACGAAGGACATCGTCGGGATCGTGCCCGCAAGCATGACCGCCGCGAACCGCGGCAGCGGCCAGCGCAGCTTCACCCCAAGGATGGCCGTCACGATCACGTACACCAGGTACAGGTAGCCGTGCCCGACCCAGATGAAGCCCGTCCACGGCTCCATGTGCGGCACGCCCAGCCCTTTCAGCACCAGCGCGAGACAGCCGGCCAGCAGCACGACGCCGGTGACGAAGGCCATGATCCGGTACCGGGTCAGCGCGCCGCCGGCGGCGGCGATGCGATCGGCAGGGACGGGCGGCTGGGCGAAGGACAGCTCAGCCATGCTCGGGCCGATTCAGCGAGCGCAGGTAGGCGTTGTAGCGCTCCAGCTCCGGGTCGTCAGTGCTGTCGACGGCGGTGGGCATCACGTAGCGACGGTAGGCGACCGGCCGCTGCTCCTCGGCGGGAGGTTGCGAACGTGTGACCGGCTCGCCATGCGCGCGGTCGCGGACGATCCGTCCCCAGATCACCAACGCAGCGGCGGTGAACGCCCACCACTGCAGCGCGTACCCGAAGTTCTGCAGGCTGAAGCCCTTGTGCTCGGAGACGGTCAGCTGCCAGCGGCCCAGCAGCACCATCGTCACGGCCGCCGCGAGCACGATCACATGCCCGGCCAGCCAGCGAGGGTGCCAGGCGAAGCGGTACGACCGCGCAGCCATGCTTCTAGCGTAGATGCCGTAGCCGCAGACTGTTCCCGACGACGAGCACCGAGCTCGCTGCCATCGCTGCGCCGGCGATCATCGGATTGAGCAGGCCGAAAGCGGCCACCGGGATCGCGGCCACGTTGTAAGCGAACGCCCAGAACAAATTGGCCTTGATCACTCGCAGCGTGCGGCGCGAGACGGTCACCGCGGTCGCCACGGCGGTCAGGTCGTCGCGCACCAGGGTCAGGTCGGACGCGTGGATCGCGACGTCCGTCCCCGCGCCCATCGCGATGCCCAGATCGGCCTGCACCAGGGCCGCGGCGTCGTTGGTGCCGTCGCCGACCATCGCCACGGTGCGTCCCTCGGCCTGCAGGCCCTTGATGACCGCGACCTTCTCGGCCGGCAGTACGTCGGCGATCACCTGCGCGATGCCGACCTCGCGGGCGACGGGCTCGGCGGCCGACGCGGTGTCGCCGGTGAGCAGGACGGGCTGCAGCCCCAGTCGCTCGAGTTGCTCGACGGCGGCCCGGCTCGTCGGCTTCACCGTGTCGCCGATTTCAAGGGCGATCCGGGCCGCGCCGTCCCACCCGCCGAGCACGACCGTGCCGCCGGCGGCGAACGCCAGCTCGGCCGGCACGGTGAGCTGGTCGGCGACCCAGGACGGCCGTCCGGCCACCACCGCGTGCCCGTCGACCGTGCCCGTGACGCCGAGTCCGGGGACGGAGCGGAAGTCGCGCACGTCGGGCAGTGGCCCGTCCGCGTGTTTCGCGATGGCCGCGGCAATCGGGTGTTCCGACGCCGCCTCGAGCGCGGCCACGAGGCGGACTGCCTCCGGGTCGCCGGTGACGCGGTGCACGGTCATGACGCCGGTGGTCACGGTGCCGGTCTTGTCGAGCACCACGGTGTCGACGCGCCGGGTCGATTCGAGCACCTCGGGGCCGTTGATCACGATGCCCAGTTGGGCGGCGCGGCCCGTCCCGGCAAGCAAGGCGGTCGGGGTGGCGAGGCCGAGTGCGCAGGGGCAGGCGACCACCAACACGGCGACGGCGGCGGTGAACGCATCGCTCGCCGGGTAGCCGGCGAGCAGCCAGGCCGCGAGCGTCACGACGGTGAACGCGAGCACGACCGGCACGAAGACCGCGGACACCCGATCGGCCAGCCGCTGCACCGGGGCCTTGCCGCTCTGCGCCCGCTCGACCAGCGCGGTCAGCTGGGCGAGCGCGGTGTCGGCGCCGACTCGCGTGGCGCGCACCACCACCCGTCCCGACCCGTTGAGCGTGCCGCCGGTGACCTCGCCGCCGACCGTCTTGTCCACCGGCAGCGCCTCGCCGGTGAGCATCGACTCGTCGACTGTCGAGACGCCGTCGATCACGACTGCGTCGGTGGCGAACTTCTCCCCGGGCCGCACCACGAACTCGTCGCCCACTCGCAGGTGCTCGACCGGCATGTCGGCCTCGACACCGCCGCGGCGCACCCGGGCGGTCTTCGCGCCCAGGTCGAGCAGTGCGCGCAAGGCTGCTCCGGACGCGCGCCGGGCCCGCGCCTCGAGGGTGCGGCCGAGCAGCAGGAACACGGTGACGGTGCCGGCGACCTCGAAGTAGCGGTCGGCGCCGGTGGCGATGGCGACGGTCGACCACGTCCACGATGCGGCGATGCCGAGGCTGACCAGGGTGTCCATCGTGGAGGCGCCGTGCCGGGCGTTGATCAGCGCGGCGCGGTGGAACGGATAGGCGCCGTAGAGCGCGATGGGCGTGGCGAGTGCGAACTCGAGCCAGGCATTGCCCCCGGTGAGCATCGCGACGACCACCAGCGCGGCGGCCAGTGGCGCGGAAACGATCAGCCGGCGGATCAGCCCACGCCGGTCGTAGTCGTCCTGCTGCTGCCGGCCCTGCCGCGGACTCGCCTGATAGCCGGCCGACTCGACCGCCTTGATCATCGCCTCGAGCGGGGCGTCGCCGGTTACCATGGCAGTTTCGGTGGCCAGGTTGACGCTGGCGTGCACCCCGGCGATCGCGTTGAGCTTGTTCTCGACGCGCCGCACGCAGGCAGCGCACGTCATGCCCTTGACGTCGAGCTGCACGACCATGATCCGATCATACCCGGTGGGGGTATCGGCGATTAGGCTGGCGGGGTGCGCATCGCCACGTGGAACGTCAACTCGGTGACCGCCCGGCTGCCGCGGCTGACCGACTGGCTCGGTTCGGTCGAGCCGGACGTCGTCTGCCTGCAAGAGATCAAGACCTCGGACGAGACGTTCCCGTCGTCGCTCGGCGCGCTGGGCTACGAGGCGGCGACGTACGGGACGGGACGATGGAACGGGGTCGCGATCCTGAGCCGGGTGGGGATCACGGACGAGCGGCGCGGGCTGCTCGACGAACCGGGCTACCAGCCGGAGGACGCGATGTTCGCCTCGACCGAGCCGCGCGCGCTCGGTGCGACGTGCGGCGGCCTGCGGGTGTGGACGGTGTACGTGCCTAATGGCCGCGAGGTCGGTCATCCGCACTACGAGTACAAGCTGTCCTGGCTCGCGGCGTTGCACGCGACGGTCGCGGCGGAGTTGGGCGAGCGGTTCGTCGTGATGGGCGACTTCAACATCGCGCCGACCGACGACGACGTCTGGGATCCGGCGGCCGTGCACGGCGGTACCCACATCAGCGAGCCGGAACGTGCCGCGCTGGCCTCGCTGCGGTCGCTGGGGTTGACCGACGTCGTGCCGCGCGCGCTGAAGTACGACACCCCGTACACCTACTGGGACTACCGGGCCGGGATGTTCCACAAGAACATGGGCATGCGCATCGACCTGGTGTACGCAAGCGCGGCGGTCGCAGGCGCAGTGACCGACGCCTACGTCGACCGCGACGCGCGCAAGGGCACCGGCCCGTCCGACCACGCCCCGGTCGTCGTCGACCTCACGCTCTGACCGTCTTGGCCCCGTAGCAGGGCGGCGCGCGGCGTGTCGCCCTGCTACGGGGCCAAGACGCGGGAGTAGCGCAGCCAGCGGAAGGTGGGGCCGGCGCTCGAGCGCTGCCAGCCGCCGTCGCGCTCGAGCTGCCAGCTGTCGTCGAGCTCGGGCGCGCGCACGTCGCCGTCGTGGGCGGCGCTCAGCTCGGTCACCTCGAGCACGTCCGCGCGCGGCAGGGCGGCGGCGTACACGTCCGCGCCACCGATCACCCAGACGTCACCGACGAGCGCTTCGTCCAGGTCGTGCGCAACTTCGGCGCCCTCGGCCGTCCACGTCACGCACCGGGTGAGCACGACGTTGCGGCGCCCGGGCAGCGGACGGAACCGGGGCGGCAGCGAGTCCCAGGTGCGCCGGCCCATCACGACGGTCGAACCGGTAGTGACCTCGCGGAAGTGCTTCATGTCCTCGGGGATGTGCCACGGGATGCCGTGGTCACGGCCGATGACGCCGTTCGCCGCCTGGGCCCAGATCAGGCCGATCAACGCCGGGGCCCCCGGGAAATCGCGGAGTGTTCTTTGCGGAGCGATTTCATGGAAGTGGTCTACACCGCAACCGGGGCTTTGATGCCTGGGTGGTGCCGGTAGCCGATCACGTCGAAGTGCTCGTAGCCGTACTCGAACAGCGACGGCGCCGGGCGCAGCGCCAGCGTGGGGAACGGGAACGCCTCCCGGGACAGCTGCAGCTGAACCTGCTCGACGTGGTTGTCGTAGATATGACAGTCGCCGCCGGTCCAGACGAAGTCGCCGACGTCCAGGCCGACCTGCGCGGCGACCATGTGCGTCAGCAACGCGTAGGAGGCGATGTTGAACGGCACACCGAGGAACAGGTCGGCGCTGCGCTGGTAGAGCTGGCAGGACAGCTTGCCGTCGGCCACGTAGAACTGGAAGAACGCGTGGCACGGCGGCAACGCCATGTTCTCGATCTCGCCGACGTTCCACGCGCTCACGATCAGTCGGCGCGAGTTCGGGTTGGCGCGTAATTGCTCGAGCACGGCGCTGATCTGGTCGATGTGCCGCCCGTCCGGGGTGGGCCACGAGCGCCATTGCACGCCGTAGACGGGCCCGAGCTCGCCGGTCGATGAGGCCCACTCGTCCCAGATCGTGACGCCGTGCTCCTGCAACCAGCGCACGTTCGAGTCGCCGCGCAGGAACCAGAGCAGTTCGTAGGCGACCGAACGGAAGTGCACCCGCTTGGTGGTGACAAGGGGGAAGCCCTGCGCCAGGTCGTAGCGCAACTGGTGGCCGAACACCGAGCGGGTGCCGGTGCCGGTGCGGTCGTCCTTGTGGGTGCCTTGCTCGAGCACGTGCCGCAGCAGGTCTTCGTACTGGGTGTCGACCGCCATGGGCCGCAGCCTAATCGCTGCGACCACGTCTCCCCCGCCGCCAGGTCCGCTTTTGGCGGCGTGCCGCCGTTATCACGGGTACGCCGCCAAAACCGGCTATTGGGCGGCGGCGACAACGACGTTATGTCCGGTTTCGACGAAAGCGGAGCCGGGTACGCACTTGGGCAGTAAACAATCGAAGAGGGAAGCCGGTTGCGATGACGACGACTCGAGGCATCAACGCCCTTCACAAGCTGGACGAGAACGTCCCGACGAGATTCATCTGGTCGTTGACCCTGCTCGCGACATTGGGCGGATTCCTTTTCGGATACGACACGTCCAACATCGGTGCCGCGCTGCAATTCATCCCGTACCAGCTGAACGCCTTCGGGACGGGCTACCTGGTGGCCGGCGCGTCCCTGGGTGCGGCTGCCGGTGCCCTGCTCGCCGGCCCGCTGACCGACCGGTTCGGCCGCAAGAAGCTGCTCGTCGTCGACGCGCTGATCTATGCGATCGGCGCGCTGCTGAGCGCATTCACCTGGCACGTCAGCGTCTTGATGTTCGCGCGCACCCTGATCGGCCTCGCGATCGGCGCCGACTCGGCGATCGCGACCGCCTACATCTCTGAATACGCCCCGGCCAAGCGCCGTGGCGCGTTGGCGATGCTGCAGCAGTGGATGATCACGGTCGGCATTCTGGTCTCGTACGTCGTAGCCCTGGTGATCCTCAAGATCTGGCCGGGATCCTCTGGCGCCGACTGGCGCTGGTTCTTCGGCCTGGGCGCGGTGCCCGCGATCATCGGCCTGATTCTGCGCTTCGAGATGCCCGAGTCGCCGCGGTGGCTGATCCGTAAGGGCAAGTACGACCAGGCGCAGCAGGCCTTCGACCAGCTCGGTATCGAGGTCAGCGTCGACGACGTCGAGTACACGGCGCAGGAACTCGAGCAAGAGGACGAGAACAACGAACGCGCCGCCGGCAGGAAGTGGACGCCCGGAGTGCGCCGCGCGCTGTACGTGGTGTGCATCTTCTTCGTCTTCCAGCAGATCACCGGTATCAACGTGCCGTTCTACTACGGCCCGACGCTGTTGGCGTCGTACTTCCAGAGCGGCAGCTCGACGGTGGACGTGGCGACGGCGGGGATCGCGGTCACGACGATCCTCACGCTGGTCAACGTGATCGCCACCTACTTCGCTTTCCGGTACATCGACAAGATCGGACGCCGCAAGCTTGCTATCGGCGGGTTCGGCGGCATGGCCGTGTTCGCCGTGGTCTCTGCGATCGGCCTGGGCGCGCTGAGCGGCGACCTGCGCGTGTGGGTCGGCATGATCGGGCTGAGCCTGTTCATCGCGTCCTTCGCGATCGGCGTCGGCGGCACCGGCTGGCTGATCCAGGGCGAGATGTTCCCGACGGCGGTGCGTGGCCAGGCGGCATCGATCGCAGCGACGGTCGACTGGGTCGCCAACTACGCGCTGATCGAGGCCTTCCCGGCCTCGCAGCGGGCGATCGGCCTGAGCTGGGTGCTGGTGTGCTTCGCCGTCCTGTGTGTCGCGGCCATCGCGTTCGTCGCCAAGTTCCTGCCCGAGACGAAGGAACTGACGGTCGAGCAGATCACCGAGGTGTTCGAGAAGCAGGCGGCCAGGTCACCGCTGCCGCAATAGGGAGGCGGCTCTTGCGTTCGGGGGGAACGCACGTTAGACGCGGTGGCATGCAGCCCCGACTGACCACATTTCGTGGGCCGATTGTGGTTCGTCGGGGCTGCAGGCTGCGCGTAGGTCCGGTGGTGCAGCTGGGCGGCCTGACGAACATGTGTTTGAATCAGTAGGTGCGCTGGGCGACGGCAGACGAGGCACCGGACGGACTGTTCCCCGTCATGGACCTGTTCGCCGACAGCTACGGGACGGGCCGGATGTCCAACCTCGAGTTCCTGCCCGTACTCGCCCATCGCGTACTTAACCACCTGCCTAACACGCCCTGGGCCACCTGGACGATCAATGTCTACCGGGGATGTAGCCATTCGTGCGTTTATTGTTTCGCTCGTCCGACGCACGAGTACCTCGGGCTCAATGCCGGCTCCGACTTCGACAGCAAGATCGTGGTCAAGGTCAACGCTGTCGAGGTGCTGCGCCGCGAACTCGCCGATCCGAACTGGGCGCACGAATCGGTCGCCATGGGCACCAACACCGACCCTTACCAGCGGGCCGAGGCGAAGTACCGCCTGACCCGGGGCATCATCGGCGCACTGATCGATGCCGACACCCCGTTCACGATCCTGACAAAGTCGGGGTTGGTGACGCGCGATCTCGACCTCATCGCTCCCGCCGCGAAACGGCTCGACATCGGGGTCAGCTTCTCGATCCCCACCATCGACGAGCACGCCTGGCGGGTCAGCGAGCCGGGCACGCCGCATCCGCTGCGCCGGGTCGAAGCGATGCGCACGATGGTCGCTGCCGGCATCCGTACCGGCGCGCTGATGGCGCCGATCCTGCCCGGCCTGTCCGACCGCCGCGAGCAGATCGAGGCCACGGTCAAGGCGATTCGCGACACCGGCGCCGAGGTGCTGCACGCGCACCCGGTGTATCTGCGAGGCGCCACCCGCGAGCACTTCATGTCCTGGCTGCACGAGCACGACCCGGCGCTGCACGCGCGCTACGAACGCGGCCTGAACGAGAAGGGAGAGGTCAGCGACGCCTACAAAACCTGGGTGCGTGACGCGGTAGCGTCCGCGTCGAGATGATCGAGGTACCGGCGCCAGTCGTCGCCAAGGCGGCCGAGGTCGGTGCGAACGCGTGGCTCCAAGAACTGCCGAGTCTGCTCGCCACCCTCGAGCGGGATTGGCAACTCGTGCTGGGCACGCCGTTCCCGGACGCGACCGAGGCGTTCGTCGCACCGGCCACGCTCGCCGACGGCACCGAGGCCGTGCTGGAGCTGTTGATGCCGCGAGCGGCCGCGGACGCCGACCACGAGATCGAGGTACTGCGGCTCGCCGACGGGACGGGCTGCGTGCAGTTGTTCCGTGACGACGAGCAACGCGGAGCATTGTTGCTCGAACGGCTCGGCCCCTCGCTCTACGAACTGGGGCTGCCCATCGAGCGGCGCCACGAGATCCTCTGCGACGTCGCCGAAGAGGTCTGGCGCCCGCTCACCGACACCCACCTCCCGTCCGGAGCGGCGAAGGCGCGGTGGCTGGCCGAGTTCATCGTCGACATGTGGGAGCGGCTCGACCGGTCGTGCACCGAGGCCGCCGTGCAGGACGCGCTCGCCTGCGCCGCACGCCGCGAGGCCGCGCACGACCCAGCCCGCGCCCGGCTGGTGCACGGTGACGTGCACCAGTGGAACACCCTGCAAAGCGGCGACAGCTACAAACTCGTCGACCCGGACGGGCTGCACGCCGAGCCCGAGTACGACCTCGGAATCATCATGCGCGAGGACCCCGTCGAGTTGCTCCGCGACGGCCCCCGCAACCGATCACGGTGGCTCGCCGCGCGCACCGGATGCGACGAAACCGCGATCTGGGAATGGGGCGTGGTCGAACGGGTATCGACCGGTCTGCTCGGCACCGCGATCGGACTGCAGCCGGTCGCGCGGCAGATGCTGCACGCGGCGGACATGATCGCCACCGGTTAGGGTGCCGACATGGCGCGGGTGTTGGTGGCGGACAACGATCCGGACGCCCTCGACCTCGCCGTGCTCGACCTGCGCCTCGAAGGCCACGTGGTCGCCGGGGCACCGGGCGGCGACGAGGCGCTCGCGCTGATCGACATCTTCGAGCCGGATGTCGTCGTCCTCGATTACCGGATGCCCCCCGGACCCAGCGGCCTGGCGCTCGCGCTGCGACTGCGCGCCGACCGTCCCGATCTTCGCCTGGTGATCTACAGCAATTACCAAGATGTCGACCTCGTCCGCCAGGCGACAACGGCTGGTATCGCATTCCTACCGAAAGGAAATCTTCGGACACTTCGCGACGCGGTGCGTCCTTGATCCACTCCACCTGGCAACAGAAAGCGCTTCGGCGCAGTACGGTCGCCGAGTGCAGTCGGGCGCCGCGGCCGGTACGGGGGTGAGTCCCGCACGCCTCGCGGGGGTCGCGATCCCCCTTGTCGTCGGGCTGATTCTTTCCGTGCTGCTCATCGTTCATGAGCGTTCCGACGCCCGCCGTGAGGCCGCGTCGGCGGTGCGGGCTCTGGTCGCCTCGACGGTCACAAAGATCCGCACCGAGGTGCGCAACGAGCTTGCCGCAGCGGCCGGCGGCCCGGCGAGCAAGATCGTGTCGGCGAACCACCTGGCCGATTCACAGATCTCGCCCGACATCGCGATCACTGCCCGCGACTCCGGTCAGGCAACCCTCGACGACTCCATGAAAACGGCGTCGATCGTCCTGCCGGTCTACCGCGGCGGCAGCGTCGCGCCGGACACCGCCGCGCGGCGCGCAGCGATCGAGTCCTACCGCATCGTGCCGCTGACGCTCACGCCGACGCTCGCCGACCTGCAACCGCTGGGCGGCGGGCTCGCCGTGAAGGGCCCGCACAGGCTGGTCACCGCCGCCCCCACACCCGCACCGTCCGACGCCATCACCTACCAGGTCGACATGGATCTCACCGGCTCGCCGGGCTGGGTGGTCGAGGCCTGGTTGCCCGAGCGAGGCATCCCAGGAGTGGCCTGGCTGTGGGCGGTGGGCCTGTTCGCGTTGTTCGCCGCCGGCGCCGCGGCGTTCTGGGTCATGCAGCGTCGGGAAGCCGTGGCGAACGCGGGGTTACGGGCGATCGAGCGCGACCGGGCGCTGGTGACCGGCATGGCACCGGTGGTTCAGGGCAGCCTCGATCTCGGCGAGGTCGTGCCCGCCTTCTCCGCCCAGCTGGCCGACGGGCTGCACCTGTCCGGACTGAGCCTGTCGACGCCGGGCGATCGAGGCGAGAAGCAGGTGTTCGGCTGGGGTGTTGTTCCGGATAAGGACGTTCGCCCGGCAACCAGCACGCCTGAAGGGCTGCAACCCGGCGAAACGCTCGCGATCGGTCTGTCCCGGGGCGGACGCACCCTCGGCGTGCTGCGCGTCGTCGCCGGCGTGCCGCTGGGTGGAGACGAGCTCGTCGCGCTCTCCGTCGCGACCGACATGCTCGGTTCGACGTTCGCCAATGCCGAGACCTTCGTGCGCCAGCAGGAGCTGGTGGAGCGAATGCGCTCGGTGGACGAGCTCAAGACCGTGTTCCTGGCCACGGCCTCGCACGAGCTGCGTACCCCCGTCACGGCCATCACCGGCTTCTCGACGCTGCTCATCGAGCGCTGGGAAGACATGGGACGCGCCCAGCAGCGTGCGCTGGTCGAGCGGGTGAAGGTGAACGGTCACCGTCTTGCCACGTTGATCGAGCAGCTGCTCGACTTCTCCCAGCTCGAGCGCGGCCTGCCCCGCGCCAACGACCAGATCCTCGAGCTGGGCGAGACGGTGCGCGGGATTCTCGACGAGCAGCCCGAGGTGGGCACCAGCCACCAGCTCGTCACCAACATCGTCGACGGCTGCTACGTGCGCGGATCGACCGCGGCGGTGGAACGGATCCTGACCAACCTCGTCGGGAACGCCGCCAAGTACTCCCCTGCCGAGACCACGATCACCGTCACCGTGCAGTCCATCGGTGAGCGGGTCGAACTACTCGTCGACGACCAGGGACCGGGCGTATCCGTCGACGACCGCGAGCGCGTGTTCAGCAGGTTCTACCGGGGCCGGGGCGACACCGTCACGCGCACACGGGGCGCCGGTATCGGCCTGGCCATCGTCGCCGAGTACGCCGGTTCGATGGCCGGTCTCGTGAGCGTCGACGAATCGCCCGGTGGCGGCGCCCGGTTCCGGGTGTCGATGCCGAAGGTCGGCACACTCGTCAACGCGTCGTCCGCAGAGGAAGCCGATGTCACGCATTCGTGAGCAACTCCTGCCCATCATCGCCGGCGCCCTGGTGATCGTCGTCGGCGTCAGCGTCGTGCTGTTGCTGCGGGTGGCGAACAATCAAGGCATCGATGCACTGACCCGCGCCAAGCTGCAACAGGTCCAGACGACTGCCGACAGCTTCAACGCCCGCGTCAGCTCGCAGCTCGGAGCCGTCACCGGGCTCGGCGGTTTGGACTGGCAGCTAACGCCGAACAGCAAGTCGGACATGCAGAAGCTTCAGACCTACAACGTCGACCCGACCGCCACGTCCGGGTTTTACCTGATCAACTCCGACGACAAGGTCACCGAAGGGATCCTGCTGCGGAAGGGGATGGTCGGCAGCACGTTCGATCCGCCCGGCTGGGAAAAGGCGAAGCAGCAACTGGCCGCGACGCCGTTGGTTTTCCTGCCGGTCACTCAATCCGGCAAGACGACCGACCTGCCGAGCTACGACCTGGTCGTGGCGATCCGTGGCGCGACCTCCACGAGCGTGCGCGGTGCACTGGTCTTCGAATCCGCCGTCACAGATTTGTCTCCGTTCCAGCAGGAAATCAGCCAGCTCGCCGACCACGCAGCCTCCACCGCTGCCTGGTTCTTCATCGACAGCCGCGGGGCGGTGGTAGCCACCACACAGAACACCGGCCTCGGCGAGAAGATCGACCATGCCGGGTACTACCTGCACGCGGCCGCGGGCCTGTCCTATCGCGGCGACCAGATCGTGTTCACCGCCCCGGTGCCGGTAATCCACTGGCATGTGGTGTTCCGCCAGGACCGTGGGCAGTTCGAGAGCGGAGTTTCCGGCCCGCTGCAGGAGGCCGGGCTGATCCTCGTGCTGCTGCTGCTCGCCGTCGGCCTCACCCTTGTGGTCATCCTGGTGCGACGGCTGCGCGAGGCACGTGAGCAGGAGCGTCGACTGCGTGAGCTCACCCGCTCGCAGTCGGAGTTCATCTCGGTCGTGTCGCACGAGCTGCGCACGCCCGTCGCCGGCGTGCTCGGCTTCCTCCAGACCACCCTCGATCACTGGGAAACGCTCAGCGACGCCGAGCGATTGAACACGGTGCGACGAGCGGTGACGAACGCCCGGCGCCTGCAGGCGATGACCCGGGACGTCCTTGACACCGACAGCATCGAGTCGGGCCGCATCGTGTACTCGTTCCAGCGCGTCGATCTCGGCGCAGAGCTCGAGACCGCCGTGGCCGGCAGCCGCGAGGCCGACCCGTCCCATCTCGTCATCGTCGACGAGACGCCGGAGCCGGCGCTCGTCGAAGCCGACCCCGACCGGTTGCAGCAGGTGTTGACGAACCTGCTCGAGAACGCGCACAAGAACTCGCCCGTGGACGAGCCGATCACCGTCGAGACATCGGTCGTCGACGCCGCGGACGGGCCGAAGGTGCGAGTCGCCGTCGTTGACCGCGGCCCGGGTGTCAGCCCGGACTCGCTGGAGCGGATCTTCGAGAAGTTCGTCCGCGGCAACGACGCCGCCGTCACGGGTACCGGCCTCGGCCTCTACATCGTCCGCACCATCGTCGAGGCCCACCACGGGCGGATCTGGTGCGAGAGCAATCCCGGACAACGCACGGCGTTCATATTCGAACTGCCGTTGGTGGATGTCGCGGCGCCCACGCGGCTCTGACGCGGGTTTGCTGCTAGGTTCGCCGGATGAACGACACGCTGGACGCCACCTCGTGCGCGCCGACGATCTTGGTCGTCGACGACGACGCGGACATGCGTTTCCTCGCGCGCGCCGTCCTCGAGGGCTCCGGCATCGAGATCGCCGGCGAAGCCGCCGACGGTCAGGAGGCCCTCGACAGGCTCGCCGAACTGGATCCCCCGCCGGTCCCCACCGTTGTATTGCTCGACAACCAGATGCCGGGCCTGACGGGCCTGGAGGTGGCTGCGCGCATCCTCGCCGATCGCCCCGACCAGATCATCGTGTTGTTCAGCGCCTACCTCGACAACGACATCATCGCCGAGGCAGAGCGGCTCGGCGTGGCCGGATGCGTGTCGAAGGGCGACGCCATGGACCTCGCCCGGATCATCGAGGACCTCGTCAGTCAGTCAGGTTGATCAGTGCCCTGGTCGGGGTCCCCGCGGAATCGCCACGCTTTCCAGGCGATTTCGTGGGGTGACTACAGCGGGTCGCGCACGAGCGGGCACGTCATGCATCGGGCTCCGCCACGTCCGCGGCCGAGTTCGCCGCCCGACACGGCGAGCACCTCGATGCCGTGGTCTTCGAGCATTCCGTTGGTCGCCACGTTCCGGTCGTAGCCGACCACCACGCCGGGCGCGATCGCGAAGTAGTTGTTGCCGTCGCTCCACTGCTCGCGCTCGGCCGCCGCGGCGTCGCCGCCCGCACGCAGGATGTCGACCCGCTCGACCTCGAGGGCATCCGCCAGCGCGATCGGTAAGCGGTCGACCGACTCGACATGCAACGGCTCGCGTTCGTCCTGCCCCGGTGTGATCCGCCAGGCCCGCAGCGCGTCGAGATCGAGGTGCGGGTACGCCACGAACGTTGCCACGTCGACCATCGTGAGCACGGTGTCGAGGTGCATGGTCGCGCGGGCCGACGGGATGTCGACAGCGACCACCACATTCGCCGCACGAGCGCTGAACAGCCGGCGGGCGAGCAGTTCGACAGCGGTGGGCGTGGTGCGCTCCCCCATCCCGATCAGCACTGCACCAGGGGCGAGCACGAGCAGGTCACCGCCTTCCAACGTGGCCGGGCGGTGATCGCGATCGTCGTCGCCGTAGTAGAACTCGAACGGCGCGTCACGGAACATCGGGTGGAAGCGATAGACCGCGCGGGTGTGCACCGACTCGCGTTGCCGCGCGAGCATTGCCATCGGGTTCACCGTGACACCCGAGGCGATCCATGCCGAGTTGTCGCGCTGGAACAGCGTGTTGGGCAGCGGCGGCAGCACCAGGTCGTCGGCGGCGAGAGCCTGCCACCGCAGGCTCGGCGAGCGCGGCGCCTGCAGTTCCGACTTGAGCACGCCGCCGATCAACAGCTCGGCCATGGTCACCGCGTCGACGTCGTCCAGACGTACCCGCACCGACCGGGCCATCTGCTCGCCGAACCGCTCCGGTGTGCAGGTGCGGTCGAGCACGAAGCGGCGGCCGTCCGGAGTGTCGAGCGCGCCGGCGAGCAGGTCGGCGAAGCGGTGCACGGTGGCACCGCGCGCAGCCAGCACCTCGACGAAGTGGTCGTGCTCCTCGCGGGCACGCGCGGCCCATGGAACGTCGTCGAAGAGCAGGTCGTGGATGTTGCTCGGCGTCAGCCTGTCGAGCTCACGTCCGGGACGGTGAGTTATCACGTGGCGCAACGGTCCGATCTCGGAGTCGATGCGCGGGACGACGGTGGTCAGGGCGACGCGACCTTGGGCCGGGCGCGAGGAGCAAAGGTGAGCACCGCGACGAGTGCGGCGACGCCGATCGCGACGAGCGGACCCGCGAGGACGTGTCCGGCCGTCACCGCGACCGCGGCCGACAGTGCGACGCAGATCTGCAGTGAGGTCGCCGCCAGCGCGTTGATGCGGCGGTGCGCCGCGCGTAGCCCGTCCGGCGTCCGCGCGCCTGCGGCGACGAGGATCGTCAGCCCGCGCACCACGCCGAAGACGAGGCACACCGTGAACGCCTCGGCCGGGTCGCCGGTGAGGATCGCCAGCACGGCCACGAGGTACACCGCGGCCGTCATGATGTAGGTCGCGAAGCCGGCGCCGATCTGCACGCCGTACCCGCCGGCGTAAATCCAGCGGCGGTACTTCACCAGCCACCGTTCGTCGACCTGGCGCGGGTGGTCGGGCAGCGATCGTGCGAACACCCCGGTGTCGGAGGCAAGCGCGACCAGCGCCGCACCGAGCACGATCGCCCAGGTTGCGGTGTCGCTCGCGCCCGTCCGTCCCCAGCCGAACGCGGCCGACGCGCCGCCCGCACCGAGCAGCGCGCCGCCGACCGACGCACCGGCCACGTACCACAGCGCGGTCAGCCAGAACCGGTTGCCGCGCGCGGTCTCGGACACCGGGTTGAGCGACGAGAGCATCGACAACCCGCACGGCGACCACATGCCGCGCACCGCGCTGACGGCGGCGACCACGACGGCAAGCGTGAACACAGTCATCACCAGCTCCTGGCGGGCCGGTGCCAGATGGCGCGCCGCCGGTCGTAGATGACGATCTTGGCGTCGTTGCGCAGCCGCAGCTGCACCCGGGCGCCTTTGCGCGCGGTGTGCGAGCTCCACACCTTGCCGCCGTGCTTGTTCAGGATCACCAGTTCGCCGGTGTGCAGCAGCTTGAGCACACCGCCCTCCGCCTTACCGCCCGTGTGGGTCTGCCAGATCGTGCCGCGCACGTTGCGCATATACAGGTTTCCGTACTTTCCGAACACGAGGGTGGTGTGCCGGTCGGGCGAGGTGAGCCGGTGGCCGTTGTGCAGCACGTGCCCCGACCTGAGCGTCGAGGGTGCATCCGGGTAGACCGGCAGCTTCGGAAAGGTGTTCGCGCGGGTCAGGCACGGCGCATTGTGCTCGGCGGTGTTGTTGTCGGTGGCGCTGGACGTACCGCACGCGCCGGGGTAGAGCTGCCACGGCGGCACGCAGCTGATCTGTCGGCACACCA
>DASXJR010000088.1:0-37274 GCA_036497285.1 Jatrophihabitans sp.
CACCCTTCTTGTGTGCCATATCGGTGCCTACTTCCCGCCGTTGATGCCGGTGACCTTGACCTGGGTCAACCGCTGACGGTGACCCATGCGCTTGTGGTAGCCGGTCTTGTTCTTGAACTTGTGGATCTTGATCTTCGGGCCCTTGGTCTGCGCCACGACCTCGGCCGTCACGCTGACCTTGGCCAGCTTGTCGGCGTCGTGGGTGACCGTCTCGCCGTCAACCAGCAGGATCGGGGTCAGCGCGACCTCGGCCCCGGCGACTGCGTCGAGCTTCTCGACTTCGATCACATCGCCTTCAGCGACCTTGTACTGCTTGCCGCCGGTGTTGACGATGGCGTACATCGGGGACCACTCCTACCAGCATTGGTGCAACGTTAATGAGGCCCACCGCGCGGCAGGCCGTCGTCCAGATTACGGGACGCACGTAGCCGAAGGCAAAACGCCCCGCTCATGACGAGCCGGGCGGTCCGGCGGGGCGTGACGCAGCGCGGCGCCGCCGGGGTCGACGCTCCGCCGCCGCGTGCTTCTCGGGCTGGGCGGCCGGCTCGGCCGCTTCGCTGGGCTCCCGCTGAGCGGCCGGTTCAGGTTCCGCGGCGGGCGAGGAAGCGGACTGCGGCGACGACGCACCGTCGGCGTCGCTCGCCGCGGCGGCCCTGCTCGCCTGCTCGGCCAGGTGCTGCACGTCGATCTCGTTGCCCGCGAGAAGCGCCGTCACGGCGTCCAACTGCAGTTCCGCGGCCTGCGAATCGCCGTCTTCGTCGTCAGGGTGCGCGGCCTTGTGGATCGCGCTCATCGCCGCCAGCGCCTTGTTGCGCTGTTCGCTGCTGACCGGCGGCGCGAGCTCCACCGGCTGGTCGTCGGCGCGCTTGCCGCGCCGGCGCCGCGGCGTCTTCTTCGACTGCTCGTCATCGTCCTGCGGCTGCCCGCCGGACTTCTCGACCGGCTCCGTGTGCACGATCACCCCGCGTCCGTGGCACACCTCGCACGTCTCGCTGAAGGCCTCCAACAACCCCTCACCAACGCGCTTGCGGGTCATCTGGACGAGCCCGAGCGAGGTGACCTCGGCAACCTGGTGCTTGGTGCGGTCGCGGCCCAGGCACTCGGTCAGCCGCCGCAGCACGAGCTCGCGGTTGGACTCGAGCACCATGTCGATGAAGTCGATGACCACGATGCCGCCGACGTCGCGCAGCCGCAGCTGCCGCACGATCTCCTCGGCCGCCTCGAGGTTGTTGCGGGTGACCGTCTGCTCGAGGTTGCCCCCGGACCCGATGAACTTGCCGGTGTTCACGTCGATGACCGTCATGGCCTCGGTGCGGTCGATGACCAGCGAGCCGCCGGAGGGCAACCACACCTTGCGGTCCAGGGCCTTCATCAGCTGCTCGTCGACCCGCAGGTCGTGGAACAGGTCGCCCCCGTCGGTGTGCTTGGACACCCGTGCCGCAAGGTCCGGCGCGACCCCCTCGACGTACTCGGAAACCGTGGTCCAGGCGTCCTCGCCCTGCACGATCAGGTTCTTGAAGTCCTCGTTGAACACGTCCCGGACGACGCGGATGGCAAGATCCGGCTCGCCGTGCACGAGGGTCGGGGCGGACGAGGTCTTCTCGGCCTTCTTCTGGATCTTCTCCCACTGCCCCTGCAGCCGCTCGACGTCACGCGTGAGGTCTTCCTCGCTTGCGCCCTCGGCCGCGGTCCGGACGATCACACCGGCGTCCTCGGGGACGATCTTCTTGAGGATCGCCTTGAGGCGGTGCCGCTCGGTGTCGGGCAGCCGCCGGCTGATGCCGGTCATGCCCCCGCCGGGCACGTACACGAGGAACCGGCCGGGCAGCGAGATCTGGCTGGTGAGCCGGGCGCCCTTGTGGCCGATGGGGTCCTTGGTGACCTGGACGAGCACGGCGTCGCCGGACTTGAGCGCCTGCTCGATCGCGCGCGACTTGCCCTCGAGCCCGGCGGCGTCCCAGTTCACCTCACCGGCGTAGAGCACGCCGTTGCGGCCCTTGCCGATGTCGATGAACGCGGCCTCCATGGACGGCAGCACGTTCTGCACCCGGCCGAGGTAGATGTTCCCGACGTAGGAGGTGGCCGAGGCGCGGGTGACGTAGTGCTCGACGAGGACGTCGTCCTCGAGCACCGCGATCTGGGTGCGGTCGCCGTTCTGCCGCACCGCCATGACCCGGTCGACCGCTTCGCGGCGGGCCAGGAACTCGGCCTCGGTCAGGATCGGCGGGCGCCGGCGGTTGCTCTCGCGGCCGTCGCGGCGGCGCTGTCTGCGGGCCTCGAGCCGGGTCGAGCCCTTGACGCCCTTGACCCCGTCGTCGTCCTTGCTGTCGCGTACCTCGCGGACGTGCGTGACCGTGTTCGGCGGGTCGTCGCCGGACTCGGTGTCGGCGGCGGCCGAGCCGGATCCGGAGCGCCGACGGCGACGCCGGCGTCGGGTGCCGCCGCCCTCGCCCTGCTCCGTCTGCGCCGCCTCGTCTGCCGGTTCAGCGCTCGACTCGTCCGTGCCCGCTTCGGCCGTGCTGTCGGTCTGCTGGTTCGCCCCTTCGACGTCCTTGCCGGCGGCCTTGCCGCCCTTCTTGGCGGCGGCCTTCTTGGCGGCGGCCTTCTTGCCTGCGGCCTTCTTCGCGGCGGCCTTCTTCGCGGCGGCCTTCGGGGCATCCGGCGCGGTGTCCTTGGAGGCGTCCTTCTCGGCGTCGTTCCCGGCGTCCGTGTCGGCGTTCTGCTCCGGGCCATCCTTCTTCGCGTCTCCGCCGCCGCCGCGGCCGCGGCGTCCCCGGCGGCGCCGCCGACGTGCAGCGCCGGTGGCCTCCTCGGCCGCCGCCTCGCGGATGTCCTCGGGCTCGGCGGTCTGGTCCTCGGCGTCCTCGGCCACGGTGATGTCCGGGCCGTCCGCCTCCGGCTCAGAGGCCGGCTCCTGCGTCGCCGGAGGGCCGGCAGGCGCCTTGGCAGCCCGGCGTCGGCGGCGCGATGCGGGCGCAGTTTGCTCCGGCGGCTGGAACAGGACGGCCGGCGCGACCGGCGGCGCGGCAACGTCTTCCACCGCTGCGACCGACTCGGCGGCCTCCTCGGTCGGGCCGGCGGGCTGGTCGCGCTCCGCCGGGACAGCCGGCACGGTCATGGCGGCGCGGACCCGCTCGGCCTGGGCCTCGTCGAGCGCGGACGAGGCGGTCTTGACCCCTTCACCGAGTTCGGCGAGCAGCGCGACCAGGCTCTTGCTGGGCACTCCCAGTTCCTTGGCCAGCGCTGAGACGCGGACCCGCTTGGCGGGCGCCGTAGTCGGCGCTCCGGCCGGTGGGACGGCGGTGAAGTTGTCGGTGTTGCTGTCAGTGGAATCGTCGTTGTCGAGCATCTGCTCGCTGTCTCCATTCGGCCTCCGGGCGCGCTTCGTCAGTGACGACACGCGACCGCACAAAGGCGGTTGTGGCGGTTCGTGCTGTCCCTGACCGGCTGATCCGGCCCCGGCCAGCAACGCTCCGCAAAGTCTGTGTCGGTTCGGCACGCTGATGGCTTCAACTTGCCGTCCCGGTGGGGGTCGTACTACGGCGTCCTCCGCGCCGGCGGGCGGTCGGGGATCAGCGGGTCGCTGACCTTCCCTGTCTCGTCGAGCGGTCCCTGCGCCACGCGCACCGATACTGCCGGTGCCTCGGGGGCGAGATCGCCGACGATCCGCAACGCGGCGAGAATGTCGTCGGGCCGAACGGTAGGCGTGACCTGCCGCACGACCACCTCCATTATCGCACGCCCGCCGGACGGACCTACCTTCGCGCTGACGAGGGCGTGGCGGACATCGATGTCCCGGCGGCCGTCCTTGGTCAGCCGCTGCACCGTCAGTTCGGTCTTGCCGAGCAGGGTCACCACCGCGTCGTGCAGCCGGTCCGGGTCGACGCCGGGTAGTTCGATGTGCCAGTGCGCGGCCTGCAGCCGGTCGGCGAAGTTGCCGCCGGGGCTCGCCGGCACTATCTCGAGGATGTCAAGGCCGTCGGGCAGGGCCGCGTCGATCGCCGCCCGGATTTGCTCGGGGTCGCTCTCGCGGGCCAGTCCGATCTCGAGGTATTCGGCCTCGCTGGCCACGCCCGTCGGGGCCGCGCCGGCGTAGCTGATCTTCGGGTGCGGGCTGAAGCCGCCCGAGTAGGCCATCGGGACCTCCGCGCGCCGCAGCGCCCGCTCGAACGCGCGGGCGAAGTCCCGGTGGGACGTGAAGCGCAGCCGACCTCGCTTGGCGTAACGGATCCGCAGCCGCTGCACGACCGGCGGCGGGGGCGGCCCGTCGGGGGTACGTCGTGCCATGGGTCCAGTTTGCCAGCGGCGCGGCTCAGCCCCGGCGCGGCGCCCAGTCGAGCTGGTCGATGTGGTTGATCGGCAGCGGGACGTATCGGGCCGGGCCGCGGCGCAGCGGGAGGATGAACATGTCGACGCAGCACCGGTTCTTGTGGCGGCGGTTGCTGCCCATCACGATCCGGGTGCCTGTGGGTGAGTACGTGCCGTTCAAGGTCGCATACGGCCACGGCGTGTGTGTGAGCTTGCGGACGGACGATCCGGCCAGATCGCTCGTGTACACGTTCCCGCCGAGCCGGCAGCAGTTGCTCGAGAACAGCAGTCGCTTGCCGTTCGGCGCCCAGTCGGGTCCGTACGCCTGGTACCTCGGTGCTCCGGCCGGGTGGGCGTGCGACCCGTTGCGCCGCATGATCCAGGTCTGGTCGACGATGCCGCGGGCGAAAAATCGCGAGAACGCGACGAACCGTCCGTCCGGAGACGCCGCCGGCCGGAAGTCGGTCACGTCGTGTCGTTCCCGCGTCAGTTGATGAAGATGTGACCCGTCGCGCCGCATCGTGGCGATCACGCAGCTCTCATTGGGCACGTGGCACCGCGAGAAAATGATGAGGCGGCCGGCCGGGAAGTACGCAGGCGCCTCGTCGTTGTAATTCGGCTTGTCGCTGCCGACTTTGTGCAGCCTCGTCCCGTCCGCCCTCATCTCGTAGATCCGGTCATGACCGTTGACGTTGCGGACGAACACGATGTGTCCGCCGTTCGGTCCCCAGGACGGCGCGAAGGACGGGAGCTGCGGAGCGCCGTGAGTCAGTTGTCGGAAGTGTGACCCGTCCGGACGGACGGTGTAGAGCTCGGCGTGCTGGAAGTCCGAGAGCAGGATCAAGCCGTCGGCGACCCGCGTCGTGGCGGCACCAGCCGATGCGGGCACGGTGAGCAGGCCCAGCGTGAGCACCGCGACGGCAATTGAGCACATCCTTCGTTTCGCGTTCATCGCGCCGCTCCCCAATCCGCGATGGTCAGGTTTCCTGTCTGAACGATCGTGTGCGCGTGCGTGCCGTTGGCGTTCATCACTCCGAGCCCCTCGTGCCCGGGCAGCCCGGTTCTGTCGAAGACGATCCGTTGTCCATCGGGTGAATAGCTGCCGAAACCGGATTGACGGGGTGGCTTGACGGCCGTCAGGCGCCGCACGTGTGAGCCGTCGGCACGCATGGTGAACATGTTCGAGTTCGGACGATCGTTGTTGTTCGTGAAAAGGATTCTGCGTCCGCTCGGCGAGTAGTCCGGCCAGAACGCTTCCGGTGACGGTCTCGTCAAGCGATGTGCGGCCGAGCCGTCCGTGCGCGCCTGCCAGATCGCCGACACCAGGCCGGCGCGATTGCTCGAGTACGCGATCGAGCGGCCGTCCGGCGCGTAGCGGGCGTCGAAATTCACCCAGTGGCCCCGGGTGATCACGCGCAGGTGCGATCCGTCCGCGCGCACCGTCGCTATCGAGCACTCCAGGAAGCCGAACGGTTTGTGGCAGCGGGTGAAGACGAGGTGCTTGCCGTCCGGAGCCCATCGGGGCACGAACGCGTTACGACGCGGATCGACCACCAACCGGTGCTGGTGGGCGCCGCCTGCGGTCATCACCCAGACCTGGAAGCGTCCGGTCGCGTTGCTGACGTAGGCGATCCGCCGGCCGTTCGGCGAGAAGTTCGGATCGCCGGCCTGGACGGGTGCGGTCACATGGGTCAGTTGCCGGCGGCCCGAACCGTCCGGCCGCACCGTGAACACCTGCGAATGGCCCTGCGTGTCCGGATCGGGCAGGATCGCCCCGACCGAATACGCGATGCGCCCGTTGCGCGGACCCTGTGCGCGCGCCGCTGCACCCGATGAAGGCACAAGGGTCGCGATCAGCAACAGCGCCGCCGCTGCAATGCCTGGTATTGGTCTCATCGTGCCTCCCGCGCTCGATGCGGCGTACCGCGCGGGAGGATCGGGTCTTCGCTCTATCCGGCATGCTGCCCGGCCCGGGCCCGGCCCGCAAGGGTGCGGACCGGCCCCGGCGGGGACACGCGGAGCGGTCGGTTCAGCAATGCAGCAACGGACCTGCCCAGTCGCCGTGGTCGTAGGTGTTCGGACCGTCCGGGTCGACGTGCAGGCGCAGCCACGTCGCCCCGGCCAGATCCGCCGTCAACGACTTCACCGGTGACGTGTTCGTGAGCACGCCGCTGTCAGCGACCTTGGCGTTGTCGGCGTAGATCTGGAAGATCACGTCGCCGCCGTTGTTCGCCTCCTCGTCGTCGATACCCACGTCGGTGTTGAGCGCATGGCATGTTCCGCCGAGGTAGTAGACGATGTCGCTCTCGGCGTTGGTCCCGAGCCCCTTTGGATAGACGGTGCCACGAATGGTGATCGGCTTCCCGTCACCGGCGGCCGTCTCGCCGTTGCTCGTGTCCTTCTCGACCGGACCCCACCCGTTGGACGCCGACACCCACGACACGTCGCTGAGCGGGGTGTCACCCGACGGTGGCGGCGTGGCGACGAGGACAGAACCCGCTTGCTGTTGCGAGGCCGGGTGCCCGTTCCAGCTGTAGGTGGCGGTTGCGTTCACCGGCACAGTGCCCGGCGAACTCGTCGCCGGCGCGGTCACGGTCCAGTTCGTCACGAGCGATCTGTCGGTGCCGAGAGACTTCTGCGTCCACGCGTCGGTCGGCGTCGCCGTCCACCCGTCCGGAACGGTGAGCGTGACGCGAACGCCGCTCAGCGGCACCCGGCCGTAGTCGCTGAGGGTCGTGGTCAGTGTGCTCGTACCACCCGGGCTCACCACGCCGTCGGCGTTCGAGGCACCGACCGTCGGCGAAGAGATCGACAGCGAGGTTCCCGGCGCAACGGTTGCCGCAGCACCCTTGCTGACCCGGTAGATCACGGTGCCGTGCGCCGGGACGGTGGCGCCGATCGTGCCCGCGCTCTCGGTGTTTGCACCGCTCCACGCGTCCTGCAGCGTGTACGTAGGCGACTTGCCCAGCCCGACCTGGGCGGCATTGCTGCGGATCAATCGCGACGAGTCGTTGGAGTTGTACAGGGCGACCGCGCGGTCACCGTTCGCGAGCGGCTTGCTGAACACCGTCGTGCCGGCATCGCTGGCAACAACCTTCCCCTGCACCCCCAACGGGTCCTGGTCGATCGCTATCAGGCGTGGGTTGGTCAGGATGTTCATCGTCTGCGCCGACGCTTTGCGCAGGTCGGTGCCGATCAGCAGCGGCGCGGCCATTTCGGCCCACAACGCGAAGTGCGTGCGGTACTCAGTCGCGGTCATGCCGCCGTTACCGACCTCGAGCATGTCGGGGTCGTTGAACGCACCCGGGTGCGCATACGGTGCCAGCGGCGCGTTCTGCGAGATGATCGACTTGAGACTGTTCCAGTTGTCGCTGATGTCGCCGGTTGTGCGCCACAGGTTGCCGAGGTCGCCTGCCCACGTCGCCGGGTTGTTCACGCCCCACTCGCACAGGCTGTAGACGATCGGACGGCCGGTGTTCGCAAGCGCGTCGCGCATCGCTGTGTAGCGCGCCTTGTAATCGGCGAGGCTGCCGTCGCTCTGGTTGTTGCAGTTGTCGTATTTCAGGTAGTCGACACCCCAGGCGGCGAAGTCGTTCGCGTCGGTCTGCTCGTGCCCGAGGCTGCCGGGGTAGCCGGCGCACGTCTTCGTGCCGGCGTCCTCGTAGATGCCGAGCTTGAGTCCCTTGGAGTGCACGTAATCGGCGGTGCCCTTGATCCCGTCCGGGAACTTCACCGGATCCGGCACCAGGTGCCCGTCGGCGCTGCGCGTGCGTTCCAGCCAGCAGTCGTCGATGTTGACGTACTCATAACCGGCGGCCTTGAGCCCGCTGCTGACGAAGAAGTCGGCGGTCTGCTTGATGAGTTGCTCGTCGACGTTGCAGCCGAAGGCGTTCCAATCGTTGAAACCCATCGGTGGGGTGCGCACCAGCCTGTTGTCGAGTGCGGCGGCGCGCGGTGCGACAGACGTCTGGACGGCGACCGCGGTCAGCACAGTGAGCGCGGCCGCGGTGACCAGCGCGCAGAGGCGACGCACCGGGGCAGGCGGGGGTTTCATGGCGAGACCTTTCGTTCGGAGCAGTCCGGAACTGGTGACTCGTGCGCGTTCTTGTGCCTATTGGCTGCCAATCGCGGCGAATATCACACAGGTACGAACAGTCCTAGCCCTCCCTTGACCTGAAATCAACCATTTTGGGGAACTTCGTCCGATTTTGTTCGGGCTCGCGGGCATCGCCCGATGCCGCCACTAGCCGGTAGAGCTCAGCGCGGGACGATCGGGAGCAGGGACCTGCCGGTCGGTCCGACCTGGATGTCGGTGCCGAGATTGGAGCACACTCCGCAGTCGAAGCAGGGCGTCCACCGGCAGTCGTCCTGCTCGAACTCCGCCGTCGCGTCCTGCCAGTCGTCCCAGAGCCACTGCTTGTCCAACCCCGAGTCGAGGTGGTCCCAGGGCAACACCTCGTCGGCATCGCGCTCGCGGGTGGTGAACCAGCCCACGTCCACACCGACGCGGGCCGCGGCGGACATCCACCGGTCGAACGAGAAGTGCTCCGACCAGCCGTCGAAGCGTCCGCCGTCGCGCCAGACCGCCTCGATCACCGCACCGACCCGGCGATCGCCGCGCGAGAGCAGTCCTTCGACCAGCGACGGCTCGCCGTCGTGGTAGCGCATGCCGACGTTGCGTCCGAGCGAGCGGTTGGCGTTGATGGCCTCACGGAGCTTCCGCAGCCGGGCGTCGACCGTCTCGGGATCGGTCTGCGCCGCCCACTGGAACGGGGTGTGCGGCTTGGGCACGAAGCCACCGATCGAGACCGTGCAGCGGATGTCTTTATGCCCGGCGGCCTCGCGACCGGCGCGGATCACGTCGTGGGCCATGTCCGCGATTTCGAGCACGTCCTCGTCGGTCTCGGTCGGCAGGCCGCACATGAAGTACAGCTTCACCTGCCGCCAACCCTGGGCGTACGCGGCGGAGACGGTGCGGATCAAGTCGTCCTTGCTGACCATCTTGTTGATGACGCGGCGCAGCCGTTCCGAACCGCCCTCCGGCGCGAAGGTCAGACCCGACCGCCGGCCGTTGCGCGAGAACTCGTTGGCCAGGTCGATGTTGAATGCGTCGACGCGGGTGGACGGCAGCGAGAGGCTGATCCGGTCGTCCTCGTAGCGGTCGGCCAGCTGCTTGGACATCTCTCCGATCTCGGAGTGGTCGGCCGATGACAGCGACAGCAGGCCGACCTCTTCGAAGCCGGTAGCACGCAAGCCCTGCTCGACCATCGAGCCGATCGTGTCGATCGAGCGCTCGCGCACCGGGCGGGTGATCATTCCCGCTTGGCAGAACCGGCAGCCCCGGGTGCAGCCGCGGAAGATCTCGACAGACATGCGCTCGTGGACCGACTCGGCGAGCGGGACGAGTGGGGCCTTGGGGTACGGCCACTCGTCGAGGTTCATGACCGTGTGTTTGGTGACCCGCTCGGGAACGCGGTCGCGGTTCGGCCGCACCGATGCGATCCGGGCATCGGCGAGATACTCGACGTCGTAGAACCGCGGGACGTAGACGCCGCCGGTCGCGGCGAGCCGCAGCAGGATCTCATCGCGCCCACCCGGGCGTCCGTCGGCGATCCAGTCACGGACGATGTCGGTGATCGTGCCGACCGCCTGCTCACCGTCACCCAGCACTGCGGCGTCGACGAAGTCGGCGATCGGTTCGGGGTTGAACGCGGCGTGCCCGCCGGCGATGACCAGCGGCTCGTCGGTGCGGCCGACTGCGTGCAGTGGGATCCCGGCCAGGTCGAGCGCAGAGAGCAGGTTGGTGTAGCCCAGTTCGGTGGCGAACGAGACGCCGAGCAGGTCGAAGGCGCTGACCGGACGGTGCGAATCGACGGTGAACTGTCCGATGCCGTGCTCCCGCATCAGCGCCTCGAGGTCGGGCCACACCGAGTAGGTGCGCTCGGCCAGCGCGTCCGAGCGTTCGTTGAGCACCTCGTAGAGGATCTGCACGCCCTGGTTCGGCACCCCGACCTCGTACGCGTCGGGGTACATGAGCGCCCAGTGCACGGCGACGTCGGTCCAGTCCTTGGTGCGGGCGTTCAGCTCGCCGCCCACGTACTGGATCGGCTTGCTGACCCTCGGCAGCAGCAGTTCCAGCGCAGGGAAAAGTGACTCGGGAACGGACGGAGCTGACACGTCGCACCAGTGTACGGGCCACCCAGCCCTGTCCGACCCCTCTGAAAGGATCGCGTTGTGCGTCCGGTTCCCCCACAGGTAATGCTGCTCGGGGGCATCGCGTCGGTCCAGTTCGGTGCCGCGTTCGCGAACAAGCTGTTCGCCCAGGCAGGACCGGGCGGCGTCGTGTTCCTGCGCCTGGTGCTCGCGGCGGTCATGCTGACCGCGGCCGTGCGGCCCTCGCTACGTGGCCGCACCCGCAGCGACC
This sequence comes from Jatrophihabitans sp., assembly GCA_036497285.1. Classification (GTDB taxonomy): domain Bacteria; phylum Actinomycetota; class Actinomycetes; order Mycobacteriales; family Jatrophihabitantaceae; genus RYN-133. The sequence goes on from DASXJR010000088.1 coordinate 10,733, forward strand.
TGCTCGCCGTGCTCGTCTACGGGCTGATCCTCGGCGTGATGAACTGGAGTTTCTACGAGTCGCTCGCGCGACTGCCGCTCGGTGTCGCGGTCACGATCGAGTTCACCGGGCCGCTGGCTGTCGCGATCGCCGGGTCGCGGCGGGCGCTGGACGCGCTGTGGGTGTTGCTCGCAGCCGGCGGGGTGCTGCTGCTCGCGTTCCACGGCGACCACGGCGACATCAAGGCCTCCGGCGTGCTGCTCGCGTTGCTCGCGGGCGCCTGCTGGGCCGGCTACATCCTGATTTCGCAGCGCGTCGGCCGCACCTGGGCGCAGGTGGACGGGCTGGCGATCGCCCTGTGGATCGGCACCCTCGTCGTCGTGCCCGTCGGCATCGTCCAAGGCGGCGACGCGCTGCTGCGGCCATCCGTCCTCGCCGGCGGTGCGGCCGTCGCGATCCTGTCCTCGATCCTGCCCTACTCGTTCGAGATGATCGCGCTGCGCCGACTGCGGGCGGCCACCTTCGGCCTGCTGATGAGCATGGAGCCCGCGGTCGCCGCCCTGGCCGGGGTGATCGTGCTCGGCCAGCCGCTGCGTCCGGTCACCGCGGCGGCCATCGTCATGGTCGTCATCGCAAGCGTCGGGACCACTCTGACGACGCGACCGGCGGACATCCCCGAACCGGAAATGGCCGCCGGCCCGCAGTAGTGCCCGGTCAGTCGGCGGGCAGATTACGGCGCCGCACAGCTTGCAGCACCCCTATCGCGAGGCCCTGGGCGAACATCGACGAGCCGCCGTACGAGACGAACGGCAGCGGCAGGCCGGTCACCGGCATGAGGCCGAGGTTCATTCCGATGTTCTGGAAGGCCTGGAAGGCGAACCAGCACACGATGCCGACGGCCACGAGTTGGCCGGTGCGGTCGGCGGTACGGGCGATCACCAGGCCGCGCCAGCACAACAGGGCGAACAGCAGGATCAGCACCGCGCCGCCGACGAGCCCGAACTCCTCGCCCATCACCGAGAAGACGAAGTCGGTGCGCTGCTCGGGGACGTAGCCCCCGTTGGTCTGCGGACCGTTGAACAATCCCGTCCCGAACAGTCCACCGTTCGCGATCGCGATGTGGGCCTGATTGATGTTGTAGGCCGCGCCCTGCGGGTCGTGCATCGGATCGGTGAACGACTTGAACCGGGCGAGTTGGTAGTCGGCCAGCAGGCCCATCTTCACCACGACGATCGCCGCGATGACCGCGACCACGAGCAGTCCGATCGTCCAGCGGGCCCGGACCCCGGCAGCGATAAGCACACCAAACGCGGCAGCGGCGACCACCATCGCGGAGCCGAGGTCCGGCTGCAGCATGATCAGCAGCAGGGGCACGGCCACCAGGCCGAGCGCCAGCAGCACGTCCGCCGTGGTCGGCGGAGCGTCGCCGCGGTCGCGGCCACGCTGCACGAACAACACCGCCATGCCGATGATCAGGCCGAGCTTCATGAACTCCGACGGCTGCACCTCGAAGCCGCCGCCGAGCCGGATCCACGCGTGCGCACCGTTGATCGTGACACCGGCGGCGAGCACCAGCAGCAGCCCGAAGACGCCGGCGAGATAGGCGAACGGGCCACTGCGGCGCAGCATCCGCGCGTCCATTCGCGATGCGGCGATCATCAGGAATCCTGTGATTGCCAGGTTGACCAGGTGTCGGTACAGATAGCCGTTCGGATCGTTGCCGGCAGCACGTTCGGTGTCGCGCGTCGCAGCCCACACGAGAACGGCACCGATCAGCGCGAGGGCGAGCGCAACTCCGACCAGCAACCAGTCGTAACCGAGCCGCCGCACTCGCCCCGCTTCGCGCAGCGGTCCCGGCAGCTCGAAGGGCGCGCGTGGGTCGCGAGCGAGCAACTGCGTCATCTCGACACCTTCACCTGCGGCGCGATCTTGGGCAGGCTCGTCGCCGGACGCATCCCCTTGATGATCGGCTTGGTGCCGTCCACCCCGAAGATGCCGTCCCAGATCCGCTTGAGCATCGGGCCGGCCGCGGTGGCGCCGGTACCGCCCTGCTCGACCATGCCGACGAGCACGAAGCGCGCCCGGACGTGGCCGTGCTGGTGGTAGATCGGACCCCACGTGGCGAGCCAGGACGTGTCCTGGTGGCCGAACACTTCCGCGGTACCGGTCTTGCCGCCGATGCGTGCCGCGTACGGCGAGCCGAGGTAGGCGAACGCGCCGGACACCGCCCAGCCGCGGCCGAAGTTCAGCGAGCTGGCGATGTAGTCGAGCGTGCTCTGCTTGACCGGCACCCGGTCGCGCACGGTCGGGTGGATCGTGCGTACGACCTTGCCCTGACCGTCGACCTCGGCCCAGCCGAGCTTCGGCTGCCAGATGCGGCCGCCGTTGACCAACGCCGAGTAGGCGAGCCCCAGTTGCAGCGGCGACATCGTCGTCTCGCCCTGGCCGATCGCCATGTCCGCATTGTCACCGGCGCGGTAGCGCCAGCCGTCGGTGCAGTTCTCCGACGCCAGCTCGGTCAGGTAGGCACGCTGGTTCGGATCCTGGACGTTCTTGTACCCGGACCGGGCCGCCGCGCAGTAGGAGTCCTTGTTCGCCTTCCACCGCGCCAACCGGGTCTCGCGGTCGGCGTACGAGCCGCTCGCCTGCTCGTTGAGCGGCAGGTCGACGCGCGGATGGCGGCCGACACCGAACGCGGCGGCCGTGCGCTGCAGCCATTCGTGCGGCTTCTCGTGCTTGGCGATCCGCGCCTGGTCGGCGTAGTACTCGTTGGCAGCCGGCACGTAGAAGTACGTGTCGCACGAGTAGCCCAGCGCGTTCTCGAGGTTGATGTCGCCGAGCACCTCGGAGTCGTAGTTCGTCTTCACCCGTCCGTCGATGGTGACCGAACCGGGGCAGCCGTACAGCGTGCCCGGGTTGATCTCGTGGTGGGACACGAGCGAACTGGAGGTGATGAGCTTGAACGTCGACCCGGGCGCGTACTGACCGGCCACCGCGCGGCTGAGCAGCGGATCGTTAGCGCTCGGCGCGGTCAGCTTGTGGTAGTTCTTCGTCGAGATGCCACCGACGAACAACTGCGGGTTGTAGTCGGGATAACTCGCGACCGCCAGCACCCGTCCGGTCTGCGGATCCAACGCCACCACCGCACCTGCGGTGGCGGGCTTGCCGAGCGCGCGCGAATCGGCGATCTGCTGCGCCAGCGACTGCTCGGCCAGCTTCTGCAGTCGCATGTCGAGGCTCGTGACCAGCGTGTCACCCTGCGCCGGCGCGACGTAACCGCCGTCCGAGACCGAATAGCCCTGTGGGCTCAGGTTCTTCACCAGCTTGCCGTCCACACCGCGCAATGCCCGGTCGTACTGTTCTTCCAATCCCGAGACACCGATCGTGTCGGCGTCGGTGAGCTTCGGGTCGTTGCGCTTGTCCGCCTCGGTGATCTGCGAGGTGTAGCCGAGAACTTGCCCGGCCAACGCTCCGTGCGGGTAGTGCAGCAACGTGGCCGTCTGGATCGCGACGCCCGGGAAGTCCTCGCGGCGCTCGGTCACCGCGAGTACCACCCGTCGCGACAGGTGCGTGGCGACCGGCACCGGCTGATACGGCTCGCCCGTCCAGCACGGCGCCGGAACCTTCGGCGAACACGGCGTGATCTCGGCGGCGAGCGTCGCTTGCGGTTTGTGCAGCAGCGCGGCCACCCGGGCGATGACGGCCGAGCCGTGGTCCGGCAGCACATCGATACGGTCCTGGTCGATCGTCATGATCTGCACCGACGTGTTGCCGACGAGCACCCGTCCGGTGGAGTCGACGATCAGGCCGCGCGGCGCGGGAATCACCACGTCGCCGGGATGCAGCTCACCCGCCGTCTGCGTCGGCTTGTTCGGGTCGAGCAGCTGCACGTAGTACAGGCGCGCGATCAGCGTCACGGCCATCGAGGCCACCAGCACGACGATGATCGTGAACCGCCGCGCGCCGACCGGACGGCGCCTCATAGAGCCTCACCGAGGACGAGGACGGGGCGGGGCGCGCGCAACCGGTCGCTGTGCAGGAACAGCCGTACCAGGGGCACCAGCACCAGCGCGAGCAGTCCGTCGATGAGTACGGCCGGGATCGCGTAGCGCACCGCGTCGGTGACGCTCGCACCGTCGGCGCCCACCAGCACGAGCAGCACGGTCGTCACGACGGTCGACAGCCCGCACACCAACGCAGCGATCACGATGTCGTGCCGTGCCCGAGCGTTCGGTGCGTTCAACCGGCCGCACAGCAGGCCGATGCCCATCCAGCACAACGCGAGCAGCCCGGCCGGGTGCTCGGAGCCCAGGTCGGTGATCAACCCGGCGGAAAACCCGAACGCGATCCCCGCACCCGGCCCGTCCGCCAAGGCGATCGCGGCGACAAGCAGAGCGGGCAGGCTGGCCGGCACGGCGTCCGCGAGCGGCGAGACCAGGGTGGCCTGCAGCACCAACACGGTGAGCAGCGCTGCGATCGCCGCGGCGACCCGGGCGCGAGTCAACGACCACCTGCCGCGACGGACGGCGAACCGTTCTTGGAGACGATCACACCGACGACGTCAAGTGCGCTCGCCGAAACCGAGGGGGTCACCGCAGCGACAGTGGTGCCGTCGGCCGACGTTCGGACGGCCGTTACCCGTCCGATGTCCAGATCCGGGGCGAAGCTGCTGGCCCGGGCCGGCCCGGTGGCGAGACGATCGCCGCCCTGCACCTTGGCGGTCGGGTCCAGCGGGCGGAACTTGTAGCCGTCGCGGCCGTCGCCGGTGACCACGCCGAGCTGTCCGGTGCGCAGGTCACGCGCGCCGACTCCGGCCCCTGGATCAATCGCGAGCAGCACCACCGCGGTGGACGAATCCGTGTGCAACACCCGGCCGACGAGCCCGATGCCGTCGGTGACGGTCTGTCCGGTGTGCACGCCGTCCGCGGTTCCGGCGTCGATGGTGACCGTGTAGTCGAAGCCGCCCGCCGCGGTCGTCGCGATGACGCGGGCCGGGACGGCGCGGAACCCGCCGCTGCGGGCAGCCAGGTGCAGCCGGGCCAGCTCGGCTGCGGTGTGCCGGTCGACCCGCGCGTCGGCCAGTTGCTTACGCAGCGCGGTGTTCTGCTGCTCGAGCACGTGCAGGCGCGACTCGTCCGAACCGGCCCGCGGAATGCCCTGCAGGAAGCGGCGCGCCGGGCCCAGCACCGAGTCCGTCCCGCGGTAGAGCGAGCCCAGCACGCCACGCACGCCGCTGTGCGCCGACTGGAGTCCGCTACCGACGAGATCCAGCGTCAAGAAACACGCGGCGACCGCAGTCAGCACGAGGGCGGCGATGCGTTGGCGCCTCGAAAGCCGGCGCACGGCTCACCGCCGGTGGCCGTCGATGACGACCTTCTGCAGCTGGTCGAAGTGCTCGACGACGGTCGCAGTCCCGAGCACGACCGAATCGAGTGGCCGGTCGGCCACCAGCACCGGAATGCCCAGCTCGTGCTGCAGCCGCGCGTCGAGCCCGCGCAGCAACGCTCCGCCGCCGGTGAGCACGATGCCGCGCTGCACAAGATCGCCGGCGAGTTCGGGCGGGCAGCGGTCCAATGTGGTGCGGACGGCCGCCACGATCCGTCCCAGCGGCAGTTCCATCGCCTTGCGCAACTCGTCACCGGACACGGAGATGTTGCGTGGCAGCCCGGTGCCGGAGTCCCGTCCGCGGATCTCGGCCTTGCGCACCCCGGCGACGGGGAAGGCGGACCCCACCGAGATCTTCAACTCCTCGGCGGTGCGCTCGCCGATCAGCAGCGAGAACTCCGAGCGGATGTGGTCCACGATGGCGAGGTCGAGGGCGTTGCCGGCGACGCGCAGGCTCGTCGACGCGACGATGCCGCCGAGTGCCAGCACCGCGACCTCGGTGGTACCGCCACCGATGTCGACGACCATCGACCCGGACGGCTGGTTGACCGGCAACCCGGCCCCGATCGCCGCGGCCATCGGCTCGGGGATGATGTGCACCCGCCGGGCACCCGCGGCGTAGGCGGACTCGGACACCGCGCGCTGCTCGACGCTGGTGATCGCAGACGGCACGCAGATGACCACGCGCGGGCCGGTGAACGCGCCGCGCCGGCGCAGCACCTTGCGCACGAAGTAGCGCAGCATCTCGGCGGTGACCTCGTAGTCGGCGATCACGCCGTCGCGCAGCGGGCGGATGGCGCGGATGTGGTCCGGCGTGCGTCCGATCATGCGCTTGGCCTCGGCACCGACCGCGACCACGGCGTTGGTCTGCAGGTCGAGGGCGACCACCGACGGCTCATCGAGCAGGATGCCGCGTCCGCGTGCGTACACCAGGGTGTTCGCGGTCCCGAGATCGATAGCGAGGTCGCCACCGAGGATGTCGACACCGCGCTGTGCACCCAGCGAACGGGCCAGCGACGTCAGGCTCACGATGCTTCCTCATGGGCTTGGGGTGGACGGGGCACGAGTCGGCCCGTCCGGATCGTAAGGTCGCTGTTGCAGGATTGACTGCTGCGACTCGCGGTGTTGCCGTGACTGATGTGACTCAAGTCCGTTTCTTGCTCAGCGAGATCACCCGCGCCCCGCGAGCGAACCTCAGAGCGAGGGGAACCAGAGCGCGATCTCGCGCTCGGCGGATTCGGACGAGTCCGAGCCGTGTACGAGGTTCTGCTGAACCTTCAGCCCCCAGTCGCGACCGAGATCGCCGCGGATCGTTCCCGGCGCGGCCGCGGTCGGGTCGGTGGCGCCGGCCAGCGCGCGGAACCCTTGGATCACCCGATGCCCCTCGGCGACCATCGCGACGACAGGCCCGGACAGCATGAACTCGACCAGCGGGTCGTAGAACGCCTTGCCGACGTGCTCGGCGTAGTGCTCAGCGAGCAGTTGCTCGCTCGCGTGCCGCAACTCGAGGGCGACGATGAGGTAACCCTTCGCCTCGATGCGCCGGATCACCTCGCCGACCGTTGCGCGGGCGACGCCGTCGGGCTTCACGAGGACGAGGGTTCGTTCGGCCATGCCCGGAACTCTAGGTGAGCCGTGATCAGCGCTCGGAGACAACCCGGAAACAACTATCGGGTGGCCCGCCGAAGCGGGCCACCCGATAGCTGGCGGGGGTTGGTGTTGCTTTGTGCCGGGACAGTGCGGGGGTTTTACGTCCCGGCGATCTTGGGGAGAAATATTCAATTGTGCGTTCTGTGGCGAACCATCGGCAGCGCTTTCATCGAAAATGCTGTCATATGAAGTTCGCGTAAGGAAAGTGTGTAGCGGGAAACCCTGGTTTCCGCTGACCTAACTAACAAGACTTTCGGAAGATTGAATGTTTGATCTTGAGTTGGGGTTGAACCGGGCTAAGGGTACGAGCCTGCGCGAGTGTGGGCGAGTTACCGCTAACGCGGTCAAATTTGCCCAACCGCATGGGTCTGTGCGTGTCCGGCTGTACCCCGTGCCCGCATCCTCGCTAGCCTCAGGTCCCGTGAACCCCGTTCGGTCAAAGACGTGAGCGAGCACGACCGCGACGCGGTCGTCATCGAGGACGACCCCGACGTTCGCGCCCTGCTCGTCGAGCTGCTCCAGCAAAGTGGCTTTGCCGTCACCGATTGCTCTGCCGGCGCCGATGGCCTGCGTGCCGTTCGCGAAGGCGACCCTGATCTCGTGACCCTCGACCTCAACCTTCCGGACCTCGACGGGATCGAGGTGTGCCGCCGGTTGCGCGAGTCCAGCGAGGCTTACGTGATCATGCTGACCGCCCGTCCGGACGAGATCGACCGGCTCGTGGGGCTGGAGACCGGCGCGGACGACTACCTGACCAAGCCGTTCAGCCCACGCGAGCTGCGGGCGCGCGTCGCCGCGATGATGCGGCGACCGCGCCGTCGGAACGCGACCGCGACCGCCCCTGCCGCGGCAGCTGCTGCGCAGGAGCAGGGCGAGATCATGCGGTTGGGTGACCTCGAGGTGGATCTCGAGGGCCGACTGGCCCACCTGTCCGGGTCGGAGCTGCCGCTCACCCGGATCGAGTTCGACCTGCTCGCCACCCTGCTCAGCGGCCCGCGCCGGGTCTGGCCGCGCGAGACCCTGTTGCGCACGGTGTGGGGTACCGAGTGGGCCGGCGACGGTCACCTCGTCGAGGTGCACATGGGCAACCTGCGCAGGAAGCTCGGCGACGACCCGCGCAATGGCCGCTACATCCGGACGGTCCGTGGCGTCGGGTACCGCCTCGGCACCGGGGCGGCCACCGACAGCGAATGACCGATTCCGCGTCAACCGCACAGCGGCGGGCGGCGGTCGCTGCCTACGACATCGTCGACGTCCTGCGCGACGATCCGGTGATCAAGGACCTCGACGGGTTGTGCGAGGCCGCCGCCGGCATGGTCGACGCCCGCTGCGCGGTGGTGAACCTGCTCGACGACCGGTTCCAGCACCAGGTCGCCGCGTGCGGGACGGATCCAACGCCGTGCCGGCTCGACGAGTCGATGTGCCAGACCACCCTCGCCGAGGGCCAGGACATCTATTTGCGCGACGCGAGTGCCGATGCTCGGTTCGCGGACTCGCCGTTCGTGACCGGGCGGCTCGGCGCGATCCGGTTCTACTGCTCGACGATCCTGCGCACCCCGACGGGGCAGATGTTGGGCACCCTGTGCGTGTTCGACGACGCGCCCCGGGACATCTCGGACCGGCAGCGCCGCGCGCAGCGGATCCTCGCCGACCAGGTCGTCGACGTGCTGGAGCTACGCCTGCGCACCCGCCAGCTCGAGCGGGCCACCGAAGAACTGACCCGTTCGCAGGACCGGCTGGCCTCGTTCGCCGGCCAGGTCAGTCACGACCTCAAGGCGCCGATCACCGCGATCATCGGATTCACCGAACTGCTCGAGGACATGGATTCGATCGTGCACGACACCACCGCGCGGGCCTTCCTCGCTCGGTGCAGTTCGGCTGCCAAGCGGATGCTGGCGATGATCGACGACCTGCTGGCGTTCGCGCGGATCGGCGGATCGCTGCTGCCCGTCCCCAACGATCTCGCATCGGTCGTGTCGCAGGTCGTCGCCGATCTGGGGCCGGTCGCCGCCGACGCCGAGGTGAGCGTGTCCGGCCCGGACGTGGTTGCGGACCGGGCGCAGTTCCGCGCGCTGCTGCAGAATCTGATCAGCAACGCGGTGCGCTATCGAGACGACCGTCCGTGCGTGGTGACGGTGACCAGCGAGCGTGTCGGGCGTGAAACCCTGCTTTACGTGACCGACAACGGGTCAGGGATCCCGGCGGAGCGCCGTGAGGAGGTCTTGCGGCCGCTGTTCCGGCTGCGCAAGGACGTCCCCGGTGCCGGCCTGGGCCTGGCGGTGTGCACCCGCGTCGCCTCCGCACACGGCGGATCGCTGCGCCTGGACGGGGCCCCCGGCGGCGGCACGGTCGCGACAGTGACCTTCCCCGGCCTGCCCGACTGACCGGCGGCGAAATAAGCGGGCGGCCCCCCTCGTCGGTGCCCTGGTCCGACGAGAAGGGCCGCCCGCCTGACCGCGATTGCCGCGGTCGAGTTCAGTGCCGTTGCTTCGACACCACTGTCATCCCGGTCGCGTCCCACCCACGTGACCCGATGACATTCCCTCTCGGCGACCGAGAGGCAGCGTGTGTTCAGTTATGCGCGAAAAGTCAGGCAGAGCGAGCAAGCAGTTGGTCGACCCGGTGGACGAGCTCACGCGGACTGAACGGCTTCGGGAGGTAGTCGTCGCACCCGGCGGCGAAGCCGGCCGCAACATCCTCGGAGGACGATTCCGCGCTGATCAGCAACACCGGGCTGGATGCGGTCTCGCGGCGCGCCTTGAGCTGACGGCACACCTCGAGGCCGCTCATGTCCGGCATACGCACGTCGAGCACCACGATGTGCGGCGTCTCGCGCTCGGCTGCTGCCAGGGCGTTGACTCCGCCGTCGACCGCCTCGGCGTGGAATCCGGCTTTGGTCAGGATCGTGGACACCAGGGCACGGATGTCTTCATCGTCGTCAGCGATGAGAACGCTGCTCGCGAAGCCCATCCGAGTCCTGCTTCCTCTGGTGCGTTGTGACAAATGAGGCGGGTGGCGGCCGGCTCCCCCCGCAGGACCGGCCGCAACACCCTGAACACAGGGTGAAGCGCGAAACTCAGGCACGGCGGGCCGGGCGAGCAAGGTTGACGAGGTTCTCACTCAAGTGCGACTCAAGCGTGCATATCGACTGAAACCGGACCTCTTGCGCTAAGAGGTCAAGAGCCGCCAGCCGGCCGGAGTACCCAGGAGTTCGTGGCGCAGCCACAACACGCGCAGCCAGATCGCCGCGAACACGGCTGCGATCAGCAGCAATGCCCACAGCCACAGCCCGCTGAGCAGGAACGCGACCTGGAGCACCGATCCGACGGCGACGCCCCACGGACGTCGCACCAGCCCGGCCGCAGCGATCATCAACAGCGCCAGCACCACGAGCAGCACGGTCTTGGTCGCGCCCAGGCCGCCGTCGGAGAACGCCAGCGCCCGGGGCACGAGCAGGGTGACGACCGCCTCGAGCCCGAGCACACCGGCCAGCGCGCCGCGGGTCGCCCGGTCCGCCCGCCGGACCCGGGCCCGCTCGTCCGACTCGGGATCGCTGGTGGGCTCGGCGCGAGGCTCGCCGGGCTCGGTCACGTCGCCCCGCTACCGAGCAGCAGACGGGCCTCCCCCACCGTCACCACCGATCCGATCACCAGCACGCCGGTGCCCGAGAGCACGTCGTCGCCGGTGTCCTCGGCCAGCCGCACGGCCGTCTCGAGCGCGTCGTCCAGGCGTGGTTCGACGCTGACCCGGTCCGTACCGAAGATGTCGACCGCGACGGTGGCCAACTCGTCGACCGGGACGGCGCGATCCGAACCGTTCTGCGTCACTACCAGCTCGTCGACGACCGGCTCGAGCCGCTCGAGCATGCCGGTCACGTCCTTGTCCGCCAGCACCGCGACCACCGCGATCAACCGGCGGAAGTCGAAGGCCTCGTCGATGGCGGCGACGCTGGCGGAGACGCCGTGCGGGTTGTGCGCGGAGTCGAGCAGGATCGTCGGCGCGGAGCGGACGGGCTCGAGCCGGCCGGGTGAGCGCACCGCGGCGAAGGCAGCTCGCACGATCTCGGCGTCGAGGCTGCCGCTGTCGGCGTCGATGCCGAGGAACGCCTCGACCGCGGCGAGCGCCAGCGCTGCGTTCTGCGCCTGGTGCGCGCCGTGCAGCGGCAGGAACACCTCGTCGTACACGCCGCCGAGGCCCTGCAGCGTGACCACCTGGCCACCTACGGCCACGCGGCGGTCGAGGATGCCGAACTCGAGGCCCTCGCGGGCGATGGCGGCGCCGACCGTCGCAGCGCGGCGCAGCAACTGCTCGGCGGCCTCCGGCGGTTGTGCAGCCAGGATCGCGGTGGCGCCTGACTTGATGATCCCGGCCTTCTCGCCGGCGATGGCGTCGACCGTAGTGCCCAGGTACTGGGTGTGGTCGAGGTCGATCGGCGTGACGACCGCGATTTCGGCGTCGAGGACGTTGGTGTTGTCCCACGCGCCGCCCATGCCCACCTCGACCACGGCCACGTCGACCGGGGTGTCGGCGAAGATGGCGTACGCCAGCCCCGTCATGATCTCGAAGAACGAGAGCGGCACGTCGAACTGGCCGTCGATCAGCTCGATGTAGGGCGCCAGTTCGCGGTAGGCCTCGACGAACGTGCGGTCGCTGACCGGCAGGCCGTCCACGACGATGCGCTCCGTCACCGACGACAGATGCGGGCTGGTGTACCGGCCGGTGCGCAGCCCGAAACCACGCAGCAGCTCGTCGATCATGCGCGCGGTGCTCGTCTTGCCGTTGGTGCCCGTGAGGTGGATGCCGCGGAAGGCGCGCTGCGGGTCGCCGAGCAGCCCGACGAGGGCCTCCATGCGCTCGTTGGTCGGGTGGACGTGGCCCTCACCGCGCCGCCCGAAGATGGCCGCCTCTACCTTGCGGACCTGGGCCGCGTATCTCTCGTTCTCGGTGGTCATGTCGACGGCAGGGCGTCCAGCGCGGCGCTGATCCGCTCGATCTCCGCCTCTGCCGCGGCGAGCCGGTCGCGCACCTTGGCGATCACGGCCTCCGGCGCCTTGCTGACGAAGTTGTCGTTGAGCAGCTTCGTGTTGTTGACGTCGCGCTCCTTCTGTGCGGCCGCGAGGTCCTTGGTCAGCCGGGCGCGCTCGGCAGGGACGTCGATGGCGCCGGACAGGTCGAGCTCGACCCGCGCGCCGACCGCCGTGGTCAGGGTCGCGGTCGGGATGAACTCGGCGCCGGGGTCTTCGAGGCGCAACAGGGTCCGCACCGCGGTCTCGTCGACCGACGTGCCGGAGAACCGCGCGGGCACCTTCTGCGAGGGCTTCAGGCCCTGGTCTGACCGGAATCGGCGCACCTCGCTCACGACGGATTGCAACTGAGCGATCGCCTGCTCCGCCGCGGCGTCGGCGCGTGCGGTGTCGGCGATAGGCCAGTCCGCGATCACCACCGACTCGCGGCCGGTGAGCTCGGTCCAGAGTCGCTCGGTGACGAACGGGATCAACGGGTGCAGCAGCCGCAGCAAGACGTCGAGCACCTCGCCGAGCACGCGGCGGGTGTCGTCACCGGACGGCCCGGACAGCGACAGTTTGGCCAGCTCGATGTACCAGTCGCAGACCTCGTCCCAGGCGAAGTGGTACAGCAGATCAGTGATCTTGGCGAACTCGTACTTCTCGTAGAGCTCGTCGACCTCGGTCACGACCGCGTGCAGCCGCGACAGGATCCACGCGTCGGCGCCTGCCACCGTCTCGGGCATCGGGCCGTCGATCGTCGCGCCGTTCTTCAGCGCGAACCGGGTCGCGTTCCACAGTTTGGTGCAGAAGTTGCGGGCACCGACCACCCATTCCTCGTTGACCGCCTGGTCGGCGCCGGGGTTGGCACCCTGCATCAGCGACAGCCGCAGCGCGTCCGCGCCGTAGTTGTCCATCCACAGCAGCGGGTCGACCACATTGCCGCGCGACTTGGACATCTTCTTGCCGGAACTGTCACGCACAAGACCGGTCAGCAACACCGTCTTGAACGGCACTTCACCGTCCATGGCATAGACGCCGAACAGCATCATCCGCACGACCCAGAAGAACAAGATGTCATAACCGGTGACCAGCACCGTCGTCGGGTAGTAGCGCTGCAACTCAGGGGTCTGGTCGGGCCAGCCCATGGTCGAGAACGGCCACAGCGCGCTCGAGAACCAGGTGTCGAGCACGTCCTCGTCCTGGGTCCAGCCGGCCGGGGGCTCTTCGTCCGGGCCGATGCAGATGTCGTCGCCGTCGGGTGAGTACCAGACCGGGATGCGGTGGCCCCACCACAGCTGTCGGCTGATGCACCAGTCGCGCAGGTTGTCGACCCACTGGAAGTAGCGCGGGGTCAATTCGGCCGGCTCGAACTTCGTACGACCCTCGCGCACCGCATCGCCGGCGGCCCGGGCGAGCGGCTCGACGCGCACCCACCACTGCAGCGACAGCCGGGGCTCGATCGTGGTGTCGCAGCGCGAGCAATGCCCGACCGCGTGCATGTACGGCCGCTTCTCTGCCACGATCCGGCCGTCCTCGCGCAGTGCGGCCACGATGGCGAAACGGGCTTCGAGCCGGTCGAGGCCCTTGAACGGCCCCGGCGCGGTGATGACCGCACGCTCGTCCATGATGCTCGGCATCGGCAGGTCGTGCCGACGTCCGATCTCGAAGTCGTTCGGGTCGTGTGCCGGCGTCACCTTCACCGCACCGGTGCCGAAGGACGGGTCGACGTGCTCGTCGGCGATGATCGGGATCCTGCGATTGGTCAGCGGCAGCGCGACCTCGGTGCCGACCAGGTGCTTGTACCGCTCGTCATCCGGATGCACTGCCACCGCCGTGTCGCCCAGCATCGTCTCGGCGCGCGTGGTGGCCACGACGACGGACGCCGCGCCGTCCCCGTACCGGATCGACACGAGTTCGCCGGGTTCGTCGCTGTGGTCGACCTCCGCGTCGCTGAGCGCGGTGAGGTCGCGCGGGCACCAGTTGATGATGCGTTCGGCGCGGTAGATCAGGTCGTTGTCGTAGAGCGACTTGAAGATGGTCTGAACGGCCCGGGACAGGCCTTCGTCCATGGTGAAACGTTCGCGGGTCCAGTCGACGCCGTCGCCGAGGCGGCGCATCTGGCCGAGGATCTGGCCGCCGTAGCGCTCCTTCCACTCCCAGGCCTTGGCGACGAACTCCTCCCGCGTGTAGTCGAAGCGGCCCTTGCCCTCGGTCTCGGACAGGTAGCGCTCGACGAGTGAGTGCACCGCGATGCTCGCGTGGTCCATGCCGGGCAGCCACAGCACGTCGAACCCGCGCATGCGGGCGCGGCGGGACAGCGCGTCCATCATCGTGTGCTGCAGCGCGTGGCCCAGGTGCAAGCTGCCGGTCACGTTCGGCGGCGGGATGACGATCGAGAACGGCGCCTTGTCGCTGTGCGGGTCAGCGGTGAAGTAGCCGCGTTCTTCCCACCGCGCGTAAAGCGCGCCCTCTACGTCTGCCGGCACGTACTGCGACGGCAGATCGGAGCGCTGAGCGGCAGTGGAAGTCATGCCGCGATTCTATGAACGCGCGCGTTATGGATTGGCCGGGGCTGTGACGATGGTGGAAATGGCTGGGCCGCGCATCCGGCGGGTGTCCCGGAGGTGCTTGCCGCGCGGTCGCAGGCGCACACCCCGGTCGCGTTCGGCGCAGGGTGGACGGGTGTCGCCGAACTGGCCGAAGCGCTGCGTGCCCTGGCCCCGGCCGGCATCGCCGGGCCGCCGGAGACGGTCGCCGAGGTGCACCGGCGACTCGGCGCGCCGGTCACCCACCGCATGGACGAGCGGCTGTTCCGCCTCGACGAACTGATCCCCCCGACTGGTGTGGACGGGTCGGCACGCCTGGCCATCGGCACCGACGCGGACTGGCTGACCCCCTGGTACACCGCGTTCGCCGTCGAGGCGTTCGGCGCCGTGCCGTCCGGGTTCGGGGACACGATGAGCCGCCGGATCGTGCGCTCGCACATCTGGATCTGGTCGGACGGCGCGGACGTGCCGCGCTCGATCGCGGTCGCGCATCGCCCGGTCGCCGGGGTGTCACGGATCGGGCCGGCTGCGTGCCGTGCCTGTACACGGACCTCGCCAACCCCACGTCCAACAAGATCTATCAGGCGCTGGGGTACCGCCGGGTGCTCGACCGCACGTCGCTGCGCTTCGACGACAACTAGGCGCCGAGCCAGCCCTCGAACGCGTCGAACGAATATGGCCGGCCGAGGAAGTCGGCGACCAGGTCCGCGGCGTCACGCGAGCCGCCCGGGGCAAGCACGGCGTCGCGGTAGCGGTGCGAGATCTGCGGATCCAGCAGGTTCGCCCGGTCGAATGCCGAGAACAGGTCCTTCGCGATCACCAGGCTCCACATGTAGGTGTAATAGGCCGACGTGTACCCGGCGAGGTGGCCGAACGTCGTGTGGAAGTGCGTGCCGGGCAGGTATTCGACGAGGTCGTAGCGCTCCTGGATGTCGCGCACCGCGGCGGTTAGGTCGCGCGGCCGGTCGCGGTGCAGCAGATAGGAGATCGCGGCGAAGCTGGTCTGGGTGCGCACGAAGTTGCCGGTGCCGAACTCGCGCGCAGCACGCATCCGCTCAACCAGTTCGTCCGGGATCGGCCGGCCATGGCCGTCGTGCGCGAACGACTTCAAAACGTTGACGTCCCACGCCCATTCCTCGAGCAGCTGCGACGGCGCCTCGACGAAGTCCCACTCGGTGGCCACACCGGCGAAGCGGGCCCAGCGCTGGTCGCCGCCGAGAACGTGGTGCACGAGATGGCCGAACTCGTGGAACAGCGTGGTGACGTGGGTGTGCTCCATGAGTTCGCGGGGCATGTTGCAGACCAGCGCGCCCTCGGGCAGCTGCCGTTCGCTGATGCCGTCGGCGATCGTGAACTGCGCCGCGTGCTTGAACTTGCTCTCGCGCGGGTGCAGGTCCAGGTAGATGCGCCCGATCACCGTGCCGTCCCGCATCACGTCGTATGCGACGACGTCCTCGTGCCATGCCGCGACGTCCGGGCGCGGCCAGTACTCGATGCCGAACAGCTTGGCGGTGACCTCGAGCAGGCCGGCGCGCACCCGTCCGAAGTCGAAGTACTGGCGCACCTGCTGCGAGTCGACGTCGTAGTTCTCCCGGCGTACGAGTTCCTCGTAGTAGGACGTGTCGGCGCGAGTGAGCGCGGCCGCGTCCGGATCGTCGCGGCGCTGCCGGGCACGCAGCGTGTCGAGGTCGCGGCGGGCGGGTGCATCGGTCGCTGCCGTTATGCGGTCGACGAACTCGAGGATCGCCTCGCCGGAGCCGACCATCTTGACCTCGGCGTCGTAGTCCGGCCAGTCGGCGTAACCGAGCAACTGCGCCTGCTCGGCGCGCAGGTCGAGCATCTCGACCAGAACGGCGTCGTTGTCGGGCCACCCGCGGCTGAGGAACGCGACCATGAGGCCGTGCCGTGCCGCAGCATCGTGGGCGAAGGTGCGGAACGGGATGAGATCCGGATAGTCGGTGGTGATCGTGACCAGACCGTCGTCGCCGGCCGGATGTGCGGCGATGAAGTCCGCCGGCAGCCCGTCCAACTGGTCGGGGCGCAGAGCCACCGAGCGCACGTCGTCTCGGATGACCCGGGAGAACTGCTGTTCCAGTTCGACCAGCCGCTCGGCGATCGCGCGCAGCCGCGCCCGCACGTCGTCGTCGCGGTCGACGCCGCTGCGCCGGAAGTCGCGCAGGGTGCGCTCCCGCAGCCGATCGGCAACGGTGTCGGCGACCCGGTCGCAGGCCACGAGCACGTCGTAGAGGTCACGGTCGAGGCCGCGCTCGGTGCGGATCCGGCTGACCTCCTGCGCGCTGTCCTCGGCCAGCTTGCGCACGTGCTCGTCAGGGTGCACCTGGGCGAGGACGCTCGCGATCGCATCGGCGTTGCCCAGCGCGATGTCGGCCTCGTTCCAGAGGTCGAGCACAGCAAGGGTGTCGCGCGGCGTGCCGTCCTTGACGGCAGTGATGTGCTCGCGTGCTTCGGCGAGGGCGGTGTCGACCCGTTCGCGCAGCCAGTCGGGCCAATTCTCGGTGGGCAGGGGTAGGGCGTCCATCACGCGGCCGACCTTACCCAGCCGACTCTGAAACATCTGCTTGACACTTTCGGATGCGAAGCCCTAGTTTTGAAATATGTCTTTCACGAATGGTCGGCGGGACGTGACGCTGGTAGCGGCCGCCAAGGGCGTCTCATGGCTGGGCGACGAGGTCGCGCTGGTTGCGCTCACGCTGCACACGCAGTCTTCGGGAGTGGGCGCGGCCGGCGTCGCGGCGCTGCTGATCGCGAACACGCTGCCGATCGTGCTGCTGTCCGGGCCGGTGGGCCGGCTGGTCGATCGACACGACAACCGCCTGCTGCTGGCCGCGTCGAGCATCGTCCAACTGCTTGCCTGCGCCGCGCTCGCATTCGTGCCGTCGCAACCGGTGATCCTGGCCCTGCTGGCGGTGCTCGGCGCGGGCCAGGCGGTCAACTCGGCCACGTGGTCGGCCCTGGTGCCGGCGATGGTCGTGCCGGAAGACCTGCCGCGCGCCATCGGCCTGACCCAGACCGCGACCACCTTCGCCGGCGTCGTCGCCCCGGCCCTCGGCGGGTTGCTCTACGGCGGATTCGGCACCCGCGTCCCGCTGCTGGTCGATGCGGCGTCGTTCGGGGCGGTGCTCGTCGCGGCGCTGGCGGTCCACACTCGCCGCACGGTGAGCGCGACCAAGCACGCGCACGGCGGCGTCGCCATCGTCGCGCGCGACCCGCTGCTGCGGGCCCTGCTGGGCTTGCTCGCGTTGTTCGTGCTGCTCGGCTGCATGGTCAACGTCGTCGATGTGTTCCTCGTCCGGGAGACGTTGGGCGCCAGCCCGACCTGGTACGGCATCACCGGCGCCTGCTACTCGGTGGGCGCGCTGACCGGCGCGGTGTTCTCGGGTCGGCTGCTGCGAGGCACGACGGCGCTGGCGCGCGGTCTGGTCGGGTCGTGCGTGGTGCTTGCGCTGGGCCTCGCCGCGATGGGTGGCGTGCCGTCGGTCGCGTGGCTGCTGCCACTGGGGCTGATCACCGGATGCGCGAACGGCGCGCTCAACGTCGCGCAGGGATCGCTGATCATGGGACGCACGGCGCCGGACGAGCGGGGGCGGGTCGCGGCTGTGTTGTCCGGTGTCGCGTCAGGTACTCAGCTCATCGCGTTCGGCGTCGGCGGGGCGCTGACCTCGGTGCTCGACCCCCGCGCCGTCTTCGCCCTGGCCGGCGGACTCGGGCTGCTGGCGCCCGTGCTGCTCGGACGCACAGTGCTGCGTGCAGCACGCTTCCCCCAGGCGGCAGACTCACAGGTCATGGAGACAGTTTCGTGACGCGCTGGGGCCTGCTGGCCACCGGCGGTATCGCCCACACCTTCGCAAGCGACCTCGCCCACGTCCGGGACGCGACGCTGGTCGCGGTCGGGTCGCGCTCCCAGGCGTCCGCGGATGCGTTCGGCGACGAGTTCGACGTGCCCAACCGGCACGGGTCCTACCAGGCCCTCGTCGCCGATCCCTCGGTCGACGCGGTCTACGTGTCGACGCCGCACCCGATGCATTACCAGGCGACGCTGCTCGCGCTGCAGGCCGGCAAGGCCGTGCTGTGCGAGAAGCCGTTCGCGATGGACGTCGCCGAGACCACGCGGATGATCGACGCGGCCCGGTCGTCCGGCACGCTGCTGGTCGAGGCGATGTGGACCCGGTTCCTGCCGACGATGGCGCGGGTGCGCGAGGTGCTCGCGTCCGGGGTGCTCGGGACCCTCGTCTACCTGACCGCCGAGCACGGGCAGTGGTTCCCCGATGACCCGGACTTCCGGTTGTTCGCGCCGTCCCTGGGTGGCGGTGCCCTGCTCGATCTCGGCATCTATCCGGTGTCGTTCGCGCACATGGTGCTCGGTGCGCCGGCGCGGATCACCGCGGTCAGCGATCCGGCATTCACCGGCGTGGACCGCACGACCTCGATGGTGCTTCAGTACGACGGCGGGGCGCACGCGGTGCTGACCACATCCCTTGCTGCCGCGTCGAACAACCCGGCGGTCATCTACGGCACCGAGGCACGGCTGGAACTTGACGGCTGGTTCTACACACCGACCTCGTTCAGGGTGATCGCGCGGGACGGGACGGTGCTGGAGTCCTACTCACCTCCCGAGGGTGGACGGGGCATGGAGCACGAGGCGATCGAGGTCGGCCGCTGCCTGCGGGAGGGGCTGACCGAGAGCCCGGTCATGCCGCTGTCCGAGACGCTCGCGGTGATGCAGACGATGGACGAGGTCCGCCGCCAGATCGGTCTGGACTACAGCAACCTCTGACCGTCTTGGCCCCTGGGCAGGGTCGCGCGCGGCGTGTCGCCCTGCTGCGAGGCCAACCCGACCAGGCTTGGCCCCTAGGCAGGGTCGCGCGCGGCGTGTCGCCCTGCTGCGAGGCCAAGCCTTATGAGGCGAGTCGGCGGCGGGCTCGTCGAATGGCGAGCGTGTCGCGCCGGCAGCCCTCCACGTCGAAGCGCAGCTGGTCGTGTGAGTACCGGATCGTCTGCCAGCCGAGCGTCGCCACCTTCCGATCGCGCCGAATATCGCGCTCCCACTGCTTCGACGACGCGTGGTACTTGCGCCCGTCCAACTCGATCGCGAGCATCTCCTCGTCGTACGCCACGTCGAGCCGGTAGGTCTCGCCGTCGACCTCGACGATCACCTGACGGGACGCATCGTCGAGGCCGGGCACGTTGAACACGTCGGTGTATCCCCACAGCTCGAGTTCGCTCTCGCAGCCTGCGGCGATCTGGGCGACGAGTTCTCGTAGGGCCGGCAGGTCCCGGATCCACCACATTCGTTCGGCACCGTCGGCCAGGCGCCGTGTGTCGAAGAGCTTGCGCCGGCTGCCTTCGATAATCGGCGCGCGCCGCTCCCGCTCACCGAGCAGCGGCCAGCTGGTCAACGCCGCCAGTTCGGGTCGCACAGTGGTCATCCCGTTCAGATTCAGCGCACCGAGCGGTAGCAGGGTGCGGTGAACGACCAGTTCCCCAGCTACGCCCCGCGGGTGACGCGGGTTGTACGCAGTGACGTGGATCGGGCCGTCTTGCACAGGCAGCAACTCCCACTGCTCCAGCGCCGTCACGTGACTCAACGCCACATCTCCGCCTGTGCTGGCCAGCGCCGCACGCAGTCGCACCGACGGGTCGTCGACGCTCCACGGCCGTGCGTACGCGCGCGGGAAAACGGCGCTCAGGAGTCGGCGGCGGACCTCGTCGTCGAGCGTCGCACGCGATACGACGCGCAGCAGCTCCGCCCGCGACGCGGCGCCGCCGGCCTCGTCCAACAGTGCATCGACGCGCGGATCCATCCGGGCATGGTGGCGCGCCGGGCGCGGCCCGCGCTCGACGCGCCCCTTCGCTGTGGACAACCGCCCGGCGCGTGGCTTGGCCCCTCAGCAGGGCGACACGCCGCGGCTGACCCTGCTACGGGGCCAAGACGGTCAGGCGGACTTTTCGCGGGGCTGACGCTTGGTGGTCTCACGCGGGACGAGCGTCGGGTAGACGTGGTCGAGCACCGTCTCGCGGGTGATCAGCACGCGGGCGACGTCCTCGCGGGACGGCACCTCGTACATCACCGAGAGCAGCACCTCTTCCATGATCGCGCGCAGGCCGCGGGCACCGGTGCCGCGAAGCACGGCCTGGTCGGCGATCGCCTCGAGGGCGTCCTGGCTGAACTCGAGTTCGACGTTGTCGAGCTCGAACAGCTTCGAGTACTGCTTGACCAGGGCGTTGCGCGGCTCGGTCAGGATCTTGACGAGCGCGTCACGGTCGAGCGGACGAACGGACGTGAGCACCGGCAGCCGACCGATGAACTCGGGGATCAGCCCGAACTTGATGAGGTCCTCGGGCATGACCTCGCCGAACACGTCACGCTGGTCGCGCTCGAACTTGGTGTGCAGTTCGGCGCCGAAGCCCAGCCCCTTCTTGCCGATCCGCGCCTCGATGATCGAGTCGAGCCCGGCGAAGGCGCCACCGACGATGAACAGCACGTTGGTGGTGTCGATCTGGATGAATTCCTGGTGCGGGTGCTTGCGGCCACCCTGCGGCGGGACCGAGGCGGTTGTGCCCTCGAGGATCTTCAGCAGCGCCTGCTGCACGCCCTCGCCCGACACGTCCCGCGTGATCGACGGGTTCTCCGCCTTGCGGGCGATCTTGTCGACCTCGTCGATGTAGATGATGCCCGTCTCGGCGCGCTTGACGTCGTAGTCGGCGGCCTGGATCAGCTTGAGCAGGATGTTCTCGACGTCTTCACCGACGTAGCCGGCCTCGGTGAGCGCAGTGGCGTCGGCGATGGCGAACGGAACGTTGAGCATCCGGGCCAGCGTCTGCGCGAGCAGCGTCTTGCCCGAGCCGGTCGGGCCGAGCAGCAAGATGTTCGACTTGGCGAGCTCGACCGCGGACTCGGCGTTACGCGGCTTGGTGTCGCCACCGGCCTGTACCCGCTTGTAGTGGTTGTAAACAGCGACCGCGAGCGTGCGCTTGGTGTGGTCTTGGCCGACCACGTAGCTGTTGAGGAACTCGTTGATCTCGGCGGGCTTCGGCAGCTCGTCGAAAGTGAACTCGCTGGTCTCGGCGAGTTCCTCCTCGATGATCTCGTTGCAGAGATCGATGCACTCGTCGCAGATGTAGACGCCGGGGCCCGCAATGAGCTTTTTGACCTGCTTCTGGCTCTTTCCGCAGAAAGAGCACTTGAGCAGGTCCCCGGTCTCGCCGACACGTGGCACGGGCGACTCGTCCCCTCAAAGAGCTGGCATCGAAATTGAACCGTCGTAGGACGGCAGTGAGCTACTAGCGGCTAAGACGCTACCCGCAAATGCTGCGGAAGTCCGCTGTAAACACGCCTAGGCCTCTCAAGACCCGAACGGCATGTCTCAGCCGTCGACCATCTTGCGCGTAGTGATGACCTCGTCCACGACGCCGTATTCCTTGGCCTGCGCGGCCGTCAGAATGGTGTCGCGTTCGATGTCGGCGCGGACCTTCTCCTCGGTCTGACCGGTGTGCAGGGCCAGAATCGACTCGAGCAGGCCGCGCATGCGCAGGATCTCGTTCGCCTGGATCTCGAGGTCGGTCACCTGGCCCTGGCCCTCACCGGACGGCTGGTGGATCAAAACCCGCGAATTCTGCAGGGCGAACCGCTTGCCCTTCGTGCCGGCGGCGAGCAGGACGGCTGCGGCCGAGGCGGCCTGACCCATGCAATAGGTCTGGATCTCAGGACGCACGAACTGCAGCGTGTCGTAAATCGCAGTGAGCGCGGTGAACGACCCGCCCGGGGAGTTGATGTAGATGAGAATGTCGCGGTCGGGGTCGTTCGACTCGAGCACGATCAGCTGCGCGATCACGTCATTGGCGACCACATCGTCGATCGGCGCGCCGAGGAAGATGATGCGCTCCTCGAACAGCTTGTTGTACGGATTCGACTCCTTGATGCCGTAATTCGTCCGCTCGACGAACGAAGGGAGGACATATCGCGATTGTGGGGTGTAAAGCTCGCTCATCAGACTCTTCTCCTAGGCCGGGCCGGGGCCGGCACCGTTAGGCACCTGCGTGGTGCGGGTGACGACCTCGTCGACGAAGCCGTACTCGAGCGCCTGCTGGGCGGTGAACCAGCGGTCACGCTCGGAGTCGGCACGGATCTGGTCGACCTCCTGACCGGTGTGCGACGCGATCAGCTCGGCCATCTCGATCTTGGTGAGCTTGATCTGCTCGGCCTGGATCGCGATGTCGGCCGCGGTACCACCGATGCCGCCGGACGGCTGGTGCATCATGATCCGCGCATGCGGCAGGGCGAAGCGCTTGCCACGGGTGCCGGCCGAGAGCAGGAACTGGCCCATCGACGCGGCCAGACCCATCGCATACGTCGCGACGTCGCAGTCGACGAAGGTCATGGTGTCGAAAATGGCCATGCCGGCCGTGACCGAACCGCCCGGGCTGTTGATGTAGAGCGCGATGTCCCGGGTCGGGTCCTCGGCGGCGAGCAGCAGCAACTGCGCGCAGATCTGGTTGGCGATGTTGTCATCGACAACCTGGCCGAGGAAAATGATGCGCTCGCGCAGCAGCCGGTCGTACACCGAGTCGTTGAGCGACATGCCGCCGTTCGGGCTACGCATCTCGGAACCCTGGAGCGGGTTGGGGTCGAAGCGACTCACGTCGACGGACCTTCCTGATCGAAGCTGATGGAACGTTGTTTCGGGTCGTCATCGACACTAACGAAGCAGACGACAGGACGAGCCGGGATCGGCCCCGAGTTCGCTCAGAGCGTGACGGGTTACTCGATCGGAGCGGCTTCGGCGTCCTCATCGGCCAGCGTTGCGGCGAGCTGAGACAGATCGACCGTGTTGCCCGACTCGTCGGTGATCGCGGCATGTTCGAGCACGTCGGCCAGCGCCTTGTTGCGCCGGACGTCGGCCACCAGGGCAGGCAGGTTGCCCGCCTGCATGATCTGGTTGGCGAACTCCTGCGGCGGCATGTTGTATTGCGCCGCCTGCCGAACCAGGTACTCGGTGAGCTCCGCGTCGCCGACCTCGACCTCGACCTTGTCCGCGATCGCGTCGAGCAGGAACTGGGCGCGCACCGACTTCTCCGCGTCGCCGCGCAGCTCACCGCTGAACTCGTCGCGGGTCTTGCCCTGGGCTTCGAGGAACCGGTCGAACAACGTGTCGTCGTGACCGAGCGAGTGGACGATCTCGTGCTCGCGGTAGTCGATCTCGGCCTTGACAGCGGACTCGGGCACCGGGAATTCGACCTGTTCGACCAGTTGCTCGACGAGCTTGTCGCGTGCCTGTGCGCCCTGCTCAAGCGTCTTGACCTTGCCGAGCCGCTCGCGAAGGTCGGCACGCAGCTCGTCGATCGTGTCGAACTCACTGGCCAGCTGCGCGAACTCGTCGTCCAGTTCGGGCAGCTCCTTCTCCTTGACCGAGTTGACGGTCGCCGAGATGTCGGCGTCCTCCCCGGTGCGGTCGCCCTGCTGCAGGGTGGCGGTGAAGTTCACGGTGTCGCCGGCCGACTTTCCGGTGACGGCGTCATCGAGCCCGTCCACCAGGTCGCCGGAGCCCACTTCGTAGGACATCCCCTTGGCCGAGCCGGCCTCGATCTCGGTGCCGTCGATCGAGGCGACCAGATCGATCGAGACATAGTCGCCTGTCTGGATCGGCCGGTCGACGCCCTTCAGGCTGCCGAACCGCTCGCGCAGGCTCGCCAGCTGCTCGTCGACGTCGTCGTCGGTCACTTCGGCGTCGTCGACGGTGATGGCGATGCCGTCGAGCTCCGGCAGAGTGATCTCCGGACGCACGTCCACCTCGGCGGTGAAGCTGAGCGACTCGTTGTCCTCGATCGAGGTGACCTCGATGTCGGGCTGGCCGAGCGCCTTGACCTCGTGCTCACGCGCCGCTTCGACATAACTGCGAGGCACCACCTCGTTCACGGCCTCCTCGAGGACGGCGCCGCGGCCGACGCGCTGGTCGATGATGCGCGCCGGCACCTTGCCCGGACGGAATCCCGGAACCCGGATCTGAGCACCGATCTTCTTGTACGCGGCGTCCAGACTGGGCTTGATCTCGTCGAACGGCACCTCGATGGAGAGCCTGACGCGGGTCGGGCTCAAATTCTCGGCCGTACTCTTCACGCTGGTACTGCTCCTTTTGGGACGGATGCTCGTTAGGCGTCGGAGGGCGGGTACACGCCCACGTCCTCTCGCTCCCAGTTCATGGGTGGACTGTCAACCGAGTCTATAGAGCTCGCTGTGCCCTCGGCCTTCGTCGGGGTGGCGGGATTCGAACCCACGGCCCCTCGCTCCCAAAGCGAGTGCGCTACCAAGCTGCGCCACACCCCGGGCGCTGTTCGGCCGCCAAGTCTACGGCGCTGCGACGCCCGCCCGCGCCGGCCTCAGCGGGCGCGGTGTCGGTAGAACTGGATTACCTGCTGGAAGGTCGGCCGATTCTGCCAGTCGATCGCCGGCTGTCCGACGACACCGAGTGCCTGGAACTGGATGGCGTCGAAGCGCGGCATGGCCTGCCCCGCCGCCTTGGACGCGCTCGACGCCCGCCACGACGCCACATTGCGCCGTCCGCCGTTGGCCTTGACCAGCTGGTTGTACGTCTTGACCAGCGCTGCGTTGATGTTCGCGCGGCACGAGCCAAGTCCGGCGTGGCACAGCTGGGCACGCAGTCCCGCATGGAATCCGTCGCGAGGGTGCCTGCCCAGCAACTGCTGCAGGATCGACACGAGATAGCTCTCGTAACCGCCGTCGTACGAACTGCCCAGGTGCGCCCCGCCGGAGTTCGGCGTGTTGACGAACTGCATCGGCAACACCCGGTACGCGGCTGTCGAGGCACCGCCGGTCGATCCCGCCGCGCCGAGCCCGCCCGCCTTGAGCATCCGGTCGAAGATGGCCCGGACGAGGTTGGGCATCAGCTGATCCGTGATCGCGATCGCAGCGGCGTGGCGGTACTGCGTGTCCTTATGCGTGGCCTTGATGCGGTGCCCGCCGTCGGCCTGCCACCGCTTCAGCTGGGCGAGCATCCCGCGCACCCCGGCCGGCTCGTGGCGCGCCCCGATGTAGCGCTGCAGCAGCGGCAGGACGGTGACCGCGTCGAGGTCCTGCGAGGCCGCGGTCTCCATCGCATCGACCACGTTCGCCCGGGTGATGTGCCCGTGGTGCAGCGCGAACTGATGCTTGAGCTGATGTACGAGCATGATCGACCGGAACACCTGGCCGTAGCCGTACTGGTCGTCGGCAGCGGCGAATCGCGGCGCAGGCTTGTTGTTCCAGCTGATCAGGTAGCCCTTGCGCGGATCGACGTCGTGGACGTGCTTCCAGGTGCCGAGGAATCCCTTCCACTCGGAACCACCCGTCCCCCACTGCGGCAGGCTCGGATCGACGAACGACTGCCGGATCGGGTCCTTACCGCTGACGTAGTAGCCGATGTCGCGGTTGTCGACGTAGAACCAGTTGAAGGTGTACTGGATCTGCGCGGCGTGGACCATCCAGGAGTGCACGTCGTGGGTCAGCCGTGGCTGCCCCCAGCCGATGAAGCCGATGACCGAGTCGACGTCGTGGTTGTAGGTCGAACGCTGAAGCACGACCGCGACCGGCTTGCCGTGCCACGTGGTGTAACCCTGCACGACGCCATGACGGGTGCGATGGATGACGTGATCGATGGTCGCCGGGGCGCCTTGGCCGCCGGGCTTCGGAACGACCGTCTCCTTGTAGTGCTCGGTGATCATCGACAGGCATTTGCCCCTGAAGAGGTAGTGCGTGCCGTGCGCATTGGGCTTGCCGCCGCCGGGCTTGCACACCCTCTCGAGCCGCGTGTCGATCACGTCGCTGCCGGCTGAGGTCGCCGACCAGGCGAAGTCCTCGCCGCGGCCGAGTTCCACCACGCCCGTCCCGGGGAAGGACGCGCCCTCGGCGGCGTAGTGCGGCGAGTGCAGGTCGAGCTGCGACAGGATCTGCGGCGCGAAGTA
>DASXJR010000089.1:0-22422 GCA_036497285.1 Jatrophihabitans sp.
ATCCCGGGCTGGCGCGCGTCGGTGTCGAACGCCGACTTCCTGCGCCAGCTCGACGAGGTGGGCGCGGTGGTGTGCGCCGCGGGCGACGAACTGGCGCCGGCCGATCGCAAGCTGTACGCGCTGCGCGATGTCACCGGCACGGTCGAGTCGATCCCGCTGATCGCGAGCTCGATCATGAGCAAGAAGATCGCCGAGGGATCTCACGCGCTCGTGCTCGACGTCAAGGTCGGCACCGGGGCGTTCATGAAGACCCTCGATCGCGCCCGCGAACTGGCCGAGACGATGGTGGCGCTGGGCACCGACCACGCAGTGCGCACCGTCGCGCTGCTGACCGACATGAACACCCCGCTTGGCCGCACCGCGGGCAACGCGCTCGAGGTGGCCGAATCCGTCGAGGTGCTGGCCGGTGGCGGTCCGGCGGACGTCGTCGAGCTGACCCTGGCCCTCGCCCGCGAGATGCTCGACGCCGCGGGGCTGGATGCCGATCCGGCCGATGCGTTGCGCGACGGCCGCGCCATGGATGTGTGGCGGCGCATGATCGCGGCGCAGGGCGGCGATCCGTCCGCCCCGCTGCCCAACGCGCGCGAGACCGATGTCGTCACCGCGCCCGCGACGGGAGTGCTCAGCCGGCTCGACGCGCTCGCGGTCGGCACGGCGGCCTGGCGGCTCGGCGCGGGACGGGCCCGCAAGGAGGATCCGGTCGCGTTCGGCGCGGGGGTCGTCATGCTCGCCAAGCCCGGCGACGAGGTACGCGCCGGCGAGCCGTTGCTCGAGCTGCACGCGGACGATCCGTCCCTGTTCGAGCGGGCGCTGGCCGCCCTCGACGGCGGCATCGAGATCGGCGAAACGCACACCTCGTCCCCGCTCGTCCTCGCCCGCGTGGACTGACAGTGGTCAGTTTCAGCCACAGTGGTCAGTTGCAACTGACCACTGTCCGCGAAACTGACCACTGTCGATAGCGTGGGCGCATGGCCACGCCGCTCGATGAGGAATCGATCCGCCGCGCACCGAAGGTCCTGCTGCACGACCACCTGGACGGCGGCGTGCGCCCGAGTACCGTGCTCGAGCTGTCCCGCGAGATCGGCCACGCGCTGCCCGCGGACGACGACGAGTCCCTGTCGCGCTGGTTCCGTGAGTCGTGCAACTCGGGCTCGCTCGAGCGCTACCTCGAGACGTTCGTGCACACCGTCGCCGTGATGCAGACGCCGTCCGGGCTGGCCCGCGTGGCCCGCGAGGCCGCCGAGGATCTGGCCGCCGACGGCGTCGTGTACGCCGAGGTGCGCTGGGCGCCCGAGCAGCACACCGAGGAAGGGCTGAGCCTCGAACAGGTCGTGGACGCGGTGCTGGCCGGGTTCCGCGAGGGCGAGGCCAACGCGGCGGCCGCCGGTCGTCAGATCCGCGTCGGGGCCATCGCGACCGCCATGCGGCACGCGGCACGCTCGCGCGAGATCGCCGAGCTCGCCGTCGCCTACCGCGACCGCGGGGTGGTCGGCTTCGACATCGCCGGTGCTGAGGCAGGCTTTCCGCCCACCCGGCACCTCGACGCGTTCGAGTTCCTGCGCCGCGAGAACTACCACTTCACGATCCACGCCGGTGAGGCGTTCGGGTTGCCGTCCATCTGGGAGGCGATCCAGTGGTGCGGGACGGACCGGCTGGGCCACGGCGTACGCATCGTCGACGACATCGACAACGACGGCACTCTCGGCCGGCTCGCGCAGTACGTGCGTGACAAGCGCATCCCGCTCGAGATGTGTCCGTCGTCCAACGTGCAGACGGGCGCGGCGGCGTCGATCGAGGAGCACCCGATCGGGGAACTGCGCCGGCTGAACTTCCGGGTCACGGTCAACACGGACAACCGGCTGATGAGCGCCACGTCGATGACGCGCGAACTGCTGCTGCTCTGCAAGGCGTTCGGCTACGACTGGGCTGACCTGCAGTGGTTCACCATCAACGCGATGAAGAGCGCGTTCATCCCGTTCGACGACCGACTCGCGCTGATCAACGACGTCATCAAGCCGGGGTACGCCGCCCTCATGGCTGATTAGGGCAGCAGACCCGCGGCGGCTTTCGCGCGTAGCACGACCAGGGCAGCCGCGTTCACCTGGCGCCGGAAGGCGGGATCGCGCTGCGCCCGATCGATCAGCCGGTTGGCCATCAACGGCACCGTGCTCGGCGCGACCGTCAACGCCATCGTGCCGCCTGCCGCGATGAATTTGACCGCGCGCAGCCCGGCGGGCACCGAGGCGACCTGCTTCGCGCCGCCGATGTCGTCGGTGATGATCACGCCCTTGAAGCCGAGGTCGTTGCGCAGCATGTCCGTCACGATGGTGCGCGAGAAGATTGCCGGCGTACCGGGATCGATCCGCGCGTAGATCGCGGTCGACACCATCACGAACGGGACGTGCTCTTTCACCGCCGCCTTGAACGGCAGCAGGTCCGGGTCGTGCCTGGTCGTGACGTGGTCGGTGACCCCGCTCGCCACGTCGGTGTTGCCGCTGACCCGCCCGAGACCTGGGAAGTGCTTGACCGTCGCGCCCACGCCGGCGGCATCGAGCGCCTCGGCGACTGCGACGCCGTGTGTGGCCACCGAGGTGGGCGTGCGTCCGTACTCGCGGTCGAGATCGCCGATCGGCGGGTTCGATCGGTTGCCGGGCGGAACGGTGTCGAGCACCGGCGCAAGATTGACGTTGATCCCGGCCGAGCGCAGTTCGCCGGCCCAGCCTTGCCACGACGACTGCAACCTGGACGCGGTGTAGGTGCCCTGGACGACCGCGCTCGGGATCTCGCTGAAGCCCTGCCCGTTCATGCGCTGGACGAGCCCGCCCTCCTGGTCGGTCGACACGAACAGCCGCACTCCGGCCGGAGCCAGCGACTGCAGTTGCCGGGTGATCGCGCGGGTGCGATCGACCCCGAGCGTGCTGTTGCCGTCGAGGATCACCGATCCGGCGTGGTAGCGCCGGATCGAGGTGATCGTGCTCGCCGCGACCCCGGAACTCGGGCAGTCGACCATCAACAGCTGCCCGACCCGGCGGGCCAGGTTCATCGCCGCGAGCGCGCGTTCGGCCGGCCCACCGTGAGATCGCGGCGCGGCTGTCGAACTGGATGAGTCCGGCGAATCGCTGTGCGTCGGTGTCGAGCGCGGCCGGGTCGGACTGGATCCCACACCGGAATCGTGCGACGTGCTGCGCTGGTGTGTCGACGGCGACGGCGACGGGGAGGGAGCCGACGCCGGCGGCACGCCGGACGAGGTGCAGCTGCTGGCCGCGACAAGGGCGGCGCAGCCGACGGCGGTAAGCCAGCGCATCACGCAATCCTGACGTACCGCGCGGACCATCCGTTGCGCCGGGCCCGGAGGTGTGTGGATCGAGTACGGCTGTCCACAGGCTGTTTGGCGGGGCGCCGGCAATGCGGACGGCGCGCTGCTCGCGGTCGACAGCAGCGGCGCGGCGACGACGGGGACGGGGACGGGGACGGTCGTACTCAAGTAGCGAACAGTTCGCGCACCAGCTCGATCGATCGGATCCGGTCGGCGGGGTCGTGCAGCATCGCGGTCACCATCAACTCGTCCGCCGCGGTGTCCGCGAGCAAGGCCGCGAGTTCCTTCTCGACGGTCTCCGGGCTGCCCACGGCCTGGCCTTCACGGCGCTGTGCGACGAAGGCGCGCTCCTCGGCGCTCCACGGATGTGCGGCCGCGGTCTCGGGCGTGGGCAGCGGCCCGGGACGGCCCTGCCGCAGCCGAAGGAACGACAGCGCCGCCGGCAGCGCGATCCGCTCCGCCTCGTCGTCGGTCGGTGCGCAGACCACGTTGACCGTGACCATGGCGTGCGGCGTGTCGAGATTGCCGATGGGACGGAACGACTCGCGGTAGCGAGCGAGCGCGGGCAGCGTGTTGCGCGCGCTGAAATGGTGCGCGAACGCGAAGGGCATGCCCAGTAGACCGGCGAGTTCGGCGCTGTACAGCGACGAGCCGAGCAGCCAGATCACCGGCTGCTCACTTGCGTGCGGGACGGCCTTGATGGCGCCGTACGGGTGCCCGTCGGGCCACTGCCCGGCCAGGAACGCGCCGAGCTCGCCCAGCTGCTCGGGGAAGTCGTCGGCGGACGGCGTGGCCTCACGACGCAGTGCGCGAGCGGTGAACTGGTCGGTGCCCGGCGCACGTCCGAGCCCGAGGTCGATCCGTCCGGGGTGCAGTGCGGCTAGCGTGCCGAACTGCTCGGCTACGACCAGCGGTGCGTGGTTCGGCAACATCACGCCGCCCGAGCCGACCCGGATCCGCCGGGTGGCCGCCGCGACCGCGGCGATCATGACCGGCGGGGCGGAGCTGGCGATGCCGGGCATGTTGTGGTGCTCGGCGAGCCAGTACCGCGTGAACCCCAACTCGTCCGCCCGACGGGCCAGCGTCAGGCTCGACGCCACCGCTTCGGCAGCGTCCACCCCTTCGCCGACCGGAACGAGATCGAGCACGGACACAGGCAGATCAGCAGACAGGCTCACTTCAGGGACAACCGCACGGTGGCGCGGATGTTCCCGTCAGTGCTCGCCGATCGTCTCGTCGGCGTCGTTGCGGTAGGACGTGCCCGGCGTGCCGTCCTCGCGCGTCCACTGCACGACCAACTCGTCCTTCTTGCCGAACCGGACGAGGTGCCGGCCGATCACGTCCTCGAAGCTGCTGAGGTCGGTACTGTCGATGCGCATGTCGAGCGCGCCGTCGACCGCGGTCAGCTCCGCACGTCCGTCGCCGAGTTCGACGACGCCGCGCCCGGTGTCCTCGTCCCACGAGGTCGCCAGCCGGCGCGACAGGTGCGACGTGAGCTGCTTGGCGTATCGAGCGGGGCGGTCGGTGGCAACGGATGCGGTGCTGATCGGCATGCTTCGAAATTACGCCCAGTCGAACGTACGGGTGACGGCCTTCTTCCACTCCGCATAGAGCTGGTCACGGTCGACGTCGTCCAGCTGCGGCTCCCACTGCTTGTCGGCGCGCCAGTTGTTGCGGATCTCGTCCGTCGATGACCAGAAGCCGACGGCGAGCCCGGCGGCGTACGCCGCGCCCAGCGCAGTCGTTTCGGCGACGACCGGGCGCACGACCGGAACGTCGAGCATGTCGGCCTGGAACTGCATCAGCAGGTCGTTGACGACCATGCCGCCGTCGACCTTGAGCAACTTCAACGGCACGTCCGAGTCGGCGTTCATCGCGTCGACGACATCGCGAGTCTGGAACGCGGTCGCTTCCAGCGCTGCTCGGGCGAGGTGGCCGCGTTCGACGAAGCGGGTCAGGCCGACGATCGCACCACGTGCGTCCGGCCGCCAGTACGGCGCGAACAGCCCGGAGAACGCCGGCACGATGTACGCGCCGCCGTTGTCGTCGACCGACCGGGCCAGCCCTTCGATCTCGGACGCGTCGCCGATGAGCTTCAGGTTGTCGCGCAGCCACTGCACGAGCGAGCCGGTGACCGCGATCGAGCCCTCCAGCGCGTACACCGTGTCCTGGCCCTCGAGCGCGTAGCAGACCGTGGTGAGCAACCCGTTCTCGGACATCACCTTGTCGGTGCCGGTGTTGAGCAGCAGGAAGTTGCCGGTGCCGTAGGTGTTCTTGGCCTCGCCGGGCGACAGGCAGGCCTGGCCGAACATCGCCGCCTGCTGGTCGCCGAGGATGGCGGCGATCGGCACGTCGGCCAGCGCGCCGCGCGCACGTGTTTTCGCATACACCTCCGAGGACGAGTGGATCTCGGGCAACAGCGTGAGGGGCACGCCCATCTCGTCCGCGATCTCCGGGATCCAGTCGAGCGTGTCCAGGTCCATGAGCAGGGTGCGGCTGGCGTTGGTGGCGTCGGTGACGTGCACGCCGCCGTCCGGACCGCCGGACAGGTTCCACACCAGCCAGCTGTCGATCGTCCCGAACGCGAGCTCGCCCTTCTCGGCTCGCGCCCGGGCGCCGTCGACGTTGTCGAGGATCCAGCGCGCCTTGGGTCCGGCGAAGTAGGTGGCGAGCGGCAGGCCGGTGCGTGCGCGGTATCGCTCCGCGCCGTCGTCGCCGAGCGCGCCGAGCTCGTCGCAGATCGACTGCGTGCGGGTGTCCTGCCACACGATCGCCGGCCCGACCGGCTCGCCGGTCGCGCGGTCCCAGATCACCGCGGTCTCGCGCTGGTTGGTGATGCCGATGGCTGCGATGTCGCTGCCCTTGACCTCGGCACGCCCGATCGCACCGCCCAGCACGCGCCGGGCGTTCGTCCAGATCTCGCGCGCGTCGTGCTCGACCCAGCCGCGCCTCGGCAGGATCTGACGGTGCTCCACCTGCTCGACGGCGACGATCTGCGCGGCGTGGTCAAACAGGATGCAACGGGTCGAGGTGGTGCCCTGGTCTATCGCGGCGACGACGGATGTCATTGCAGTAGCGTCGCACTGGTGGACAAGCCCACGATCCCGAAGGGCGGCGCCGCCTCGCGGCTGGACTCGAACTATCGCGAGGCGGCTTGGCACCGCCTGGGGGAAGACGACTTCGACGTCGTCGTGATCGGGGCCGGGGTGACCGGCGCGGGCGCCGCGCTCGACGCCGCGACGCGTGGACTGTCCGTGGCGCTGATCGATGCGCGTGACTTCGCATCCGGCACGTCGAGCCGCTCGTCCAAGCTGTTCCACGGCGGCTTGCGGTACCTCGAGCAGCTCGAGTTCGGTCTGGTCCGCGAAGCGCTGCGTGAGCGGGAATTGATGACGACGCGGCTGGCGCCGCATCTCGTCAAACCCGTCCCGTTCCTGTACCCCCTGACGCATCGGGCCTGGGAACGTCCTTACGTCGCCGCGGGATTGGCGCTCTACGACACCATGGGTGGGCACAGCAGTGTGCCGGGGCAGAAGCACCTGTCGCGCCGAGCGGCGTTGCGGATGTTCCCCGGACTGCGGCCCGACGCGCTCGTCGGCGCGGTGCGGTACTACGACGCCCAGGCCGACGACGCCCGGCACACGCTGACCGTCGCGCGGACCGCTGCTCGCTACGGCGCGATAGTGCGTTCCTCGACGCGGGTGACCGGTTTCGTGCGTGAGTCCGACCGGGTGGTCGGCGTGCAGGTGCGCGATGCCGAGGACGGGCGTACGCAGCGCGTCGCCGCCGGTGTCGTGCTGAACTGCACGGGTGTGTGGACGGACGAGTTGCAGGCGCTGTCCGGCGCGCGCGGGCGGTTCCGGGTGCGCGCGTCGAAGGGCGTGCATATCGTCGTTCCGCGCGACCGGATCACCGGCGACGCCGGGCTTATCCTGCGCGCTTCGTCGTCGGTGTTGTTCGTGATCCCGTGGAAGAACCACTGGCTGATCGGCACGACCGACACCGACTGGAATCTCGACCTCGCGCATCCGGCCGCGACCCGCGGCGACATCGACTACCTGCTCGAACGGGTCAACACGGTGCTCGTCGCACCGCTGACCCAGGACGACATCGAGGGGGTGTACGCGGGACTTCGTCCTTTGCTGGCAGGGGAATCGGAAGAGACCTCGGCGTTGTCGCGCGAGCACGCGGTGGCCCGCGTCGTGCCCGGTCTGATCTCGATCGCGGGCGGCAAGTACACGACGTACCGGGTCATGGCCGCGGACGCGGTGGATGCCGCGATGGAGGATCTGCCGCGCCGCACCGCGCCGTCATGCACCGACAAGGTGCCGGTGCTCGGTGCCGACGGATATTTCGCAATGCGAAATCAGCTTGAGGCGCTCGCGACCGAGTACGGGCTGCACCCGCACCGGATCAGTCATGTGCTCGACCGGTACGGGTCGATGATCCGCGACGTGCTCGATCCAGGACTGACCGACCGCTCACTGCTCGAGACGGTACCCGCCGCGCCGGACTACCTGATGGCCGAGATCCGGTACGCGGTCACGCACGAGGGCGCGCTGCATCTGGAGGACGTGCTCACCCGGCGCACCCGGATCTCCATCGAGTACCCGCACCGCGGCGTCGACTGTGCCGACGTGGTCGCGGCGACGATGGGGCACATCCTCGGCTGGGATCCGATCACGCGAGACACCGAGGTCGCGTCCTACGTGGCGCGGGTCGAAGCCGAGCGTGAGTCGCAGTCGCACGACGACGACGCCGCCGCGGACCGCGTGCGCACCGCAGCGCCGGAGGTCCGCTCGTACCTGACCGTGTGAGTGCTCAGTCGTCCTTGTCGAAGCAGCCGACGACCTCGTCGAGCACCTCGCGCCAGTCGTCCCGGTCGATGGACGGGCCGTCGAGCACGGTCGCGTCGAGGTCGAGGTCGCAGAACGCGATCAGTTCGCGCAGCAGCTGGGCGCCGTGCGAGTTCGGCTTGCGCAGGTCGTACGTGGCGTCGAGCGCGGGCGTGAAGACCTCGTCGTCGTCGACCTCGGCGAGCTCCGACCACCATTCCAGCTTGACCAGGCTGTGGTCCTTGGCGACGCGGCAGTAGTGCGCCAGATCGGGCACCTCGGTGAACACGGCCACGGTGTCCTCGCCGCCGATGAACGCCGCGGAGGGCGCGTCCTGGGTGTCGTCGGGCACGTAACCGCGAACGGTGAAGTACGTGGCGTCGCTGAGCCGGATCGCGATCGGCTCGGCGTCGACGCGGTCCCACACCGTCTCGCTCTCGAGGTCACTGGTGGTGAAGTCGCCCTGCCACGACAGCCAACGATCCACGTAGCCGATCGCACGTTCCCACGAGTCGGCGATCGTGTCGCCCAGCTCGTTCCACGCCTTGCGGCCCTCCTTGCCGTGATAGCTGACCTCGTCGTCGACGAGCTCGGCGTAGGCCGGGGTGCCTTCGATCAGGCGGCGCAGCGCACCGTCGTCGCAGCAGTCGGCGATCCGCCCGGCCATGTCGAAGACGTTCGCCAGCGCGGACACGTGCACCGGATCCGGGTCGCCCGAGGCCCACTCGTAGACCGCGTCGAGGTCGTAGGAGTCGTCACCGCCCGGGCGCAACTCGTCCGGCGTGAGCTTCTGCACATACCCCCACGCCGGGTGGTCGGTCAGGTCGTTCTCATCACCCGAGGCGATGAAATCAGCGAGCTCGCGCGAGCCCGGGTAGAGCAGGATCTTCGCGCCGTCGCCGAGGAAGCCCTGCCATTCCTCGCCGTCCTCGTCCTCCCACGGCGGTGCATAGAGCGTCAGGCCGATGCGGCCGTTGACGGTGAGAGTGATCGGGACGATCGCGGCGTCGCCGCCCAGGCTGGTCGTCATAGCGCCGAAACTACCGCCCTGACGAGATGCACAGGCCGCTGAGGTAAGACTGGACATCATGTCCGCGCTCGCGTCCGCCCCTGCACGCGCGGATGCACGCATAATCCTGGGACTTGTGGGGCTGGGCTGCGCGCTCGCCGCGCGGGTCGCCGTGGCCGGTGCGGACGGCGTTCGTTCGGTCGCTGCCGGGCTGACGTTCGCGGTTCTCGTCGCCGCGGTGGCCGCCATCACCCGTGCGCACCTGCCCAGCGCTCCGATGACGCGCGCCGTGCTCGCGGGGGTCGCGGGGGCGGTCGTGTTATGCGTGCCGGCTGCGGTGCGGCACACGGACGGCGTCATGCCGGTGCTTCCGCTCGGCGGGTACCTGCCATGGGCGGTCGGCGTGGTCGCTGTCGCGATCGCCGAAGAGGCGCTGTTGCGTGGCAGCCTGTTCACCGCGTTGGAGCAACGCGCGGGAAGCGTCGCCGCGGTCGCGGCGACCAGCCTCGCCTTCGCGCTGCTGCACGTGCCGTTGTACGGCTGGACGGTCGTGCCGCTCGACCTCGCCGTCGGCGTGTGGCTGGGAGTACTGCGCGCGAACACCGGCTCGGTCGTCGCGCCGGCGCTGGCGCACTCGCTCGCCGACCTGGCCGGCTGGTGGCTGCGATGAGGCGCAACACACGGTTCCTGGTGATCGCGCTCGTGCTGCTCGGGCTCGGCTGGTGGGTCGCGCCCCGCTCCGCGCCGCCGCTCTACGACGGGGTGGGTTTCCCGGACGAGCCGTATCGCTTCGTGGTCACGCCGGCCGGCGCGAAGCCCACCAAGGCGCCGACCACGGCGACGCGGATCGTTCCGGTGACCAAGGGGACGGCCGGCGCGGCCAGCCTCGCCAGCGCGGAGCAGGCGCCGCAGATCGCGGTGCTGATCCCGACCGGACGGCTGCAGGCGCCCGCGGGCACGAAGCAGTTCACGCTGCGGGCCGCCCCCGTCCAGCCCGTCCAGGCACCGGACGGCGAGTATCTGTGGAGCAACGTCTACGACCTGGCCGGCACCGATCCGAAGGTGACGATGCGCGACGGCAACCCGCCCGCGACGATCACCCTGCGCGCCGCGACCGCCCAGCGGCCGTACCCGACGATCGAGCGCTATCTCAACGGCACGTGGACGAAGGTGAAAACCGTCCCCGTCGGTCAGGACATCTACCAGGCCGAGCTGCCCTCGCTCGGCCGCTACGCCGTGGTCGGGACGAGTCCGCTGCAGCTGACAACGAAGCAAAACACCACCTACACCGGAATAATCATTGCCGTCGCGAGTGGTCTGATCGTCGTCGTGTTGGTCGTGATCGGGGTGCGTCGCCGATCCGGGCGGCGACTGCCCGAGGAAGAGGAAGTCACTAAGTGAGCGCAACCCTGCCCGCCAACCTGCCCCTCGCCCACGCGTTCGGTGAGCGCGTCGAGCTGCCCATCCCGCTGATCGCGTTCGTCCTCGGTGGAGCGGCCGTCGTGGCGATGTCCTTCGTCGCCGTGCTGCCCTCGAAGGTCGACCGGACCGTCAAGGAGGTCCCGGACCGGACTGAGGTGCGCAGAGTGAGCACGCTCGCGGGCGTGCTCGGACTGGTCGTGCTGGCCGGGCTGTGCTGGGCAGGTGTCGCCGGCGTCCAGGACATCCCGGAGAACATCCTGCCGACCGTGTTCTGGGTCTACGTCTGGGTGATTCTGCCGCTGCTCTGCGGCGCGGTCGGAGACTTCACCTCGGGCGTCAACCCGTTCGGTTACCTGGCGCAATTGGGCGAAAGGTTGTCACCGCGCACGCGTGCCTGGCCCGCGCGGCTGGGCTGGTGGCCGGTCGTCGTCCTGATCGCGGCCGGCACCCTCGCCGAACTCGTCTTCAACGCGACGACGACGTTGCCGCGCGTGATCGCCTGGATGCTCATCGGCTATGCCGCGTACTCCGCACTCATGGGCGCGGTCTTCGGCGCGACCGAATTCCGGCGCCGCGGCGAGCTCTTCTCGGCGCTGTTCGCCCTGTGGGGACGCCTCGGCTACTTCCGTCACGGCGCACCGGGCCATCGCGGTTTCGCCGGCGGCCTCGAATCGCCCTTCGAGCGCAGCGTCAGCCGCAGCCTGTTCGTGCTGCTGCTGCTCGTGTCGATCTCGTTCGACGGTCTGCTGTCCACCCCGCAGTGGCTGCGTTTCCAGTCCGCACACGTCGCGTTCGACGACGTCCACGCCCAGTACGTCTTCCGCAGCGTGACGTTCCTCGTGCTGACGCTACTGCTTTACGGCGTGTTCCTGATCTTCTCGGCCGCAGTTTCGGCTGCGGGCGGATGGCACCGCAGTGTGTCCGACACGCTCTCGCGGCTGCTGCCGTCACTAGTACCGATCGCCTTCGGCTACCTGACCGCGCACTATTTGCAGTACATCCTGATCAACGGCCAGCTCATCCTGCCATTGCTCGGGGCGCCCGGCGGCGAAGGCACGAACCTGCATCTGCCGTACCCGTTCAACGACAGCTACGAGGTGCACGCGCACTTCTTGCCGAACGCCTTCTACTGGTACGTCGACGTCGCGGTGATCGTCGCCGTGCACATCGTGGCCGTCGTGCTAGCCCACCGTTCCCTTGCTCGCGTCGGAAGCACCGAGCGGACCGCCCGTCGCGCCGAGTACCCGTGGATCATCGCGATGGTCGCCTACACGTCCGTCTCGCTCTGGTTGCTCGCCCAGCCCCTCACCGGAGCCAAGACCGGGTCCGGTTGACGGCGGCGTCGCCCCGACCGGACGGTTCCGCCCGAACCGCAGCAGGAACATCAGCACGGCGAGCGGGAATGCCAGGCGGAACAGGCCGTTGCGTGTGATCGACTCCGGCTCGAACATCGACTCGGCCGCCTGCCCGGTGCCGGTCACCTGCTGGCCGGAGTAGAACAAGACCGTGCCCGCCACGAGGATCACGTAGCCGAGGAACGCGAGCACCCGCGACGCGCGCGGTATGCGCTTGCTGCCCTCGTTGGTCATCGACTCGCCGGACATCACCACGTCCCACGCCATCGCCACCAGCACGATGATCGCCGCCCAGATCGCGATCCGGCTCGCCGCGAGCGCGTGGTCGTACAGCACACTCATGCCGACGAGCGTCCAGACGGTCGCGAGCAGCCCGATCAACCCGACCAGGAGCGTGCGGCGCCGCCTGGGTTCTCGGAACGGGATCGCCAGCGCGATCAACGACAGCACGCCGATCGCGAAGAACGGGCCGGCGCTGCCGACGTACGGGAGGTGGGTGTCCGGCCCGAACAGGCCGCGCGCGTACTCGTCTGCGAAGTACAGCAACGCGGCGAGTACGAACATGACGAACACCAACATCGCGCCGACCAACCGGGCGCCCCACCGACGCCCGAAGATGCCGACGAGCAGCAACAGCAGCACCGCGGTCGGCACGAGCAGGTAGAAGCTGGCCGCTTGCAGCCTGTCGTTTGACTTCTGTTGCTCCGACTCGGGTGGCGCCGGCTCCTCCTCGAGCGTGGCGGGCGCTTCGTCTCCCGGCCGGAACGTCTCCATGATCGCCTTCCAGGTCGGCTCGACCCGGGCCTGCGGTACCCCGCTGATCGTGAACTCGACGGCGTACGAGCCACCCTTGCCGTTCGGACGCAACCACATCTGCGCCGGCCCGCCGCTCAGGTCCACGTCGAAGACCGAGAACTCGCCCTCGTGCTCCACCCCGCCCTTGATCGGTGACTTGAGTCCGGCCGCGAGCTGTTCCGGCGTCGGCGCGAAGCTCAGGGTGAACACGCCCATGCGCTCGAGGCCCTTGACGAAGGTGCCCGGCGTCTCGCCCGGAAGCGCCGAGTTGAGCCAGATGACCGTGCCGTTGGACTGGTTGTCGCGGATCCAGCCGCGCGGGACCAGGACGGAGTAGGCGAGGTCGCTCTTTCCGCCGCGCTCGACCGTGATGTCCGCGGCCGAGGTGTACCGGCCGTCCGGGGTTACCTGCTCGACGGGCGTGGTCACCCCGTTGAACTTGCCGGCGATCACGCCCGCGAGCGGGGCGATGACGTACAGCACAAGGGCCACCGCCGCGAACAGTCCTGCGACGTTGAACGTGGCCGGCCAGCGCCGCTTGTGCAGACCGAGCGCCCGGCCGACCACGATCATCAGCACGAGGGTGACGCCGACGATGAGCGTGGTGCGCACTGCCGTCCAGACGCGATCGGCGGTGAACCACGCGCCTGCGAGGTGGCTGTAACCCCAGGCGATCAAACCGAGCGCCAACACCGCGGCTACCACGGTCATCGCCCAGCTTCGGTAGGCCTTCAGCGCCGAGCCGACCCGCTCGCCGAGCAGCCCGCCCCACTCACCGAAGTCGACGGCCGCGATGAACAGCAGCGGAGTCACCAGATCGGCGATGTCGAGCATCAACGTGCTGATCGACTCGGGGAACAGGTCGAGGTGACCGACGTCCGGCGAGCCGATCTTGAGAATCACGAAGTACGCGCCGAAGAGCAACGCGAAGCCGGCCAGCAGGGTCAGCCGCATCCGCCGGTCGACCGCGTGACCGCGGCGGCGGTCGTAGATCACGACACCGACTGCGAGCAGGCCTATGGCGGCCAGGGTGCCGCGGGCCGACCACACCGCCCAGGTCGGGAACAACGAGAGCAGGTCGAGGCCGAACACGGTGCCGAACGCACCTGTGTGCAGACCGATCTCGCCCATGATCACGACGATGGCGATCACCGCGATCGGCGTACTCGCCAGCACCGACCCCGTGAGCAGGTATGCCAGGCCGAGCGAGAGCAGGACGAGGGTGGCGATGAAGAGCGGCGTCGAGACAGCGGTGACGACGCTGCCGTTGCGGCCCAGGCTGACGTTCGCGCCGCCGATGTCGCGCAGAGCGATCAGGAGCACGGTGCCGATCAGGCTGGCCGCTGCTGCTCCGACGGCGAGCCGCAGCCGTGGCTCCATCGTGCGCACCGACGTCCGGCGCTGGCGGAACAGCGCGCGCAGGCTGTGCACCTCGTGCTCCGGCGGCTCGTCGTCGTGCTTGGCGCGACCGTGCTGCTCGTGGGATCCCGCCTGCGTGCGGTGATGACCGCCCGGTGCCGGCGTCGCCCAGGGCTGGGGTGCGGTGGGATCGAAACCCGTCACGTCGACTGCCCTCCCGATTAGACCGCGCGCCCGCCGGCGCGTCTCGTCCGGCAGCAGGGTAATCGATCAACGCCGACGCATCGACGCTCCTTTGCGCCACAGTTGGCGCGCGGATATTCAGCTCAGCCGATTGGTGCCGTTCTGCCCGCCTTCGTCCGGCCGTCGATTGATGACGCCGCCCTCGCAGGGAGATGCCCCGGCGAGTTTCGGACGGCACCCGGGAGGTCGGATGGTCTGGGCGTGGTCCAACGGCTTGATGCCACGTAGCCGTCGGGTCGCTCAGACTCCGATCGGGTGCCAGACGGTTTTGGTCTCGACGAAGGCGGTCATCCGGGTCGTGCCGGGATCGTCGGCCCAAATCGTCGAGCGTGGGACGAACACCCGCTTGACGTTGTCCGCCGCTGCCGTTTCCAGCGCAGTGCGCTGCTCGGCCGCCGCGCCGGTGAGGTCGATCGCGTTCACGTCGCGGTGCCCGGCGAGCCACGGCGCGAGTTCGGCGGTGAATCCGGTGAGCAGGTTCACCACGCCACCCGGCAGGTCGGACGTCGCCAACACCTCGGTCAGCGAGACGGCCGGCAGCGGCCGCTGCTGCGACGCGACCACCACCGCGGTGTTGCCGGTCGCGATGACCGGAGCGAGCACCGAGGCCAGACCGAGCAGCGACGAGTCCTGCGGGGAGAGCACGCCGACGACACCGGTCGGCTCGGGCAGCGAAAAGGTGAAGTACGGCCCGGCGACGGGGTTGGTGTTGCCGGCCACCTGGGCGTACTTGTCTGCCCAGCCCGCGTAGTAGACCCAGCGGTCGATCGCCTCGTCGACCAGCGTCAACGCGGCCTTCGCCGAGCCGCCCTCGGCCGCTGCCACCTCGTCGGCGAACTGTGCGCGCCGTCCCTCGAGCATCTCCGCGATGCGATACAGGATCTGGCCACGGTTGTAGGCCGTCGCCTTCGACCACCCGCCGAACGCCTTGCGGGCGGCGACGACGGCGTCACGGACGTCCTTGCGCGAGGCCTGCGCGGCGTGCGCGAGCAGGTCGCCCTGGTGGGACGTGACGGGGTACGAGCGGCCGGACTCCGAGCGCGGGAACGCACCGCCGATGTACAGCTTGTAGGTCTTGCGCACAGCAACCCGCTCAGACATCGAGGTAAGCCTCCAGCCCCTGCCGGCCGCCCTCGCGACCGAAGCCGGACTCCTTGTAACCACCGAACGGCGCGGTCGGATCGAACCGGTTGAACGTGTTGGCCCAAACAACCCCGGCGCGCAGCCGGTTCGCAATCGACAGGATGCGCGAGCCCTTGTCGGTCCACACACCCGCGGACAGCCCGTACGGCGTGTTGTTCGCCTTCTCCACCGCCTCATCCGGCGTGCGGAACGTCAGCACC
Source organism: Jatrophihabitans sp. (assembly GCA_036497285.1). GTDB lineage: Bacteria > Actinomycetota > Actinomycetes > Mycobacteriales > Jatrophihabitantaceae > RYN-133. Next base: position 15,678 of record DASXJR010000089.1, read on the forward strand.
GACAGGACGGGACCGAAGATCTCCTCGCGGGCGATCCGGTTCGCCTGCGAGACGCCGGTGAACACGGTCGGGGCGAACCAATAGCCGCGGTCCGGCAAGTCACAGGCCGGCGACCAGCGGGTAGCGCCTTCGGCCTCGCCGGAGTCGGACAGCTCGCGGATGCGCGCAAGTTGCGCTGCCGAGTTGATCGCACCGACGTCGGTGTTCTTGTCCAGCGGGTCGCCCACTCGCAGTGTGGCGAGCCGACGCTTGAGCGCGCTGATCAGCTCATCTTCGATCGATTCCTGGACGAGCAGCCGCGACCCGGCGCAGCAGACCTGGCCCTGGTTGAAGAAGATGCCGTTGACGATGCCCTCGACGGCCTGGTCGAGCGGGGCGTCGTCGAACACGATGTTCGCGGCTTTGCCGCCCAGTTCGAGGCTGAGCCGGCGTCCGGTGCCGGCCAGCGTGCGCTGGATGTTCTTGCCGACCTCGGTCGAGCCGGTGAATGCGATCTTGTCCAGCGCGTCGTTCTCGACGATGGCGGCGCCGATGTCCGGGCCGCCGGCGAGGATGTTCACCACGCCCTTCGGGACGTCCTCCTCGGCGATGATCTCGGCCAGGACGAGCGCGGTGAGCGGTGTCGTCTCGGCGGGCTTGAGTACGACGGTGTTGCCGCAGGCGAGCGCGGGTGCGATCTTCCATGCGGCCATGAGCAGCGGGAAGTTCCACGGGATGACCTGCCCGGCCACGCCGACGGGCTTGGGGTCGGGGCCGAAACCGGCGTGCTGCAGTTTGTCGGCCCAGCCGGCGTAGTAGAAGAAGTGCGCCGCCGCGGTCGGGATGTCGACGTCGCGCGATTCGCGGATCGGCTTGCCGTTGTCCAGCGACTCGAGGACCGCGAGCTCGCGACCGCGTTCCTGGATTGCGCGGGCGATGCGGAACAGGTACTTGCCGCGGTCCTTGCCGGGCAGCGCGGCCCATTTGTCGGCAGCCTTGCGCGCGGCCTTGACGGCGTCGTCCACGTCGGTCGTATCGGCCTCGCTGACCTCGGCCAGCGGTGCCTCGTCGGCGGGGTTGATCGTCTTGATCGCGTCGCCGCGTCCGTCGCGGAACTCACCGTCGACGAAGATCTGGTAGCTCGGCTTGAGGTGCGCGATGTCGCGCGACTCAGGAGCAGGTGCGTATGTGAACTTCGGCTGATTCATCGGTCCTCCTATGGACCGCTCGCTGCGCTCGGGTCCGTCGTCGGCCCGATCCGCTCCTGCGTCGCGGACTGTGTTTTCTGGTCGTTCGCGCAAGCGCTCACTCCACCGTTACGTAATCGGGGCCGTCGTAGTTGCCGGTCGCGAGTTTGTGTCGCTGCAACAGCAGATCGTTGAGCAGGCTGGACGCGCCGAACCGGAACAGATCGGGGGTGAGCCACTGCTCGCCGGCGACCTCGTTGACCATCACGAGGTAGCGGACGGCTTCCTTGGACGTGCGGATCCCACCGGCCAGCTTCACGCCGCGCAGGTCGCCGGACAGGTCCGCGAAGTCGCGCACGGCCTGCAGCATCACGAGCGCGACCGGGGGAGACGCGGCCGGCGAGACCTTACCGGTCGAGGTCTTGATGAAGTCGCCGCCGGCCAGCAGCGACAGCCATGACGCGCGACGGGTGTTGTCCAGTGTGGCGAGCTCGCCGGTCTCGAGGATCACCTTCAGGTGCGCCGGCCCGCAGACTGCCTTGGTGGCCACGATCTCGTCGAACACCTGCAGGTACCGGCCGGCGAGGAACGCGCCCCGGTCGATCACCATGTCGATCTCGGTGGCGCCGGCGGCGACCGCGTCACGGACGTCCTGGAGTTTCGTGGCCAGTGCCGCGCGTCCGGACGGGAACGCGGTGGCCACGCTCGCGATCTGCACCCCGGAACCGGCGAGCGCCGCGACCGCGGGCTCGACCAGGTCAGGGTAGACGCACACGGCGGCGACCGACGGTACGTCCGGATCGTCCGGGTCGGGACGGCGGGCCTTGGCGCACAGCGAACGGACCTTGCCGGGCGTGTCGGCGCCTTCGAGGGTGGTCAGGTCGACCATCCGGATCGCGGTGTCGATGGCCCAGGCCTTGGCCGTGGTCTTGATGCTGCGGGTGGCGAGCGATGCGGCGCGGGCCTCGGCGCCGACCTGGTCGACACCGGGCAGCCCGTGCAGGAACCGGCGCAGCGAGGCGTCGTCGCGGGTTACATCGCTCAACACCGAGCGGTCGAACGTGACTGTCACCCCTCCAGTCTAAAGACGCCCCGTTAGGGTCGGCATCGTGGAAACCACCGTCGTCGACCATCCGATCGTCCAGTCGCGGCTGACGGTGATGCGCGACCAGACCAGCTCCAACGCCGAGTTCCGTGCCGCGTTGCGCGAACTAGCCACGCTGCTCGTATACGAGGCGACGCGGACGCTTGACCGTGCGAACGTCGAAATCGTCACGCCGGTCTCGCCGACAACCGGCACCGCGATCGCCAATCCTCCGCTGCTGGTGCCGGTGCTGCGGGCCGGGCTGGGTATGGCCGAGGCCGCGTTCAACCTGCTGCCCGAGTCGCAGATGGGCTTTGTCGGGATCGCCCGCGACGAACAGACGCACGAACCGCACCCGTACATGGCGTCGCTGCCGCCGTCGCTGGCCGGACGACCGGTGATCGTGCTCGACCCGATGCTGGCGACGGGCGGCTCGTTGCTGCACTCCCTGCACCTGCTGTCCGAGCGCGGCGCCGACGACCTGACCGTGATCTGCGCGCTGGCCGCGCCGGACGGCGTGCAGGCGCTCGAGGACAGCGGCCTGCCGGTGCGGCTGTTCACCGCGAGCGTGGACGAGCGGTTGAACGAGAACGCCTACATCGTCCCCGGCCTCGGCGACGCCGGGGACCGCCAGTTCGGACCGCGGTAGGTCGGCACTACCCCCGGATCGCCTCGACGATCGAGAAGATCGCCAGTGCCACCATGACCGCCGCGGCGAAGCGAGTGATCCACATGATCGGCAGCACCCGCAGCAGCGTCTTCCCGCCGAGGATCGCGAGCAGCCCGACGGCCCACAGCCCGAGCACCGCGCCGATCCCCACCGACAACGGATCGTGATACTTCGCCGCCAGATTCGCGGTGAGGATCTGGGTCAGGTCGCCCCACTCGGCGAGGAAGATCACGCCGAAGCCCAACGAGGCGACCTTCAGGAATCCTGCTGATTCCGGGACGGCGTCGACCTTCTCCTCTTCCTCCTCCTCGTCCGCCACGCCCTCACGCCAGATCAGCACCGCGCCCAGCAGGAACAACGCGCCGATGACGGCTTCCACCGGGCGCCGCGGCAGCAGCGACAGCAACGATCCCGCCGCGGTCGCGATGACGACGTGGACGAGGAACGCGGCGGCCATGCCGGCGAACACCCAGCGGGCGGGGAACTTCGCACCGAGGACGAGGCCGGCGACGGCGGTCTTGTCGGGCAGTTCGGCGACGAAGACGAGTCCGAAGACGGTGGCGATGACGGCAGGGTCGAGCACGCCGTCCGACGCTACCGACCGTGATCAGCTGTGGGCGTAGCGGTGGGCGGGATCTCCGCGCGGCGTGACGTCGAGATCGCGGAAGATGATCGACATCGTTCCCGTGGCGTCCGGAATAGTCTGCTGCGGTGAGCCACAGCGCGCGACGGCGCGCCCCGCTGATCGGACTCGTCGCCTCGTTCTTCGTCTCCGAGGTCGGGACGGCGGCATCGGCGGTCGCGCTGCCGTGGCTCGTCCTCGTCACCACCAACAGCGCGGGACGGACCGGCCTGACCGGGTTCGTCGAGATGACGCCCTACGTGCTGCTGCAGGCGACCGCGGGCCCGCTGGCCGACCGCTGGGGCTGGCGCCGCACCAGCGTCGCCGGCAACGCGCTCGCGGCCGCGGCGGTGGGTGCGATCCCGCTGCTGTCCGCTCTCGACGCGCTGAGCTTCGGTGCGCTGCTCGGGCTGGTCGCGGTGGCCGGAGCCGCGCGCGGCACGGCGGACTCGGCCACCCTGCCGCTGGTGCCCGGTACCGCCGAACTCGGCCACGTCAGCAACGAGCGAGCGGCCGGCGCGTATTCGGCGGCGAACCGGGCCGGGGTGCTGATCGGCATGCCGCTGGCCGGACTGCTCATCGGGGTCACGTCGCCGGCCACCGTCGTGCTGGTCGACGCACTCACCTTCGCTGCGGCCGCGGTCGGACTCGCCGCGACGATCCCGGCCGCCGTCCAGGACCGGGCCCGGTCCGGTGCGCCGCCGCCGGCACGCTTCGATCTGCACGCGTATCTGGGCGACCTCGCCGAGGGGCTGCAGTTCCTTCGCGCCGACCGGCTGCTGCTCGGCCTGGCCACCCTCGTCGCGGTCACGAACCTGTTCGACCAGGCACTGACGTCCGTGCTGCTGCCGGTGTGGGCACGCGACGAACTGCACGAGGCGACCGGCATCGGCATCGTCGGCGGTACCGCCGCGATCGGGGCGCTCGTCGGGGTGGTGGTCGGCGCCTGGCTCGGCGAACGGTTGCCGCGCCACCTGACGTTCGCGGTCGGGTACCTGCTCGGCGGGGCCCCGCCCTTCTTCGCCCTTGCCGCCGCGGCCACGCTGCCCGTCCCGGTGGTCGTCACTGCAGTGGCCGGCTTCTTCGGCGGCTTCCTCAACCCGATCATCGGCGCGGTCAGTTTCGAGCGGATCCCGCCGGAACTCCAGGCACGGGTGCTCGGCGCGGTCAAGGCGTCGGCGTGGCTCGGCCTGCCGCTCGGCTCCCTGCTCGGCGGCCTGCTGGTGCAGACAACCGGGTTGGACACCGCCTTGGTGGCGTGTGGCGCGATCATGCTGCTCGTCACCGCGGCGCCGTCCGTGTTCCCCGTATGGCGGCAGATGAACCGACGCTCCCCGGGGGCCGTAGGTAGCGGCGTCAGCTCTCAGCGAACCCCTCGCTGAATTTCATGTAATTGGGTGCAACTTTCCGGCCCCGACGTGCGTCAATGAAGGTGGGTGCACCGGAGGGGATGCACCGCACTACCCCCGGAGGTGCCGCATGTCGCACCAGGTGGGTGGAGTGCGGGCGCTGATCACCATTGCGGCGGCACTGCTCCTACTCGCGGGGTGTGCCTCGGCGCACCACACGACTCCGTCGGCAGCCGTCGGCGGGGTGCAGACAACTTCGTCACCGGTGGGCGCGACGGTGACGAAGGTTCGCGTCTTTGCGCCTTTCGACCGGAGCGGTGCGCCAACTGCGGGGGTAGCGGCGCATCGCTCCGGCTCGTGCTTCACGACCTCGATCACAGTCATGGCTGCCGACGCGTACCGCTGCTTCGCGGGCAACTCGATCCTCGACCCGTGTTTCGTCAGCCCCGACGCCAATCGCGTGCTCGAGTGCTATCCGTCCCCGTGGGGGCACCCGACCGAGCTGCGGGTGCACAAGCTGCCCACGGCGACGACGACGGTGAAGATCGCTCGGCCGTGGGCCATCCAACTGGTCGGCGGGCAACGTTGCCTCGCGACCAACGGGACGCCGAGCATCCTGCGCGGCATCCCGCTCAGCTACAAGTGCGTTGACGGATTCGCCGGGATGCGCAAGTACACCGGCCGCACCATGAAGGCGCTGTACCGGGCCTCCGACGGTCTGGTGGGGATGAAGTCGGTCATGATCGCCTGGAGCTCGAGCACGAACTGACGGCGCAGGCCAACCTCGGCGGCGTGTTGGGCGACCTTAGTCATGTGGCAGCCTTGTCAGTCGTGGAGTCCGGTTGGGACGTTGACCCCGCGCGCACCGAGCTTCTCCCGGTGGGTCGCGTCGTCGACATCCCTGCCCTGTACGAGGCGCACTGGCGCTACCTCGTCCGGCTGGCTGTGCTGCTCGTCGACGACGTGTCGAGTGCCGAGGACGTTGTGCAGGACGCGTTCCTCGCGTTGCACCGAAAGGCTGAAAGCCTGCGCGACCCCGATGCGGCCCTCGGCTATCTGCGCACGTCCGTCGTCAACCTCGCCCGGTCGGTGATCCGGCGACGCCAGGTGGCCCGCAAGCACCTCAAGGTGGCCGAGCCCGAGGCCACGGCCGGCGCCGACCACGACGTGTTGCTGCGCGACGAACACCGGGCGGCTCTCGCTGCGGTGCGCGCGCTGCCGCCCCGGCAGAGCGAGGTGCTCGTGCTGCGGTATTGGGCAGGGCTCTCCGAGCGCGAGATCGCCGACGCGCTCGGGATCTCGACCGGTTCGGTGAAGTCTGCTGCCAGTCGCGGGATGGCGACGCTGCAGCAGAGGCTTGGTGGACAGCTGTGAACGACGACGAACTCGAGCGGCTGCTCGGCGAGGCCTTCGATGCGAAGGCGCGCGCCGCGGTGCCGGAGGAGGCGCCGACGCCACCGATGCGTCAGGACGACCAGCCGCTGCACCACCGGCACCGTGCGGAGCCGCGACGCTCGCACTGGCTGGCGCCGGCGGCAGCCGCGGCGGCAGTGCTGCTCATCGTCGGAACGATCTTCGCGATCTCGCAGTTCACCTCCGCCAACGACCAGCGGGTGCAGGTCGGACTCCCCGGCAGCAGCACGTCCACTCTGGGCATCCCGAGCTCGCACAAGTCACCGTCGACCTCGGGTGCGCCGTCCAGGACAAAGCCCACGAAGCCGGCGAAGCCGGTGCATGTGTCGTTGAAGTTCGGTGATGGGCAGACGTTGGGTGTGGGGATGCCGATCATCGCGTATTTGTCGCGGCCGATTACGGATGCGCGGGGGTTTGCGGCGGCGACGAAGGTGACCGTGG
>DASXJR010000090.1:0-13333 GCA_036497285.1 Jatrophihabitans sp.
GTCCATGATCGCGCCGATGTACTCGCTCGGCGCGATGATCGTCGTCTTGACGACGGGTTCGTGCACCTCGGCGATCTTCTGGCCGGACGGCCAGTCGGACGGATTGGTGACCACGTGTTCCTCACCGTCCTCGAGCGTGACTCGGTAGACGACGTTCGGCGCAGTCGAGATCAGGTCCAGGCCGAACTCCCGCTCGAGGCGGTCCCGGGTGATCTCGAGGTGCAGGAGGCCGAGGAAGCCGCACCGGAAACCGAATCCCAGCGCTGCGCTGGACTCCGGCTCGTACACGAGGGCGGCGTCGTTGAGGCGCAGCTTGTCCAGGGCGTCGCGCAGCAGCGGGTAGTCCGATCCGTCGATCGGATACAGGCCGGAGTACACCATCGGCTTCGGGTCGCGGTATCCGCCGAGCGACTTCGCGGCCGGCTTGGCGGCGTCGGTGACGGTGTCGCCGACGCGCGACTGCCGCACGTCCTTCACCCCGGTGATCAGGTAGCCGACCTCGCCGACGCCCAGCCCGTCCGTCGGCTTCGGCTCAGGCGAGATCACGCCGATCTCGAGCAGTTCGTGGGTGGCACCGGTCGACATCATCTTGATCCGCTCGCGCGGGGTGAAGTGACCGTCCACCACCCGGATGTAGGTGATCACGCCGCGGTAGATGTCGTAGACCGAGTCGAAGATCATCGCCCGCGGTGGGACGTCTGCCTCTCCGACCGGCGGCGGCACCTCTGCGCAGACGAGGTCGAGAAGCTCTTCGACGCCCTCGCCCGTCTTGGCACTGACCCGCAGCACGTCGTCCGGATCGCAGCCGATGATGTGCGCGAGTTCGGCCGCGTACAGGTCCGGTTGCGCGGCCGGCAGGTCGATCTTGTTGAGGACGGGGATGATGTGCAGGTCGTTCTCGAGTGCGAGGTACAGGTTGGCGAGAGTCTGGGCCTCGATCCCTTGCGCGGCGTCGACCAGCAGGATCGCGCCCTCGCACGCGGCGAGGCTGCGCGAGACCTCGTAGGTGAAGTCCACGTGCCCGGGCGTGTCGATCATGTCGAGCACGTAGTCGACACCTTCGTGGCGGCTGCGCCAGGGCATCCGCACGTTCTGCGCCTTGATGGTGATGCCGCGCTCGCGCTCGATGTCCATGCGGTCGAGGTACTGGGCGCGCATCTGCCGCGGGTCGACCACCCCGGTCAGCTGCAGCATGCGGTCGGCCAGCGTCGACTTGCCGTGATCGATGTGGGCGATGATGCAGAAGTTGCGGATGAAGGCCGGATCGGTGCGGCCGACGCTTGTCGGCGAAGCAGTCAAAGTTCTCTCTCCGGCTCTCGTGTACGGACAGTTCTATGGTCGCACGCGCCGGGAACCGGACCGGTTAGCCTGCACGCATGCCCGAGATCGTGGTGCTGACCGGCAGCGCGCACCCCGAGTTCGCCCGCCAGGTTTGCGCCCACCTCGGCGTCGAGCTCTCCCCCACCGACATCCGCCGGTTCAGCAACGACTGCCTGTGGGTGCAGATCGGCGAGAACTGCCGGCAGCGCGACGTGTACGTGGTGCAGCCGCTCGTCCCGCCCACCCAGGAGCACTTGGTCGAGTTGCTGCTGATGCTGGACGCGGCTCGTGGGGCCTCTGCGTCGCAGGTGACGGCAGTGATCCCGCACTACGCCTACGCCCGGTCGGACAAGAAGGACGCCTCGCGGATCTCGATCGCCGGACGGCTGGTGGCCGACATGCTCGTCACGGCCGGGGCTACCCGAGTGTTGACGATGGCCCTGCACGCGCCGCAGGTGCACGGGTTCTTCTCCGTCCCTGTCGACCATCTCACCGCGATCGGCGAACTCGCCGACCATTTCCGCGATCAGGACCTCACCGACACCGTCGTGGTGTCCCCCGATCTCGGCAACGCCAAGACCGCCACGCAGTTCGCGCGCCTGCTCGGGCTGCCGGTGGCCGCCGGCTCGAAGCAGCGGCTGGCGGACGACCGGGTGGTGATCGACGCGATCGTGGGCGATGTGCGCGGCAAGCGCGCGATCGTCCTTGACGACGAGATCGCGACGGGCGGATCGATCATCGAGTTGCTCGACCGGCTGGCCGAGCAGGACTGCACCAGCGCCGCGATCGCGTGCACCCACGGCCTGTTTGCCGGCAAGGCGATGCAGCGGCTGCGCGAGCATCCCAGCATCACCGAGGTGGTCACCACCGACACCGTGCCGCACGACGGACGGGGCGACTGGGACCGGTTCACGGTGCGCTCGGTGGCGCCGCTGTTCGCCGAGGCGATCACCCGGATCCACTGCGGCGAGTCCATCAGCAGCATGTTCGACGGGGTCGACCCGACGCACGGGCCGCCGCAGCCGCAGCTGCCCTTCGCCACCGCCTGACCGGTGCCGGGCTCTGCAGCCGGGCGCCGATCGGGCAGGATGAGCTTCATGACCGCACCAGGCGATCCCCGTCACGTCACCGAGTACCGCGTCCCGGCCGGCCAGCTCCGCATCGGCGACCTGGTCAACACCTCACCCGGCGAGGGCGACTGGCAGCAAGTGACGGCCGTGTATCGCTCGCCCGCGGACGCGTTCAGCGCGGGCCCCGACCTCAAGACCCTTGTCGACTCGCTCGGCGGCCGCTACGTCGTCGTGCAGCTCACCGATCTGCTGCCCGTCGACGGTGGGGTCTACTTCTCGGCCGGCGCGGCCATGGTCGCGGGCGAGGACGAGGGCGACGACCTGCCGGTCTCCGATGCGGCCAGCGGCGAGGACGGCGAACGGGTGTACCTCTACACGAAGTTCGAGCTGGTGACGGTGAGACCGTCTGTTTAATCCGCCGAAATCGGATCTTGTCTGTCCCACTGGCTTCGCTCGGGGCCATCCTGCGATCCGAAGCCGCAAGCTCGCTTCGCTCGCGCGGCCGGCGGGGTCGGACCGAAGCCTCCTCGCCCCTTGGGGCTCGTCGGCTTGATCCTCAAATACCTACCGTCGGGGTTCGACCTGGTCTGACCCGCTCGCTCCGCTCGGGGCCATCCTGCGATCCGAAGCCGCAAGCTCGCTTCGCTCGCGCGGCCGGCGGTTGTCGGACCGAAGCCTCCTCGCCCCTTGGGGCTCGTCGGCTTGATCCTCCCCTGGGGCTTGATCCTGCGTTGGGTGGTGGGATTTTGGTGGGGTCCGGCGTCGCTGGTAGCCTGGCACGGTTGCCCGCGCAGCGATGTGCGTGTGTCAGTACCGTGATTTCCGAACATCCCAACCGAACGTCGAGGCTTCTTTCGTGGCGAACATCAAGTCCCAGATCAAGCGGATCCGCACCAACGAGGCGGCCCGTTTGCGTAACAAGAGCGTGCGCTCGGCCCTGAAGACCGCCGTCCGGCACTTCCGCGAGGCTGCCGACAGCGGTGACCGCGCCGCCGCGCAGGAGGCGATGGGCACCGCGTCCCGCCAGCTGGACAAGGCCGCCGGTAAGGGTGTGATCCACGCCAACCAGGCCGCCAACCGCAAGTCGGCGATGGCGCAGCGCTTGAACACGCTCTGATCCGACCGATACCCCAAACGCGACGCCCGAACGGGCGTCGCGTTTTTGTTTGTGCGAGGGCTTGTCAGCCCTGGCGCGGCGTCGCCTTCGCCGCGGCCAGCCGCTGCACCGCCCGCTCGAGCGCCCAGGCGGGGTTGGCGGCCTCACCCTTCACATCGGCGTTCAGGTCCGCCACGACGTGCAGGGCGCGGCGCATGCCGGCCTCGGTCCAGCCGCGGCTCTGCCCTTGGGCCCGCTTGACCTTCCACGGCGGCATGCCGAGCCGGTTGGCGAGGTGGAACTCGTTGTTCGCCCGCCCGGCCGACCCCACCCGGGCGACGGTACGCACCCCGTCTGCCAGCGCGTCGGCGATCACGACGTGCGGGACACCCAGGTCGAGGGCGTAGCGCAGCGCCTCGAGCGCGGCCGGGGCGTTGCCGACCACCGCGAGGTCGGCGATCGCGAAGCCGGACACCTCCGCCCGGCCCTGGTGGAAGGCCCGCACGAGGTCGACGGTCACCGTGCCGCCCGAGTCGTCGACCAGTTGGGTCGCCGCTGCGGACAGCTCGCGCAGGTCGCTGCCCACGGCGTCGAGCAGCGCGGCCACGGCGGCCGCGTCGATCCGGCCGCCGCGTCGGCGCACCTCCGCCCGCACGAAGTCGGCGCGCTCGGCGGGTCGGGTCAGTTTCACGCACGAGATCTCGATGGCGCCGGCCTTGCGGGCCGCTTCCAGCACCGCTTTGCCCTTGGCCCCGCCGGCGTGGTGCAGCAGCAGCGTGGTGCCTTCGGCCGGGATGTCGAGGTACTGGCCGATGACGCCGACGGCGCCGGTGCGGAGATCTTGGGCGGCGCGCACGACCAGGAGCCTGGCGTCGCCGAACAGCGACGGACCCAGCAGTTCGTGCAGCTCGGGTCCCTCGATCTCACCCCCGCTCCGCTCGGTTTCACTGACGTCCGGATCGCGCCGCCGTGTGGCGGAGCTCACCGCACTGATTGCCCGGCTGACCAGCAATTCCTCGTCACCGACGAGCAGAACGATCGGCGGCAGCGGGTCGGGAAGGGCGTCCACTGCCACGGTGCGCGCCGAACTGCTCGAACCCGCACTCGCCCGTCGCTGCGCCACGAACTCATCCTTGCAGGCGGTTCGGACGCGTTCGGGCGGAACCGCCACTGTGCCGGAAATGAGTCCGCTGAGCGGACCAAGCGCGCGAGCCACGTATTCTGATCGTGTGGGTGTTCCTGCCGACGAAGTCGAGTACTACGAGGCGCTCGCACTCGATGCCGGTAAACGGTTCGAGAGCGAGCCGGCCGAGGCTGTCCTGACCTGGGCGGCGGAAACCTTCGGTGACAAGTTCTGCATCACGGCCTCGATGGCCGATGCGCTGCTGATCGACCTCGCCAGCAAGGCCCAGCCGGGCGTCAACGTGGTCTTCCTCGACACCGGCTACCACTTCGCGGAAACCCTGCAGACCCGCGACCGCGTCGAGCAGCGCTACAACATCGCGCTGCACTCGATCCTGCCGAAGCAGACGGTCGCCGAGCAGGACGCCACGTTCGGTCCGAAGCTGCACGACCGCGACCCCGATGCCTGCTGCTCGCTGCGCAAGGTCGAGCCGCTGCGCCGCACCTTGAACGGCTACTACGCCTGGGCGTCCGGCATCCGCCGCGACGAGGCGGAGAGCCGCCGCAATTCCGGCGTCGTCGAGTGGGACCGCAAGCGCTCGATGGTCAAGGTGAACCCGATCGCCACCTGGACACAGGAGCAGGTCGACGAGTACGTCATGGCCAACGACGTCGAGGTCAACCCGCTGGTCTACGACGGCTTTCCGTCGATCGGGTGTGGGCCCTGCACCCGGCGCGTCCAGGCCGGTGAGGACGCCCGCGCCGGCCGGTGGTCCAACCGCGGCAAGACCGAGTGCGGCCTCCACCTCGACTGAGCGGCCCTTAAACGCACTTTTGGCGGCAGGCCGTCATATGTACCGTCCTGCCGCCAAAAGCTGACCGGGCCGGGTCAGAAGACGAAGCTCTTGTACCAGTCCCAGGTACGTTCCAGGCCCTCGGCCAGCCCGACGATGGGCTCGAAGCCCATCTGCTCGCGCGCGTAGTCGAACGTCGCGAAGTTCCGGTCGACCTCGCCGGGGCGCGGCGGGAGCATCTCGATCGGGTGGTCCGGCAGACCGGCGGCTTTGCGGCAGGCGTCCGCGAGCTCGGTCACGGACGTCTCGACGCCGGTGGCCAGGTGCGCCACGGTGCCCGGCTCGAGATCGCTGGTGAGGCCGAGTTCTAGACCACGGCAGATGTCGTCGACGTACATGAAGTCGCGGGAGGCCTTGCCGTCGCCATAGATCTGGATCGGACGGCCTTCGTGCAGCGCCCGGAAGAACACCGTGATGGCGCCCTTCTTGTGACCGCTGTACGGGCCGTACACGTTCGCGAACCGCAACGCGATGGTGCGGATGCCGTACGACTTGGCGAAGGCGTGGCAGTACGCCTCGGCCGCGAGCTTGCTGGCACCGTACGGCGAGATCGGCTTGGGCAGCGACTTCTCGTTGACCGGCGGCGTCGCGTTGCCGATCAGCGCACCCCCCGTGGACGAGAACACCAGGCGGCCCACCTCGGCGGCCCGGGCAGCGTTGAGCACGCTGAAAGTGCCGCGCACGTTCGCCTCGAAGTTGCCGACGGGATCGGCGACCGAGTCGACGACCGATCCGGCCGCGGCGAGGTGCACGATCGAATCGACGTCGGACGCGAGCCGGGTGACCAGTTCGGTGTCTCCGATCTGGCCCTCGACGACCTCTACGTCGAGGTCGTCCAGGTACTCACGGCGGCCGGAGCGGAAGTCGTCAAGGACCCGAACCGTGTGGCCGGCTGACAGCAGCCGGCGCACAAGGTTCGTTCCGACGAAGCCCGCACCCCCGGTGACGAGGACGCGCGTGCTCAAACGCTCGGTCCTTCTTGCATCTCCTGCGGACGCCAGTACGACACGCACGGGATCTTCGAGGTGTCACACCGATCGGCGTACTTGTTGGCGATCTCCGCGACTTCCTGCATGAGGCCCTCGGCGAGTGTGATCGGCTCGAGACCGAGGTCGAGGAACTGCCGGTTCTCGACGTGCAGCTCGTTCTCGGCGTCCTCGTTGCGCGGGTTCTTGACGTAGGAGATCTCGGCGCCGGTCAGCACCGAGACCATCTTGGCCAGGTCGTTGAGGCGGTGCGTCTCGGTCATCTGGTTCAGGATCTGCACGCGCTCGCCCGACTTCGGCGGGTTGTCGATCGCCAGCTCGATGCAGCGCACGGTGTCCTGGATGTGGATGAACGCGCGGGTCTGACCACCGGTGCCGTGCACGCTCAGCGGGTAGTGCACTGCGGCCTGCATGAGGAACCGGTTGAGCACCGTGCCGTAGTCACCGTCGTAGTCGAAGCGGTTGATCAGCCGCTCGTCCAGAGCCGTCTCGCGGGTCTGGGTGCCCCACACGATGCCCTGATGCAGGTCGGTCACGCGCAGCTTGTCGTTCTTCGCGTAGTAGGCGAACAGGAGCTGGTCCTGGGTCTTGGTCAGGTGGTAGATGCTGCCCGGGTTCGGCGGGTACAGGATCTCTTGCTCGACGGGACCCTCGTCGGTGTCGACCTTCACCCGCAGGTAGCCCTCGGGGATCTTCATGCCGGCGGTGCCGTAGCCGTAGACGCCCATCGTGCCCAGGTGCACGACATGGGTGTCGAACAGCTCGGCCTCGACGATCGCGGCGAGCAGGTTGTTCGTCGCGTTCAGGTTGTTCGACACCGTGTAGCGCTTGTGCGCCGAGCTCTTCATCGAGTACGGCGCGGCCCGCTGCTCGGCGAAGTGGACGACCGCGTCGGGGCGCCACTCCTTGAGCTGGGTCAGCAGCCGGTGGTAGTTCTCCGCGACGTCGTAGCGGTGGAACGTGATCGTCTTGCCGCTGACCTCTTTCCACGCCTCCAGGCGGCGGCCCATCGGCGCGATCGGGGTGAGCGAGCTGACCTCGAGCTCGTTGTCGATGTCGCGGCGCGAGAGGTTGTCGACGATCGCCACCTCGTGGCCACGGTTCGACAGGTGCAGGGCTGTCGGCCAGCCGCAGAATCCGTCGCCACCGAGGATGAGTACACGCACTACAGTCACTCCTTTTTTTCGGCCCGCAGCAGGGAACGGCCCTGCGCGACTGGCCTGCAGCCTACCAAGGTAAAAGCGCAACCCTGGCCGCACGCATGGTCGGGACCCAGGGATTGCAGCGGACTGCAGGGCACGGTTGTGATCGGTGTTAGGTCAGGTAACTCGAGTCGGATCAGGCGACGCCCGCGCTGCGCTTGCGCTCGGCGACGCGCCGCTCGCCCTCGTCCCACAGTTCGCGTCCGGCCACATAGACCGCACGCTTCCACGGCTTGCGCGGCCCGGCCCAGTGAGCGATCTTCGGCTTGTCCAGCACCTGCAGACGCATCGAGACGTTCCAGTCGCCGCTCACCTCGGCGACCTTGTTGCCCGTGTAGGTGTTGAGCACGATCTGGCCGTTGAGGCCGAACTCCTGCACGTAAGGCAGATAGCGGCCGCAGAAGTCGTCCGCACGCATCTTCGCGAGATCCATCACCATGATCCCCGCGTTGAAGATGTTGAAGTCGAAGTGGTCCTTGCTGTGGGTGCGGATCACGAACTCGCGCGCCAGAGCGGGGTTGCCCTCGCGCCGGATCCGGTCGGCGGCCTTCTTGTAGGTCTCGAAGCCGCTGACATAACGCGGCTGCGGCTCCGGCGCGCCCACGATCGCGAAGCCGCACGAGTCGGTGTCGTAGAGCTCACCGAGGTCGGCCAGGCACATCGCGTCGAGGTCGAAGTGCAACATCCGGTCGACCTCGCCGAGCAGCCGCGGCAGGATCGTGCGGTCCATGGTGGCCGGGGTCACCCACGGATTCATCGAGTTGATCTTGCCGTAGGTCACGTTGTCCGTGGGCAGCCACACGAACGACACGGTGGGGAACAGCTTGGCCATCCGGTCGAAGTCGGCCTGGGTGTGGTTCCGGCACAGGACGAATGCGCGTACCGGTCGCCTGGTGTTGACGACGATCGAGTCGAGCACGACATCGAGCTGGTGCTTGTAGTTGCCGTCCAGCGAGAACTCGACGTTGATCTCGCTGCCCTCGGTGCCGCCCTCGGTGCGCTCGACCGTGACCGACTCGGAGCGGATCGTGCGGCATACGTCGTCGAGGTCGAAGTTCAGCGACGGGAAGCCGCTGACGCTGTTGAGCTCGGCCTCTGCGGCGGCTACGTCGGCTGCGCAGACCTCGCGCCACACGGCGTAGACCTCGTCGGCGGGCTTGCCCTCGAGCGCGGCACCGATGACGGCGGCGAGCTTGTCGAGCAAGCCCTGCTGCATCGCCGCGAACTCGGTGTCGCTCAGGTGGCCCAGGTCGTCGATGCGCGCGTTCGCGGCCTTGCCCGGTCGGAAGTCGACGCGGGTGCCCGCCGCGCGGGCGAGCAGCGCGGCCTGCAGGTCGGCGGTGACGACGCGCCGACTGTCGCGGTACCGGCCGAGCAGTTCCTGCGCGGCAGTCAGGTTCGCGGCGAGGTTGCGCACCGCGACGTCCTCGCTGCGCAGGTCGCGACGCTCACCCGGACCGTCCGGTGCGATGTCGACGAACAGGGTGCCGGCGCCGTTTCCCGACCCGGACTCCAGCACCGTGTCGACGGTCGTGGCGATCGCGCCGCTGAAGAACGCCGGTACGCCCGCCGCGTGCAGCAGGAACACGGTGTCGCGGTCGATGCAGCCGATCGGGCCGTGCGCGCGCAGGTACTCGATCGCGCCGGGCGCCTTGAGCGCGTCGACGGTGATGTGGAACGAGACGAAGATCGGCGAGACGTTCGGGTTCAGCGGTAGGTCGTGGTGCGTGTCGGCCAGGGCCGTGGCGCACCAGTCGGACACGATCGCCCACGTGCCGGGCGGAACCGCCGAGTAGCGGCTTGCGTCGCGCTCGATGCTCGTCAGCCGGACGGTGCGCAGGTCGGTGCCGGCGATGCGCCGGGCGGGCGCGACCTCCTTGCTGACGCGGTCGGCAACAGTGACCAGTTCAGTGTCGCCGGTGAACTGGACGTTCTCGTGCCGGGCGAGGTGGCCGAGGGTGGCCAGCGCCTGCGCCGCGTCGGCGATGTTGCGTGAGCTGGCGCGACGGTCGGGGAACTTGGTGTCGGTGAGCGCGAACGACACCTCGCCGGCCGGTGCCGCCTCGGCCTGGGCGGCGCGCTCGGCGCGGCCGTACCAGGACCGCAGTGCGGCGATCCGCGGCCGCAGCCGGGCGGCGTCGGCCGGGGTGGCGGCCAACTGCTGGTCGGCACGCGCCAGCGCCTGCGCGGACAGGTCCTCGAAGCCTGCGGCGAAGCTGTGCAGCGCGATCTCGACCCAGGTCTCGGCGGTGCCGACCGCGGGCACCTCGCCGGACAGCACCCGGGCGAGGTCGGCGGCCGCGGCCTGGGGCTCGCACTGGAAGCCCACGGTGAAGTGCTCGCGCAACGCCAGCCGGGTCGACAGCGCGAGGTCGTTGCGGTGGAACAGGGTCCACGCGTCCTCGGGCATCGGCTCGCCGATCAGGCAGATCGCCAGGCAGATGTCGGCTGCGGGCCGGAACTCGTCGTACAGCGAGAAGACCTGGAAGATGCTGCGTGCCCTGAAGGCCTCGCCGCGGGCGATCAGCTTGCGGGACAGGTCGACCGAGGCGCGCGGGAAGTCGGCCTCCGAGATCAGCGAGCGGAAGAACCCGCCGAAGACGTTGTTCGACCGCAGCGCGGCCGCCTCGACCTCGGCGATCTGCTCGATCGTCGGCAGGTCACCCTCGGCGAGCTCCTCCTCACCGGGGAAGTAGCTGCGGCGAAGGACCTGGTACATCGAGCGCAGCCGCTCGGCCCTCGCGCGGCGGCCCACGGCCCGGGTTGCAGCCCGGTCGAGGGGCTCGATGCGAGCCAGCCCGCGGCGCACGGCCGGCTTCACGCGGGCCCGTACGAACGCGCCCGCACCGCCGCCGATCTTGTCGCTCGAGTTCAAGGATCCTCCTGCGATCGTCACTGCGTCGAGACGCACAGATCGTAGTCGGCAGGGCAGTTTCGCCCGTCCCTCGGCTCAGCGGGCAGCAGGCTCGCAGGCTGCCGTTCGGCGGTGCGCGGGCCGCGCCGACAGTGGCCGCCTTGCCGTGCACGACGGTGCTGAGGTGCGCCCGCGGGCCGACAACCGCGACGTCGCCGTCGTGGTCCGTGCGGCGCACCGGCAGGCCCAGACGGGCCAGGTCGGCGAGCAGGAGCGGGCTCGGGTGGCCGTAGTCGTTGTGCAGTCCGACGCTGATGACGGCGACCCTCGCCTGCACCGCGGCGAGGAAGCGCGGATCGCTGTACGCCGAGCCGTGATGCGGCACCTTGAGCACGTCGGCGCGGACATCGATTCCGGCCGTCAGCATGGCCTGCTGCGCCTCGAGTTCGACGTCGCCGGCGAGCAGGATCGACACGCCGCCCACCACCGCGCGCATGACCAGCGACGAGTTGTTCGGATCGGAACGCGTGTCATGGAACGGAGCCGGTGGACCCAGCACCTGCAGGTGCACCTGGCCGATGTCGTAGCGGGTGCCGGGCGCCGGGCTGGTGATCGTGAGGTGGTGCGCCGCGAGATCGTCGGCGACCAGCCCGACGCCGCTGGCGGGCTCGGCGAGCGGCCCGGTGATCAGTTGGCCCACCCGGCGGCCGTGCAGCACGCCGGCCAGACCACCGACGTGGTCGAGGTGATAGTGCGTCAGCGCGAGCAGGGGGATGTCGGACACGTCCAAATCCCGCAGGCACCGGTCGACGAGCACCGGGTCGGGGCCGGTGTCGATCTCGACCGCGCTCTGGGGTCCGGCATTGAGGACGAGCGCATCACCCTGCCCGATGTCGCACGCCACGAACACCCAGCCCGGCGGCGGCCAGCGCGAGACGACCGAGCGCACCGGGATCTGGACGAGCACGGCGATCACCAGCCCGACCGCGATCAGCCGCCCGACCCCGCCGCGGGCGACCAGCACGATGAGCACCACCGCCAAGCCGAGCATCGTCAGCGCGCCGACAAGTCCGCCGAACCAGGGCAGCCGCGCGCCGGGCACGGCGCCGATCCGGTCCGCGACCCCGACCAGCCAGCGGCACGGCCACCCCGCCACCCACGCGAGCGCCCGGGCACCGCCCGTCCACATCGGCGCCAGCACTGCGGCACCGAAGCCGAAGACCGTCGCGACCGGCACGGCGGGTTCGGCGAGCACGTTCGCCGGGATCGCGACGAGGCTGACCGTTCCCGACAGCGCCGCGATCACGGGCGCGGTGACCAGATGCGCCGCTGTGGCCACGGCGAGCGCCTCGGCGACGCCGCCCGGCACGTGGTGGCGGCGCAGCATGCGGGCCCAGCCGGGGGCCAGCATCAGCAGCGCCGCCGTGGCGAGGGCCGACATCGCGAATCCTGGATCGACCGCGAGGCCCGGATCCCAGGCAAGAAGCCCGAGGACGGTCGCCGCGAGGATCGGCACGGCTGCACGGGGCCGCCCGGTGGCTAGGCACACCAGCGCGATTGCCGCCATGACCGCGGCCCGTAACACGCTCGGCGACGGCCGGGCCACCACGACGAACGCGACGAGCACCGCACCACCGAGCACCGCACACAGCCAGGGACGGACCCGGGCCCGGCGCAGCACGAGCAACACCGTGCCCACGACGATCGAACAGTTGGTTCCGTCCAACACACGACCAGAGCAGGAGTGACCCCACGGCGTGTCGCGCGCGAATCTGGATCCTCAGGAGGACGATTCGTGGTATGCGATCAACTTTGCTATTCATACGTGGGCTCCTCGCCTTCGCGTTCCTCGCGGCCCTCGTCGGCCTGTTGCTCTGGCTGGTCCGGATCGAGATCAAGTCGTTGTTCGACGGGGTGGACCCGGGCGTTGCGTCAGCGATCGCAGCGGGCTTCTTCGCGTTCGTCGTCTCGATCGGCGGCATCCTCACTACCCGCTATCACGAGCGCCGGAAGGCCCTCGAGGAGCAAATTCGCCAGCAGAAGACACCCGTCTACGAAGAGTTGATCGAGGGCCTCTTTGCCCAGATCAACGCCATGACGAACACGGACGAGCCCGACAGCGCAGCGATCGTCGCCCTGTTCCAGAAGATCACGCCCAAGTTGGTGATCTGGGGCTCCGACGAGGTCGTGGTCGCGTGGTCCCGGTGGCGACGCGGACTGACTACGGGTGCGATCGAGGGAATGGACGTCATGTTCGGGTTCGAGGCGCTGCTCAACGCGATCCGGAAGGACCTCGGGCACAAGAACAACGGGGTGCAGCGAGGCGACCTGCTTGGCTTGTTCGTCAACGATGTTGACGACTACCTGCCGACCAGCGTGACGAGGCTCAAGCCTGCATCGTGACGCTCAGCAAGGCCATCACGCGACCCGTCGGCGGTAGCCGTTCATGATCAGCAGCTCGCGCAGCGTGAAGTCCTGCGGGTTCGGGCCGTAGTAGTAGCTGGTCGTCCCGATCTCCTGGCGCTGCAGCCCCTGCTCGGTGTTCAGCTCGCGAGCGGCTGCGGCGATGATCACGGCGGAGAGCGCGTCGTCGGGGATGCCGTCGGCGGTAAAGCCCTGTCCGCGCGTGTAGCTCTTGACGAAGGCCAGCACGACCGGAAGCCGCGCGGCGGCGAGGGTGAGCAGGTCGGGGTCGGCCTGGTCCTCGCCGAGGTAGGCGAGCACTCGATCGACGTTCGGGACCTTGCCCTCAGGCAGGACCTCGAACGTGCCGACTCCGGTGAGATCGTGGATGCCGTCCGGGCCGTCGAGTTCGAGTTGGTAGGCGTA